>NZ_JBICWR010000005.1:50388-234954 GCF_043199855.1 Streptomyces sp. NPDC048521
GGGGCGAGGAGCCGAGGGAGGACGAGGCAGACGGCGGCCGGCTCGGGGCGAGGAGCCGAGGGAGGACGAGGCAGACGGCGGCCGGCTCGGGGCGAGGAGCCGAGGGAGGACGAGGCAGACGGCGGCCGGCTCGGGGCGAGGAGCCGAGGGAGGACGAGGCAGACGGCGGCCGGCTCGGGGGAGGAGCCGAGGGAGGTCGGCTCGGGAGAGGCGGTGGCGTGGGCCTGTAGGCCGGCGAGGGAGGGACCGGGGCCCGGAAGCACCCGCTGGGCCGCGCGGCCTGGGCAGTCAGCGACCGGGCGGCTCGGTACCGCCGGACACCGGGGTCTGGGACCCGCCCGCGCCGCCCGATGGCAACGGACCCGCCGGGCCCGCTCTCGCCCTCACCTCCGCCGCGAACGGTCCTCTTCCCGAGGCCGCCGTCACGTCCGCGGTCTCGCCCACGAGCGCGCACCGCACCAGCCGTACCCCCTGATCCGCCGCAAGCCGCTCGGCCCGTCCGCAGGCCTCCGCACGGCCCTCGGCCCAGTGGTCCGCCGCCGCGAGCGCCGCCAGATCCGCACCGCCGGCCGCCCGGTGCCGGACGACGACGGCCTGCCCCAGCGCGAGCACGGCACCGAACACCACGCACAGCAAGGCGATCACCCCCAGACTCCAGACGGTGGCCGACCCTCGGTCGGAGTGGCCCGGGCCGGAGGGCCCCCGACCGAAGGCCTCCCGACCGGAGGGCCCTTGGGAGGAGTGGCCCGAGTCAGGGGGTTCGTGGGCGGAACACTGCCGGCCGTGCACCTCGCCGCCCGCCTCAGCCCCCCTCACGGCCTCTCCCCTTCGCCCTTCCCCCTTCACGGCCCCTCCTCCTTCGCCGCCCCCACCGCCTCCTCGGCCAGTGCCACGGCCTCCTCGCGCACCTCGAAGGGCAGCCCGCTGAGCACGGGCGGCCTGGCCACGACCGTCACCCGGACCTGGTCGCCCTCGCGCCCCACCGTCACCCGCGCCCCGCGCGGCGCCGCCTCCCGCGTCACCGTCACCACCACGTCCGTCGGATCCTGGCGGGCCGCGGCCCGGGCGCCCGTGCGGGCGGCGTCCACGCACTGGATCTGTGCCGCCACCACGAGCAGCCCCCAGACCAGCGCCATGGTGAACGCCACCAGCACGGAGAGCACCACGGCCGCCTCCGCGGTCACGAACCCGCGGTCCGCCCCCCGCTCACATGCGCGCACTGAGGGCCTTCTTCACGATGGCCTGCAGTTCCGCCCTGACCTGGCCGCTGGTGACGACCTCGTAGAGCAGCAACGCGAAGCCGACGGCCGCGATGATGCCCATCGCGTACTCGGACGTCACCATCCCGGCGTCCTGCCGACGCCTGCGGCACGTTCCCCGCAGCCGTACCACTGCTTCCTTGACCTTGCTGTTCATCTCAACCTCCGTAAGGTTCATGCCTGTTGTCGTTCTCTGTGGTTCACGTCCTGCGCTCAGCCCCTCTCGTACGGCTCACCTCCCTCCCACCACCCCGCCCGCCAGTCCGATCACGACCGGCAGCACGCCGATCGCGATGAACGCGGGCAGGAAGCACAGGCCGACCGGCGCGGAGATCAGTACGGCGGCCCGGCGGGCCCGGGCTGTCGCGGTGCGAGCCCACTCCGCGCGGGCGTCCGAGGCAAGGCGGGTGACCGGTCCGGCGGCGGGCAGCCCGGACTCGTCGGTCCGCTCCAGGAGCCGTGCCAGGGTTCCGGCACCGGGCAGTGCGGCCAATCTCCGCCAGGCGTCAGCCGGTTCACCGCCGAGCCGTACCTCCGCCGCGCCCCGTGCCAGCGCTTCCCCGACAGGCCCGCCGAGGGCCTCCCCCACTGCTTGCGCTGCGATCACCGTGCCGCCGCCGGCCGCGATACAGGCCGCCAGCAGGTCGGCGGCGAGCGGAAGTTGACGCTCGGCACGGGCGGCGTCGGTCACCTCCGCCCGGCCGACTGCCGCCTGACGCTCCCGCCACCGCCACAGCACCACCCCCACGCCGAGCCCCAGCAGAGCCCCGCCGGCTCCGCCGACCAGCACCCAGGCACCACAGGCCGCCCCGCCCGCCGGCAACCACCGCCGCACCACGCCCGGGATCTCGAAGGGTGCTCTGGCCGCGGGGACTTCCATCCCCAGCAGCCCGGCCGCCCGGCGCCGCGCCCGGCGACGTCGCCGCACCATCTCCAATCGCCGCGCGACCCAGCCGAGCGCCAGCATCACGGCCCCGGCCATCCCCAGCCTGTGGACGACTTCCCCGCTCACACCACCACCCCTTCCACACGATCCGCCCCATTCCGCACCTTCCGGCCCCCCCCGGCCACCTCAAGCACCACCCCGGCCAGCACCGCGCCTCCCGCGCCCCACCTGTCCCCACCCCGCCGTCACCACCCGCAGCCATCCCCACCCCGTCGGCACCACCCCGCAGCCACCACCCCAGCCACCCCGAGAACCGCCCCGGCCATCACCAGGCCCCCACCACCGCTCCCATCACCACCCCGACGCTCCGACCCCCTCGCGCACCACCCGGCCCTCATCGCCCCCCTCACACCGCCTCCGCTCCCCGCACGATCCGCACGGCCCACCACAGGCCGGCCGCCTCGAACACCGCTCCGGCGGCCAGGCAGCCGAGTCCGGCTCCGGTGTGCAGGAGCACGTGCAGCGGGTCGGCGCCCATGGCCGCGCCCAGGAGCAGGCCGAGGGCGGGTAGTGCGGCGAGCAGCACCGCGGTGGCCCGGGCTCCCGACAACTGGGCGCGAAGGTCGGCGCGTTGGTCTCGTTCGGCGCGCAGGGCCGCGTCCAGCCGGTCGAGGCCGGCCGCGAGTCCCGCGCCCTGGTCCACCGCGACCCGCCAGCACGCGGCCAGTCCCAGCAGGCCCTCGGCACCCGGCTGCCGGGCCGCCACGGCGAGCGCGCCGGGCACGTCTCCGCCGAACCGCGCGGCCGCGACCACGGCCGCCTGCCCGTCGCCGAGTCCGCCGGAGTCCCGTGCGGCCCGCAGCAGCGCCTCACCGGGCTGCCGTCCCGCACGCACCTCCCCGGCGAGGGCCCCGCACAGGGCGATCACGGTCCCCGCCCGCTGGTCCCGGGTGCTCCTGGCCTGCCGGGCGCGCCGCACCCGGCGCAGCACCGGCACCGCGGCGGCCCCCGCGACGACCGGAATCACCGAGGTGCCCAGCAGCGCGAGCAGCAACCCGGCAACGAGCGCCCACCACTCCCCGCGCAACCGGCCGCGCAGCCGTCGTAGTTCGCCGATGGCCTGCTCCCAGGAGGGCGGACCGGTGGCCACCACTCCGCCGTCCGCGAGCAGCAGCCGCGCCCGCCGCATCCCGTAGTGCCGTCCGCCCAGCAGCCAGACCATCGCACCCAGGCAGATCAGCGCGGCCCCCATGGACGTCTCACCGATCACGTCCGACACCTCTCTCGTCCGTTCCCGTGCCCGGCCGAGCCGCCGAGCAGTTGCTCCAGTCGCTCCCAGCCGCGCTCCCGCGCGAAGGCCCGCTCGCCCCAGCGCAGTGCCGGCACCGTCCGCACCAGCCCCGTGGCGTCCCGCTCCAGCACGTGCACCTCGGCGATCCGGCGCCGTCCGGACGGGTCCCGTACGAGGTGCAGCACCACGGAGAGGGCGGCCGCCAACTGGCTGTGCAGCGCGGCCCGGTCGAGCCCGGCGGCCGTCGCCAGTGCCTCCAGGCGAGCCGGAACGTCCGAGGCGGCGTTGGCATGGACCGTGCAACAGCCGCCTTCATGGCCGGTATTGAGCGCCGCGAGCAGATGCACGACCTCAGGCCCGCGCACCTCCCCGACGACCAGCCGGTCCGGCCGCATCCGCAGCGCCTGCCGGACCAGGTCCTCCAGGGTGACCAGACCGGCGCCCTCCTGGTTGGCGGGCCGGGTCTCCAGCCGGACCACGTGCGGGTGATCCGGGCGCAGCTCGGCCGAGTCCTCGGCGAGCACGAGTCGTTCGCCCGGTCCCACCAGGCCCAGCAGAGCGCTGAGCAGGGTCGTCTTGCCGCTTCCGGTGCCGCCGCTGACGAGGAAGGACAGCCGGGCCGCCAGTAGAGCCCTCAGGACCCGGTCGCCGCCCGGAGGCACGGTGCCCGCCGCCACCAGCTCCTCCAGCGTGAACGCCCGGGGCCGTACCACCCGCAGTGACAGGCAGGTGCAGCCGACGGCGACCGGTGGCAGCACGGCGTGCAACCGTGTTCCGTCGGGCAGCCGGGCGTCCGCCCAGGGCCGGGCGTCGTCCAGCCGGCGCCCGGCCACGGCGGCCAGCCGCTGCGCGAGGCGTCGTACGGCCGCCGCGTCCGGGAAGGTCACCGGTGTCAGCTCCAGGCCGCCGCCGCGGTCCACCCACACCCGGTCGGGCGCGGAGACCAGGACGTCGGTGACGTGCGGGTCGGCGAGCAGCGGTTCCAGGGGGCCCGCGCCGACGAGTTCGGACCTCAGCTGCCGGGCCGCGCCGAGGACTTCCGCGTCGCCGAGGACCCGGCCCTGTTCACGCAGCGCCTGTGCCACGCGCGCGGGGGTGGGTTCGGCGCCGCTCTCGGCCAGCCTGCGCCGGACGCCGTCGAGGAGGGCCGCGCCGTCGGCCCGGTCCAGTGCGGGGAGTGTCATCGGGTGCCTCCGGCCTCGACCAGGGCCCGCTCCCAGAAGTTCACGCAGAAGCGGGCGAGCGGACCGCGTCCGGTCGCGGCGGGTGGTTTCGCTCCGCTCTGGGGGCGCAGCAGTGCCGGTTCGACGGGCACCTCGCCGGCCAGCGGAAGGTCGAGCAGCCGGGCCACCTCGTGGCCGTCCAGGCCGGGCGCGTACGGTCCACGGACCGCGATCCGGACATCGCGTACGACCATCCCGACGGCGGACGCGACGCGTCCGGCGGCGGCGACCGCCCGCAGTTCGGCGGGGACGACGAGCAGGGCCAGGTCGAGCTGGGCGAGGGCTTCGGCGACGCCGTCGTCGAGGCGGCGGGGCAGGTCGACCACGACCGTCCCGCCGCGTCGCCGGGCCGCGGCGAGGACCGCGCGCACCGCCTGGGGCGGAATGGCGACGCAGTCGCCGCGGTCCCAGCTGAGCACCCGCAGGGCGTGCAGTTCCGGCAGCGACTCCTCCAGTGCGCCGCCACCGAGCCGGCCGCGGGAGGCGGCGAAGGCGGGCCAGCGCAGTCCGTCGGCGCTCTCGCCGCCGAGGAGTACGTCGAGCCCGCCGCCGAGCGGATCGGCGTCCACGAGGAGGGTGCGCAGTCCCTCGCGCGCGGAGGTGACGGCGAGGGCACAGGCGAGCGTAGACGCGCCGGCTCCGCCCCGGCCGCCGATGACCCCGACGGTGAGGGCCGGACGGCCGACTCCCTCGGCGACGTCGGCGATGCGGTCGACCAGCCACTGCTCGCCGTCGGGAAGCATCAGGACATGGTCGGCGCCGATCTGGACGGCTCGTTTCCACACCCCCGAGTCGTCCTGGTCCCGGCCGACCAGCACCACTCCGCGCCGACGCGTGGCTCCACGGACTCGGCGGGCGGCGTCGTCGCCGACCAGCACGAGCGGGGCCGCTTCCCAGCCGCCGCTGTGTTCCGGTACGCCGTGGTGGACCTCGGGCGTGGCGCCGGCGGCTGCGCACAGGCGCAGCAGATCGTCCAGGAGCTCGGCGTCCTCGGTGAGGATGAGCGGCCGTCCGGGCCGGCCTGCGCCGGCGGGTGGCGGGTCGTGGGTGATGGTTCCGGTCACGCGTGTTCCCCCTTCGCTGCGTGTTCCGCGCAGCCCTCTGCGGCCACGCGATTCCCAAAGTTGTGAAGAACCGGCAAGCGGCCTCCATATGAGCGGCCGATAGGAACCGGCCATAGGCGCTCCGACAATCGGAACCGGCCATGAACTCGCCGCGGCCGGAGGCGCTGGAATCACGGTGCAGCGATCCTCGAAATCTTGTGGATCTTGGTCGAAAACGGTGGACAACCCGGAGGCTGTGAATATCGCCGTCACCCATACCGGTGACTCCCGTACGGGCGCCCGCACGACTTCCGGAGAGCATCCTGACGATTACTGGGAGTAACCAAGACCGGGCATGCGAGAGGAGCGGCCGGAGCGTCGCCACGTCGGCCGCGCAGCTGCGCGAAGAAGGAGAAGAAGGCGAGAAAACCCACCCGGACATGCGACGACCCCCGCCGGGGGGGAGAGCGGGGGTCGTCCCCACGGCCGACTCGGGGGGGGAGGAGTCGGACCGGGTTAGCACGGTCGCGAACGATCCGTGACTTCCATGGTGTACCCGAGAGCCCTCTCAGGCAAACCCACGCGCCCCACCTTACGCCGAATGGTGGGCCCATATGCTCAGGGACGTGGAAAACCACTCCTTGCCCCGCGCGGCAGCCTTCTTTGACCTGGACAAGACGGTCATTGCGAAGTCGAGCACGCTCACCTTCAGCAAGTCCTTCTACCAAGGCGGGCTGATCAATCGCAGGGCCGCGCTGCGTACCGCATATGCCCAGTTCGTCTTCCTGGCCGGTGGCCTGGACCACGATCAGATGGAGCGCATGCGCGAGTATCTGTCCGCGCTGTGCCGGGGCTGGAACGTCCAGCAGGTGCGGGAGATCGTCGCCGAGACCCTGCACGACCTGATCGACCCGATCATCTACGACGAGGCCGCCTCCCTGATCGAGGAGCACCACACGGCCGGACGGGACGTGGTGATCGTGTCCACCTCGGGCGCCGAGGTGGTCGAGCCGATCGGCGACCTGCTGGGCGCGGACCGGGTGGTGGCCACCCGCATGGTCGTCGGCGAGGACGGCTGCTTCACCGGCGAGGTGGAGTACTACGCCTACGGTCCGACCAAGGCCGAGGCGATCAGGGAGCTGGCCGCGTCCGAGGGCTATGACCTCGACCGCTGCTACGCCTACAGCGACTCCGCGACCGACCTGCCGATGCTCCGTGCGGTCGGGCACCCGCACGCCGTGAACCCGGACCGGGCGCTGCGCCGCGAGGCACTCGCGCGCGGGTGGCCGGTTCTGGAGTTCCGCCACCCGGTCCCGCTCAAGAAGCGGCTGCCCACCCTGTCCGTCCCGCCGCGCCCGGCACTGATCGCGGCGGCGGCCATAGGAGCGGCGGCCGCGACGGCCGGCCTCGTCTGGTACACCAACCGGCGCCGCGGCACCGTCTGAGCAGCGCCCGTTCACCCCCTGTTTGAACCGTCAAGTAAAGAAGTGCGGGCAGGGGTTCCGCTTGCTCCAGGCTCGCGGTACAAAGAACTCAGGCCCGCGAGACCAAAGGACATCCGAGAGGATCACCTACCACTACGCACTTGGCCACACGGACCCCGCATGGACACCGGGCACCCACGCGACGTCGACCCGTCGATTACGGGCCAGCCGCACCAGGTGACGGGCAAAGTTCCCGACCTGATGGGCATATATCGAGGACGCTTGGTAACTGGGTGGACATGCCAGCGGCGGTACGAGAACTCGTACCGCCGCAACCCATGTCCGGGGGTGTGCCCTCAGGCCGCGCCGCGCTGCAGCGCCTCGCACACCGCGGTCGACTCACGCACACCCAGCTCGATCGCCCTGCCGCAGTGCGCGATCCAGGCCGCCATGCCCTCAGGGGTACCGGAGACGTATCCGTCCAGTGCGGTCAGGTAGGAGGCGCGCCCCAGTTCGGCGTGGCCCACCTCGGAGGGGCACACCGCCTTCGGGTCCAGGCCGCTGCCGATCAGCACGATCCGCTCGGCCGCGCGCGCGACCAGGCCGTTGTGGGACACGAAGGGGCGCAGCGCGAGAAGCTCGCCGTGCACCACGGCTGCCGTCACCAGCGCGGGCGCTGACGTCCCCGCGATGATCAGGTCCGCCAGCCCCTCGAGGCGGCCGGAGATCTCCTGGGCGTCCGGCAGCGGCAGCTCGATCAGCGGCTCGTCCACCGCCTCACCGGCCTGGCGGGGGCGGCCGACCTGCTCGTCCTTGCTCGCGGCGGCGACGAGGTGCAGCCGGGCCAGCACCCGCAGGGGCGACTGCCGCCAGATGGACAGCAGCTGTCCCGCCTCGGCCGACAGCCGCAGGGCCGCGCCCACGACCCGCGCCTCGGCGTCGGCGCTGAAGTCGGTGCGCCGCCGCACCTCCTCCAGGGCCCAGTCCGCGCCGGACAGCGCCGCCGAGCCGCGGGCGCCGCGCAGGGCCGCCTCGGAGGTGACCGCGTTGCTGCGGCGCCGCATGATCCGGTGCCCGTAGACCCGGTCCACGGCCTTGCGCACGGACTCCACGGACTCGGCCACACCGGGCAGCGCGCCCAGGGCCGCGAGCGGATCGGCGTTCGCGCCTGTCGTACTCATGAGTACGACAGTACGCACCCCACCGGCCGACCCCACGAAGGAGTGGTCTTCTTCACTTCCGCGTGACACGTACAGCTATCGCCCGACTACGCTTGGTGAACATGAAAATTGCTTTCGTCGGGAAGGGCGGCAGCGGCAAGACCACGCTCTCCTCCCTCTTCATCCGCCACCTCGCGGCTGCCGGTGCCCCGGTGGTCGCCATCGACGCGGACATCAACCAGCACCTCGGTCCCGCACTCGGCCTCGACGAGACGGAGGCCGCCGCGCTGCCCGCCATGGGCGAACGGCTGCCGCTGATCAAGGACTATCTGCGCGGCGGCAATCCGCGCATCGCCTCCGCCGCGACGATGATCAAGACGACCCCGCCCGGGGAGGGCTCGCGGCTGGTTCGGGTCCGGGAGCCCAACCCGATCTACGACGCCTGCGCACGCCCGGTGGAACTCGACGGCGGCGCCGTCCGTTTGATGGTCACCGGCCCCTTCACGGACGCCGACCTGGGGGTCGCCTGCTACCACTCCAAGACGGGAGCGGTGGAGCTGTTCCTGAACCACCTCGTCGACGGCCCCGACGAGTACGTCGTGGTCGACATGACGGCCGGTTCGGACTCCTTCGCCTCCGGCATGTTCACCCGCTTCGACATGACGTTCCTCGTCGCCGAGCCGACCCGGAAGGGGGTCTCCGTATACCGCCAGTACAAGGACTACGCCCGCGACTTCGGCGTCGCCCTGAAGGTCGTGGGCAACAAGATCCAGGAACAGGACGACATCGACTTCCTGCGCGCGGAGGTCGGTGACGACCTGCTCGTGACGGTCGGGCGCTCGGACTGGGTGCGCGCCATGGAGAAGGGCCGACCGCCACGGTTCGACCTCCTCGAGGTGGCCAACTCGCGCGCCCTGCACACCCTCCGGGCCACCGCGGACGCCACGTACGAGCTGCGGGACTGGGAGCGGTACACGCGCCAGATGGTGCACTTCCATCTGAAGAACGCCGAGGCGTGGGGCAACGAGCGCACGGGGGCCGACCTGGCGGCGCAGGTCGACCCCGGGTTCGTGCTCGGCGAGGGTGTGGCGACGCCCGTGTGACGCTTACGGCTTGACCGCCGGCGCCCCGGGGACGCCCTTGGGCGCCGGGGCCGGGCGGCCGGAGAGGAAGGACGCCCAGCCCTGCCGGGGGGCTTCGCCCACGTTCAGGGTGCGCAGCTTCTTGAGGATGGCCGGGTCCTGGGCGTCCAGCCAGTCGACCAGCTGACGGAAGGACACGCAGCGCACCTCGGGCTTGTTGCACACCTCCCGCACCACCTCGTCGATGGCGCGCATGTAGGTGCCGCCGTTCCAGGACTCGAAGTGGTTGCCGATGATCAGGGGTGCGCGGTTGCCGTCGTAGGCGCGGTAGAAGCCCTTGATCAGACCGTCGCGCATCTGGTCGCCCCAGTAGTCGAACATGTCCGGGTCGCCCTGGGTCTCGGTGCCGGACTGGTTGACCATGAAGTTGTAGTCCATGGTCAGCTGCTCGTAGGTGTGGCCGGGGAAGGGCACCAGCTGCATCGACAGGTCCCACAGGCCCTGCTTCTTCTTGGGCCAGACCTGGTCGTTGACCCCACTGGAGTCATAGCGGAAGCCCAGTTGGCGTGCGGCCTTCATAAAGTTCTTCTGCCCTTCGAGGCAGGGGGTGCGGGCGCCGATCAGCTCCTTGTCGTAGTCGAAGGGCAGCGGGGCCGTCGTCTTCATGCCGGTGTTGGTCCTCCAGCTCTTGACGAACTGCTTGGCCTGGGCGATCTCGCTCTTCCACTCCTGTACCGACCACTCGCCGACCCCGCCGTCGGGGCCGCAGAAGTGGCCGTTGAAGTGGGTGCCGATCTCATTGCCCTCGAGCCAGGCCAGTCGCACCTGCTTGAGGGTGTCGGCGATGCCCTGCGGGTCGTTGAAGCCGATGTCCGAGCTGCCCTGTGCGTGCTGGGGCGGTCGGTAGAGATCACGCTTCTCCTCCGGCAGCATGTACACACCGCTGAGGAAGTACGTCATCGTCGCGTGGTTCTCCTTGGCGACCTTGCGGAAGTGGGAGAACAGCTTCTGGCTGTCCTCGCCCGCGCCGTCCCAGGAGAACACCACGAACTGCGGGGGCTTCTGGCCGGACTTCAGCCGCTCGGGCACGGGCAGGTGTGGCTGCCCACCGGTGTACGCGGTGGATCCGTCACCGATCAGGCGGAGCGCGCTGTTGGGCGCCGGTGCCCCCTGCTTCGGACCGGACGCTCCTTCCTTCGAGCCGTTGGAGCCGGTCGCACAACCGGCGAGCGACGTGGCGCAGGCCGCGGCGACCATGGCACCGACGGCGATTCTCTGGGTGGCGGCCATGTTCCGCCCACCTTCTTCCTTCTCTCAGACGAACGCTGACGTGGCCTTTTGTGGTGATGTGCCGGGCTTGCACCGACAGCGCCGCCAAGGTCGCACGGGACCGAGAGGGAATTAATACGACAAGCCGATGAAATGCTCACTTCACCCGAGTGGGTGATTGTCTGCGCCATTTGCCCTGAAAAGTTATGCATTGTCTTTACTTTGCATTACGGTTCATTTACCGAGCGTTGATTCATCCCGCCACTGCAAGCCGTGACCCCCGGCCGCGACCGAGCCCCGCCCATAGACGCGGGTCCCGACCAGTCCGCGACCGCGCCGCCCCGGAGGAGACGGGAACATGCCCACAGCCTGCGCACCCCCTCACGCCCAGCACCCGCAGCCACCGCACAGCCCCGCACCGGGGCGCCACCGCCGCTTCCCCGTCGAAGGCGCCGATGTGTCGGCCGCCGTCGCGGTGTTCCTGATCGCCCTGCCGCTGTCCCTGGGCATCGCACTCGCCACCGGTGCCCCCCTCCAGGCAGGCCTCGTCGCCGCCGCCGTGGGCGGAGTCGTCGCCGGCCGCCTCAGCGGCTGCCCGCTGCAGGTCAGCGGCCCCGCCGCCGGACTCACCGTCGTGACCGCCGATCTGATCCACCATTACGGCTGGCGGGCGACCTGCGGCATCACGGTCCTCGCCGGTCTCGCCCAGCTCGGCCTCGGCTGTCTGCGGGTGGCACGCGGCGCGCTCGCGGTCAGCCCGGCCGTGGTGCACGGCATGCTGGCCGGCATCGGCATCACCATCGCCGTCGCCCAGCTGCACATCGTCCTCGGCGGCAGCCCGGACAGCTCCGTCCTCGCCAACCTGCGCGCGCTGCCGGCCCAGTTGGCCGACCTGCACCCGGCCGCCGTGTCCATGAGCGCGCTGACCCTGGCCCTGCTGCTGGCCTGGCCACGCCTGCCGGGCCGCGTCGGCCAGGGACTACGCAAGGTGCCGGCCGCTCTCGTCGCCGTCACCGGGGCCACCGCGACCGCCGCCCTTGCCGGGCTGACCCTGCCCCGGGTGGAGCTGCCGTCCTGGCGCAGTCACGCGCTGGCCGGACTGCCCGAGGGCCCGGTGCTCGGCGTCGTGGCCGCCGTGCTCACCACCACCCTGGTGTGCAGCGTGCAGTCCCTGCTCGGCGCGGTGGCCGTGGACAAGCTGGTTGCCGCACGTCCCGGTCCGCACCGTGTCGGCCGCTCCGACCTGGACCGTGAACTGCTGGGCCAGGGCGCCGCCAACATCGTCTCCGGGGCGCTCGGCGGCCTGCCCGTGGCCGGGGTGGCCGTGCGCAGCACCGCCAATGTGAACTCCGGTGCCGTGAGCCGGAACTCCACGATGCTGCACGGCGTTCTCGTAGTAGTCGCCGCGCTGCTGATGGTCCCGATCCTGGAGGAGATCCCGCTCGCCTCCCTCGCCGCCCTGGTGATGGCCGTCGGCATCCAGATGGTGTCCCTGCACCACATCCGCACGGTGACACGCCACCGCGAAGTGCTGGTCTACGCCGCCACCACCCTCGGCGTGGTGCTCCTCGGCGTCCTGGAGGGCGTGCTCATCGGGGTCGCCGTGGCGGTCGCCGTCGCCCTGCACCGCCTCACCCGCACCCGTATCACCCACGAAGACAAGGAAGGAGTCCATCACGTACGTGTCCGAGGTCAGCTGACGTTCCTCGCGGTGCCCCGGCTCAGCAGAACCCTGCATCTCGTACCCCAAGGCGCCCACGCCGTCGTGGAGTTGGACGGGTCGTTCATGGACCACGCGGCGTACGAGTCACTGCAGGACTGGCACAGCTCCCACACCGCGCGGGGCGGAACGGCCGAGCTGTCGGGCCGACGCGGCGGAATCCGGACCGCCGAGCCGGCCGCGTCCGCCGAGTGCCGGTGCCGGCCCTGGACACCCTGGCGCAATCACCAGTCCTGCTTCGCGGGGGCTCCCGCGGCCCCGGCGGGCCGGGAAGCGGCGCATGAACTGGCCCGTGGCATCAGCTCGTTCCAGCGCAACACCGCGCCGCTGGTGCGGGAGGAGCTGGCACGGCTCGCCCGGGAGGGCCAGCAGCCCTCACAGCTCTTCCTCACCTGCGCCGACTCCCGGCTCGTCACGTCGATGATCACCGCCAGTGGTCCCGGCGATCTGTTCGTCGTCCGCAACGTCGGCAACCTGGTGCCGCCGGCGGCCGAGGAGCACGGCGACGACTCGGTGGCGGCTGCCATCGAGTACGCGGTGGACGTGCTCGGGGTGCGCTCCATCACGGTGTGCGGGCACTCCGGGTGCGGCGCGATGCAGGCGCTGCTGGCCGCGGAGAGCACGGCCGGGGACACCCCGCTGCGGCGGTGGCTGCGCCACGGGCTGCCGAGCCTGGCACGGATGGCCGGGGACCACCGTGGCCGGCCCCGGCTGGCCGGGCGGGCACCCGCGGACGCGGTGGAGCAGCTGTGCCTGACCAATGTGGTCCAGCAGCTGGATCACCTGAGGGCGCAGCCCGCGGTCGCCCGGGCGCTGGACAGGGGCGACCTGGAACTGCACGGCATGTACTTCCACGTCGGCGAGGCGCAGGCGTATCTGCTCGCACAAACGGAAGGAGGCACGGTATTCGAGGAGGTCACCGAGAGCATCACGGAAAGCGCCTCGGAATGCGTCACCGACGGCATCACCAGGGCCGTCACGGAAAGCGTCTCCGCCGGCGTTGCCAAGCCCGTCGCGGAAGGAGAGGAGGCACGCAGTGCGGTGTGAGCGGCAGGCCGTCCGACAGGTCTAAACCAATTTTCCGGTCGACCCTTGTCATCGGCCCCCCGCGTCTGATGAGCTGTGGCCTGGGACACAACGGACACCCTTGGAAAGGGAGATGTCGTGAGCAACGAGAGCCTGGCCAACCTGCTCAAGGAAGAACGCAGGTTCGCGCCGCCCGCCGACCTGGCCGCGCACGCCAACGTCACCGCGGAGGCGTACGAACAGGCCAAGGCTGACAGGCTCGGCTTCTGGGCCGAGCAGGCCCGCCGGCTGACCTGGGCCAAGGCGCCGACCGAGACGCTGGACTGGTCGAACCCGCCGTTCGCCAAGTGGTTCAAGGACGGCGAGCTGAACGTCGCGTACAACTGCGTGGACCGGCATGTGGAGGCGGGACACGGGGACCGCGTCGCCATCCACTTCGAGGGTGAGCCAGGCGACAGCCGCTCGATCACCTACGCGGAGCTGAAGGACGAGGTCTCCAAGGCCGCCAACGCCCTGCTGGAGCTGGGTGTCCGCAAGGGCGACCGGGTCGCCATCTACATGCCGATGATCCCGGAGACCGCGATCGCGATGCTGGCCTCGGCCCGGATCGGCGCCGCGCACTCCGTGGTCTTCGGCGGCTTCTCCGCGGACGCGCTCGCGACCCGTATCCAGGACGCGGACGCCAAGATCGTCATCACGGCCGACGGCGGCTACCGGCGCGGCAAGCCGTCCGCGCTCAAGCCGGCCGTGGACGAGGCGGTCGACAAGGCGGGGAACGTCGAGCACGTGCTCGTGGTCCGCCGTACCGGGCAGGACGTGGCCTGGAGCGGCGAGCGCGACGTCTGGTGGCACGAGCTGGTCGGGCGGCAGTCCGCCGAGCACACCCCGGAGGCGTTCGAGGCGGAGCACCCGCTGTTCATCCTCTACACCTCGGGGACGACGGGTAAGCCGAAGGGCATCCTGCACACCTCCGGCGGCTACCTCACCCAGACCGCCTACACGCACCACGCGGTGTTCGACCTCAAGCCGGAGACGGACGTGTACTGGTGCACGGCCGACGTCGGCTGGGTGACCGGACACTCGTACATCGTGTACGGGCCGCTGGCCAACGGCGCGACGCAGGTCATGTACGAGGGCACGCCGGACACCCCGCACCAGGGCCGGTTCTGGGAGATCGTGCAGAAGTACAAGGTCACGATCCTCTACACCGCGCCGACCGCGATCCGCACGTTCATGAAGTGGGGCGACGACATCCCCGCCAAGTTCGACCTCAGCAGCCTCAGGGTCCTGGGGTCGGTCGGCGAGCCCATCAACCCCGAGGCGTGGATCTGGTACCGCAAGCACATCGGCGCCGACCGGACACCGGTCGTGGACACCTGGTGGCAGACCGAGACCGGCGCGATGATGATCTCGCCGCTGCCGGGCGTCACCGAGGCCAAGCCCGGTTCGGCACAGTGTCCGCTGCCCGGCATCAGCGCGACCGTCGTGGACGACGAGGCGAACGAGGTACCCAACGGCGGCGGTGGCTACCTGGTGCTGACCGAGCCGTGGCCGTCCATGCTGCGCACCATCTGGGGCGACGACCAGCGGTTCATCGACACCTACTGGTCCCGCTTCGAGGGCAAGTACTTCGCCGGTGACGGCGCCAAGAAGGACGACGACGGGGACATCTGGCTGCTGGGCCGGGTGGACGACGTCATGCTCGTGTCCGGGCACAACATCTCCACCACCGAGGTGGAGTCGGCGCTGGTCTCGCACCCGTCGGTCGCCGAGGCGGCCGTCGTCGGCGCCGCCGACGAGACCACCGGCCAGGCGATCGTCGCCTTCGTCATCCTGCGCGGCACGGCATCGGAGAACGAGGCACTGGTCGGCGAGCTGCGCGACCACGTGGGCGCCACGCTGGGCCCGATCGCCAAGCCCAAGCGGATCCTGCCCGTGGGCGAGCTGCCGAAGACCCGCTCCGGCAAGATCATGCGCCGCCTGCTGCGCGACGTGGCCGAGAACCGCCAGCTCGGTGACGTCACCACGCTGACCGACTCCACGGTCATGGACCTCATCCAGGCCAAGCTCCCGGCGGCGCCGAGCGAGGACTGACCCGCACGGCACGGCCCGAAGGGGGCACCCGGACGACGACGCGCCGGGTGCCCACTTCTGCGTCTAACGTGAGGATCACCGGTCCCGGGCGCCCGCCCCGTTGGGTAACGTAATAAGAGCGTCAAGGACGCGACAAGATCCACAGGTGCGCCGGGAAGTCTGGTCGGCATGTGAGCCGTCCTGCCCAGCCACCGGAGGTCCCGCCGTGACCGCGCCCCGCACCCCGAACACCGCCCGCAAGGTCCTCGGACGCCTGTCCCTGCCCGAGCGGACCTTCCTCGCGGACGCGCTGCGCACCGAGACCGTCGGCGGCATCCTGCTCCTGATCGCCGCCGTCGCGGCGCTGGTCTGGGCGAACATCCCCGCCCTCCACCACAGCTACGAGACGGTCAGCGACCTCCACTTCGGCCCCGACGCGCTCGGCCTGCACCTCTCCCTCGCCCACTGGGCCGCAGACGGTCTCCTCGCCGTGTTCTTCTTCGTCGCCGGTATCGAGCTCAAGCGCGAGCTGGTCGCCGGGGACCTGCGCGACCCGAAGGCGGCCGCGCTGCCCGTGGTGGCCGCGCTGTGCGGCATGGCCGTACCCGCGCTCGTCTACACCCTGACCAACCTCGCCGGGCACGGCTCCCTGCAGGGCTGGGCGGTGCCCACCGCCACCGACATCGCCTTCGCGCTCGCCGTCCTCGCGGTCATCGGCACCGCGCTGCCCAGCGCCCTGCGCGCCTTCCTGCTCACCCTCGCGGTCGTCGACGATCTCTTCGCGATCCTGATCATCGCGATCTTCTTCACCGACCAGCTGGACTTCGCCGCGCTCGGCGGGGCCGCGGCGGGCCTGGTGGTCTTCTGGCTGCTGCTGCGCAAGGGCGTGCGCGGCTGGTACGTGTACGTGCCGCTCGCCGTGGTGATCTGGGCGTTGATGTACAACAGCGGCGTGCACGCCACCATCGCCGGCGTGGCGATGGGCCTGATGCTGCGCTGCACCACCCGCGAGGACGAGGAGCACTCGCCCGGCGAGCGCATCGAGCACCTGGTGCGGCCTCTGTCGGCGGGGCTCGCCGTGCCGCTGTTCGCGCTGTTCAGCGCCGGGGTGTCGGTCTCCGGCGGGGCACTCGGGGACGTGTTCACCCGGCCGGAGACGCTCGGCGTCGTCCTCGGCCTGGTCGTCGGCAAGACGGTCGGCATCTTCGGCGGCACGTGGCTGACCGTCCGCTTCACCCGGGCCTCGCTCAGCGACGACCTCGCCTGGGCGGACATCTTCGCGGTGGCCTCCCTCGCCGGGATCGGCTTCACGGTGTCGCTGCTCATCGGCGAACTGGCCTTCGACGGCGATACCGTCCTCACCGACGAGGTGAAGGCGGCGGTGCTCACCGGGTCACTGATCGCGACGGTCTGCGCGACGGTGCTGCTGAAGATACGCAACGCCAAGTACCGCAGGCTGTGCGAGGAAGAGGAGCGTGACGAGGACCTCGACGGCATCCCGGACGTCTATGAACAGGACGACCCGGCGTACCACCTGCGCATGGCCGAGATCCACGAGCGCAAGGCCGCCGAACACCGGCGGATCGCCGCCGAGCAGGCGGCCGCGGCGCGCCACGGGCTTGCGGAAGTGCCGGGCGGGGCAGGCGAGGAGGGCGACCGTCCGGCATGATCTGACGAGACGGTACAAATCAAGACGGCCGTACGAGCGAGGGCGGCCCCCAACGGTCACCCGCGCACGACGGCCACCCACACGGCCGTACGAGCACGACGGCCACCCCACACGGCACACTTGCGGCACGAGAACTCAGAGGGAGAACGCGATGAGCGCACCCGACGGCAGCCCGGTCGGCGCCGAACGCAGCATCGGCCAGCTGTTCGCCTCGGCGACGACCGAATTGTCGGCGCTGGTGCACGACGAGATCGCGCTGGCCAAGGCCCAGCTCAAGCGGGACGTGAAGCGCGGCGCGATGAGCGGCGGCGCCTTCTCGGTGGCGGGCGCGGTGCTGGTGTTCTCCCTGCCCATGCTCAACTTCGCACTCGCCTACGGCATCCGCACCTGGACCAACTGGAACCTGGCGATCTGCTTCGTGCTGTCCTTCGCGGCCAACGTGCTGGTCGCCGGCCTGCTCGCGCTGATCGGCGTGGTGTTCGCGAAGAAGGCCAAGAAGGGCAAGGGCCCGCAGAAGGTGGCGGCCTCGATGAAGGAGTCGGCGGGCGTCCTGCAGAACGCCAAGCCGCACCCGCGCCCGGAGCTGACCGAGGACCGGGCACCCGCGGCCATCGAGGCTGTGGCACGCTCGTCGTCATGACCGACCCCGCCCCCTCGGCCGTACGGATCGAGCTGCCCCACGGGCAGAAGGTGACGCACCGGGACGTCGCGGCGAACGGCGCCCGCTTCCACATCGCCGAGCTCGGCGACGGCCCCCTGGTGCTGCTGCTGCACGGCTTCCCGCAGTTCTGGTGGACCTGGCGGCACCAGCTGGTCGCGCTCGCGGACGCGGGCTACCGGGCGGTGGCGATGGACCTGCGGGGCGTCGGCGGCAGCGACCGCACGCCCCGCGGGTACGACCCCGCCAACCTCGCCCTGGACGTCACCGGGGTGATCCGCTCGCTCGGCGAGCCGGACGCCGCACTGGTCGGCCACGACCTGGGCGGCTATCTGGCGTGGACGGCGGCCGCGATGCGCCCCAAGCTCGTACGACGGCTCGCGGTGGTGTCGATGCCGCATCCGCGGCGCTGGCGCGCGGCGATGCTGCGGGACGCCCGGCAGACGGCCGCCAACTCCTACATCTGGGGGTTCCAGCGGCCGTGGCTCCCGGAGCGTCAACTCACCGCGGACGGCGGGGCGCTGGTGGGCCGTCTGATCCGGGACTGGTCGGGGCCGCGGCTGCCGGAGGACGAGACCGTGGAGACGTACCAGCGGGCCATGTGCATCCCCTCCACGGCGCACTGCGCGATCGAGCCGTACCGCTGGCTGGTGCGCTCGCTGGCCCGCCCGGACGGCGTCCAGTTCTACCGCCGGATGAAGCGGCCGGTGCGGGTGCCCACGTTGCATCTGCACGGCTCGCTGGACCCGGTGACCCGGACGCGCAGCGCGGCCGGTTCCGGCGAGTACGTCGAAGCGCCGTACCGCTGGCGGCTGTTCGACGGTCTCGGACACTTCCCGCACGAGGAGGACCCGACGGCGTTCTCCACCGAACTGGTCAACTGGCTCAAGGACCCCGAGCCCGACAGGTGACCCGAGCGGTGACCGCTCGGTGACGAATGCGCTGCGCCGAGTATCCGATTGCTGAACACTTGTCCCTCGAACGGCCACATGCCTGCCGCATAGGCCAATTGGGGGGCGCGCAGGCGGTTATCGACCTTGGGGCAGGGGCACACGTCGGGGTATGGGCTGGACGCACGACTACAGTGACGCACCCCGCAACCGCCGCTCGGCCGCCGGTCTGAGCACGCCTCAGCGAGGCACACCCCACATGGCGGAAGCGGACCTCCGGGTGGGGATCCCGCGCATCCTGCGCCGCCGGGCCCGCTGGGTCTCGATGCGTCTGCGTCACCCGCGCGGCTGAACGCCTCTTCGGGGATCACAGCGCGCAGCTGTCCGTACCCACCTGCTCGTTCGCCGCACGGCCCCGCTCGATGTCGGGCTGGATCTCGTCCGCCGTCAGCGCGTACCCGGTGTCCGCGTCGTCGAGGGACTTGGCGAAGACCACGCCGTACACCTTGCCGTCGGGCGTGAGCAGCGGGCCGCCGGAGTTGCCCTGGCGGACGGTCGCGTACAGCGAGTAGACGTCGCGGCGGACCGTGCCGCGGTGGTAGATGTCCGGGCCGTTCGCGGTGATGCGCCCGCGCACGCGCGCGGCGCGCACGTCGTACGAGCCGTTCTCCGGGAAGCCCGCGACGATCGCGCCGTCACCGCCGGCCGCGTCCTGGTCGGTGAACTTCAGGACGTTCGCCTTCAGGTCGGGTACGTCGAGGACGGCGATGTCGCGCTTCCAGTCGTACAGGACGACCTCGGCGTCGTACTTGCGGCCTTCGCCGCCTATCTGCACGGTCGGCGCGTCGACCCCGCCGACGACGTGCGCGTTGGTCATGACCCGGCGGTCGGCGAAGACGAATCCGGTGCCCTCCAGGACCTTGCCGCAGCTCTGGGCGGTACCGGTGACCTTCACGATGGAGCGCTGGGCGCGGGCCGCGACCGGGCTGCTCGCCAGGGCCGGGTCGGGCGGCCGGACGTCCTTGATCGGCTCGTTGGCGAACGGGCTGAAGACCTGCGGGAAGCCGTTCTGCGCGAGGACGGAGGAGAAGTCCGCGAACCAGGTGTCGGCCTGCGCGGGCAGCGCCCGGGAGACGCCGAGGAGCACCTTGGAGCCGCGCACCTCCTTGCCGAGCGTCGGCAGGGTCGTGCCGGCGAGGGCGGAGCCGATCAGCCAGGCGACCAGCAGCATCGCGACGACGTTGACCAGCGCGCCGCCGGTGGCGTCCAGGGCGCGGGCCGGGGACCAGGTGATGTGCCGGCGCAGTTTGTTGCCGAGATGGGTGGTCAGGGCCTGGCCGACCGAGGCGCAGACGATGACGACGATCACGGCGACGACGGCGGCGGTGGTGCTGACCTCCGTGTTGTCGGTCGCGGCGTCCCAGATGACGGGGAGCGTGTACACGGCGACGAGACCGCCGCCCAGGAAGCCGATCACCGACAGGATGCCGACCACGAAGCCCTGGCGGTAGCCGACGACCGCGAACCACACGGCCGCGACCAGCAACAGGATGTCCAGCACGTTCACCGCTTCAGGCCTCGCCTACTCACTCCGCTCCCAGCAGCTCGGCCGGGGGTCCGGGGTGGCCCCCGGGGGATACAGCACGGGGATCACCCTGTCATGCGCGCCAGTCGAGCGGGACCTGGCGCTCGCGGTCCCAGGGGCGCTCCCAGCCCGCGTAGTGCAGCAGGCGGTCGATCACTCCGGCCGTGAAACCCCAGACCAGGGCCGATTCGACCAGGAATGCCGGGCCTCGGTGTCCGCTGGGGTGAACGGTGGTGGCACGGTTGGCGGGGTCCGTGAGATCCGCCACGGGGACGGTGAAGACGCGGGCGGTCTCGTTCGGATCGACGACGCCCACCGGGCTGGGCTCGCGCCACCAGCCGAGCACCGGTGTGACGACGAAGCCGCTGACCGGGATGTAGAGGGCGGGCAGGACGCCGAAGAGCTGGACGCCGGACGGATCGAGGCCGGTCTCCTCCTCGGCCTCGCGCAGCGCGGCCCGCAGCGGCCCGTCGCCCTGCGGATCGCCGTCCTCGGGGTCGAGCGCGCCGCCCGGGAAGGACGGCTGCCCGGCGTGCGAGCGCAGGGAGCCGGCCCGCTCCATCAGCAGCAGCTCGGGGCCGCGCTCGCCCTCGCCGAACAGGATCAGCACCGCGGACTGCCGTCCCGAGCCGTTCTCCGGCGGCAGGAAGCGGCTGAGCTGGAGCGGCTGGACCGTCTCGGCGGCCCGCACGACCGGATCCAGCCAGTCCGGCAGCCCCTCCTTGCTGAGCGTCACCGCACCGCCCCGCGTCTCACTGGCCCTCGTCATCGCCACCCCCGTCGCTCTGCCTGTCCAACGCCCGAGGGCCCCGAGATCGTTCCGTCACGCGGCCCCCAGTGGCGGCGCCGGTTTCCCACCCGCGTCGAGATAGGCCTGCGGGGGGTTGAGCCGCTGGCCGGGGAAGCCGCCCTTCTCGTACTTCAGGAGCTTTTGCGCCTTCTCCGGGTCGGTCTCGCCCTCGCCGTAGGCCGGGCAGAGCGGGGCGATCGGGCAGGCGCCGCAGGCGGGCTTGCGGGCGTGGCAGATGCGGCGGCCGTGCCAGATGACGTGGTGGGACAGATCGGTCCACTCGCTCTTCGGGAACAGCGCGCCGACGGTGGCCTCGATCTTGTCCGGGTCGCTCTCCTCGGTCCACCGCCAGCGCCGTACCAGCCGCTGGAAGTGGGTGTCCACGGTGATCCCGGGGCGTCCGAAGGCGTTGCCGAGGACGACGAAGGCGGTCTTGCGGCCGACGCCGGGCAGCTTGACGAGGTCCTCCAGCTTTCCGGGCACCTCGCCGCCGAAGCCCTCCACGAGTGCCTTGGACAGCCCTATGACCGACCGGGTCTTGGCCCGGAAGAAGCCGCAGGGGCGCAGGATCTCCTCGACCTCCTCCGGGTTGGCGGCGGCCAGGTCCTCGGGGGTCGGGTACTTGGCGAACAGCGCCGGGGTGGTCTGGTTGACCCGCAGATCGGTGGTCTGGGCCGACAGCACGGTGGCGACCAGCAGCTGGAAGGGGTTCTGGAAGTCCAGCTCGGGGTGGGCGTACGGGTAGACCTCGGCGAGTTCGCGGTTGATCTTGCGCGCCCGCCGCACGAGCGCCGTCCGGGACTCCGGTTTCCATGGCTTCACGGCCTGGGTCACCGCCGTGGCCGCCTTGCGCACCTTGCTCACTGCCATGGACGAAGGCTACGCCGACGGGACTGGTGCCGGTGGTGGATCACCGGGACGACCGGTCCTTCGGGCCACCGCTCACCGGACCGGCGCGGGCGCGGCCGCCCGGGGCCGCCCCTGCTGCCCTGGGCGGCCCCTGACCGATTCGCCGACCGGCGGGATCCCCGACAGGCGCCGGCCCGATTCATCCGATTCATCACATCTTCGGAATACTGTTCGCCGACAGCGGAATCACCGGGTACAACCTCTCGGGCCGTCCCCTGCGCCGTGCTCTCACCGGCGACTTGGACACCCGGCCGGCCCGTGGCCGGGCAGTGACCACCGTCCCGGACGCGGGAGATCGGCCCCCGATTGGACCCCTGCCGCTTACCTCGGGGCACCTGTGCGGCATCCTTGTGACAGATCACACTGTTTGGACCGTCCGGCAAAATGGGGAACACGGTCCCCTGGCACACGGGGGAGCAAGATCCCCTGAGCAGGTCGACAAGGAGAGAACTCGTGGACGACGTTCTGCGGCGCAACCCGCTCTTCGCGGCTCTCGACGACGAGCAGGCCGCGGAGCTGCGCGCCTCCATGAGTGAGGTGACGCTGGCACGCGGCGACTCCCTGTTCCACGAGGGCGACCCCGGCGACCGGCTGTACGTCGTCACCGAGGGCAAGGTCAAGCTGCACCGCACCTCCCCCGACGGCCGCGAGAACATGCTCGCCGTCGTCGGCCCCAGCGAGCTGATCGGCGAGCTGTCGCTGTTCGACCCGGGCCCGCGCACCGCGACCGCGACGGCGCTGACCGAGGTCAAGCTGCTCGGTCTCGGCCACGGCGACCTCCAGCCCTGGCTGAACGCGCGCCCCGAGGTGGCCGGCGCCCTGCTGCGCGCCGTCGCCCGCCGGCTGCGCAAGACCAACGACGCCATGTCCGACCTGGTCTTCTCCGACGTCCCCGGCCGTGTGGCGCGCGCCCTGCTGGACCTCTCGCGCCGCTTCGGCGTGCAGTCCGAGGAGGGCATCCACGTCGTCCACGACCTCACCCAGGAGGAGCTGGCCCAGCTGGTCGGCGCCTCCCGCGAGACCGTGAACAAGGCCCTCGCGGACTTCGCCCAGCGCGGCTGGCTCCGTCTGGAGGCGCGGGCCGTGATCCTGCTGGACGTCGAGCGCCTGGCCAAGCGGTCGCGCTGACGCCGGTCCTCGCCGTACGGCGTCACCGGTCTTCGCCGTACGGCATCGGGTCCCCGGTTCCCGGCGGCCCGGCGCCGCTGTCGTGACCGCCGTTCCTGGGGGCCGTCCGTCCCGCCGCTTCGGCCCTGAACAGTCCCGTCCTCGCTCGCCGGACGGGCTGTTCGCCGCCGTCCCGCGCCGGAAAATCAGCTGCCCGCGGCCGGTGTGCGCGGCACAGTGAGCGCATGGCCGAAACCGTTCGCCGTCCCGGAGTCGACGCCCAGGGCTACCTCGTCCGCGAAGGCTCCCTCGCGCGCGTGCCCGATGCCTTCCGCCCGGTCGTGGCCACCGCGCGCGACCGGCTCGCGGACGCCTTCGGCGCCCGTCTGCACAGCGCTTACCTCTACGGCTCGGTCCCGCGCGGCACCGCGCGCGTGGGACGCAGCGACCTGGATCTGCTCGTCGCCCTCGGTGAGGAGCCGGGCGACGCCGACCGGGAGGCCGTCCGGGCGCTCGGCGAGGCCGTCGACAAGGAGTTCCCGCTGATCGACGGTGTCGGCACGCTGCTCTACAGCCGGGACCGACTGCTGAGCAACCTGGAGCGGTACGACATGGGCTGGTTCGTCGCCTGCCTGTGCACCCCGCTGCTCGGCGACGACCTCGCAGCGTCCCTGCCCCGCTACCGTCCCGACTCCCTGCTGGCCCGCGAGACCAACGGCGACCTCGCCCGGTGGCTGCCGCGCTGGCGGGAGCGGATCGAGCAGGCCGAGGACACCGAGGAGGCCCGCCGGCCGCTCGTGCGCTTCATGTCCCGGCACCTCGTCCGCACCGGCTTCACGCTCGTGATGCCGCGCTGGCAGGGCTGGACGAGCGATCTGCGGGAGATGGCCGAGGCGTTCGGCACGTACTACCCCGAGCGGGCCGCACAGCTGCGTACGGCGGCGCGGTACGGCCACGAACCCGTCGGCGACCCGGACACCCTGCGGTCCTACGTCGACGACCTCGGCCCCTGGCTCGCCGGGGAGTACACGCGCGTGCACGGCGTCAAGACCGCCCGGCCGGACTGACGGCTGTCCTCTCCCCGGGGGCGCCCTCAGATCAGCCCGTGCTCGCTCAGGTACTCCATCTGGGCCCGTACCGACAGTTCCGCCGCCGGCCACAGCGAGCGGTCCACGTCGGCGTAGACATGGGCGACGACCTCGGCCGGGGTGCGGTAGCCGTCCTCCACCGCCGTCTCCACCTGGGCGAGCCGGTGGGCGCGGTGGGCCAGGTAGAACTCGACGGCGCCCTGGGCGTCGTCCAGCACCGGCCCGTGGCCCGGCAGGACGGTGTGCACGCCGTCGTCCACCGTGAGGGACCTCAGCCGCCGCAGCGAGTCCAGATAGTCGCCGAGCCGCCCGTCGGGGTGCGCCACGACCGTCGTCCCGCGCCCGAGGACGGTGTCGCCGGTCAGCACCGCCCGGTCGGCCGGGAGATGGAAGCACAGCGAGTCCGCGGTGTGCCCGGGGGTCGGTACGACCCTCAGCTCCAGGCCGTCGACGGCGATCACGGAACCGGCGGCCAGGCCCTCGTCGCCGAGCCGCAGCGCCGGGTCGAGGGCACGCACGCGCGTACCGGTCAGCTCGGCGAAGCGGGCGGCGCCCGCGGCGTGGTCCGGGTGGCCGTGGGTGAGCAGGGTCAGGGCTATGCGCTTGCCGGCCTTCTCCGCCGTGTCCACGACGGTGCGCAGATGGCCGTCGTCCAGCGGACCGGGGTCGATCACCACGGCCTGCTCGGAGTCGGGCTCGGCGACGATCCAGGTGTTGGTGCCGTCCAGGGTCATCGCGGAGGCGTTGGGCGCGAGGACGTTGACGGCCCGTTCGGTGGCGGGGCCCGAGAGGACGGTGCCCCGGGGCTGGCCCGGCAGGGCTGCTGCGTCGGTCATGCGGGGCCTCCGCCGGTCGTCGTCGGAGCGGTCGTCCCGGCGGGCGTCACCGCGGTCGCCTCGGCCGTCGGAATGTGCTTGGTGAACTCGTCGTGCCCCGGCCAGGACAGCACGATCTCGCCGTCCCTGAGGCGGGCGCTCGCCAGCACCGCCGTCATGTCGCGCGCGGGGGCGGCCGCCAGTGCCTCGGCGGCGGTGGCGTACGGGAGCAGCTGGCGCAGGGTGGCGATGGTGGGCGGCATCATCAGCAGCTCGCCCTTGTCGTAGCCGGCGGCGGCCTCCTCGGGGCGGATCCACACCGTGCGGTCGGCCTCCGTGGAGGCGT
Source organism: Streptomyces sp. NPDC048521 (assembly GCF_043199855.1). Lineage (NCBI taxonomy): Bacteria > Bacillati > Actinomycetota > Actinomycetes > Kitasatosporales > Streptomycetaceae > Streptomyces > Streptomyces sp. NPDC048521. The sequence goes on from NZ_JBICWR010000005.1 coordinate 75,702, forward strand.
TCCGGGTGCGCTGTCCCGCGGGGAGGGCGGCCACGAAGACCCAGGTGTCGTAGCGGCGGGCCTCGAACTCCGGGGTGATCCAGCGGGTCCAGGCGCCCAGCAGGTCCGAGCGCAGCACCAGGCCGCGCCGGTCCAGGAACTCGGCGAAGGACAGTTCGCGCGCGACCAGGGCGGCCCGGTCCGCTTCCCAGTCCTCGCCGGTGGTATCGCCGACGACCGAGTCCGGGTCGGGCCCGGCGAGCAGCACGCCGGCCTCCTCGTACGTCTCCCGGACGGCCGCGCAGACGATGGCCTGGGCGCCGTTCTCGTCCACTCCCAGCCGTTCGGCCCACCACGCCCGCGTGGGACCCGCCCAGCGGACCTGGCGGTCGTCGTCGCGCGGGTCGACTCCGCCGCCGGGATACGCGTACGCGCCTCCGGCGAAGGCCATGGAGGCGCGTCTGCGCAGCATGTGGACGACCGGGCCGTCCGGGGTGTCCTTCAGCAGCATCACCGTGGCCGCGCGCCTGGGCGTCACGGGGGTGAGGGAGCCGTCCGCGAGCGCGCGGATGCGGTCCGGCCACTCCGGGGGGTACCACTGACCGTTCGCCATGGCCGGAGGCTATCCCGTATAGGGCGAATGTTCGAGAGGTGCCCGAGGTCAGCGGGGCGGCGGTGGGCTACTGGGCGAGTTCCACCTGGATCTCGACCTCGACCGGCGCGTCCAGCGGCAGCACCGCGACGCCGACCGCGCTGCGGGCGTGCACGCCCTTGTCGCCGAGGACCTCGCCGAGCAGTTCGCTGGCGCCGTTGACGACACCGGGCTGCCCCGTGAAGTCGGAGGCCGAGGCGACGAAACCGACCACCTTCACCACGCGCGCGATGCGGTCCAGGTCGCCGATGACGGACTTCACGGCGGCCAGCGCGTTCAGCGCACAGATGCGGGCCAGGTCCTTGGCCTCCTCCGGCGTGACCTCCGCGCCCACCTTGCCGGTGACCGGCAGCTTGCCCTCCACCATCGGCAGCTGGCCGGCGGTGTAGACGTACACACCGGACTGCACGGCCGGCTGGTACGACGCCAGCGGCGGTACGACGTCCGGCAGGGTCAGGCCCAATTCGGCCAGTTTGGCCTCGACCGCGCTCACGCCTGCTTCTCCCGCTTCAGGTAGGCCACGAGCTGCTCCGGGTTGTTGGGCCCGGGCACGACCTGGACCAGCTCCCAGCCGTCCTCGCCCCAGGTGTCCAGAATCTGCTTCGTGGCATGGACGAGCAGCGGCACGGTCGCGTATTCCCACTTCTTGGTCATGAGGCCGACTGTAGCCGCTGTGACCCAAGGGGCAGACGGCCGACCACGACGTCTGTCCTCCACCGGACGGACGGCCGATCACGAGGGCTGCCGTCACCGGACACACGGCCGACCGCGGCGGCCGCTGCCACCGGACGGGCTGCCGACCGCGGCGGCTGCCGCACCGGGCACGCGGCCGGCCGCGACGACCGCTGCCCACCGAACACATGGCCGACTATGACCGCCGTTATCCACAGCCTCCCGCGTGACCGTCGGCCGGACTGGTTAGGCTCGAAGACGTGAGCAGGCTCCAGGTCGTCAGCGGCAAGGGCGGGACCGGAAAGACGACGGTCGCCGCCGCACTCGCGCTGGCCCTCGCGACCGAGGGGAAGCGGACGCTTCTCGTGGAGGTCGAGGGCCGGCAGGGCATCGCACAGCTCTTCGAAACGGAGGCGTTGCCGTATGAGGAGCGCAAGATCGCGGTCGCTCCAGGGGGCGGGGAGGTGCACGCCCTCGCCATAGACCCCGAACTCGCCCTTCTGGACTATCTCCAGATGTTCTACAAGCTGGGTGGGGCGGGCAGAGCCCTGAAGAAGCTCGGCGCCATCGACTTCGCCACCACCATCGCTCCCGGCATCAGGGACGTCCTGCTGACCGGCAAGGCGTGCGAGGCGGTGCGCCGCAAGGACAAGAAGGGGCGTTTCGTCTACGACCACGTCGTCATGGACGCACCGCCGACCGGCCGCATCACCCGCTTCCTGAACGTGAACGACGAGGTGGCGGGGCTCGCGAAGATCGGCCCGATACACAATCAGGCCCAGGCGGTGATGCGGGTGCTCAAGTCGCCGGAGACGGCGGTGCACCTGGTGGCCCTGCTGGAGGAGATGCCGGTGCAGGAGACCGCCGACGGCATCGCCGAACTCCGCGCGGCACGGCTGCCGGTCGGCCGGATCATCGTGAACATGGTCCGGCCGCAGGTGTTGGACGGGGCCGATCTGGAACTCGTACGGACCGTGGAGCGTTCCTCAGTGGCACAGGCGCTCTCGGCCGCGGGGCTCGGCGGGGCCCGGCGGGGCGGGAACGCCGAGAAGCTGGTGGACCCGCTGCTGGCGCAGGCAGCCGAGTACGCCGAGCGGTACGCGCTGGAGCAGGAGCAGCGCGCGGTCCTCGGCGAGCTGGGCCTGCCGCTGCACGAACTGCCGCTGCTCGCCGAGGGCATGGACCTCGCGGGCCTGTACGAACTCGCCACCGAGCTGCGGAAGCAGGGGTTGTCATGAGTCCGGACCCGGCCGAGGCGCAGGACACGGCCCGTCGCCTCTCCCCCACGCGTGCGCTCGACGTCGACCCGCTGCTGGACGACCCCGGGACGCGGATCGTGGTCTGCTGCGGATCCGGCGGGGTCGGCAAGACGACGACCGCGGCGGCCCTCGGGCTCCGGGCGGCCGAACGGGGCCGCAAGGTGGTCGTCCTGACCATCGACCCGGCCAAGCGGCTGGCCCAGTCGATGGGCATCGACTCCCTCGACAATGTGCCGCGCCGGGTGAAGGGCACCGAGGGCGACGGCGAACTGCACGCCATGATGCTCGACATGAAGCGCACCTTCGACGAGGTCGTGGAGGCGCACGCGGACCGCGAGCGGGCGGCCGCGATCCTGGCGAACCCCTTCTACCAGTCGCTGTCGGCGGGCTTCGCGGGCACGCAGGAGTACATGGCGATGGAGAAGCTGGGCCAGCTGCGGGCCAGGGACGAGTGGGACCTGATCGTGGTCGACACCCCGCCGTCCCGCTCGGCACTGGACTTCCTGGACGCGCCCAAGCGGCTCGGCTCCTTCCTGGACGGCCGGCTGATCCGCCTGCTCACCGCGCCCGCCAAGCTGGGCGGCCGCGCGGGGATGGCCTTCCTGAACGTCGGCATGTCGATGATGACCGGCACGCTGGGCAAGCTGCTCGGCGGTCAGCTCCTGAAGGACGTACAGACGTTCGTGGCCGCGATGGACACCACCTTCGGTGGTTTCCGTACGCGCGCGGACGCCACGTACAAGCTGCTCCAGGCGCCCGGTACGGCGTTCCTGGTGGTGGCGGCCCCGGAGCGGGACGCCTTGCGCGAGGCCGCGTACTTCGTGGAGCGGCTGGCCGCGGAGGACATGCCGCTGGTCGGTCTGGTGCTGAACCGGGTCCACGGCAGCGGCGCGGGCGGGCTGTCGGCCGAGCGGGCGCTCGCCGCCGCGGAAAATCTTGAGGACCCCCGCATTGTGGATCAGGGGGACGGGAAAGCTGGACTTCGTAACTCTCCCGACACGTACGGCAGTTCACGCGCTTCCACGTCCGAGGCCGCAGCCGGTGACACCGCTTCCGAGGAAGGCTCCCCCGCCGCAACGGAAGGCTCCCGCACCGAGACGGAGCGCCCTGTGGACCTGCTCGCCGCAGGCCTGCTGAGGCTGCACGCCGAACGCATGCAGTTGCTCTCGCGCGAGCAGCGCACGCGGGACCGGTTCACCGCCCGCCACCCCGAGGTGGCAGTGGTCGACGTCCCCGCGCTGCCCGGTGACGTCCATGACCTCGCGGGCCTGCGTGACATCGGCGCCCGGCTGGCCGCGGGCGCGGCGGGGCGCAGGGAGACGTCGTAGCGCCCGACTGCGGGCGGCTGCACGGAGCCGTACAGGCGGACCGCATACGCGCGTACCGCCGCGGGCGGAGCTGCCCGCGCGCAGGCGTGCGCGGAGTTCGGCGCCGACCGCACGCAGGGGTGTGCGGACTCGGAGTCGGCCGCGCGCAGGGGTGCGCGTGAGATCGCAGCGCGCGGCTGCGGGCGGGACTGCTGGGTCGATCGCGGCTTCCCCAGGCGAAAGCCGGATCGACGCCTCTGGTGCCCCGCGGCGGACGGCGGTGCTGTCTCGTCGGCGACTGCGGTTCCGTTGTGGCGGATCGCGCAGTTCCCCGCGCCCCCAGGGCACTGCGGCTGCGTTGCCCGAGAAGCACCCGCGAAGCCATGTGCCCGACCCGTGCTTGCTGTGCGTACGGCTGCAGTCGCCCGTGGCGTATGCCCGGCCGGGGCGATGTGCCCCCGGGATGTGCCGGAGCGTGGTGCCCTCAGCTCACCGCCGCGTAGTCCTCGTACACCTCGTCGTTGTCGAGGGGCACGATCCCGACGCCCCGCTCGTACTCCGAGCGGGCGGTTTCCAGCAGTCTGCGCCACGAGGTCACGGTGGGCCGCCGGCGCAGCAGTGCGCGGCGCTCCCGCTCCGTCATGCCTCCCCACACGCCGAATTCGACGCGGTTGTCCAGCGCATCGGCCAGGCATTCGGTGCGTACCGGGCATCCGGTGCACACCGCCTTGGCCCTGTTCTGCGCTGCTCCCTGAACGAACAGTTCATCCGGATCGGTAGTGCGGCAGGCAGCCTGCGCACTCCAGTCGGTTACCCAGCCCATACCGGCGCCGTCCTCTCCCGAATCGAGGCTCCCCCACGGCGGCAGCGGCATATTCACCGCCGCCAGTTGAGGACGTTACGGAAGGTGGGCACAGCGCAACACCCCCTTCGGGCCCAATCTTGAATGGCCCGAACGGACTATGGGTAAGCGGCAGATCACCCGGGGGAGTGAGCTGGCGACATATGCGACCGTCCCGGCAATCCGGGACAGCTGTGGTGCGCCACACCGGGCGCCACGTGACACACGAGGCGGATTCGGACACGTTCCCCTCAAAAAACGGGGCACGACCGGAACGATTCGGGGTCGCCGGACGTATTGATACGTGACCGCACTGCTGTGACAGTTGAGAGCAGCTTAGGCCAAGGCCTGCGCGCGTGTCCGGAAAATGCGAACGTAGGTCTCTTGCTTTGCCGCGCCGTGAGGTGCAACGGCACCGCCCGCCGGGGAGTCCGGCACTGCCCGCCGAGGTCCGGCGCTGCTCGGGGCTGCCCGCCACCGCTCGACGCCGCCCGGCACTCTCCTCCCGTACGTCACGATCCGGCACCCGAACATCCCGACGGGGGGCCGGTCCCTCGGAACGCTCATAAGTACGGATTAGGCTGCCCCCATGCCAAAGAAGCGCTCGGGCAGTGGCCTGTCGGCAACGCAACAGGCCGCCAAGTTCCTCGGTGTCAGTGTGCTCGCGGGAGCCGTGATGGCCGGCATCGCGCTGCCCGCGGCCGGCGCGCTGGGCCTCGCGGCCAAGGGCTCGGTCAAGAGCTTCGACGAGATCCCGGCCAATCTGAAGAGTCCCCAGCTGAGTCAGCGCACGACGATCCTGGACAACCGGGGCAACCAGATCGCGACCGTCTACTCCCGCGACCGTACGGTGGTCGACCTCGAGGACATCTCGCCGTACATGCAGAAGGCGATCGTCGCCATCGAGGACTCGCGCTTCTACAAGCACGGCGCGATCGACCTCAAGGGCGTACTGCGCGCGGTGAACAAGAACGCGCAGGAAGGCGGGGTCGCCCAGGGCGCCTCCACGCTCACCCAGCAGCTGGTGAAGAACTACTTCATCGAGGAGGCCGGCGACGACCCGACGAAGGTCGCCCAGGCCACCCAGCAGACCCTCGGCCGCAAAATCCGCGAGCTGAAGTACGCGATCCAGATCGAGGAACAGCTGGGTAAGAAGAAGATCCTCGAGAACTACCTCAACATCACCTTCTTCGGCGAGCAGGCCTACGGCGTCGAGGCCGCCGCCCAGCGCTACTTCTCCAAGCACGCCAAGAACCTGAACGTGCAGGAGGCCGCGCTGCTGGCGGGCATCGTGCAGTCCCCGAGCCGCTACGACCCCGTCAACGACGAGGCCGAGGCCACCAAGCGGCGCAACATCGTCCTGCAGCGCATGGCGGAACTCGGCGACATCTCCCAGAAGGAGGCCGACGAGGCCAAGGGCAAGCCGCTCGGACTCCGCACCAGCCAGCCGAAGAACGGCTGCATCACCGCGGTCCAGGGCGCCGGCTTCTTCTGCGACTACGTGCGCGAGGTCTTCCTGACCGACCCGGCCTTCGGCAAGACCAAGGAGGTCCGGGCGAAGCTCTGGAACCAGGGCGGTCTGACGATCCGGACGACGCTCGACCCGCAGGCACAGCAGTCCGTGCAGGACTCGATCAAGGAACACGTCTACAAGAGCGACGGCGTGGCGACGGCCGCGACCATCGTCGAACCGGGCACCGGCAAGATCCTCGCCATGGGGCAGTCCCGGCCGTACGGCTTCGGCAAGCACGAGACCCAGATCAACCTGTCCGTGAACCAGGACATGGGCGGCGGAGCCGGCTACCAGCCCGGTTCGACGTTCAAGCCGATCGTGGCCGCGGCCGCCATCGAGGGCGGCAAGCCCGCGACACAGCAGTACTCGTCGCCGTACGAGATGACGTACCCGAGCCCGGTGTCCGCGTGCGACGGCAAGACCTGGCGCAACAACCCCAGGAAGCCTGAGAAGCTCACGAACGAGAACGAGTCGGAGCACGGCCCGTACGGCATGAAGGAAGCGACCGCCAAGTCGGTCAACACCTACTACGTGCAGCTGATCAGCGACATCGGCATCTGCCCGGTCGTCGACATGGCCAAGAAGATGGGGGTGGCGCGCGCGGACGGCCGCAAGATCGACCAGGCGCCCTCCATCGCGCTCGGCACCCAGGAGATGTCCCCGCTGACGATGGCGAGCGCGTACGCCACCTTCGCCTCGCGCGGTATGTACTGCAGCCCGGTCGCCATCGAGTCGATCACGCAGAAGGCCGGCAGGGAGCAGAAGTCCCTGGAGGTGCCGAAGTCCACCTGCTCGCGCGCGATGTCGGAGACGACCGCCGACACCGTCAGCACGCTTCTCAAGGGCGTGGTCGAGGACGGCACGGGCCAGGAGGCCGGTCTCGACAACCGCGCGAGCGCGGGCAAGACGGGTACGACGGACGAGCGCTTCGCCGCCTGGTTCGTCGGCTACACCCCGAACATGGCGGGCGCGGTCTGGGTCGGCGACCCGGCCCACAAGCGGCGGATGATCAACATCACCATCGGCGGCACCCCCTACGACAAGGTCTTCGGTGGCGCGGTCCCGGGCCCGATCTGGCGCGACATGATGACCGGCGCCCTGGAGGGCAAGCCCGCGCCGGACTTCAACCTGGTCGACATCCCCGAGGAGGACAACGGGGACGGCCAGGGAAAAGGCGACAGGGGGGAGCACGAGGGGACCAACGAGGACCCGGGACAGGTGATCGGGGGGCTGATCGGCGGCCTGACGGACGGGGGCGCCACTGACGGCGCCACCACGGCCGGCACGACCACCGGCGCCATCGGCGGCACCGTCCCGACGCCGACCTTCTCCCTCCCCGGCAACTTCATCCAGGGCCAGGGCAACGGCGGCAGAAACGGCAACGGCAACGGGGGCCAGCGAGGTTAGGTCCCTGACGGCACGGCGGCGGGGCCGCCGTACCGCACTGCCTGTGTTGCTCTGTACGTCTTCCGGTCGGGTCGCTCAGCCCTGGAGGAGCTTCTTCACCGCGGCGGCGACGCGGCCGCCCTCGGCCTGACCGGCCACCTTGGGGTTCACGATCTTCATGACGGCGCCCATGGCCCGCGGGCCCTCGGCACCGGCCGCCTTCGCCTCTTCCACGGCCTGGGCGACGATCGCGTTCAGCTCGTCGTCGGACAGCTGCTTGGGCAGGTACTCGGCGAGCACCTCGCCCTCCGCCTTCTCCCGCTCGGCCTGCTCGGCACGACCACCCTGCGCGAAGGCGTCCGCGGCCTCGCGGCGCTTCTTCGCCTCGCGGGTGATCACCTTCAGCACCTCGTCGTCGGAGAGCTCACGCTTCTCCTTCCCCGCGACCTCCTCCTTGGTGATCGCGGCGAGCGTCAGCCGGAGGGTCGAGGAGCGGAGCTCGTCGCGCTCCTTGATCGCGGCGTTGAGGTCGTCGTGCAGCTTCGACTTGAGCGTGGTGGTCATGGGCTCGATTGTCGCAGGTGCAGCGCGCGGAACGCCCGCTGATTTAAAGGGCCGGCCGGTCTGGTGGTGCTGCCGGGGTCTGACACGATGGTCGTATGCGCGCGCGATACGGAGTACCTCTGGGAATCATGGCGGCAGGCGCCGCCGGGCTGGCGTACGCGGCGGGCTTCGAGGCCCGCTCCTTCCGCCTCCGACGAGTGACGGTCCCGGTCCTCCCACCGGGCATGCGCCCACTGCGCATGCTCCAGGTCTCCGACATCCACATGGTGAGCGGCCAGCGCAAGAAGCAGCGTTGGCTGCAGTCGCTGGCGGGCCTGCGCCCGGACTTCGTGATCAACACCGGCGACAACCTGTCGGACCCGCACGGCGTGCCGGAGGTCCTGGACGCGCTCGGCCCCCTGATGGAGTTCCCGGGCGCCTACGTCTTCGGCTCCAACGACTACTACGGCCCCAAACTCCGCAACCCGGCCCGCTACTTGCTGGAGAAGGCGAACGGCCGCCACGGCCTGAACGGCAACGCGCCCGCGGTGGGCGCGATCCACAACCCGTGGGAGGACCTGCGCGACGGCTTCGACGCGGCGGGCTGGCTGAATCTGACGAACACGCGCGGTGTCCTGAAGGTCGAGGGCGTGTCGATCGAACTGACCGGCCTGGACGACCCGCACATCAAGCGCGACCGCTACGCGCAGGTGGCCGGCGGGCCGTCCGGCACGTACGACTTCTCGATGGGCGTGGTCCACGCGCCGTACCTGCGCACCCTGGACGCCTTCACGGCGGACGGCTACCCGCTGATCCTGGCCGGCCACACCCACGGCGGCCAGCTGTGCATCCCCTTCTACGGCGCCCTCGTCACCAACTGCGACCTGGACACGGACCGGGTGAAGGGCCTCTCCACCCACACGGCCGAGGGCCACACCTCCTACCTCCACGTCTCGGCAGGCTGCGGCACCAACCGCTACACCCCGGTCCGCTTCGCCTGCCCCCCGGAGGCGACGCTGCTGACGCTGGTGGGGCGGGAGTAAAGGGGGAAGGCCGACTGAGCAGGGGCGGGGGAGCAACGGAGGAGGAAGTGGGTGGAGGCGTAACCCACTTGGGCTAGCCCACATGGCCGCGCCCCTCCCCCGCTCCTAGCGTGAGGGCATGACCGCCCCGATACCCAGGGAAATCCCGGACCTGCCCGCGGTCCCGGGCCCACCCCTGCTGCTCCCCGCCCCGGTGCCGGCCACGGCGGTGGTGGCCCCGGTCCGCCGCCCCCCGACGGCGGTGTTCCGTCTGCTGATCGCCGTGGCAGCGGCCGCGGGCGTCGCCCTGGAACTCCTGCTGGGCACCCCCGCCCGCATCCTGAGCTACTTCAGCGTCCAGGCCAACGTGCTGCTGGCCGTGGTCATGCTCCTGTCGGCGCGCAGGGCCTGGCGGGCCCGCCGCCCGCTCCCGTCCGCCGTGACGGGCGCCACACTCCTCTACGTCGTGATCTCCGCGCTGGTCTACCACCTGCTGCTGGCCCATACGACGCCCCCGTTCTCCATGACGGGCGCGACGACAGCCCCGGAACGCTGGCACGCCCAGTGGGCGGCGCTGCAGATCCTGCACACGCTGGTCCCCGCGGCGGCCCTGCTGGACTGGCTGCTCCTCACCCCCGGGGCCCGCCTGCACCTCCGCCAGGCCGCGGCCTGGCTCCTCTACCCCCTGGCCTACCTGGCCTTCCTTCTGACCCGGGCGGCCTTCCTCCCGCCCTCCGACCCCTCCCGCCACCTCTACCCCTTCCTGGACGTGGCCGCCCACGGCTACCGCAGCACCCTGGCCAACGCCCTCCTCCTGGGCCTCGCGATCTACGCCCTGGCCGTCCTCCTCGTGGCCCTGGACCACGCCCGGCCGGCCCCGGTCCGCCACCGCGTCTAAACCGGATTTCGTCTACAGCCACCGGTGGGCTAAAGTAAACGTCGTCGCCGCGAGAAGCAGCGACATCGGGGTGTAGCGCAGCTTGGCAGCGCGCTTCGTTCGGGACGAAGAGGTCGTGGGTTCAAATCCCGCCACCCCGACGCCGTAGTACCAGGTCAGGGGCCTGATCCGCGAGAGCGGGTCGGGCCCCTGATTCATTCGCCGGGGCTCCTGGGAGCCATTTGGGAGCCAACCTCGTTATCCGGCTCCCAGCCGCTCCCCTTCCATCCCAACGGAGGCGGCTGCTGGCAATCATGGGGAAGCCGTCGCACGACTGTGCGCCTCTCCGCTGCGGCCTTGCCAGTGCTCCCGAGCCTGCGCTTGGGGCCCTCCGGCCCGGCAGGAGGCATCGGTCTCATGTCAGCTCGCGGAGCGCGCCGATCTACGTCGGAGGCATGAATGGCCATGTCTGTCGGCAGTCTCTCGTTGTGGATCCCCGTTGCCCAGGTGCGGGCAAGCGGCCGAGACTTCGCACGGAGCATTCCGGGGAGTTCTCTTGATCCGGCTGACCGCGGCCGTGAATGACATGGGTGTCAGTGCCCTACGGCACCATGGCAAGACGCTCTCCGCACCGAAGCGCGGTGGTCCTCGTGTCGACCCGGAGTCGATCAGCCACCCGGGCAGGGACTCGGACGAGCACTCAGGCGAGCCCTCGACACGAATCGGAGCCTCATGGCCAGCGGTGGAGCCATCCCCAGTCTTCCCCTGAACTTCCTGTGCGCGATCGTCGCCGACAGTGGAGCAGATGATCCGCCCTCGCGGATGGCCGCCGAGCACGCCCGGTCGATGAAAGACGGGCAAGAGCGACGGGAGCTGCTCGAAGCGCTGTTGCGCGGCCCCTGCGGCAGTTCTGCTCCGTCGTGGCTGCTGGAAGCCGCGGTCGACAGCGACCTGGCGAGGAAGCCACCGCAGTCAGATCCGTTCTACGGACCGTCCATGGATCTGGCTCTGCTGGCTCTGTCGCACTCCTCCTGCACACCGCAGTTGCGGCGCGAATCGCTGCGCCGCTGTACTGCCGTCCAGCTCGGCCGCCTCGGCTCGGCAGAGGCTGACGGCATGGTAGCTGACGCCGTCGCGGAGGCGCTCCGCGAACGGGCACCGGTCCCGCAGCGCATGACGGTCGACTTGCTGGAAACCCCGACGGATGCCCAACTGGTACTGCGACAGCACCGACTGCACAGCGCCGTCATCACTGCGGCTGTCGATCTACTGCCGTCCTATCCACTCGTCGACGAGAAAGAGGGTGAGGCGACGTCGACGTGGCTAGAGAGGCAGGATGCTGCCGAGCGGGCCTGGCAAAACATGTGGAAGCAGGTCGTGACCACGCATCCGGAACACCACCGGCTCCTCGTCGAGTGGTCCGACGACAAAGACGCCGGTCACGTCATCCGAGAGCACCTGCTCGGCAGCATCCCCTGGGACGTTGAGCCAGAACTCCTCGCGGAGGTCGCCCAGGACGACCTCGCCTCCTTCCCGCACTCCGTGCTCACCACCCGGATGTGCCGCATGCGCCGGAACGGGGCAACAGAGGAATCGGTGAGGGAGCACTTCGCGAATGATCTGGCGGAACTCATCCCTGAGCAGCGCAAGCGCATCGACCGAATTCTGTCGGACGACGAGTACGGTCTGCGTTTCGGCTGCCGGACTGCCATATCCCGCATCGCGTCTGCTGCGGAAGGTAGGTGGCGGTACATCCTCAATCCCGATCAGGCGCAGAAGTACGGGCGCCCTCACGTTTGGCGAACCTCTCAGGACCAGTTGGCCTTCCTGGCCCAGAAGTTCGCCAAGCATGCGGCCGTTGCTCTGGAGCTGTGGGAACCCGATCGGGAAGCACCGATTCGCTCGGCGAAAGATCTGCGCTGGGTGCGCGACCTGCTGCAGCACCTGCCGGTGGTGACCCCGGAGGTGAAGGAGAAGGCGCGCACGATCTGCCGTGAGGCGAGACGTGGGCTGGCGGGGCGCCGGGACTACGGCAGGTACGGGCTGGACTCAGACGTCCAGCAGGCGCGTGAACTCCTTGACACCATCGAGCGGATGACCGCAGAACCGCTCCCGGATCCCGGGCCGGCGCGCACCGCGTCCCTCGGCCGGCCGGACCAGGTCACCGTGCGCGACCTCGCGGGAGCTCCGGACACTGTCCTCGATGACTACCTGCGGCGGCACCCGGGCGATGACAGCCTCGTGGAGAGGGCCCTGCTGGCCTTCGCCTCCCGTGCGTACCACCGCGACCTGTCCTTCGCGGACATACTGACATGCCACTCGGATCCGCAGCGCGCGCTGCTGGCCCTCACGCAGAGTCTGCGCCGACTCCTGGGCGGTGGACCGAACCTGCGGGAGGCGTGGGTCGACGCCGTGCTGAACCTACCCGGTACCGAGACCGAACTGATCCGCGTCCTGCCTGCCTGGACGGCTCTCAAGGCCAAAGGGCCTCACGGGCAAACAGCGCACCCAGCGGTTACCTCGGTCGTACGCACCGCCCTTGGTAACAGCTCCGAGGCATGGCAACGGTTTGCAACGAGCCCAGCCAGCTATGCGGGGCCCACGGCATGGCTCCGCCTAGGTGGCCTCCTCGACGCTGCCGCGAACGGAACGCCCTGGCCCACGCCCCCGCCCAAGTAGCCGAACCCGCTTGCCGGTGGCGATCGCGGTGTTGCTGATCAGTCCGACTTCGGTGGCCTTGGCCCGCAGCACGAGCGTGGCGGTGGCGCCGTCATCCAGCTCGCCCACCGCCCACCGCCCGGTGGCGGGGTCGTAGCCTCCCGACGTGCCGTCGGCGGACAGGAAGGTGAGGCTGTCGGAGAGCGGGTCTGTGACGGTGACGCCGGTGGCACCGTTCGGGCCCGTGTTGTGAACGGTGATGCGGTAGGTCACCGTCTGGCCGACGGTGACGGTGGTCGCGTCGACCGCTTTCGTCACGGTCAGGTCGGCAGCCGGTTTGACCTGCGTGACCTGCTCGTTGCAGGTAGAGGTCAACGACTCCGGCCTGTCGCCGAGCCGGTTCTCGTAGGAGGCGGTGGCAGTGTTCGTGATCTGTTTGCCGCCGCTGGCCCGGTCGATGGTGACCCGGTACTCCACCGTGGTCCCCGCCGACTGGGTCGCGGTGCTGGGCAGGCTGCCACCTGCCGCGCCGGAAGCGCCGTTGCCGAGATGGAACACGACCTTGTTCGCCGTGGCGTCGTAGTACGCCTGGTCGTCGCTTCTCGCGTGCGCATTCAGCGCCCATCTATCGGCCGGGAGTGCGCCGTGCTCGGCGATGGCGTCGAGGTGGCGTCCTCGCTGACGCAAGGTTCCAGGAAGACACGGAGACGCACGGGCCAAGTGGCTCAGGCGCCGCCAGGTGATCCGGGGTGGGAGGCCGTGTGCTTGTCGTGGTCGATGACCGGCAGAACGGCGGCCGTGCACATGAGGTGCAGGACCGCGGCTGCGGCGACGCCGTCGGCAAGGGGCCGCCTCAAGGGCTGGAGAAGGGCGGTGCGACAGTCCCCAGCGGCTGGATCCGCGGCCCCTCCGTGTCGGTCAGAGGCACACCGACCGACGCGTCACCTCATCGCCCCCCTACCCGAGAACCGAAGACGATGTGCAGCCGAGACTGGCGCGGCTGGCGACGGTGAAGGAGATACTTCCGAAGTTCTCCCAGAGGTTGTTGATGTTGGCGAACAGCCACTTGGTGGTCAGGCTGTGGTCGGCCGACGAGAGGGTGGCGGTACGTCCCTCCGTACCGGGCTTGATCCGGAACTTCACCACGGTGTCTGCCAGCTTGTGCGGCGGTGTCTCCTGGGCACTCAGGGTCGTCCCGGCGAGGCTCCCCGGCCCTGCAACCCACTCGACATCGGCCACCGCCATGACCGAGGCCAGATTGACCCGGTGGATGTGGTACTGCGATCCCACGGGATTGCGTGTGGTGTCCGGGCGCCACCTGAACGTGAACGTCGACCCCGGCGCGATCCGCCCGCCGAACGGGTTCGGCGACGACGATTCGTTGATCACGCCTTCGCCCAACCGGGTGCCGAACACGTTCCGCCAGTAGAACTGCGGCTTGAGCCACGCGTTGCCCGGTTGGATGCACTCCGGGTCACGCGCTGCCGTGGTCTGCGTAGCCGCGGCAGGCTGTGCCTGCGCCGTGGCTGCGTTGGCGGGCAAGAGCGACGCCATCAGCATCGTCGCCGCCAGTACCCCCAGGCCCCAGGCATCCCGTGCCGTCCGCCGCGTCGGCAGCACCGGCATGGCTGTGCCCCTGCTGCGGGCCGCCGGTGTGTTTTCCGTTTCGAGCATGCTTCGTCCTTTCTACGCCGCTTGGGGCCGTCGGCGGCCCGGGTGAGTGCCGGAACCGCCGACGAGCCGGTTCGTCGGGGGCGGTCAGTCCTCGTTGGGGTCGAGGACGCGGCCCTTGAGCTTGATCGGGTTGGCGGCGCCCACCTTGAGCTGGCCGTCGGTGTAGCGGCCCGGCGTCGCACCGTCGACGGCGGTCACCTGAGCGCCGTAGCCGAGGCACTCCTGGTTGGTCGACAGGTACGGGTTGTGGGTGAACGTCAGGGTGCGGCCCCCGTCACCGAGGGTGCCCTGGGTGGTTTCCAGGTTGCCCTTCGCCTGGAGGGTGTTGACGTCGTGGTAGGCCCAGGAGAGCCAGCCGGTGAACACGAAGCCGGTGGGCGCCTTCAGGGTGAAGGTGATGTCTCCGGGGTTCACCGGGTCGGGGACGGTGCTGAGGATGCCGAAGCTGAGGTGGGCCGGGACTCCGCCCGGGGCGTCCTCGACGATGCCCTGCTGGAGGATGTAGAGCTTGTTCTCGGAACCCGGCTGGACGGGGGCCTGGGTCTGCGTGGCCATGGGTATCCCTTCTGTGGATGGGTGCGTCCGCGTGAGCGGATCCGCCGGTGGCGGGCTTGGGGACCGGGCCCGCTCATGGGCCGTCAGGGGCGGGGACGGGTGTCATGAGCTAGGCGGATGTCGCGGAGTCGGTCGGTGCGTGGTCGGCCAGGAGCGGGCCGAGGACGGACAAGGCGCCGAGGGCGATGTCCTCGTAGAGGTAGAAGCCCGCTTCCAGCGGCGGCAGTTCGGCGACAGTGTCCTCCGTGACGGGCTCCGGGTCGGTGGCGTAACCCGCGTCGTCGTCGTGGGCGGCGCGCGGTCCGAGCAGGTCGGTGAGGTCCTGCGCGGCGCCCAGGAGGGTGTTGCGGGCGGTGGTGGTCAGCAGGCGAAGGGGGAGGTCGAGGGCAGCGGTCGTGCGCTGGCCGGGAACCAGTTTCGTCACCCCCGGTGCCTCCTCGGTGGCCGCGGCGAGCAGCTGCACGGGAAGCGTGCAGGCGGAGACGATCCGCTCGGCCGGCATCACGGGCGGGGGGTCACCGTCGACCATGAGGTCCTCCCACTCCATCAGGTCGAAGAGGAACTGGCCGCCCTTGTAGAGGGGCCAGGGCCGGACGGTGTCGAGCAGGAGGCGGGCGCGTTCGGGGGTGTGGTGGCGCAGTGCCACGCCGTGTCTGGCCAGGGTGCACAGGCACTGGCGCAGGCTGCTGTTGACGTGGCCGAGGAAGGCGAAGGCCCGGTGGTCGGTGGGGGTCAGCGGGCCGGTGGCGGTGGGGTCGGCCGACGGGGGCGGGGGCGGGGTGGTGGTCACAGTGGCCTTGAGGTGACGTAGTGGGCGATCTGCCGCAGGACGGCTTTGCCTTCGTTCTCGGGGATGAACCGGAGGTCTTCTTCGAAGCGGGCGATGCCTTCGGCGGCGAGCCGGTCGGCGAGGTCGGTGGCGTACTCGATGGAGCCGTGCCGGCGCATGGCGGCGAGGAGTTCCTCGGCGTGCTGCTGGGTCTTGTCGGTACGGCGCTGCCGCAGGACATCGAAGAGGCGGGGGCGTTCGTGGGCGTACGCGGTGCGGAACAGGTGGATCAGCATCACGGTGCGCTTGCCTTCGAGCAGGTCGCCGAGAGGTTCCTTGCCGTAGAGGGCTTCCTCGCCGACCAGGTTCAGGATGTCGTCCTGGATCTGGAAGGCGATGCCGATCAGGCGGAACGCCTCGTCGAAACGGCTCAGCACGGCGGGGTCGGTGACGCCGGCGCAGACGGCACCGATGCGGCACGGGCTGATGCAGGTGTACCAGCCGGTCTTCTTGGTGCTCATCGTGAAGTAGGCGTCGTCGGTCTCGGGAACGACCTCGTGGCGGATCCAGCCCAGCTCCACGGCTTGGCCCTCGATGGACTCCCGGCACATGTGCACCGCCTCGTGGATGAGGCCGAGCGTACGGACCAAGCCGAGTGTTTCAAGGTTGGACAGCACTGCGTCGACGGCGAGCAGGTTCAACCCGTCACCCACGTTGACGGCCAGCCCCAGGCCGTGTTCCTCGTGCATGGTCGGCAGGCCCCGCCGGTGCGTGGACTCGTCGGCGATGTCGTCGTGGACGAGGAAGCCGTTGTGGAACAGCTCCAGTGCGGCGGCGGCGCGTACCGCGTCGTCGGGGCGCCCGCCGAATGCGGCACAGGTCGCGATGGTCAGGGTGGGCCGCAGTCCCTTGCCCTGGCGGGCGGGGTAGGAGCGCATGAGGTCGTACAGCTCGGCACGCGGTTCACGGTCCGGCAGCAGCCGTTCGATCTCCTCGTTGGTGCGGGCCCGGCACCGGAGCATGGTCTCCATGAGGTCCGCGTCCTGGACGGTGTCCTCCAGCGACCAGTCGGTGCTGGTGCGGCCGTCCCACAGCAGGCGGGGCGCGGTGACGGTGGTGTCGCCGATCAGCGCGGGCGGCGCCGGCGCGTCCTCGGGGGAGCGTCGGGCGAGGAAGTCCAGCGCCGTCCAGTCGACCGGGTCGGTGGCCGGTTCCCGGGCGGCGGGTGTCGCGCTGCCCCACAGCTGAGGGGCCTGTTCGCGGTAGGCCCCCCACAGTTCCTGCATACTGCGCAGGCCCGCCGCGCGCTGGGACAGCAGGGTGAAGGCCCGCCAGACGGCGAGGGTGTCCTCACGGGAGCCGCGGACGTCGAGGCTGGCGGGCAGGACCTGGTCGACGGGCGGGCGCTGGAGGTCGAACAGCAGGTTCATGGCCCGGTTGTCGAAGGCGACCTCGACATCCGGGTCCGGGCAACGGTCCCGGTCCACCACGATACGGCTGTGCCGTGCGGTGAGTGTGGCGTGGCTGCCGTCGTTGAAGTGCAGGCCCAGCCGGATGCCGCGCAGGTGGTCGGCCGCGGCGGCGAGGATCGCCGGCGCCCGGTCGGACAGGGCGGCGACCGTCTCGTCCAGCAGCCGGGCACCGGTGAACGCGGGAACGGTCTCAGTCATGGGCACCCCCGGCGAACTCCACGATGCCCCCGGTGTGGAAGCCGATACGGCGTCCGCCGACCCGGCCCTCGACGGTGCACGGGCCGAGGGTCTCGTGCACGCTGAACGGGTGCAGACTCGTCTCCGATGGGTTGATGATCCGGCCCGCCGTGTGCGAGCGGAAGTCGAGGACGAGACGGTCGTCGCCGAGCCGTGCGGTGATCAGCAGCCGGCCGGGCACCGCGGCCATCGGCGGGGTGCCCAGCAGGCCCGCCAGCGGCGGCACCATCGCCACCCGGTCGCGGTCCAGGCCGCCGCTCACCGCAACCCTCAGATTGCGTCGGGGGAAGTGCCGGACCATGCGCCCGTCGCGCCACAGCATCACCGACCCGTTGGCCGCGTCCGCGGGGTACGCGGGCTGGAGCAGGGTGAAGACGACCGCCGCGGGCGGGGCCTGGCCGACGGGGCCTGAGGGGTCGTTGACGAATCCGAACACCCAGCCGCCGAGCGTGGGCCAGGACCACCGCCCGCGTACCCGCTCGTGGTAGCCGAGCAGGTCCGTCTCCGTCACCGCACCGTCGCCGTGCCGCAGGGTTCCGGTGCCCAGGACGCCGGGCTCCGACTGCCACCGCAGATGCTCGTCCTCGCCGAACGGCGCGCACTGCGAGGTGCACGGCCTGCTGGTCCGGGTCAGCCGTACGTCCACCGTCGGCGCCGCCGAGCGGGCCGCCACCCGGAACGCGCTGGGCTCTCCATGCGGATGTGGCAGCCGGAAGGCCGACCAAGGCACTTCGGGCTGTTCGGCGTTGAACTGCGTCGCACTCCAGCCGTGCCCCTCCCCGTAGAGGAGGAGGATCGCCATGTGCTGTCCTTCGGCCGCCGTGCCCGTGCCGCTGCGGAGCCCGGTGGCGGGAGCGCCCGGATCGGCGAATACCGAGCCGGTGGAGGAGCCCAGGACGGAGAGGTTCGCGATGAGTGCCTGTTGCCCGCACCGCGACAGGAACGCGTAGTGCAGCCACTTGCGGTCGAGCGGGTGGGCGAGTGGGGCGTGCGGGAAGGGACCCTGCGGACCGAACCTCGGGAGGGCGGGCATGAGCACGTTTCGAACGCTAACCCAGGGTCACCGATCAGCTGCAAATCGTGACCGTCATGAGGGTGACCTGGGAGCACAGAAACGATAACCTCTGCATTCAGGGTTTGAGGACGCAAAGAGCCGCCCATGGCGGGGTCCGCCACGGACGGCTTCGGATCGCACGCGTGCCCTCGTCGGTCGCCGTCAGTCCTCGTCGTCTCCGAGAACGCTCGCTTTGAGGCGCACTCCCGGCTGGCCGGCGATCACCGCACTCCCGTCGGTGTACCGGCCCGGCTCGGCGTCGCTCAGGGCGCGGATGCCGAGCGTGTAGACCAGGGCAGCCGCCGGATGGCCGGGGGTGTTCAGGCGGGGCTCGTCCGTGACGACCAACGATCGGCCGTCGTTCCCGACCGTCCCCGTCGGGCCTCCGCCGGGGAGCACCGTGCGATCCGCCCGGTAGTACGCGCCGGTCACCCGGCCGTCGAAGACGAAACCCGTCGGAGCCGTGAAGGTGTGCTCCACCCGTCCCGGGGCCCAGGGGTCGGT
This sequence comes from Streptomyces sp. NPDC048521, assembly GCF_043199855.1. NCBI lineage: Bacteria > Bacillati > Actinomycetota > Actinomycetes > Kitasatosporales > Streptomycetaceae > Streptomyces > Streptomyces sp. NPDC048521. The sequence continues at coordinate 94,676 of NZ_JBICWR010000005.1, forward strand.
AGAGGAGACCCGTACGTGGATCAACTCGCTCTGTCCGCGCTGGACCTCCAGGCCGACCTCCTGCCGGACCAACAGCCGGGCGGGCTGCGCGGACGCGGTGCCGCCGTCACCGGTCGGCACGCTGTCGGCTCCCCGGTCCGGTTCCGGCTCGGGTTCCCGCTGGGGTTCCCGCTCGCGCTCGGGTTCTCGCTCCCGCTGCGGCTCCCCGTCCGACCTCGGCTTCTCCTCCCGCACAGGCTCCGTGTCCCCGGAGAGTGTGGTGAGGGGCACGGCCGCGATCCGGTGGTGAAAGTTGTCCGCTACAAGCAGGCGACCGGCCGGATCCACGGCGAGACCACACGGGTAACGCAGTGCGGCGCGGACGACGGCATCGGACGTGTCGACGGACGCGGTGGCCTCGCCGGTGGCGGGATCCGGCTGCCCCGCGACGACACGGGCCGCTCCGTCAGCCAACCGCCATACGCGGTGTCCGGTCTGGTCGGCGACGTACAGCACGCCCTCGCCGTCGACCGTCACCGCGCACGGTGCGCCCCAGTCGACCGCCGTGGCGCCGGTGTCCCCGTCCGGCGGTCCCGCCAGTACCGTAAGGGCCCCGTCCGTACCGAGCAGCAGTACCCGCCGGCCCTCCGGGTCGGCGATGTACAGCCGACCGGCCCCGTCGACCGCCAAGCCGGCGGGCAGGAACGCCTCGCCCGCGTCGGCCGCAGTGGAGCCACCGGACCACCTTGCTGCCGCGACGGCCGTGCTGATGACGCCGTCGCCGTCGATCCTGCGCACTCGGGGAGTGCCCGCCTCCCCGACGTACAGCCGGCCGGTCGCGTCGACGGCCACGGCGCACGGAGCGTTCAGCCGGGCACGGTCGGCCGGGCCGCCGTCGCCGTCACCCTCGCCCTCACCGCGCGAGCCGTCTCCCGCGACGGTGCCGATGACACCCGAGGGATCGATCCGGCGGACCCGGTGGTTCATCTCGTCGGCGACGAGCAGGGCGCCGTCCGGGGCGACCACGAGCGCGGACGGGAAGCCGAGGCGGGCGCGCACCGCGTCGGCGCCGTCCCCGGCGAAGCCCCGCAGCCCGTCCCCGGCGATTGTCGTCAGGGTGCCGGTGCCGTCGATCCGGCGGATTCGGTGGTTCGCGTGGTCGGCGACGAAAACCGCGCCGCCTCCCACAGCCACATCCGCGGGAAAGGCCAACTGTCCGTCCGGCGCGGGCCCGCCGTCCCCGGAGTACCCGGCCGTACCGTTGCCCGCCACGGTGCCCGGCAGACCACCTCCGTCCGGCGGACGCCGCCGCGCCGCGGCCCTGGCCGTCACGCCACCACCGCCCAGCACGAGCGCGGCCCGGCCCCGATGGCGCCCGACCCCTTCCGCGTCCACGGCCTCGTCTCCCGCATCTCCCTCTCCTTCCGCACCATCTTTGACATTTCCCCTGAATACCGGTCGGAAGGGCACCGCGGGAGTAGCCACCGCGTCCGCCACCCGCACGAGGGAGGAGCCGGAAGAAGCGGATCGGTACGGGAAGGGGGCGGCGCATTCCGGCGGCTTCAACAGGGCGCGGATTGATGGGCTACACCTCGCCCCCATGCGCCGTTTCATGCCTCAACTGCGCTCGAACAAGTGATGCGGAATCGATTCGGCATTCCAAACGGGGGAACGGCGGCATACCACCGGCTGGTGCGGGCTAACGATGGACCCGGATGAAAGTCCGGTGCGTCCCGCGATGCCCGCGCGAACGTCCCGCTCGAAGCCACGGGCGGTGGCCTGCGTTCCGTCTACCAGGCGCAGCCCTCATGACGAGCGCGTTCGGTGAACCGCGCGGTGCGGTGCCGAGCTCTGGCCCCCCAGCGGGCCCGGGCGACCGGCACCAGGACGCCTCTCTTTCTGTCGCACGCTTCGACCACGGCCCCAGGAGGACTCGCCAGATGAGCACCGACGTACAGACCAAGAAGGAAGCCTACAAACGGGGGGAGGATCAGGGGCGCGCCGATGCGCTCGCCGGAAAGCCCTACGCCGACCCGCCGCGCGACGGCACGCGCGGTGAGAAGGACCAGTACGCGAACGGGTACGACTGGGGCTACGAACAGGGCCGGGCCCAGAAGCTGGACCTCGTGGTGTGGCAGGAAGGCGGGGTCGAGGACGCCCCCGGGGGCCTCGGCACCACCATCAACATCTGCGTCCGCACGCCGAACTGGAGCGAGACGGTCGACGCCGGCGAACGCGAACACGTCTTCACCGCCCCCACCGGATTCCGCTGGAACGGCACGGTGGGTGCCCAGTACAAGCGCATCGACCAGACCACGGGCGGCAACCTGCCCCCCGTCCAGGCCAAGGTCAGTGACGACGGGCGCACCCTGACCTTCACCTACCACGTGCACCTGAACACCGGCAGCGACGACAAGGACTGCATCGTCTACACCTGCGGCCTCGAAGCCGTGGACGGAGCCAGGACCGGCCGCCACACCGACGGTGTCGCCCAGGTCGGCACCGCGCCGCCGGCCAAGCTCAAGGCCGAGGTCATCGAGGACGAGGACTGAGAGAGCGGGAACCAGACACCATGACCACCGTCGTCACCTCCGGCGTCTTCACGTCCACCACCCCGCCCATCTCACCGGTCAACGGCGTGGGCACCGACTACATCCAGTGGGGCAGTGCCGGCAGCCAAAGCGGCTACCAGTTCCGCGGTGCGGCCGCGGACGTCCAACTCGACGGCACCGAGTTCGTCATCGGTACCTTCGTGCACCGCAACAAGCCCACCAACGTCAGCCCGAGCCAGTTCGATGTCCAGCTGACCGTCAACGTCATGTTCGAGGACGGCAGCACGACCGACCTCAACTTCAGCTTCCACCACAACGAGACGCCCAACAGCACAGGTACCAGTCCGGCGGACGACGACCTGGTCGACCTGCAGACCTTCATCCACCCCCAGCCCGTCACGGTCGACGGCAAGCAGTACCGGGCGGTGCTCAGCGGATTCAAGCGCAACGGCCAGATCGTCCAGCAGTTCCGCAGCCCGGAGGGCGGCATCAACTTCGCCGAAGTCGTGTGCATGTTCACGCTCGAAGAGCCCGACGTGATCATCTCGGGCCTTCGCTACCAGGGCACGAGCACCGGCCAGGCGGACGAATACGTCGAGATCCTCAACCGGGGCGGCGGGCCGCAGGACCTCACCGGCTGGAAGGTGGAGGCCAAGCCCACCGGGTACTCCTTCCCCTTCCCTCCGGGGACGGTCATCCAGCCCGGCCAGCGCTACCGCGTCTACACCAACGAGAACCACCCGGAGTACGGCGACTTCTCCTTCAGCTCCTCCACCGAGGTCTGGCGGGACCAGGGCGGCATCGCCCGCCTCGTCGCGGACGACGGCTTCGTCGTCGACCAGTCCCCCTACCTGGACAAGGGGTTCAACAAGACCAGCACGCCGTGACCGGACGTCGGCCGCTCACTGACAGGTGAGGCCGAAGTGCGCCTCACCTGTCACCGTCCGTGCCGGTACAAAGAGGAACGAGCCGTCCCGTGGTAATGCTCTCGAGAAGAACGGCCTCGACACCGTCGGGGCCCTCGATGGAGCGGGTTCATCTCAGCGGCCGGTCCTACGCCTCGTGCGGTGATGCCCAACGTGCGATGCACAAGAGCATGAACACCTGATCGCGAATGGCGGCAGGGGCTCAGCCACCACTCGACGAGCAGCCGAGGACGCGGCCCCTCTATCGGGAGGAACCACGCCCTTGCCACCCCATCATGCGGAAGTCAAGACGTCGCGCGCTCGCAGGAGCCGGTCCAGGACGACGACCGGCGACCTCGCTGCCCCCTTCGGGCCTGTCCGACGGGTCGCGTCACCGACCCCGCGCCCAACCGCCCTGTCACCCGAATGGCGCAACATGACGTGCCACCCACATGGGTGAAGATCAAGCTGAAAAGTGCCCCAACCGAGGCAATCCGTGAAAGGGAAACCAAATGCGCATTCGACGAATCCTCGCCGCCGTCATCGCCACGGCAGCCCTCGCCGGACTCGGCCTCGCAGGCGCCGCCACCGCCACCGCCGCCCAGGGTGCCGCATCCTACGTCACCCCTTCTGAGTGCAAGCAGGGCGGCGGAATGCCCGATCTGACGGACAACCTCTGCAAGGGCGGTACGCACGACGGGGAGAGCATCGACTGAACCCCACAAGGCGCCCCGCAGCCACGCGCCGCGGGGCGCTCCCGCGCGTAATCGCCGAGGGCGAGTCCTGGGCGGACTGAGGGAAGGCCCCACGCGGGGGCGGGCGTTGTGAAGCACATGGCCGTGATCGGGTCACCGACAGCCACGCCGTGGAGCAGCCGGAGCCAAGGCAGGCGACTGCCGAGGAGGCATCACACGGGAAACCACCGGGGGCGGGGACTGCTGGTGTACACGTCCGTACGGTTCTGTGGTGCGCCGGAGTTGGCCCCGGTGAGCACCGCCCGTACTCCCTTGCCGTCTGCCACCAGGCCTTGGTAGTCGCCGAGGAAGCAGCCCCGGCGAACGGCGCCTGCAGTCAGTCGAAGACCCGCGAGATCCGTCGTTCGGTCCGGAGCTTCGGGTTTCCGTGCTGCAGCGTGGCCGGTTGGTAGGCGGTGGGCAGGGTGGTGGTGTTGCCGGGCTTGAGGAAGCGCAGGTCGTGGTAGGTGAGCGCGACCGTGTGCCGGCCGGTCAAGTGATCGCCGGCGTGGTCCCGTCAGGCAGCGCGCAGGCGTCGCCGGAGTAGGGGCGTGAAACGATGTGTCCGCCGGCGGCCGTGCAGTCGTCCCTGGAGATGTTCGGAGACGAGGCGGCCCCGGCGCTGACAGCGCCGACGGCGCTCACGCCGGCAAGGGTTGCCGCGGCCAGGGCGAGGCCCAGGATTCGTCGTATGCGCATGACTTCCTCCTCCTCTCAGGCGCCTTCGTTCGGCCTTCGGGAAGGACAAGTCTCAAGACGACGGCGCCCTCTTACTCAGCATGGGCGCTCCGCATGAGGCCCGCGAGGCGAGGCTGGGCGCCGCGCCCGGGCGGTGACTGCCCGGCCCCGGAGAGGCATGACGTCACCGACCTCGACCGGCCGCATCGGTACGCCGCGTGCGCGTCGGTGGGAGCGGGGCGACGTCGATGTCCTTGGCGTCGAGACTGCCCACCGGGGCCGCGTTGGGTCCGGGCAGGCCGGGGTTGAGGAGGAGACGGGCCGTACCTGCCTCCGACCGGTCCCGCCGCGGGCGGCTGCCCCGCGCGGTCCGCTAACGCGGTTCGTGGGCCGCCGCCCGGCAGGCACCGGTCGCGGCGCCGCCTGGCACTCCGGCCCCGGTCAGCCCGGTCACACAACCCTGCAGGTCGCCGACCACGCCGCGGCCGCAGGCCGCTGTGACGGAGTCGGAAGCGGTGGCACCGGCCAGTTCGGCCATCTGTGTGCAGGCGGGGATGTCCGCCCGGACCGCGGGAGCGGCGAGGAGGGCACCACCGAGGGTGAGGGCCAGGCCGGTGAGAGCACCGGCGATACGGGTCGACGTGCGCATGGGACGCACCTGCCTTCCAGGTCGGTCGCGCGGTCCCGGTCCCGGCGGACCGGATCCACGCGGTAAGGCCGCCTGGCGACGCTGGTTGGTGGTGCCCCGGCCGGCGGGCTCACAGACTGACCGCACGATTCCGCGTCGCATCCATTGAGCCGCACCGGGACATGGTCGCCAGGCCCGAAGGAGAGGGCCCCGGACCGGAAGAGACGCACTCGGACCTCCACTCGCGGGCCCCTCACTCCAGCGTCGCATCCTCTCCCCCACCCGTCCTGGGCACCCGGGGGCGGCCGCGCTGAGTAACTGCGATTGCGCGAAGCGCGGTAGCCGGCCCGCCCGGCCAACCAGGTGGATCGGACGGCCCAGCGTCCCGCCCGGCCCGTCCCCTGCACACCGCCGGGCGCGGCTCGGCCGGAGAGGCGGCCGGCCCATGCCGGCCTACAGCATGTCGCCACACCGGACCGGGACGCTGTGGGTGCGGGCGATGTCCCGGGTACGGCGGCCCCCGAGGCAGGTGTCGACGGCATCCCCCTCCCCAGCGTCTCAAGATCCGGACCATTTCGGACCAGCCCCGCCCAAAGAGCCGCACCGACCGCCGTTTTCGCTGGTCAGCGTGGCCGAAGCCGCTGCACGGCCAGCAACCGAAGAACATTCCTTGTTCCTACAGCCCCAAGAAACTTGGGTTTTTCCAAGTCCGAAGTCGGTTGCCTGGAGGCCCCTTGCGCTTCAGGCACCCGAGACGTTCGAATGAGCGCACCTCGACCTCGTTCACCTAACAGGCCATCTCGTCGGGCATGTTCGCTTACTCATCCTCTAGAGCGCGGAGAGCGGTGAACGAGTCTGCGACAGCCGCTCGCCCCCTTGCTCGCGCCGCCTTGAGTCTCCGTCGCCAGAGCAGCTTTGACCGGTGTGGATGCCACAGAGCCTCGTAGACCAAGGCAGTCGCTTCATTGAGCGCTCGGAGGTACTCGACCTTGACTCCTCCACCGTATTCAGGATCGGGATACTGTTCCCAGCTTCGACGACTTTCCCTGTAGATGGCAGCCCTTGTTTTCACGTACCAGCTGGCGACTTCCTGAGGAACGCCAGCAATCAATGCGGCTGCTTCGAAGGCATGCTGAGCAGAGCGGAGCTGCCCCCACTCCTCTTGTCTGCCTTCAGACCACACCGCTTCTTCCAAGGCGCTCATGGCGCTCCGGGCAGCTGCACGAGCTTGGCGACGTTCGGGGCCGGCGCTTACGTACTGCGTGACCAGCCCACCCACGCTGCCGGCACCGAGGATCTGCAGGAGTCCGACAAGATCAGCCATCCGGCGAACGTAACAGTGAGCCCAGGTGGGGGGTGGCCGCTTTCGCAAGCTGGGTCGGGGTCTCTGTCGACCGGAGGCAGGCCCCCATCATCAACTCGGGGCCTTCGGCGTGCTCGGTCCCTGACGGCGGGCCCTGCAGGATCCCGTGCCAGCCTCAGATGAGTGTTCAACTGCGTGACAACGCCGACGAACAACAGCGGACGAGTCAGGGACGCCTGCGGACCATCAGCGCAGGTGAGGAGACCGCGACTACCTGCGCCGTCCCCATCAGCGTGCTCCGGGTCGTCCGGGCTCAACCGTCGCCAGGCCGCGGTCGCGCAAGGCGTACATCGAACGCCACTCACTCGCACCCTGGGATCCGAAGCCTGAGTAACAACTACGGGTTCAAGGCGCCGCACAAGCGCGGCGTGCGCGGCCCGGTCCCCGGCCGGGACTGCGCTTAGAACAACGTGGCTGAGGCCGGAGCGGGGTTGCTGGAGGCCCAGATGACGGGTGCTTCCTTGTCTCATCCGCCGTCGTGGCTGATTTTCAGTAGCTTGGCTGGAACGGCGCTAGGTGTGGGCCTTGGGAGGAGCAGACCTGGAGGCTCGGACGGTCGGAGGGTGTGGGTCTCGGCGTAGGAACGCAGCCGCGGCGAGGCCCCCGAGGCCGATGACGGCCAGGGTGATCATCGCAGCGGCGTAGGCGCCCTTGGTGAGGCCGGCCACGAGGATGGTGCCTGCGATGGCTGTACCGAAGGACGAGCCGAGGTTGGACACGCTGCGGGACAGGCCCGAGATCTCTCCCTGTTGTTCCTCGGGGAAGCTCGACTGGACGACGTTGACGGACGGGGTCAGCATCACGCCGAGGCCGAGACCTATGAGGAGTAGCCCGGGGACGAACGCCCACGCGGTGGAGAAGCTCCCGGCCAGGATGATCAGGGCCGCCACGCCGGCGATGGAGACGACGAAGCCGGACATGATGAGGGTCCGCTGAGGGTGCCGACGGGCCAGGCGCTCGGCGGACAGGGACGAGGCCAGCAGGCCCAGGGTGGCTGCCGTGAAGATGGCACCGGTTTCGATGGCGTCGTAGCCGCGCACGACCTGGAGGTAGGCGGCGACCGTGAACGACGTGCCCATGAGCAGCAGCCATTGAGTGTTCTGCGTGGCGAGGCCGAGGTTGGAGGTGCGGTTGCGGAAGAGGCTCAGGGACAGCAGCGGCTCCTGGCCGGACGCTTCCTTGGCGCGGACGGAGCGGAAGAACCAGCCGAGCACCAGGGCACCGAGAACCAGCAGGGCGATCATGAGCCAGACGTTGTCGTCCGCGGCCAGGATGCCCATGACGACGAGGACCAGGCCGACGGCGGAGAGGACCGCGCCGGCGGTGTCGAAGGAACGGGTCGGATCCGGGGGCAGCGGGTCGTCGATGCGACGGCTGAGCAGGACGATCACCGCGATCACCAGGGCCTGGAACACGAAGGCCGCACGCCAGCTGATCGCAGTGGTGATCAGCCCGCCGATCAGCGGCCCGGCCGCCGCTCCGATGCCGCCCAGGGCCATGACAACCCCGAAGGCGCGGGCGCGAGCGGTGATGTCGGGGTAGAGGAGGGTCGTGAGGATGTAGACCGGCGGGATCAGCAGTGCCGTGCCGATGCCTTCAAGGATCGAGTTCCCCAGGATCAGGACACCGAGTCCGGGCGCGGCCGCGCTCAGCAGGGCCCCGATCGCGTAGACGACCAGGCCGGTCGTGAAGCAGCGTTTGCGGCCATAGCGGTCGGTCAGTTTGCCGCCGGGGATCATCAGCGCGGCCATCACCAGAAGGAAGACCGTGATGGCCACCTGGACGCCCTGGACAGTGGTGTCCAGGTCCTCGCTGATGTCGTTGATCATCACGTTCATGTTGGAGCCCGCGAAGCTGCAGATGAACTGTGCCAGCGCGAGGGCGGCCAGCACGCGTCTCTGCCCCGTCGGCTCCCTCGTCCCGGCCGTCTCAGTCACCGGTGCTGCCCCTGCCCCTGTCCTCGTCAGGCGCCGTGAGGCCATACGTTGCCGGATGCCCGTGGTTGCCGTGGCGCGGTGCGGTCTGCGCCTTCTCCAGCTCTTCATCGAGTGCCATAGCCGCGGTGACCAGGGCGAGGTGGGTGAACGCCTGGGGGAAGTTGCCTAGTTGCTCGCCCAGGGCGGAGGGCTCATCCGATGTGCTTCGGGACGAAGAGGGGGTCACCCCGGTCTACGGTCCGTGACCGTCGTCGCGCCGTCCGGCTTGCCGTCCCGCTCCAGCGGCCAGCGGGCGACCTTGACCGGCATCGCGGGAACGCCGGGTTCCGGCACCGGATAGAGCAGGCGAGGGTGATCCGCGCCCGGAAGTCCTTCTCGGGCGGTGCGCCCGCCGGGTCGTCGTCGCCTGACGGGAGACAGCCACTCCTCAGCTCGGGTCCCCCCACACGGCTCGCAGATCCTCGCAGCGGACGGTGATCGACGCGTCGGTGAGCGCGATCTCGTGCAGGCACCCGCCGTTCTCGTCGGGGAGGATCTCGTCGAGGAGCACGGTGTCGACCGGCATCCAGTCGATGGAGTGTCCATGGTCGATGGAGAAGTGCGTCACGCCCGAGTAGCTGATGCGCAGGCCGGAGTCGTGCTTGAACTTGTTGGGCGCGAGGTCCAGGACCAGGCTGCCGCTCTTGTCGGTGGCGAGGTGGACCCCGGCCAGTTCCAGGTCCTTGACGCAGCGGGTCGCGCCCGCGATGTCGTAGTGGCCGGGGTCGGTGGCGAAGGACCGGGCGCCCGGGGGCAGGTGGGCGCGCAGGCGCGGCAGCTCGGCCAGATAGGCCCTGGCATCCACGTAGAACCCTCCGTCATCCCAGACGGCGGTGACGTACTTCATGTGCAGCCTTCCGGGGTGGAGGCGGTCGCCTCCCTTGTCTTCGGTGCTCGAACCCCGCCACCTGACAGAGGTGTACCAGGTAGGGCACCTAGTGGTCAGACGGGGATCCAGTCGGGCCACTGTGGTGGGACGTTGGTCGCGGGGCACAGGCCGGAGTCGCCGGGATAGTCGGCCAGGGTTCCTCGGGTCGCGAAGAACCACCATGCCGTCCCCACCGTCGCGGCTACCACCAGCAGCGTCGGCAGTGAGACGCGGACCGCCGTCGGTGCGCGAGGCACCAGGCGTCGGCCGAGGGCCCGCGCCACCAGTCCGACGAGTGCTTCGGCCCCCACGAGCAAGGGGAGCAAGAAGTTGAGTTCGAAGCGTCCGCCGGCGTCGTAACCCGCGTCGCAGTACGCGCGCGCCCAGACGGTCAGCGACCAGGTGACGCAGCCCATGGCGGCTCCGAACAGTGCGGAGCCCGCCCAGGGGAGGCAGGAGGTGGATGTCGGCTCGGTTGTGGCCACGCCAGGACACGACATCGAATACCCCACCCATGGTTCCCCGGTCCCCTCACCGAGCTGAACCGTCAGTGGTCGGCGGTGGCCTCCCACATGTCCCTCAACGACTGCCGGACGGAGGTCTTCGGTGCCCAGCCCAGGAGGCGTTCGGCGAGCCGGACGTCGGCCTGGGTCCAGTCCCCTCCGTTCGAGGGCACCGGTCCGCTGGTCAACTCGAGCACGTCGGGGTCCTGCCCGGCCTCGACGACGAGCAGCGCGAGCATCCGGCGCATGTCGAGGGCCTCGCCCCGCCCGATGTTGACGGCCCGACCGGAGAGCGAGGACGTGGCCGCCCGTACGACCGCATCGGCCAGATCCCGTACGTCGACGAAGTCCCGCTCGGACCGGCCCACCTTGAGCCGCAGCCGGTCTCCGGCCGGAAGTTCGCGGAGCCTGCGCACCACCGAGCCGAGGAAGCTGCCTGCCGCCACGCCCGGGCCGAAGACGTTCACCGCACGCAACACGACACCCTGCACGTGGCCCGCGCGGCTCGCCCGCAACACGGCATTCGAGCCGGCCAGTTTCGACAGGCCGTACGGCGTCCGCGGGTTCGGCTCGTACGACTCGTCGATCACCGTGCCGTGCGGCACCGGACCGTATTCGTGGATGGAGCCGATCTGCACGAACCGCGGTGGTGCGGGCATCAGCGCAGCGGCGTTCAGCAGGCGCTCGACGAGCTCGACATGGGCGTGCTGGTTCTCCTCCGTCGAGGCGAGCCAGCCTCCGGTGGCGTTCACCACCAGCCGGGCACCGGCCGTCGTCAGGATCTCGGCGATCTCCGCACTCGATGTCGCCGACAGGTCCACCTCGGCCCATGCGCGCCCGGCGACCGTCGGCGGACGCTTCCTGGCGACCGCGAGGACCCGGTAGCCCGTCGTCTCGAAGGCCGACACCACATGCCTACCGATGGAGCCGGTGGCCCCCAGGACGGCGACGACCGGTCGCGGCTCACCGGACGGGTCACCGGTCACCGGGGAAGTCCCCGCATCGTCATCAGCGACGTCATTCCGCACGTGATCGCTCCCTCAGGCCGGCGTAGCGGCCGGAATGAAATATCAACGGTCTCCCGTCCGCTCCCGTGGACCAGTCCACCGCCTCGGCGATCACCAGTTCATGGTCCCCCTCGGTCTGCACCGTCCTGATCCGGCAGTCCAGCCAGCCGAGTCCGTCCGCTGTCACGGGCCGCCCTGCCGGGGTGCGGACCCAGTCCAGTCCGGCGAACCGGTCGGCACCGCGTTCCGAGAAGGTCCGGCAGACCGCTTCCTGCGCATCGCTGAGGATCGTGATGGCGAAGCCGCCCGTGGCCCGGATGGCAGGCCAGGTGGTCGAGGTCAGTGCCGCGCACAACGCGATCAGAGGGGGATCCAGTGACACGGAGGTGAAGGAGTTCACCGCCATACCGGCCGGCCCGCCGTCCGTCTCCGCGGTCACCAGCACCACTCCGGTGCTGAAACGTCCGAGTACGTCACGGAAACTGCGCTGGGTCAGCACAGTCCCGTCCCCTGCCACCAGGTGGCATGCTCGGCGTACCAGCGGACGGTCTCGGCCAGCCCTTCCTCGAACGAGACCTGGGGCGCATAGCCGAGTGCACGCAGTTTCGCGTCGGTCAGGGAGTAGCGTCGGTCGTGGCCGAGGCGGTCCGGCACCCTCTCCACCTTGTCCCAGCCCGCCCCGCAGGCGCTCAGGAGCCGATCCGTCAGCTCGACGTTGGTCAGCTCGCGGGTGCCCGCGATGTGGTACACCTCGCCGGCCTCCCCCCGCTCGGCGGCGACCTGGATGCCCCGGCAGTGGTCGGTGACGTGGATCCAGTCCCGCACGTTCCCGCCGTCCCCGTAGAGCGGCACCGTGCCCCCGGTGAGCAGTCGGGTCACGAAGAGCGGGATGACCTTCTCCGGGTACTGGTACGGCCCGTAGTTGTTGCCGCACCGGGTGATGACCACGGGCAGCCCGTGGGTGACGTGATAGGCGCGTGCGAGCAGATCACCACTGGCTTTCGAAGCGGCGTACGGCGAGTTCGGCGCCAGCGGCGCGGTCTCGTCCCAGGAACCGGAGTCGATGGAGCCGTACACCTCGTCGGTGGAGACGTGGACGACGCGCCCGACCTTGGCCTCCAGACAGGCGTCGAAGAGCCTCTGCACACCGAGCACGTTGGTGCGCACGAAGTCGGCGGCCCCCGCGATCGAGCGGTCCACGTGGGACTCGGCCGCGAAGTTCACCACCACGTCGTGCCCCGGCACCACCCGGTCGAGCAGAGCGGGATCCCCGATGTCGCCGTGCACGAAGGTGAACCGGCCCTCCACCGGGGCCAGGTTGGCGAGGTTGCCCGCGTAGGTGAGCAGGTCGAGCACGGTCACCTGGGCGCCCCGCCAGGCCGGATAGGCACCGGTGAGCAGTTCCCGCACGTAGGCCGATCCGATGAAGCCGGCGCCGCCGGTCACGAGTACGCGCATATCTGCACCTTGCTGTGATCACCGAGGACCAGACGGTGCGCCTGGGGCGTCCGTGGCGCCGGCGTCACCTCCACCTCGTGGCCGATGAGGGATGCCTCGATGCGCCGCACTCCGCAGATCGAGGCCCCCCGCAGGACGACGGAGTACTCCAGCTCGCTGTCGATGATCTGGCAGTTCTCCGCAACCGAGGTGAACGGTCCCACGTAGGAGTCCTCCACCACGGTGCCGGGCCCGATGATGACCGGGCCCACGATGCGCGACCCCCGCACGACGGCGCCCGGCGCCACCGTCACCCGGCCGATCAGCTCCGAGTCACCCACCACGCCGGCGACCTCGGGCTCCATCCCCTCCAGGATGAGCCGGTTCACCTCCAGCATGTCGGCGACGTTACCGGTGTCCTTCCAGTAGCCCTCGGTGATCGTCGCCGCCACCGGGTGCCCGGCGTCCATCAGCCCGGAGATGGCGTGGGTGATCTCCAGCTCGCCCCGTTCCGAAGGGGTCAGGTCCGCCACGATCGGGTGCACCGCGGCGGTGAACAGATAGACCCCGACCAGCGCCAGATCGCTCTTGGGCTTCTCGGGCTTCTCCTCCAGCCCGATCAGCCGCCCGTCGGGGTCCAGCTGCGCCACACCGAACTGGCGCGGATCGGCGACCCGGGTCAGCAGGATCTGGGCGGCCGGGCGCTCCTTGCGGAACCGCTCCACCAGCTCCGAGATGCCGCCGATCAGGAAGTTGTCCCCGAGGTACATGACGAAGTCGTCGTCGCCCAGGTACTCCCGTGCGATCAGCACCGCGTGCGCCAGGCCGAGCGGGGCCGCCTGTGGCAGGTAGGTGACGTTCAGGCCGAAGGCCGATCCGTCGCCGACGGCGCGCTGGATCTCCGGCGCGGTGTCGCCCACCACGATGCCGACGTCGGTGATCCCGGCCTCGGCGATCGCCTCCAGTCCGTAGAAGAGCACCGGTTTGTTCGCCACCGGTACCAGTTGCTTGGCCGAGGTGTGCGTGATCGGCCGTAGCCGGGTTCCCGCGCCTCCGGCGAGGACCAAAGCCTTCACTTCATCTCCCCTTCCGTTTTCCCGGCTGACGTCCAGCCGAGTCGCACCGCCGGCCGGATCAGGCCGAACTCACCCGCGGAACACGGCGGCGTTTCTCCAGGGCCCCCTCACCGAAGCGCCGGCCTGCCCGTGACCGCCTCGACCGTTCCGGACGCCTGGGCCTCCGGCGGCCATCGGGTGGTCTCGGGCAGCCATCGGGTGGCCGTCGGGGACCAAGGGATTCCAGCGTGCTGTCGGCGATGTCGGCCGGCATGCACGCGGTCATCTCCTCGCCGACCGTGCCCACGGCTACGCGCCCCGCGGCCGTGCCTCAACAGCGGGCGGGGGTATGCCGACCCCGAGCCACTCCTCCCGCGCCGCGCCCGGTCGCGCACCTCGCCGATGATGCGGGTCCGGTCGGCTGCGCGGACGAGGGAGGACTGCTGAACAGAGGTGTGACGATGAGGAGTTCGCCGGTCGTCAGCGGTGCATCGGCGAACACCGCAGCGATGTCCTTCTCGTGCACCGGGGCGGTCCAGCTCACCCCCGGAATCTGCCCCGTCCAGATCGCGATGCCTGACGGATCTGGCGCTTCGGGGCGTCGTCGCGGACCTACTACGACGACAGCGCGACGATGCTCCGGGCCCCGGCCCGTTTCCCCGCGCGATCGCCTCGGGGGTCCGGCGGGGGCGGCCATGACGGAGAGGACGGGGTCACTCCGTCCACGCGCGGGTCGGCGGTGACGGCCGACCTCGGTGTCCTGGGGCAGGGCGCCTTAGGCCCTGTCGGGCGGCGGGTCAGCGGCCGCGCCTTCCCGCGCAGCGGCTGGGGCGTGATGATCCGCGTGACCACCGCCGGTGCCGGCGCAGCCCGGGCCGCGCCGGCACCGCGGCGACGAAGGCCAGCCCTTTTCAGCGCAAGGTTCGGCGTGGGCGGACGGTCCACACGGTCGACCCGGGCATCGCGCATCACCTGTTCGCGTAGTGGCGCATGCCGAGGGAGTCCGAGGTGTCCTCGAAGATGTGCTCCTGGCGTGGCACGGCGAGCAGCCCCAGCGGCTGTCCGCCGGACGTCGGCCCTGCGGGCGGGCCGGTGAGCAGCGCTCGGTCGGCGTGCTCGGCGCTGTTTCCGAGGTGCCGGGCCGGCCCTGCTCGGGCAGGCGGGCCGCAGACCGGGCGGAGCAGGCGGCCGACCGGGCCGTCGAGGCACACGCCTCGCCGATGCGCGCGCCCGCTGCGGTCAGCTCCGTGTGGCTGCGCTCCGCGCCGCCCCAGCGGGCGGGCACCAGCCACCGGGCGGCCCGGGCGCCGCCACCACCGGCAGCACCTCGGCACTCACCCGGCCCGCCACCTCAGCCGGTACGGCCCTGCACCCCGACGAGTTGGCGCGCCCCGGCAGCACCTCGGCACTCACCCGGCCCGCCGCTTCAGCGCGTACGGCCGCCCGGCCCGCCGCCTCAGCCCCTACGGAGCGGTGGGATGTTGTGGTTGATACGGAAGAGCTGGTTGGGGTCGTACTCGGCCTTCAGCTCGGCCAGCCGCCGGTGGTCCGCCTCGGTGTAGGCCAGCCTGACCCGCTCGGGATCCGAGTCGTGGTCGAACAGGAACCCCGGAAGCATGGCGCCGGTGTCCCAGGGGCCGAGCCGCTCCAGTTGCTCGGCGGAGGCCTTGTGCGCCGCGTCGGCCTGCTCGGCCGGAGCCGCCGCCCGCATCCACAGGTGGAAGGCCGCGCCCTGGGTGCTGACCGGGTGCGAGCGGCGGGGCGGCCGGTTGAGCGCCCCGCCCAGGTGGCGTATCTCGAGGCTGGGGAACGGCGGGCTCGCGGGCACCGTCGGGTCGATGAACGAGACCAGCTCCTTCACGGCCTCGTCGTCCAGGTCGTGCAGCAACGCGCTGCGCAGGTGCGCCATGACCGGGTTCTTGGGGTCGTCGTATATCTCGGTGATCTCCGTGTACGGAAGCGCACCGCAGGTGTCCTTCTCCGGGCCGAACGCGCGCAAGGGCTCCACCAGCCGCGCGCCCTGCTCCTCGTCCCCGATGTAGACCACCCGGAACTGCACGAACGAACGGCCCCGGAACTCGTCGGGCAGCTGCGGCGCGTCGGGGAAGCGGAGCAGCGTCACGGTGGACGACATCTCGTCCGGCTGCTCCTTGATCCAGCCGAGGTAGGTGCCGAGCAGCTGGGCGGCGTACGTGGGGTCCTCGAACGGGTACCAGATCTTGCCGCCGTAGAGGGTGCGCAGCGGCAACAGCTCGATCTCGGCCGCGACCACGACACCGAAGTTGCCCTTGCCGCCCCGCACGGCCCAGAACAGGTCGGGCTCCTGGTCGGGCGAGACGGTGCGGAGCAGGCCGTCGGCGGTGACGATGTCCAGCGAGCGGACGTGGTCGACGGCGAATCCGTAGGTGCGGCCGGTCAGGGGGAGCCCACCGCCGGTCAGGTAGCCCATCACGCCGACCAGTTCGGAGGAGCCGCACAGCGGCGCGAGGCCGTGCTCGGCCGTTGCCGTGACCACCTCGCCCCACCGCAGTCCGGCTCCGATCCTGGCGGTGCCGGCACTGGGGTCCACCGACAGCTCGCGCAGCTCCCGGGTGGTGATGAAGACGGCGCCGTCCGCGGGTACCGACTTGCCGTGCCCGGTCGACTGCACCGCGACCGGGCGTCCCGCCTCGGCCGCGAACCGGACGGCGGCGGCCACGTCAGCGGCGTCGGCGGCGACCACGACCGCCGCGGGCCGGTGCTGAACTGTCAGCAGCCAGCCGGAGACGGCCTCCTCGAAGCCGTCGTCACCGGGGTGGAGCGTGCGCCCGCGGATCGACGCGCCCAGGCTGACGACGTCGTGCCAGACCGCCGGGCCGTCGGTGAGGTGGTCGCCGGTGAACTCGGCCGAGGTGGTGGTGTGCGCCAGCACGCCGTCGGCGGTGTACACCTTGGCGGTGCCGGTCCCGCGGTATCCGTCCTCCTCGAGGTGAGCCTCGACCTGTATCTGCACGCTGCCCGACCGGTCGGCGGCCGGAGTGAAGATCTCGGTCAACTCGTAGGAGAACCGGCCGGGCTGCCCCGCGCTCCAGAGTCCGGTGCCGACGCTGACGGGGGTGCGCAGCGCGACTGTTCCGTCGGGCGCGAACGAGATGGTGGAGGAGGAGCCGGCCTGGTCGTCGTGGTGGACGCGACCGGTCCACACGCCCACGGGGGTCTGGACGGCGTCGGGCGTGGAGTTCTTGTCCAGCATGTCAGTTGTCCACTTTCTCGAAGGACTGCGCCGCGTCGTCCGCCTCCGCGAGTGGCGGGGGGCCGGGCATCCGGGCGTTGCGGAGCAGCGTCGCGGCCGCTACGGCCAGCAGCACGGCGAGTACCGCGCCGACGATCGCGGTCGCCTGCAGGCCTTCCACGAACGCGTCCCGGGCCGCCGTCAGCAGCCGGGAGCCCTCGGCTGCCGGCAGCTGGTGGGCGACGTCCACCGCGGCGGCGAGGGTGTCCTTGGCCGTCTTGCCGGCGGAGGCGGGCAGCCCCTCGGGGAGCGTGTCGTCCAGGTTCGCCCGGTACACCGCGAAGCCGACGCTGCCGATCACCGCGACGCCCAGCGCGCTGCCGAGTTCGGTGCCGGTCGAGGCCATCGCGGACGCGGCGCCGGCCCGCTCGGGCGGGGCGGCTCCCACGATCAGTGCGGTGCCCAGCGAGACCATCGGTCCGAGCCCGAGGCCGGTGACGGCCGCTCCTGCCACCGCGATGTACAGGTCGTCCGGACCGCTGACCTGGGCCAGCACCACCATGCCGACCGCGGAGACCACCAGGCCGCCGGTGAGCAGCGTGCTCAGCTTCATGCGGCCCGCGAGGTTGGGCGCCCCCATCGCGCCGATCATGATCATGATGGTGGTGGGCAGCGACCAGAGCCCGGCCTGAACCGGCTCGAGCCCGCGGACCAGCTGCAGGTACTGCATGACGAAGAACTGCGAGGCCGCGGAGAGCAGGGTGGATAGCACGAGCATGACAAGCGCGGTGCCGAACAGGCTCTTGCGGAACAGCGCGAGGTCGACCAGCGGCTGCTCGATCCGGCGCTGACGCGAGATGAAGAGCGCGGCCAGCGCCAGGCCGACGACGATGGCGATGCCCGACTCCACCTGCAGGCCGTCCGCGGCGATCCGCTTGAGTCCGAAGATCAGGGCGAGGATTCCGAGGATGGACATGATCGCGCTGATGAAGTCCGGGCGGGCGACCGACTCGTCCCGGTACTCCGGCAGCACGAGCGGGCCGAACACGATCAGCAGCAGCATGATGGGGACGCCGAGCAGGAAGACCGAGCCCCACCAGAAGAACTCCAGGAAGGTACCGCCGATCAGGGGCCCGATCACCGTGCCGAGGCCGAAGAAGCCGGTCCAGGCCCCGATGGCGGCACCCTGCTGCTTGGGGTCCTGGAACATGACCCGGATCAGGGAGAGGGTGGAGGGCATCAGGGTGGAGCCCGCGATGCCAAGCAGCGCCCGAGCGGCGATGAGCATCACCGCGTTGACCGCGAACGCCGACAGCACCGAGGCCACTCCGAAGGCGACCGCGCCGATCAGCAGCAGCCGCCGGCGGCCGATCCGGTCCCCGATCGCGCCCATGGGGATGAGGAAGCCGGCGATGAGGAAACCGTAGATGTCCACGATCCACAGCAACTCGGTGTTGCCGGGCCGCAGGTCGGCGGTGAGAGTGGGCAGTGCCAGGTGCAGCACGGTCAGGTCCATCGCGATGAGCATGGTGGGGAGCGCGAGGACCGCCAGCCCTAACCATTCTCTTCGGGTCGCCCGCGGTGCTGCCGCCTGACCGACGTCGGTACTCAACGGAATCTCCTTGCGTTGTGAACGCTGGACAACGGAACCCTAAAAGCTCAAGTCAGGTTGAGGTCAAGGCCTGATCCTCCCGCCGCACCCTGACGGCCGTGGCGCGCAGCTCCTCCAGCAACCGCGCCTGCCGGAGACAGTCGGGATCGTGGTGGGCCCCGGCCCGTACGGCGTCCGCGAACGCGTCCACGGTGTTGCCGACCTGGTCGTCGGGGGAGAGCCGCAGCTCCTCCACCCCGGACCCGCGTGCCACCCGCAGCACCGGGACGTGGTCCGCGGGAGGGGTGAAGGCCCGGTCCACGGTGATGTGGCCCTCGCTGCCGCGCACCTGGTACGCCGACAGGTAGGCGTGCTCGAGACCGAAGGTGAGCTGCGCGGTCACCCCGGACCCGGTCGCCAGCAGGGCGGCCCCCGAGGTCTCCACCCGACGGCCCGGACCCTCCGTCAGCACCGCACCGGCCACCCGCAGTCCGGCCCCGAGCAGGTGGAGGGCCGCCCGGACCGGGTAGACGCCCACGTCCCACAGGGCGCCGCCGCCCAGCTCGGGCCGGTAGCGGATGTTGTCATCGGGCAGCGCGGGGACGGCGAACGTGGCGTGCAGGGACCGCGGTTCGCCGATGGCGCCCGCGGCCAGCAGCCGCCGTACCTCGGCGTGCTGCGCGTGGTGCACGAACATCACGTTCTCCATCAGCACCAGGCCACGCGCGGCCGCCTCGTCGAGCAGCCGCTCGGTCCGCGTCGCGTCCGTGGTGAGCGGTTTCTCCGCCAGTACGTGCTTGCCTGCCCGCAGCGCCGCCCCCACCCACTCGGCGTGCAGCCCTGTCGGCAGCGGCACGTACACCGCGTCGACGTCGTCGCGGTCCAGCAACTCGGCGTAGCCGGGCACGGCGCGGCAGCCGTACCTGCGGGCCTGTTCCGCCGCCTTGGCCGGGTCGCGGCTGGCGATCGCCGCCAGCTCGACGCCGGGGCGGGCGGCCATCGCCGGCAGCATCCGGCGGAGCGCGATGTCGGCACAGCCGAGCACGCCGATCCGCACCGTCGCCGCGTCGCGCTCGCTCACCGCGCCCCCGCAAGCATCCCGTTCAGGCATGCGAGCAGGCTGCGGGCCTGCACGTTGACGTAATTGCTGTGGCTGACCAGTGAGGTGAGCTGACCCACGGTCACCCAGCAGAAGCCGGGCGGCGGTTCGAGGGGCACCTGGTCCTCCTCGGGCTCCAGCACCAGGTAGCGGCTCTCGGCGTTCAGGAAGCGGCCCCCCTCCTCGGAGTGCACGGCCTCGTACCGGACGATCGACGGGTCGGCGGAGAGCACCAGGTCGAGGAAGGCGGGACGGTCCTCGGGCGGCAGGTCGTCGTGGTTGCCCGGCACGCACTGCACGGTGGGTCCCAGCTCCAGCGAATCCAGGAAGCCGGCCTCCGCCCTGGCCCGCATGAGCACGTGCAGCACCCCGTCGATCCGCCGGGTGACGAAGGCCGTGACGCCCAGGCCCCGCGGCTCGACCAGGGGCTGGGTCCAGCGGCTCACCTCGCGGCTGCCGGCCTGCACCGACACCGCCACCACCCGGAAGAACCGGCCGTCGGGCCGGTCTATGGCGTGTGTGCCCCTGACCCAGCCGGGCAGTCCGGCCAGCGGCACCCGTTCGGCTCGCACGTTCTGCCGCGCACGCTCCGCCGTGAACCACGACAACAGCTCGACGTCGGAGTGCAGCGCCCCGGCGTGCCGGGAGCGGGCCAGCGCGGCCACGAACGGGTCGCGGGCCCGGTCGGGGTCCACGGCCCCGATGGGGGCGCAGGCCAGCACGGTCCTGGCGTCCATGTTGACCACGTTGTCCAGGTGCAGCAGTTCGCCGATCTGCCCGAGGGTGAGCCAGCAGAAGTCGCCGTGCGGCTCGATGTCGTCGTCGACCTCGACGATCATGTTGCGGTTGCTCTTGCGGTGGAACCAGGCACCGTGTTCGGACTGCAACACGTCGGCGAGGACCCGGCCCCGTCCCGGCTCGACGAAGTAGTCCAGGTACCGCACCGGCGCGCCCTGGTGCACCCGGGTGTAGTTGCTCCGGGTGGCCTGCACCGTCGGGGACAGTTGCAGCAGGTTGGGGTTGCCCGGCTCCATCTTGGCCTGCATGAGGCAGTGCAGGACCCCGTCGAACTCCTTCACCAGGATCCCGAGGATGCCCACCTCGGCCTGCTTGATGATCGGCTGGTGCCACTCCCGGTGCGGCCCGGCCTCGGTGGTGACGTGCAACCCCTCGACGGTGAAGAAGCGACCGCTGTCGTGTACGAGGTTGCCGGTGTCGGGGTGGAAGGACCAGCGGTCCAGCTCGGTGAAGGGGATGCGGTCCACGCGGAACGCGTGCGCCCGCCGGTGGCCGGCCAGCCAGCCGGAGAACTCCTCGGTGCGCAGCACCGCGCCCTGCGTGGTGATGAGCGAATCGGCGAGCCTGCCGGGCAACTCGATGTCGGCACGGGGGCGCAGCAGGGCGTTCGGGGACATGGGGGGACTCCCTAACCAGGTGAGGGGCGTGGACGGGGCGGCGTCGCGGGACCGGCACGCTCATCCACGGTCGGCCACGAACTCCTGGATCGAGGCGATCACGTAGTCGAGCATCTCTTCGGTGAGCCCCGGGTAGACGCCGACCCAGAAGCTGTGGTCGGTGATGATGTCGCTGTTGGTGAGCTGCCCCACCACCCGGTGCGGCTGGTCGAGGTAGGCCGGGTGCCTGGTCAGGTTCCCGGCGAAGAGCAGCCGGGTGCCGATCTTGCGCCCTTCGAGGAACGCGGTCAGCTCACCCCGGGTGAAGCGGGCCTGCGGGTCCACGGTGATGACGAACCCGAACCAGCTGGGGTCGGTGCCCTCGGTCGCCTCGGGCAGGAGCAGCCCGGGGGTGCCGTCCAGACCGCTGCGCAGCCGTTGCCAGTTGCGCCGCCGCGCGGCACAGAACTCGTCCAGCTTGGCGAGCTGCGCCAGCCCCAGCGCGCCCTGCAGGTCGGTCGCCTTCAGGTTGTACCCCACGTGGGAGAAGACGTACTTGTGGTCGTACCCCTGTGGCAACGTGCCCAATTGGTAGGAGAACCGCTTGAGGCACTTGTCGTTCTCTCCGGGCTCGCACCAGCAGTCCCGCCCCCAGTCGCGCATGGACTCCACGATGCGGGCCAGTTTCAGGTCCGAGGTGAGCACACAGCCGCCCTCGCCCATGGCGAGATGGTGCGCGGGATAGAAACTCACCGTGCTCAGGTCCCCGAAGCTGCCGGTGAGGCGGCCGTCGCACAGCGAACCGACCGCGTCGCAGTTGTCCTCCACGAAGAACAGGCCGTGTGCTTCGGCGAGTTCGGCGATCTGCCCGGCGGGGAACGGATTGCCCAGCGTGTGGGCCATCATGATCGCCCGGGTGCGCGGCCCGATGGCCTCGGCGACCCGCTCGGCCGTGGTGTTGTAGGTGCCCAGTTCCACGTCCACGAAGACCGGCACGAGACCGTTCTGCAGGATCGGGTTGACGGTGGTGGGGAAGGCCGCGGCCACCGTGATCACCTCGTCGCCCGGCCGCAGCCGCCGGTCCTCCAGCACGGGGGAGGTCAGGGCGGACAGCGCGAGCAGGTTGGCCGAGGACCCGGAGTTGGTGAGGTGCGCTTTGCGCCGCTGCAGTTTGCGGGCGAACCGCGACTCGAACCGGCGGGAGCTGGGCCCGGCGGCGATGCGCATGTCCAGTGCGGCCTCGACCAGCGCCACGCGGTCGTCCTCGTCCAGCACGGCGCCGGACGGCCAGATCTCCGTGACCCCGGGGACGAAGGCCGCATCCTCCTGGGCTTCCCTGTGGTACTTGCGGACCGTTTCCAAGAGCTGCTGTTTCGACTGCTCTGCGTTCATGCCTGCCTGCCCCATTTCCATCGTCAGTGTGTGCCGCCGGTGCTCTCCAGCACGGCGTCCCGCCAGTCCGCGAGCAGCCCTGCGGCGAGCGCCTCACGCATCCCCTGCGCCTGAGCGTCCTTGTCCGACATCAGCGGCGGCTCGGTGAACTCCCAGGGGAGCGCCAGGTCGGGGTCGAGGGGGTCGATGTCGATCTGGGTGCCCGGCACGTACCGCGTGGAGACCACGTAGCAGATGCAGGCGTCGTCGGTGAGCGTCAGGAATCCGTGCCCGACCCCCTCCGGCACGTACACGCACCGCCCCGACTCGGCGTCCAGCAGGGTCACGTGGTGCGCGCCGAAGGCGGGCGAACCCACCCGCAGGTCCACGACGATGTCGCGGAGCGCCCCGCGCACGCAGGTGACGTACTTGGCCTGCCCCGGCGGTACGGCCACCCCGTGGATACCGCGCAGGGTGTTGCGCCGGGACACCGAGTAGTTGATCTGCTCGGGCCGGAACGGACGCCCGGTGACCGCCTCGACCTGGTCGCAGCGGAGCGCTTCGAAGAACGTGCCCCGCTCGTCGCGGATCTGCTTCGGGGTGAACACGAACGCGCCGGGCACCCGGGTCTCGACCACGTCCATGTCCGGTCAGTCCCGGGTGCGGTACTGCGCGGCCGTCCGCTCCAGGATCGGCACGATCTCGCTGGGGCCGGGGGCGGCGGTCAGGTCCGCGTACACGGCGGCGGCCCCCTGCCGGAACGACGGCTCGGTCAGCAGCCTGGAAAGCTCCTTGCGTACCTGCTCCGCGGTCAGACCGTCGCTGTGCAGCGTCACACCCGCGCCCCTGGACTCCAGGTAGGGGGTGAGGCACAGCGCGCTGCCCAGGTCCTCCATGACGGTCATCTGGGGGACGCGGTGCGCGGCCGCGGCGAAGGCCGTGCCGTAGCCGCCGTGGTGGATGATCGCCGAGCAGGTCGGCATCACCTGGGTGAGCGGGAGGTAGTCGAATATCCGCACGTTGTCGGGGACGCGCGTGTCCTTCCCCAGCTGGTTGGGGTTGATCGTGGCCACCACCTCGACGTCCATGTCGGCCACCGCCTCGAGCACGGCCGCGATCCGCTCGTCCTGGCCGGCGAAGACCGTACGCGCGGTGACGCCCAGCGACAGGCACACCCGGGGCCGCGACGGCGGCTGCGACAGCCACTCCGGCACCGGGGCCGCGCCGGTGTACGGCACCCAGCGCATCGGCAGGGTGCGATGCCCTTCCGGCCTGGGCAGCTGCGAGGGAATGGGGTCCACGGTGAAGTCGCCCAGCAGCATCTCTTCCGAGAAGTCGTAGCCGAATCGGCCGAATATCGGCGCCAGGGTGTCGGCCAGCGGGTTCGCGTGCGACTCGCTCCGCGACGCGCGTTCCGCCAACCGCTGCTGGATCAGGCCGAAGTAGTCGGGACCCCACATCAACCGGGCGGACGCGGCCCCGGATTCACGGGCCGCGACCGACCCGATGGGACTGGCCGGGTCCCAGATCACCAGGTCCGGCCGCCAGTCCCGGGCGAACTCGACCAGCGTGTCGGCGAGTGGCTGCTGCCCCTCGGCGTCCGGGTAGTAGCGCCGGCAGTTCAGCAGCACGTAGAACCGGACCGACTCCCAGAGCCGGCCGAATGCGGAACCGGGCTCGAAAGCGAGCGCCTCACTGAATCGGTCCAGCTCCTCCTGGGGGATGTCCGGCGGTCCGGAAGGGGAATCGCCGAGCCGGACCGCGGTGAGACCGGCAGCGGTGATCTGCTCGGCCAGTGCCGTGTTGCTCGCCAGTCGCACCTCGTGCCCGGCGCTCTGCAGCGCCCACGCCAGCGGAATGCTGGGGTACAGATGGGCGGTAAACGGTGCGACCGCAATGAGGACCCGCATGGTGAGTTCCTTCTCATCGTCCGTCGTTCGGTGGGTGGACGGTGCTGGGTGGGAGAAATCCCCGGGGTCTTTCCACAACAGGATCGGGAGGACTGGCACATCTCTGAAAAGCGCCTGCGAATATGTGTCCCGACAGGGTCTCGAAGACAAAGCACCGGACTCTGATAATGAGTCTCTTCGCCGCAGGTCGAGCGCGCAAGATCGATTTTTTCAGGGTTCCGCAAAGCTCGTGTCAGTCGTCTCTCCGAATGTCATGGGAATGTAAGACGGCGGTCAGGAACGGCACGAATCCGCTGGTCGCGAGAGTGCCGGTCCGGTACGTCGGACGCCGGCCTGTTCGTCTCGGCGTCCGCACGGCCCGTCGGCTGGAGTGGCAATCCTGTGGGCCGTCCGTCGCCCCGCTGGCTAACCTGCACGCGTGACGACCGTGTTGACCCTGCTGCCCGAAGTCGCCTGCCGTGGACGGGAGATCACCGCGCCCCGGCTGCGCGGACTGCTGGCGTTGCTCGCGGAGGATCCGCGCACCGGCTGCAGCACCGGGCGGCTGGTGGAGGGTCTGTGGCGGGACGAGCTGCCGGAGCGGCCCGGCAAGGCGGTGCAGATCCTGGTGTCGCGGCTGAGGGCGCAGGTCGGTGCCGAGCTGGTCGTGAGCACGCCGACGGGGTACCGGCTGGCGCTGGACGGGACAGAGGTCGACAGTTCCGCGCTGCTGCTGCACGAGGCGGCGAGCGCCGAGCGTGCGCGGGCGGGGGACCACGCGGGCGCCCTCGCCCGGGCCGAGGCGGGCCTGGCCCTGTGGGACGGGAACGTGGGCGCGGGGACGGGCGAGGACCTGCACGATCCGCTGGTGGCGCTGCGCGCCGACCGGGCCCGGGCACACCGGTCGCTGGTGCGTTCCCGGGCGCTCGCACTCGCCCGGCTCGGACGGCGGGAGGAGGCCGCGGCACCGCTGGCCGGGCTGGCCCGGGAACTGCCGCGGGACGAGGAGGTGCTGGCGGAACTGCTGCGCTGCGAGGCCGCCACCGCGGGCCGGGCCGCGGCGCTGACCCGGTACGACGCCTATCGCCGTGCGCTGCGCGACGAGCTGGGCACCGATCCGGGGCCGGGGCTGCGGGCCGTGCACCAGGAGTTGCTGAGCGCGGATGTGCCGCCGGTCCGCCACGGCGTGCCGCACGAGCCGAACCCGCTGCTGGGGCGGGACGCCGACATCGCCGCCGTGGCCGGTCTGCTGCGCGAGGCCCGGGTGGTCACGGTCGTCGGTCCGGGCGGGCTGGGCAAGACCCGTCTCTCCCACGCGGTGAGCCGGGCGGCCGAGCAGCCGGTGGTGCACTTCGTGCCCCTGGCCGGTGTCACCGCCGACGACGACGTGGCCGATGAGGTGGCCTCGGCCGTCGGCGCCGGGGAGGGCCGGCAGTTCGCCGTCGGCGGGGATGCGGTGAGCGGCATCGTCGCCGCGCTGGGCACGGGGCCGACGCTGCTGGTGCTGGACAACTGCGAGCAGGTGATCGCCGGTGCGGCCGGGCTCGTCCAGGCGCTGGTGTCCCGGTCGAAGGAACTGCGGGTCCTGGCCACCAGCCGGGCCCCGCTGGGGCTGACCTCGGAGTCCGTGTACGCCCTGCCGGAGCTGTCCCCGGCGACCTCGGTCCAGCTCTTCGAGCAGCGGGCGCGGGCGGCCAGGCCCGGTGTGGACCTGCCCACCGACCGGGTGGCCGAGATCTGCCGTCACCTGGACGGACTGCCGCTCGCCGTCGAACTGGCCGCGGCCCGGGTGCGGGTGCTCTCCGTCGCCGACATCTCCCGTCGGCTCCGGGACCGCTTCGCCCTCCTGCGCGGCGGCGCCCGCGACGCACCCGAGCGGCATCGCACGCTGCGGGCGGTGGTCGAGTGGAGCTGGAACCTGCTGGAGCCCGACGGCCGGGCGGCACTGCGCGCCCTGTCCGTGTTCCCCGGCGGTTTCACCGAGGATGCGGCGCAGTACGTGCTCGGCGAGTCCGGGGACGTACTGGATCTGCTGGACCAGCTGGCCGGCCAGTCCCTGATCAAGGTGGGTGACAGCCCGTCCGGGGTGCGCTTCCACATGCTGGAGACGCTGCGGGAGTTCAGCGCCGCCAGGCGCGCCGAGGCCGGTGAGGAGGAGGTGGTGACCGACCGGTTCCTCCTCTGGGCGCGGGACTTCGGCCGTGCCCGTCACGACGTGCTGTTCACCGGCGATCCGCTGCCCACCTGGAACCGTGTCCGGGCCGAGCAGGACAACCTCGTCCTGGCCCTGCGGTACGCGCTGGCCCGCGCCGACGGGCCCACCACCGCCGCCGTCACCGCCGTACTGGCCTCCTTGTGGGCCACCGACTCCAACTACGCCCGGCTCGCCGCGCTCGCCGCCGAGACCGGCGGGCCGCTGTCCCGCTTCCGGCCCGGACCCGGGAACCCCGAGGACGTGGAGCCGGCCCGCAGCGCGGCGGCCGTCTGCGCGGCCGCCCTCTTCATGGGCCACGGCGCGCACGCCGTCCGCCAGGTGGTCACACTGCGCCGGCTGCCGCCCGCTCCGCCGGACACGCTGCTGCGGGCGCTGGCCGTCGTGCTGTGTGCCGTCCCGGACATGCGCCCGCCGCAGTACGCGCGGCTGCGGGAGCTGTGCGACGCCGAGGAGCCCCTGCTGGCGGGCGTGGCGGCGTGCGTCGCCAGTTACGTCTGGGACTCCGCGCACGAGACGGAGCGCGCGCTGGAGTACGCCCGCCGGATGCTCACCGCGCTGGAGCCGCTCGGCAACCCGGCCCTGCACCTGCTCAGTCACGGACGGATCAGCGAGCTGTGCCTGCGGTCGGAGCGGGGCGCGGAGGCGTACGACCATCTGCGGACCGCGCTGAGCGCGCTCGGTGAGTTCGGCGACTGGTCGGACTCGATCGGCGTCCGCTGGGGGCTGGTGCTGGCCTGTCTCCAGCGCGGGGAGTTCGACGAGGCGGAGTACTGGCTGGGACTCGCCGCCCTGGACCGACCGCAGGAGTCCGCCCGGATCTTCTCCCCCGACCTGCCGGCCCGGGCGGAGATCGCGCTGGCGCGTGGGCTGACCGAGGTCGGACTGGGATTGTGGCGCCGGGCGGTGGAGCGGATACGGGAGGACAGCCTGTCGTATGCCGGCGATCCGTTCGTGGATCCGTGGTCGCTGGAGGTGCAGTCGGCCGCGCTGGCGGCGCACGCGCGGCACGGCCGGCTGGAGCCGGTGGCCGGGCTGGCCGGGCAGCTGCGGGAACGGCTGACCGGGATGCTGTCCGGCTCCCGCGGTGCCGGTCCCCCGGCCGAACTCCCGCTGTACGGGACGGTGTTGCTGGCACTCGGGCTCGCCGGGCTGGCCGGTGGCGACACGGCGGCCGTACGGCTGGTGGCGCTGGCCGAGCGGATGCCGCTGGTGCGGGAGTTCCCCTCCCTGTCCTCGGCCCGGTCCCGGCAGGCGGCCGAGAACGCCGACAGGGCGGCGTACGCCGACGCGAGGTCGAGGTACGCCGCCCTGGGGCGGGACGAGCTGCGGGCGGCGGCCCTGCGCGAGCTGACCGGCGCGGCCGGCGGTTGAACCGCAGGAGCCGGCTGGTGGCTCGCGGCCGCAGCGGGCGCACTCACCGCCGCGGCGTGTCACCGCCGCGGCTCGCGGTCGAACCGCGCCTTGGACCACAGGTAGCCCACCAGGGTCAGGCCCACGCACCAGGCGACGGCCAGCACCGCGTTCGTCGTGCCGATCTCACTGCCCAGCAGCAGTCCGCGCAGCGTCTCGATGAAGGGTGAGAACGGCTGGTACTCGGCGAACCAGCGGAACCAGCCCGGCATGGCGTCCACCGGCACGAACGCGCTGGACAGGAACGGCAGCATCACCAGGGGCGTCCCGGTGTTGCTGGCGCCCTCGGGGTTGGGGCTCACCAGGCCGATGCCGACCGCGATCCAGGTCAGCGCCAGGCTGACGAGCGCCATCAGTCCGGCCGCCGCGATCCACTCCACCGGCGTCGCGTCCGGCCGGAAACCGATGGCCAGTCCGATGCCCAGGACGAGCACCAGAGCCATCAGCGTCTTGATCACGCTGCCGATCACGTGACCGATCAGCACGGAGGCGCGGGAGATCGCCATGGTGCGGAACCGGGCCATGATGCCCTCGGTCATGTCGGTGGCCACCGACACGGCGGTGCCGAGCGAGGTCATGGCCACGGTAAGGAAGAGGATGCCGGGGACCAGGTAGGCGACGTAGTCGGCACGGTTCGCGTGTCCGCCGTTGATGCCGGCGCTCATCACGTCGCCGAAGACGTAGACGAAGAGCAGCAGCAGGATGACCGGGGTGAGCAGGAGGTTCAGGGTGAGGGAGGGGTAGCGGCGCGCGTGCAGCAGGTTGCGCCGCAGCATGGTCAGGTTGTCACGGACAGCGTGGCCGGCGGTGCTCATCGGACGGTCTCCTTGTCGGCGGGCTGAGCGGGTACGGGGCTGCCGGTCAGGGCGAAGAACACGTCGTCCAGGTCCGGGGTGTGCACGGACAGCTCGTCGGCCTCGATGCCGGCGGCGTCGAGCCAGTCGAGGATGGCGCGCAGCTCGCGCTGGCTTCCGTCGCTGGGGATCTGCAGGGTGAGCGCGTCATCGTCCCGTGTGGTCTCGCGCAGCGCGGTCGCCGCCCGCTCGTACGTCACCGGGTCGGAGAAGCGCAGCCGCACATGGCCGCCGGGGACGAGCCGCTTGAGTTCCCCGGCGCTGCCCTCGGCGACGATCCGGCCGCCGTTGAGCACCGCGATGCGGTCGGCCAGTTGGTCGGCCTCCTCCAGGTACTGGGTGGTGAGGAAGACGGTCGTACCGCCGGAGACCAGCTCGCGGATGATCTGCCACATCGTGTGCCGGGAGCGGGGGTCGAGGCCGGTGGTCGGCTCGTCGAGGAAGATGATCCGCGGGCTGCCGACCAGGGTCATGGCGATGTCGAGGCGGCGCTTCATGCCGCCGGAGTAGGTGGAGGCGGGCTTCTTGGCGGCCTCGGCCAGGTCGAAGCGCTCCAGCAGCCCGGCGGTCACCCGCCGGCCCTCGGCACGGGAGAGGTGGTGCAGGTCGGCCATCAGCAGCATGTTCTCCGCGCCGGTGATCAGGCCGTCCACGGCGGAGAACTGGCCGGTGACACCGATGGCGGCCCGGACCGCCTGTGCCTCGGTGGCGAGGTCGTGCCCGGCGATCCGCGCCCGGCCGCCGTCGGCGCAGATCAGCGTGGAGAGGATGCTGACCGCCGTGGTCTTGCCCGCGCCGTTCGGCCCGAGCAGGGAGTAGATCGTGCCGGCGGGTACCTGGATGTCGATGCCGTCGAGGACGGTCCTGTCCCCGTAGGACTTGCGCAGCCCGGTGGCCGCGATCGCGAGTTCCTGTTCCGTCGTCATGCCGCAGAGCGTGCGGCCCGGGCGGTTCACTGTGGCATCAGCCCGGTTTCAACTCGCCGGACAGGGCCGCGGAGTGCTGAAACCCGCAGGCCGGCGGCGCTCAGCCCAGGCGGTGGTCCCGTGTGACGGAGGCGATCACGGCGCAGAGGGCGGTGGTCACGACGAGGCTTCCCGCCATGACCAGCCCGACGCCGATCACGAAGAGGCCGCTGGCGTCGTCCGACCAGTCGGCGTAGGCGGCCGTGGTCAGGCCGGCCGTGGTGCCGAGCACGGCGCCCGCGCAGTGACGCCGGGACGCCGCCCAGTACACCGGCGCCAGCAGCGTCAGCACCAGCCCGATCACCTGCCAGGCCGCGTACGGGCCGGTCGTCGAACCGTCGGGGTGTACGTCACGCTGCTGGTCCCAGCCCAGCCAGGCCGCCCACCCCGCCATCGCCACGACAGCCGGCGCGAGGACGGACAGCAACTGCGAAAAGTGTCTTCTCGGTTCTCGGCGCATGCCTCCAGCGTTCCGGCTCGTCCGGGCACCGGCCAGAGCACGGGTACTCAGGTCCACCCGAGTACCTCCGCCCTGGTCCGCCGGGGGCCGCTCGGGTCCGGGGATCTAGGCTGCTCGTTGGAGGACCGCTTGGTCTGCGCGGGGTGCGGAGATCCGTCCGCGCGGTCTGTGGTGTCGTGGAGTCATGGTGGAGTCATGAGGGAAGTCCCGTTGAACTTCTGGTCGATCTATCAGCACGGCTTCGCACGCGTCGCCGCGTGCACGGGCCACACCGTCATCGCCGACCCGCGTGCCAACGCCGAGGCGGTCCTGCGCCACGGGCGCCGGTGCGCGGACGAGGGCGTCGCCGTCGCCGTCTTCCCCGAACTGTGCCTGTCCGGCTACGCGATCGACGACCTCCTGCTCCAGGACGCGCTGCTCGACGACGTCGAGGCGGCGCTCGCCGACGTGGTGGCCGGCTCCGCGGACCTGCTGCCCGTGCTGGTCGTCGGCGCCCCGCTGCGCCACCGCCAGCAGATCTACAACTGCGCGGTGATCGTGCACCGCGGCCGCGTCCTCGGCGTCGTACCCAAGTCGTACCCGCCGAACTACCGGGAGTTCTACGAGCGCCGGCAGATCGCCGGCGGCGACGCCGAGCGCGGCGGGACGATCCGGATCGGCGACGCGACCGTGCCGTTCGGCGTGGACCTGCTGTTCGAGGCGGCGGACGTCCCCGGCCTCGTGCTGCACGCGGAGGTCTGCGAGGACATGTGGGTCCCGGTGCCGCCGAGCGCCGAGGCGGCCCTGGCCGGCGCGACCGTCCTCGTCAACCTCTCGGGCAGCCCGATCACGGTCGGCCGCGCCGAGGACCGGCGGCTGCTGTGCCGCTCGGCGTCCTCGCGCTGCCTGGCCGCGTACGTCTACGCGGCGGCCGGTCTGGGCGAGTCGACCACCGACCTGTCCTGGGACGGCCAGACCATGATCTACGAGAACGGGGTCCTGCTGGCCGAGACCGACCGCTTCCCGCAGGGCGAGCAGTACGCGGTGGCCGACGTGGACCTCGACCTGCTGCGGCAGGAGCGGCAGCGGATGGGCACGTTCGGCGAGAACCGCCGTACCCACGCCGCACGGACCGGGGATTTCCGGACGGTGTCCTTCGAGCTGGAGCCGCCCGCCACCGACCTCGGGCTGCGCCGCCGCGTCGAGCGTCTGCCGTTCGTGCCCGCCGACCCCGACCGGCTCGCCCTGGACTGCTACGAGGCCTACAACATCCAGGTCGCCGGGCTGCAGCAGCGGCTGGCGGCGATCGGCGGCCCGAAGGTGGTCATCGGGGTGTCCGGCGGGCTGGACTCCACGCACGCGCTGATCGTCGCCGCCCGGGCGATGGACCGCGCCGGCCGGCCGCGCAGCGACATCCTGGCCTTCACCCTGCCCGGCTTCGCCACCAGCGACCACACCAAGGACAACGCCCACAAGCTGATGCGCGCGCTCGGCGTCACCGCGGCCGAGCTGGACATCACGCCGACCGCCCGGCTGATGCTCGAGGAGATCGGCCACCCGTTCGCCGCCGGCGAGCCGGTGTACGACATCACCTTCGAGAACGTGCAGGCCGGTCTGCGCACCGACTACCTGTTCCGGCTGGCCAACCAGCGCGGCGGCATCGTGCTCGGCACCGGCGACCTGTCGGAGCTGGCGCTCGGCTGGTCGACGTACGGCGTCGGCGACCAGATGAGCCACTACAACGTCAACTCCGGCGTGCCGAAGACACTGATCCAGCACCTGATCCGCTGGGTCGTCAGCAGTGGCCAGTTCGACGAGGAGACCGGCCGGATCCTGGCCGCGATCCTGGACACGGAGATCAGCCCGGAGCTGGTGCCGGGCGAGGAGATGCAGTCCACCGAGTCCAAGATCGGACCGTACGCGCTGCACGACTTCACCCTCTTCCACGTGCTCCGCTACGGCTTCAGGCCCTCGAAGATCGCCTTCCTGGCCTGGCACGCCTGGCACGACCCGGACGCCGGCGCCTGGCCGCCGGGCTTCCCGGAGGCCAAGCGGGTGGCGTACGACCTGGCGGAGATCCGGCACTGGCTGGAGGTGTTCTGCCGTCGCTTCTTCGCGTTCTCGCAGTTCAAGCGCTCCGCCATGCCGAACGGGCCGAAGGTCTCGGCCGGCGGTTCGCTGTCGCCGCGCGGTGACTGGCGGGCCCCGTCCGACGGCAACGCCCACGCCTGGCTGCGTGACCTCGAGCGGTTCGACCTCGACGACGCGGCCACGGGTCGATACACCTAGCCGCCGGTTTGCTCACGTCCTCGCGGGTCGCAGCGCACGGAGGACGCGCGCGAGGTCGTCGGGGGCGGCGGCGAGACGCACCGGAGTGCCGGCGTCGTCGAGTTCGGCGATGTGCCAGCCGCGCGGGACGGTGTCGCCGTCGCCGGCCCGGGCGCGCCGCACGGTCGTCACGGTGAGCCGCTCCACCGGGATGCGTCGGGCCGCGAACCGGCCGGGGCCGGGGTGCGGTGTCACCGCGGGCCCGTCGTCCCCGAGGACGATGTGGGTGCCGAAGCCGTGCGGGTTGTAGTCGGTGGGCTCCAGGAAGCGGGCCGGCACGAACACCTCCCCGTCATCGTCATCGCCGAGCCGGGGTGCCACGGACTCTTCGGGCAGGCGGATCCGCGTGGCCCGCCAGGCCAGGGCGAACAGGGCCACGGTGACCAGCGACCCGGCGGACAGCCACGTGAGGGACTCCGCGGAACCGAGCAGGGTCGTGGGGTGGCGGTAGCAGAGCGGCAGCAGCCACGCCCCGGTACCGGCGAGCGCCCCCGCGTACGGCAGCGCCGACGGCAGGACCTCGTCGGCGGGCCGCCGGCGCCCGCGCAGCCGCAGCAGCACCTGCGCGCCGGGACAGCCCGCGGCCAGGGCGAGCACGGCCGCGGTGACGGCCACGCTCCCGCCGGTGGGGACGTGCTCGTGCCAGACGTAGCGCACTCCGGCGACCTTCATCACCTCGCCGCGCCAGAAGGTCAGTCGCACCCGGTCACCGGCTTCGAACGCCCCGGCGGCCTCGGACGACACCTCCAGCTTCGCCGTCGGCCGGCCACCGGCGAAGTACAGCAGGCTGCGCTGCCTGGGCGGGCGGGGATCGGTGCGCGCGATCACGGCCGGGACGGTCCTCAGACAGTCGTCGGGCCCGGTCGCGGGCGCCCCGGCCGGGCAGGGGGCCGCCGTCCGCCACGCCCGCTCGTACGCCGTGGCGTCCGGTACGAAGGACACGGCCAGTGCCGCCGCCGCGAGCAGCAGCGCGCCGAGGACCGGCCAACCCGCCCACCCGCCGCGGCGGACGGCTTCCTGGGTGTTCATGCGCGCGATTGTCCCGCCGGACGCGCGGCCGTTCTTGTGCCGAGTCCGGCAATCCCGCAGGGCGTTGCGCTGCCGTGTCCCGACGTCGGCGCGCTCAGGTGTTCCAGGTCTCGTCGTACGGGTCGTGCGGTACCGGGACCGGGCGGGCCGTCGTGACCCTCAGGTACGGGATGGGACCGTCGTTGACCGGGTCATGGGTCAGGCGGGGGCTGTACGTGCCCGTCACCTCCAGCCAGGCGTCCGGGCGGAGGACCGGGGGCAGCGCGCCGGACAGCGCGATCTTCACCGGCTGGGCGTCCGCGGCACAGCAGTTGAGGGCCATACGGACCAGGTAGGGCGTGCCCGCGCGGTCCAGGGCGAGGAAACCGGTGACGCGGACGTGGCGGCCGTGCAGGGAGCGGCCGTGGTCGTAGGCGGCGCGGGAGGCGTAGTCGACCACGGAGAGCGGGACCGGGTCCCCGGCGGGCAGCGGGCCGTAGGCGTACGGCTTCTGCAGCGCCGTACCGGAGCGCACCGCGCTGTAGGAGCCGAGAGCCGGCGGGGCGATCAGGATGAGCGCGAGCAGGGGCAGCAACAGCAGCCACGCCACACGGGGTTCGGGGTGGGTGTGACCGGCGGCCTCGCGGCCGGCTCCGGGGTGGGCACGGCCCGCGTCGGCCGCCTTGCCGCGCTTGCGTTCGTACCAGGCCGTCGCCAGCGCCGCCGCGATCAGGACCGCGCCCGAGGCCAGCAGCAGCGGGCGCAGGCCCGCCTTGACGTAGCGCAGGTACAGGTCGGTGGCGCCCGCGTGCAGCAGGGCGGCGCCGAGCAGGAACATGACGGCCGCCTGGGCCTGGCGGTTCACAGCAGCACCGCACCGGTCAGTACGGCGCCCACGACGGCCAGCGCGAACGTGGCGGGCGCGAAGCGGAGCGCGAAGGCACGGCCGAAGGTGCCGGCCTGCATCGCGAAGAGCTTGAGGTCGATCATCGGGCCCACCACCAGGAACACCAGCTTGGCCGTCGGGGAGAACTGGGTGAGGGAGGCCGCGACGAACGCGTCCGCCTCCGAGCAGATCGACAGCACGACGGCCAGGACGGCGAGGGCGAGGATGGAGAACAGGGGGCTGTCGGCGGCCGTGCGCAGCCAGGTCGCCGGGGCCGCCGCCTTCAGCGTGGCCGCTGCCGTCGCGCCGAGCACCAGGAAGCCGCCGGCGTGCAGGGTGTCGTGGCGGACCGAGTTCCAGAACGTCTCGCCCCTGGTCGCGCCCTCGTGCGCGCCGTGGGCCGGCGGGCGCAGCCAGTCCGTGCGGCCCAGCCGCTGCCACAGCCAGCCCATCGCGCACGCCACCAGCAGGCTCGCCAGGAACCGGGCCAGGACCATCTCCGGGTCACGGGGGAAGGCGACGGCGGTGGCGGTCAGCACGATCGGGTTGATCGCGGGCGCGGAGAGCAGGAAGGCCAGCGCGGCGGCGGGCGTCACGCCCCGGCGGACCAGGGCGCCCGCCACCGGCACCGACGCGCACTCGCAGCCCGGCAGCACCGCCCCGGCGACCGAGGCCACGGGCACGGCCAGGGCCGGGCGGCGCGGGAGGGCACGCGCGAAGAAGGACGCGGGGACGAACACCGCGATCGCCGCCGAGAGCAGCACACCGAGGACCAGGAAGGGCAGCGCCTGCACGGTCACCGCCACGAACACCGTCATCCAGCTCTGCATCGGCGGGGAGCCGAGGGCCCCGCGGATCGGGGACTGGGCGAGCACCGCCAGAACCAGCGCCAGGGTCAGCACCAGCGGCGAGCTGAACCGCCGGCCGTCCGTCCCCGGCCGTTCGCCGCGGGAACGCGCCGGGGCCGGGGCCTCGGCGCCGGGCGGGGCGTCTTCGGTGATGACCACGGGCGGATACCTCCGGCTGGTTCTCTCCCTCCCCCTCAGTACGCGGGTTCCGGCGTGGGTGTTCAGACCGCCGCTGGAACCACCCTTCTGCTGGGGCAGTCTTTCCCCTTGTGGCGAGCGTTCCCTATCAAGGGGCTCCCGGGGCCCCGCCGGCGCACATGGTGGTGTGCGGTGACGACGGGCTCGCGCACCGGCTGGCCGCCGAGTTGCGCGGAGTCTACGGCGAGCAGGTCACCCTCGTGGTACCGCCGGACGAGCGGACGGCCAGACCCCCCGTGGTCGGACGGGCCCGGGCCGCGTCGGCGGCGGCGCTGTTCGACCGGGTGGTCAGCGCCGCGGTCGGCTCCGTCGGCCGCGGCGGCAACGGGCCCGCCTCCGGCACGGGCGGCACACCGGGCCAACGCCCGGACCCCGAGGGGGTGCTGGAGGCAGCACAGCTCACCGAGGCCGTGTTCGCCGAGGCCGGGGTGGAGCGGGCTGCCGCGCTGGCCCTCGTGTACGACGACGACGAGACCAACATCCGGGCCGCGCTGATCGCCCGCCGGCTCAATCCCCGGCTGCGGCTCGTGCTGCGGCTCTACAACCGGCGGTTGGGCCAGCACATCGAGGAACTCCTCGACCAGGTGGCCAGGTTGGCCGGTGGGGACGGCGCCGACGGGGGCGCCGACGCCTCCACGACCGTGCTGTCCGACGCCGACACCGCCGCGCCCGCGCTGGCCGCCACCGCCGTCGCCGGCACCAGCAAGGTCGTCCAGACCGATGGACTGCTGCTGCGGGCCGTGGAGCGACCGCTGCGGGGGGACGGGTCGGGCGCCGGGCCCGGGCTGTGCACCCTCGCGCTGCTCTCCGCCGCCGGGACCGACCCCGCCGGTGACGGCTCGGAGGGCAGCGGGGAGCAGGAGCCGCGGCTGCTCCCGGACGACGAGGAGGTGCGGCGAGCCGGCGGGCGGCCGGCCGTGGTGCTGGAACAGGTGTCGTCCGCGGGCGGACCGGAGTCGGCCGCACCCGGCCGCGGAGTGGGGGGCGTACCCTCGCTCGCCTCGCTGTTCTCCCGGCGGCTGCGATGGTCGCTGGCCGGGCTCGTGGGCTGCGTGGTCGCGCTCGCCGTCGCGCTGTGGGTGGTGACCGACATCCACCCGCTGCGGGCCTTCTATCTCACGCTGCTGGACATGTTCGCGATCGACGACCCGGCCATCGGGGAGTCCCTCGGCCGGCAGATCCTCCAACTCCTGTCCGGCCTGGTCGGGTTGCTGCTGCTGCCCGTCCTGCTGGCGGCCGTCCTCGAGGCGCTGGGCACCTTCCGGACGGCCTCAGCGCTGCGCAAACCGCCGCGTGGACTCGGCGGGCACGTGGTGCTGCTCGGGCTCGGGAAGATCGGCACCCGGGTGCTGACCCGGCTGCGGGAACTGGGCGTTCCCGTGGTGTGCGTGGAGTCCGACCCGGAGGCGCGGGGACTTGCGACCGCGCGCCGGCTGCGGGTGCCGGTGGTCCTCGGGGACGTCACCCAGGAGGGCGTGCTGGAGTCCGCGAAAGTCCACCGGGCGCATGCGCTGCTCGCGGTGACCAGTGCCGACACCACCAACCTGGAGGCCGTCCTCTACGCCCGGACCGTCCGGCCCGACCTGCGCGTGGTGCTCCGGCTGTACGACGACGACTTCGCCACGGCCGTGTACCGGACGCTGCGGGCCGCGCATCCACAGGCCTCCACGCGGAGCCGGAGCGTGTCGCACCTGGCCGCGCCGGCTTTCGCGGGGGCGATGCTGGGGCGCCAGGTGCTGGGGGCGATTCCCGTGGAGCGGCGGGTGCTGCTGTTCGCCGCGGTCGAGGTGGCCGGGCATCCGGAGCTGGAGGGGCGAACCGTGGCGGGGGCGTTCCGGGCCGGGGCGTGGCGGGTGCTGGCGTTGGAGGGGAAGGCTTCGGTGCCCGGTGATCATGTGCTGAGCCAGGGGGACCGGGTCGTGGTGGCCGCCACGCGCCGGGGGCTGGCCGAGCTGGGCTGAGAGAACCGGCGGGACGTCGGCGGGCGTCCCGCACACGCGCGACGCCCGCCCCTACTCGCCGGTGGACCCGGCCGGAGAGGGGCCGGAGAGGGGCCGGACCCAGCCGAGCCGCGGGACGGCTCAGGGGTGCGGCGAACGGCTCACGCCCTCGCCAGGTGCCGCTCCGCGAACTCCAGCTCCAGTCTCACCTGCTTGATCCGTTCCTCCACCACCAGGGAGCCGTGCCCCGCGTCGTACCGGTACACCTCGTGGGTCGCGCCCCGCGTCTCCAGGCGCTTGACGTAGTTGTCGATCTGGCGGATCGGGCAGCGGGGGTCGTTGACGCCCGCCGAGATGTAGACCGGGGCCTTGACCTGGTCGACGTAGGTCAGCGGGGAGGACGCCGCGAAGCGCTCGGGGACCTCCTCCGGGGTACCGCCCAGCAGGGTGCGGTCCATGGCCTTCAGGGACTCCATCTCGTCGTGGTACGCGGTGACGTAGTCCGCGACCGGCACCACCGCGATGCCCAGCGACCACGCCTCCGGCTGGGTGCCGAGACCGAGCAGGGTGAGATAGCCGCCCCAGGAGGCGCCGGTGAGGATCAGCCGCCCGGGGTCGGCGAGGCCGGAGGAGACGGCCCACTCGCGTACCGCGGCCACGTCCTCCAGCTCGATCAGACCGACCCGGTGCTTGAGGGCGTCGGTCCAGGCGCGGCCGTAGCCGGTGGAGCCGCGGTAGTTGATGCGGATCACCGCGTAGCCGTGGTCGACCCAGGCGGCCGGGCCGGCGGCGAAGGAGTCGCTGTCGTGCCAGGTCGGGCCGCCGTGCAGGTCGAAGACCGTGGGCAGCGGGCCCGTGGCACCGGCCGGCTTCTGGATCAGGGCGTGGATACGGCCGCCCGGGCCCTCCACCCAGGCGTCCTCCCCCGCCACCGACGGCGGGCACGCCATACCGGGCGGCTCCAGGACGACGCCGCCGGACGTCGAACGCACCGCCGGGGGCTCGGCGGCCGACGACCACAGGTACTCCACGCTGCCGTCGGGGCGGGCCGTGGCGCCGGAGACCGTGCCGGGCGGGGTGGGGATGCGGGTCAGCTCGCCGGCCGCCAGGTCGTAGCGGAACAGCTCGCTGCGGGCCTCGAAGCTGTGCGCGATGAGGAGGGCGGAGCCGTCCGGATACCACTCGGCGCCGACGTCGCCGGGCAGGTCCAGGGCGAGGTCCGTCTCCACGCCCGTCGCCACGTCCCACACCAGCGGCTCCCAGCGGCCCCGGCGCTGGTGGCCGATGAGCAGACGGGTGTCGCCGTCGACGGGGGCGAAGCCCAGCACCTCCAGGCCCAGCTCCCGCGTGCCGCCCTCGGTGTCGTCCAGCTCGATGACCGCCGAGCCGTCCGGGCGCAGCACGCGCAGCGCCGCGTGCATGGCGTCGCCGTGCTCGGTGTGCTCGACGGCGATCAGGGAGCCGTCGTGGGAGAGGCCGCCGACGCCCGCCGACTCGCGGTGCCGGTAGATCTCGACCGGGTCCTCGCCCTCGCGCGCGAGGTGGATGGTCGTCCCCTCGTCGTCCGTGGAGCGGCCGACGACCGCCGTGCGGCCGTCGCGGGCCAGGGCCAGACCGGCCGGGTAGGAGGGAGCCAGGCCGGGCACCGCCGGCGCGTTCTCCCCGCCGGTGAAGGGCTGGCGGCGCCAGATGCCGAACTCGTCGCCGTCCTTGTCGTCGAACCACCAGATCCAGGCGCCGTCCGGGGAGAGCACGCCGTCCGTCGTGCCGTTCGGCCGGTCCGTCGCCTGCCGCTGCTCGCCCGTGGCGCGGTCCCAGGCGTACAGCTCGTACGTGCCCGTCGCGTTCGACACGAACAGGGAGCGGTCCGGCGCGTCCTCCGCCCAGTCGGGCAGCGACACCCGCGGCGCCCGGAAGCGCCTCTCCCAGTCCGGCATGTCCGGCGACTTGCTCTCACTCATGGCCCCAGTCATGCGCCCATACTGCCTGGTCGCGCCGACAATCGGGTGCCGGTTGTGCGCAGCCTGTGGATAACTTTGCGATCATGAGCGCACCGACCGCCTCCGCGGCCCTCCCCGAGGGCGGGCGGGAGGACGAACGGCTGTGTCGCTCTTCCCGCGCTTCGAGAACCTCCCGGTACGCGACGGCTACCACCGCCTCCCGGCGGACCGTCCGCGCATCCCGCTGATCAACTCGCCGAGGGCCGCCGAACGCTGACCCCCGGGCGGGGTTGCGGCGCGGGCGCCGTACCGTGGAGGGCGTGTACCGGTTTCTGCTGACACCCCGCTGGTGGGGCATCAACGTCTTCGTGCTGCTCGCCATCCCGTTCTGCGTCTTCATGGGGTCCTGGCAGCTGAGCCGGTTCGAGGGGCGGGTGCAGGACCATCGCACGGCGACCGAGCAGGCCGCCTCCGACCGGCACGAGGGCGCGCGACCGCTGGACGGCATGCTGCCCGTCGACAAGACCACCTCGGGGCGGCGGGTCACCGCGAGCGGCCGGTACGGCGAGCAGCTGCTCGTACCGGACCGGGAGTTGGACGGCAAGCGCGGCTTCTACGTACTCACCCTGCTGCGTACTGGCTCCGGCAAGGCCCTGCCCGTGGTGCGGGGCTGGCTGCCGGGCACGGCGGACGCGGCCAGGGCCCCCGCTCCGCCGAGCGGCGAGGTCACCGTCACCGGCGCGCTGCAGGCGTCCGAGACCCCGGGGGACAACGGGGTCGGCGCGCAGGGCGGGCTCCCTGCCGGGCAGACGGCGGCGATCAGCTCGGCGTCGCTGGTGAACCTGGTGCCGTACAAGCTGTACGACGCCTGGGTCACCCTGGACAAGGGCGACTCGGGGATGAAGGCCGTGCCCGCGAGTGCGCCGGGCGGGACGGGGCTGGATCTGAAGGCGTTCCAGAACCTCGGCTACACCGGGGAGTGGTTCGTCTTCGCCGGTTTCGTGGTGTTCATGTGGTTCCGGTTGCTGCGGCGGGAGCTGGAGTTCCAGCGGGACGCCGAACTGGGCCTGGTACCGGAGGAAAGGGAAACCGTCGTCAGCGGGTGAACCGGTGCCGGTGCGGGCCGGGAGCCGGGTCGCTCACCGGCGCCGGCCGGGTGCGGCTGAGCCCACCCGCGCCGCCCCGGCGGCCCGACCGCCCGCAGCCGGGTGAGCGCCCCCGAAGGGGGCGGGGAACCGCGGGACGGCCACGACGGGCCCGCGGCCGGGAGGCGGCCGGCACCCGGCGGGGCCTTACGCCCCTGCCAGCACCCCGGTGTAATACACCGTCCCCGCGCACACGTCGGAGACGACCG
The DNA here is from genome assembly GCF_043199855.1 of Streptomyces sp. NPDC048521. Lineage (NCBI taxonomy): Bacteria > Bacillati > Actinomycetota > Actinomycetes > Kitasatosporales > Streptomycetaceae > Streptomyces > Streptomyces sp. NPDC048521. The sequence continues at coordinate 135,301 of NZ_JBICWR010000005.1, forward strand.
TCGATGTCGTCGGGGAGCCCGGCTGGGCGCTGTGGGAGATGAGGACGCTGCCGTCGGCCGTCCCATCCTCGGTGGCGAGCTGCGTGGTCGTACCGGAGGACGCGCTGCCGCTGTCCGCGCTGCCGGAAGCGCCCGTCTCCTCGGTGGACGTCGGGTCGGGGCTGGGACCGCCCGTGGTCGAACCGTCGGTGCTGCCGTTGGTGGGCGGGCACGTCTCCGAGGGCACGAAGGCGAACTTCTCCTCGTAGGCCGCGCCCGGCTTCAGGACCAGTGCCGCCACCTCCAGGGAGGGGTCGGGCAGCATGGTCGCCGCGTCCCCGGCCACGTGCTGCGCCCGGACGATCTTGGCCGGGTCGGCGGCGCCCTGTGCGGTGGCGCCGATGGTGCCCGCGCCGCCGACGGTGCAGGCGGTGGAGGAGATGTTGGTGACCCGGAAGGTGCCGTAGACGATGCCCGCCGAGTCGGGGGCGTCGGCCGTGCCGGTGGCGGAGCCCAGCTGGGCCGCCGTGCACAGCGGGGTGGTGCCGGTGGGCTGGCTCGCGGAGGGGTCGGCGCCGCCGGTGCCACCGCCCTGGCCGCCGCCGTCCTTGCCCTTCTCGTCCGGCTTGCCGGTCTCCTTGCCGGGCTGGACGCTGGTGCTGCCGGCATCGGGTGTACCGGCCGTGGCGGCGCCCTTGTCCTTGCCCTGGCCGGTGCCACCCTGGGCCTGGGAGGACTGGCCGGCCATGGCGGTGTTGGGGTCGGAGCCGCCGGAGTGGGAGACGTGCACGAGGGCGGGGATCGCGGTGCCGATGAACAGGGCCGCGGCCGCCATGCCGACGACGGCCTGCCGCTTGCGGGCCCGCCGGGCGGGGACGGCCCGGCGCAGATGGTCCAGGGTGCCGGTGCGCGGCTCGATGTCGTCGACCGCGGAGTGCAACATCCGTCGCAGGGCCAGCTCGTCCGGGTCGAATCCGTCGAGATCCGGGTCGAGCCTCTCGGGGCCCTTTTCGTCGGGGCCGTGGTTCACAGTTCCGTTCCCAGCGTGCGATTGCGTGTGCTCTTGCTCATGCTGCTTCGTCGGTTCGTGCCGGACGTGGCGCTCGTACGGTCCGGGCGAGTGGCCGGCATCGGGATCGCCCCCTTCGGCGCGTCCGCTCATGCCGGTGCCTCCATGGCCACCCGCAGCGCGGCGATGCCCCGTGAGCCGTACGCCTTCACCGAACCCAGGGATATCCCGAGGCTCTCGGCGACCTGGGCCTCGGTCATGTCCGCGAAGTAGCGCAGCACGAGGACCTCGCGCTGGCGGCGCTGCAGCCCCTTCATCGCCTTGATGAGGTCACGGCGCTCCAGCCGGTCGTAGGCGCCCTCCTCCGCGCTCGCCATGTCCGGCATCGGCTTGGAGAGCAGCTTCAGGCCGAGGATGCGCCGACGCAGCGTGGACCGGGAGAGGTTCACGACCGTCTGGCGGAGGTAGGCGAGGGTCTTCTCGGGGTCGCGGACGCGCTTGCGGGCCGAGTGGACGCGGATGAAGGCCTCCTGGACGACGTCCTCGCAGGAGGCGGTGTCGTCGAGGAGGAGAGCGGCGAGGCCCAGCAGCGAGCGGTAGTGCGCCCGGTAGGTCTCGGTGAGGTGGTCGACGGTGGTGCCGGCGACCGCGGTGTCCGCGTCCGCCGTGGTCTCGTCGGCACCGTCGCGCTGACTGGGTATGCGGGCGGGCCGCGCTGCGGGCATGGGCGCGATCACCGGCATGCCGCCGGGCGTGCGGGACCGGAGCGCCGCACGGGGCGGCCGCAGGGCCGTGCCGCGGGCCGCTGGGAGTTCGAGTACCTCTGCCACGCCAGTTGGACACGCTTCCCCCCGCCAGGGTTGTACGTGCCGGGCGTCACATGTGCGACAACCGACGGTGCCTCAAGTGCCGTCATGCGTCCCGCTCTTCCGCTATATCCCATTTGAACGGGCGTCCCCACGCCCCGATCACGGCGTCCCCACGCCAGGATCATCACGTCCTCAGGTCCCGCAAGGGTGACCGCAAAGACGCTCCCCGCCCTGCACGCGGTTGCGCAGGGCGGGGAGGAAAATCCTCTGCTGCCGCACGGCCTGGTTCAAGTGGCCTGGACCATGCTTCCGAACACACTTCTTACGGAGATCCTACAAATGGATCCGCTCCCATCCGGCGTCTTTACGGCGAGAACCCGGCTCAGCCGACCTCCGCCGCGATCAGCTCGGCGATCTGCGCGGTGTTCAGCGCGGCCCCCTTGCGCAGGTTGTCGCCGCACACGAAGAGTTCGAGCGCGGTCGGATCGTCCAGCGCCCGCCGTACCCGGCCGACCCACGTGGGGTCCGTGCCCACCACGTCGGCGGGCGTGGGGAACTCACCGGCGGCCGGGTCGTCGCACAGCACCACCCCGGGCGCGGTGGCGAGGATCTCGCGGGCGCCGTCGACGGTCACCTCGCCCTGGAAGCGGGCGTGAACGGTCAGCGAGTGCGTGGTGATCACCGGCACCCGGACGCAGGTCACGGCGACCGGCAGCGCCGGCAGTCCGAGGATCTTGCGGGACTCGTCCCGCACCTTCATCTCCTCCGACGACCAGCCGTCCTCCCTGAGCGACCCGGCCCACGGGACGACGTTCAGCACGACCGGCTCCGGGAACGGCCCGGTGTCGTCCCCGACGGCCCGCCGCACGTCCCCGGGCTTGGTCCCCAGCTCCGTGCCGGCCACCAGGGACAGCTGGGACCTGAGCGTCTCCACACCGGCCCGGCCGGCTCCGCTCACCGCCTGGTACGACGACACCACCAGCTCGCGCAGCCCGAACTCGGCGTGCAGCGCGCCCAGGGCGACGATCATCGTCAGGGTCGTGCAGTTGGGGTTGGCGACGATCCCGCGCGGCCGGGTGCGTACCGCGTGCGGGTTGACCTCGGGCACCACGAGCGGCACATCGGGGTCCAGCCGGAAGGCGGCCGAGTTGTCGACGACGACCGCGCCGCGCGCCGCGGCGATCGGCGCCCACTCGGCGGCGACCTCGTCGGGTACGTCGAACAGGGCGATGTCCACCCCGGCGAAGGCGTCCTCCGTCAGGGCCACCACCTCGACCTCCTCCCCGCGCACGGACAGCTTGCGGCCGGCCGAGCGGGGGGAGGCGATCAGACGGATCTCGCCCCAGATGTCCGCGCGCTGGGACAGGATCTGGAGCATGACCGCGCCGACGGCCCCGGTCGCACCCACGACCGCGAGCGTCGGCTTTCCGGTCGGCGCCATCAGCGGCCCGTGCCTCCGTAGACGACGGCCTCGTCGGTGTCGGAGTCGAGCCCGAAGGCGGTGTGCACGGCGCGGACGGCCTCCGGCACGTCGTCCTTGCGGGTGACGACGGAGATGCGGATCTCGGAGGTCGAGATCAGCTCGATGTTCACACCCGCGTCGCTCAGCGCCTCGAAGAAGGAGGCGGTGACGCCCGGGTTGGTCTTCATACCGGCGCCGACCAGGGAGATCTTGCCGATCTGGTCGTCGTAGCGCAGCGAGTCGAAGCCGATGCCCGGCCTGTTCTTCTCCAGGGCGTCGATGGCCTTGCGGCCCTCGGTCTTCGGCAGCGTGAAGGAGATGTCCGTCAGGCCCGTGGAGGCGGCGGACACGTTCTGCACGACCATGTCGATGTTGATCTCGGCATCGGCGATGGTCCGGAAGATCGCGGCGGCCTCACCCGGCTTGTCCGGCACGCCGACGACCGTGATCTTGGCCTCGGAGGTGTCGTGCGCGACACCGGAGATGATGGCCTGCTCCACCTTCTGGTCCCCAATCGGCTCACTGCTGACCCACGTGCCCTGCAGCCCGCTGAAGCTGGACCGGACGTGGATCGGGATGTTGTAGCGGCGGGCGTACTCCACACAGCGGTGGAGCAGCACCTTGGAGCCGGAGGCCGCGAGCTCCAGCATGTCCTCGAAGGAGATCCAGTCGATCTTCTTCGCCTTCTTCACCACGCGCGGGTCGGCGGTGAACACGCCGTCCACGTCGGTGTAGATCTCGCAGACCTCGGCGTCGAGCGCGGCGGCGAGGGCCACGGCCGTGGTGTCGGACCCGCCACGCCCCAGCGTGGTGATGTCCTTCTTGTCCTGGCTGACGCCCTGGAACCCGGCGACGATGGCGATGTTGCCCTTGTCCAGGGACTCCCGGATGCGGCCCGGCGTGACGTCGATGATCCGGGCTTTGTTGTGGACCGAGTCGGTGATGACGCCTGCCTGGCTGCCGGTGAACGACTGGGCCTCGTGGCCCAGGTTTTTGATCGCCATGGCCAGCAGGGCCATGGAGATACGCTCTCCGGCGGTCAGCAGCATGTCGAATTCCCGCCCGGCAGGCATCGGAGAAACCTGCTCGGCGAGATCGATCAGCTCGTCCGTCGTGTCGCCCATCGCGGAAACGACGACAACCACCTGGTTGCCGTTCTTCTTCGCTTCCACGATCCGCTTGGCGACGCGCTTGATGCCTTCGGCATCGGCTACGGAGGAGCCTCCGTACTTCTGCACGACAAGGCCCACGTGCGCTCCTCGCTCGGTTCGTTTGTGTCGGCTCAGTCTATCGAGCGTCCGAATTCCACCACCCTGCTCCCGCATGGTGAGACACCCGTGAGGACGCCGGTGAGGGCATCGGCGGGGCCCGTGGTGAGGTCCCGTCCGCTCGAAAGCGGAACCTGCCCAGCACGAGCCGCCGCACGCCGAACGTGCCCCGGCTCACACCGACCGGCCGAGCGCTACTTCCCGGGCCGGATCCCCAGCGGGGCGCCGATCTCCTCCGCCATCACCCGGCCCGCCTCGAACTCCAGGGTCTCGTCGCCCATCGCGGCCTGGTCGGTGTCGAGGCCGTCGAGTTCTTCCAGGGGCTGGTTGAGGCGGACGTGGATCAGGACGGACTGCAGGGCGCGCAGGACCGCGGAGGCCGTGGGGCCCCAGTTGGAGAAGTAGGAGAACTGCCACCACCACAGGGCCTCCGTGGTGCGGCCCGCACGGTAGTGGGCCATGCCGTGGCGGAGGTCGGTGATGATGTCGGCGAGGTCGTCCGAGAGACGGGCCGGCACGGGAGCCCTGCGGGGCTCGTACGGGTCGAAGACCTCGGAGTAGACGTCGATGGGGTCCAGCAGGCGGGCGAAGGTCTCGCGGAGTTCGTCCACGTCCGGCTCGGGGCCCGGGTCGGGCTCGTAGCGCTCCTCGGGGACGATGTCCTCGTGGGCGCCCAGCCGTCCGCCGGCCAGCAGGATCTGGGAGATTTCCAGAAGGAGGAAGGGGACCGCCGATTCGGGCTCGTCGGCCTTCGCCACCTCCGTGACGGCCACCAGGAAGCTCTCGACCTGGTCCGCGATCTGGACCACGAAGTCGTCCGGGTTCTGCGTCGTGTCGTGCAGCGTGGCGTCAGACATCTAGGAGTCGTCTCCCCTCGAAGGCGCGGCCGAGGGTCACCTCGTCCGCGTATTCCAGGTCGCCACCCACCGGGAGGCCGCTGGCCAGGCGGGTGACCTTCAGGCCCATGGGCTTGATCATGCGGGCGAGGTACGTCGCCGTCGCTTCCCCTTCGAGATTGGGGTCCGTGGCCAGGATCAGCTCCGTGACCGCCCCGTCGGCCAACCTCGCGAGAAGTTCTCGTATCCGCAGGTCGTCGGGGCCCACACCCTCGATCGGGCTGATCGCCCCGCCGAGGACGTGGTACCGCCCGCGGAACTCCCGGGTCCGCTCGATGGCGACGACGTCCTTCGGCTCCTCGACCACGCAGATGACCGAGGGGTCGCGCCGGGCGTCGCGGCAGATGTTGCACAGTTCCTCCTGTGCCACGTTGCCGCAGATCGCGCAGAAGCGGACCTTCGCCTTCACCTCCAGGAGCGCCTGCGCGAGCCGCTTCACGTCCGTCGGCTCCGCCTGCAGGATGTGGAAGGCGATCCGCTGCGCGCTCTTGGGACCGACGCCGGGCAACCGCCCCAGCTCGTCGATGAGGTCCTGGACCACGCCTTCGTACAACGGACTGCCCTTCCTGGAGACCTTTCGGTACGTACGGTAGTTGGCTGCCGCCTCTCCTTGGAAGGCGGTGGGGGTGTCGTACCGGTGGCGAACACCGGAACGATCGGCGTGTCAGCCGGTCAGAAGGGCAGACCGGGGATACCGCTGCCGCCGCCCAGACCCTGGGCCAGCGGACCCAGCTTCTGCTGCTGCAGCGTCTGCGCGTTCTCGTTCGCCGCCTGTACGGCCGCCACGATCAGGTCGGCGAGGGTCTCGGTGTCCTCCGGGTCCACCGCCTTCGGGTCGATCCTGAGCGCGCGCAGCTCACCGGAGCCCGTCACGGTGGCCTTCACCAGACCGCCGCCCGCCTGCCCGTCGACCTCCGTGTTCGCCAGTTCCTCCTGCGCCCGCTGCAGGTCCTGCTGCATCTTCTGGGCCTGCTGGAGCAGCTGCTGCATGTTGGGCTGGCCACCACCGGGGATCACGATCAGCTCCTCGCTGTCTTCTCCGACGCCTGTCTCCGGCGTCTTTCTCCGCTGTGCACGAGCCTACGTGGTCCACGCGGCCGTCGCCCCGCCACTCTTTCGAGTGAGAAAGACAGCAGTCCTATACCTGATCAAGGCCCTCTTACGGGCGGAAAAGCCGGGAAAGCTCCCTCTCCGCCACCCATTGGGCGGTAGGAAGGGTGGCGCGCGTCGGCAGGGGAATGTCACGCTACGTGACCGGTCGTGATCAGTAGGGAGTGCCGGGTGGGTCAGCCGGAGATGCAGCCCGAGGGTCCGCCTCAGGACGGGCGGGGCGAGGGTGCGGCCGGGCTGCGGCCGGGCGATCTGACCGGGCGGGCCTTCCCGCTCGGCGACTGGGGGGAGCCCGCCGAGCGGCTCGACGAGCTGTACCGGTGGGTGGAGCGCGGGGCCCTGGAGACGACGGCCTGGTACCTGCGGGACCGGGTGTGGAAGCGGCGCGGCGCCCGGGTGCTGCGGGTCGGCGCGGCGGCGGGCGCGGTGGCCGGCGCGGCGCTGCCCCTCCTCGATCTCACCGGGGCGGCCGGCGGGGTGGCGCCCTGGGGCTGTCTGGCCCTGCTGCTCGGGGTCGCCTGCGTCGGCATCGACCGGTTCTTCGGCGTCACGTCCGGATGGATAAGGGACGTGGCGACCGCCCAGGCGGTGCAGCGGCGGCTCCAGGCGTTGCAGTTCGACTGGGCCTCGGAGAGCGTGCGGGAGGTGCTGGGACCGGCCGAGGGCACGGCGAGCGAGGCGGCCGAGCGGTGCCTGGGTGTGCTGCGGCGGTTCTCGGAGGACGTCACGGAGCTGGTGCGGACGGAGACGACCGACTGGATGGTGGAATTCCGCACCGGCTCGGCACCGCTCGGCATCCAGACGGCGACGGCGTCCGTACCGCGCCAGGACCACGCAGGTCCGGGGGGCCGCTTTCCGCTCCCCCCGGCGAACGGCAGCCGCCCGAACATGCCCCGCCAACGGCCACCGGAGCCCCGCTAGGGCCTGTCTGGCCATTCGCGTCGTTGCCCGAAGGGCGGCCGCGCGGCGTCAGGTGCGTGCTCTCGCCGTGCCGGCCCCAGGCCCGTCCCCACTCAGTGCCTGGTGTACGTCAGGCTCTCCCCGCCGCTCCGCTTCGCCCGCTTCAGACGGCCGTCCGAGAGCAGCGTGACCTCGGTGGCCTCGCCCGGGGAGCAGGAGGAGGCGGGCTCGCCGGCGGTGACGGTGGACGGCCCGATCTGCAACGGCCCGCTACCCGTGGGCTCCTCGGCGAGCTCGGCCTCGAAGACGCAGTGGTACGTCCCACCGCCGTCGGTCGGCCCGTCCGCGACCAGCGTCAGCACGGTGTCGCCCACCTTGCCCTGCCGAATGGTCAGTTCGCGGGTGTTGGCACCGTTGGCGTTGTCGATCGTGGTCTCCCAGGTGCCGAGGTAGGCGTCCGGGACCGCCCCTGCCGTGGAGGCGGAGGCGGTCGGCGCCGACGTGGTCGGGGCGGGTGCGCCGGAGGTCCCGTCGGTCGCCGGCGCGGACGTGGCGGTCGGCGCGGGGCTGACCGTGTCGCCGCCCTTGTTGTCGGTACCGCCACCGTTCTTCATCAGGGCGTACACCGTGCCACCCGCGCCGAGCGCCACGACCAGGGCGATCACGACGAGCAGCGCGGTGGACCGCCCGTTGCGCCGCTCGGGCTGCTGCCCCACGCCGACCGGCGGCGGCCCGTACGGCGGGGTGGAGCCGAGCCCGCCGCCGTAGGGGTTGTACGGCGGCTGCGCCCCGCCCCACGCCCCGGCACCGGGCTGCTGCGGGTAGCCGTGGCCGACGGGGGGCTGAGGATGCTGCTGCGGATACCCGTACGGCCCGGGCGGCGGAGCCTGCCCCGACACGACGGTCGGAAGATGATTGACGCCGCCCCCGACCGACGGTGGACCCACCGGAACAGGCGGTAGGGCCCCTCCATCGGCAACGGCACCATGCTCAGGCGACCCCCCATCCGCCGAACCCCCCGCCCCCGCAACAGCCCCACCGTCACCCGCACCCGCACCCGCACCCGCACCCGCACCCGCGGCCGCCGCTACCCCCGCACCAACTCCACCCGCACCCGCGACCGGCGCTAGCCCCGCACCAAGTCCGCCCGCACCCGCCGACGGCGAGGACCCCCCACCGGGGCCACCCGCACCCGCCGACGCTGCCTGCACGGGTGGTGCGGGTGGGAACCCGGACCCGGCCGGAGGCCGGGTGCCCCCCGACGCACCGGCACCCGAAGCCGCACCGGCACCCGACGACGCACCCGAAGCCACCCCGTCGCTCTCCGGATCCTCGGCCTCCAGCAACCGCACCGCATGCCGCCCCAACTGCGCCACCAACGAGCCCGGCAACCACGGATCCCGGGACCGTCCCCCGGCCACCGTGTCCTCCGCCCCCGTCCGCTCCAGGATCGCGTCCAGCGAAGGCCGAGCCCCCGGCTCCTTGCGCAAGCAGTCCCGCACCAGGTCGGCGATCCCCTCCGGCACCCCCTCCAGATCCGGCTCCTCCTGAGCGATCCGGAACATCAGCGCGTGCACCCCGCTGTTGGCCGTCCCGAAGGGCAGCGTCCCGGTCGCCGCGTACGCCAGCACGGACCCGAGGCAGAACACGTCGCAGGCCGGCGTGATCCGGTCCCCCCGCACCTGCTCGGGTGCCATGAACCCGGGCGACCCGACCAGCGACCCCGTCCGGGTGAGCCCCTCCCCGCCGACCTGGGTCGTCTCCAGCGCCCGGGCGATCCCGAAGTCGATGACCCGGGGTCCGTCGATGGTGACGAGCACGTTCGACGGCTTGAGATCCCGGTGCACGATCCCCGCCGCGTGGATGTCCTTCAGCGCGTGCGCGAGGCCCGCCGCGAGGATCCGTACCGACCGCTCGGGCAGCGCACCGTGGTCGTGCCCCACGACCTGCTGCAGGCTCGGCCCGGCGACGTACCCCGTCGCCACCCACGGGACCGCCGCCTCGGTGTCGGCGTCCAGCACGGGCGCGGTCCAGTACCCGCCGACCCGCTGCGCGGCCTGCACCTCCTGCCGGAACCGTGCCCGGAACTCCTCCTGCTCGGCCAGCTCCTCGCGGACCAGCTTCACGGCGACGGTACGCCCCCGGTCCGACCGGGCCAGGTACACGTTCCCCATACCGCCGGCACCCAGCCGCGCCAGCAGCCGGTAGGCCCCGATACGGTGCGGATCCCCCGGTCCCAGCTTCTCCATCCCGCGCCGCCTTCCCCCCATAGGTCGCAACAGACCGAGGATAGTGCGGTCGTACGGGGTGAGGAGCGGGCCTGCGTCTACGGTTCCGTAACAGGCGGGCCCACCGTCGCCTTGGACAATCTGTCGCGGAAACCCCCCGCCCAGGGAACAGGACGCCGATGTCGCTTCCGCATCGCGGACATCTACGCTCGCGGGCATGACCCCTCAGCCCCACCCCGACGCCGGCGCCGCAGTGAAGGCCGCGGACCGCGCGCACGTCTTCCACTCCTGGTCCGCGCAGGACCTCATCGACCCGCTCGCCGTCGCCGGCGCCGAGGGGTCGTACTTCTGGGACTACGACGGCAAGCGGTACCTGGACTTCACCAGCGGGCTCGTCTTCACCAACATCGGCTACCAGCACCCCAAGGTCGTCGCGGCGATCCAGGAGCAGGCCGCGACCATGACGACGTTCGCCCCCGCGTTCGCCGTCGAGGCGCGCTCGGAGGCGGCCCGGCTGATCGCCGAGCGGACCCCCGGCGACCTGGACAAGATCTTCTTCACCAACGGCGGCGCGGACGCCGTGGAGCACGCGGTGCGCATGGCCCGGCTGCACACGGGCCGCCCCAAGGTGCTGGCCGCCTACCGCTCGTACCACGGCGGCACCCAGCAGGCCGTCAACATCACCGGGGACCCGCGCCGCTGGGCCTCCGACAGCGGCAGCGCCGGTGTCGTCCACTTCTGGGCGCCCTTCCTCTACCGCTCCCGCTTCTACTCCGAGACGGAGGAGCAGGAGACCGCGCGGGCCCTGGAGCACCTGGAGACGACGATCGCCTTCGAGGGCCCGGGCACGGTCGCCGCGATCGTCCTGGAGACCATCCCGGGCACGGCCGGGATCATGGTCCCGCCGCCCGGCTATCTGGCCGGGGTACGCGAGCTGTGCGACAGGTACGGGATCGTCTTCGTCCTGGACGAGGTCATGGCCGGGTTCGGCCGGACCGGCGAGTGGTTCGCGGCCGACCTGTTCGACGTCACCCCCGACCTCATGACCTTCGCCAAGGGCGTCAACTCGGGCTATGTCCCGCTCGGCGGCGTCGCGATCTCCGGGGAGATCGCGGAGACCTTCGCCAAGCGCCCGTACCCCGGCGGCCTGACCTACTCCGGTCACCCGCTGGCCTGCGCCGCGGCCGTCGCCACGATCAACGTGATGGCGGAGGAGGGCGTGGTCGAGAACGCCAAGCGGCTGGGCGAGACGGTCGTCGGCCCCGCCCTCACCGAACTGGCCGAGCGGCACCCGAGCGTCGGCGAGGTGCGCGGTGTCGGCATGTTCTGGGCGCTGGACCTGGTGAAGAACCGCGAGACCCGCGAGCCGCTGGTGCCGTACAACGCGGCCGGCGAGGCGAACGCCCCCATGGCCGCCTTCGCCGCCGCGGCCAAGCAGCACGGCCTGTGGCCCTTCGTGAACATGAACCGCACCCATGTGGTGCCGCCGTGCAACGTGACCGAGGCCGAGCTGAAGGAGGGCCTGGCCGCGCTCGACGCCGCGCTGACCGTGGCCGACGAGTACACGGCGTAACCGAATCGAGGCTGCCGCCGGACCGATCCGAACGCGTAAGGTGACGTGCTCGTAAGACATAGGTACTCGCGTAGAACGCGAGTCCGTACGAGTACGTCACCCGGCTGCGTACGCGTACGTCACCGGACGCGTGAGGAGAGGCCCGGACCATGCCCGGCAACGGCGCCGTGACGCGCAGCACCCTGCGCCAGCAGATCGCGGACGCGCTCCGTGACGAGGTGCTGGCGGGGCGGCTGCGACCGGGCCGGGCGTTCACCGTCAAGGAGATCGCCGACCAGTACGGCGTCTCGGCCACCCCGGTCCGCGAGGCGCTGGTCGACCTGTCCGCGCAGGGCATCCTCGAGGCCGACCAGCACCGCGGCTTCCGCGTGCCCGAGTACTCGGTCACCGACTACCGGAACATGATCGAGGCCCGCAGCCTGGTCACCGACGGCATGTTCCAGGCGCTCGCCTCGGGCCATCCCGCCTTCCGCACCCCGCCGGACGACCCGCGCACGGCCGCGGCGCTGACCACCGTGCGCCGCCGGGGCGAGGAGGCCCAGCGCGCCGCGGCGGCCGGTGACCTGACCATCCTCATCGGCTACGACCTGCGGTTCTGGCGCGAGCTGAGCGCCCTGTTCGGCAATCCCTACCTCGCCGACTTCCTGGACCGGCTGCGCGTGCAGTCCTGGGTGTGCGCGGTGCAGCACCTGCTCCGCCTCCCCGATCTGCGCGGCCGGCTCTGGGCCGGGCACACCGAACTGGTCGACGCGCTGGCCCGCCGCGAGGCCGAGGCCGCCCGCCGGATCGTCGCCGCCGCCAACGCCCACTCGCTGGCGCTGCTGGAACACCTGGCCAACGGGTAAGTGACCGGTACGGTCCCGCGGGGAAGCCACCAAGGGCCGTAGCGACTACCCTTCCCTGACCACCTGCTGCCGTGCGTGACCGTGCGCCTGCCGATGCGAGGAGTCCTCTTTTGGCCTGTGACCTGTGGCTGGTACCGCTCGTCGACGTGTTGTGCCACACCCCGGACAACCCGTTCGCCGAGGAACTCGCGCAATACAACAAGGCGCTGGCCGAGGCCGGGCTCCCACCGGTGCCGGTGTACCAGTACATGCCCGGCCTGTCCGGCGACGTCGCCCCGGTGGCCGGCTTCGACTACGACGCCCTGCACTTCCTGCGCCGGGTCTACCTGCTCCAGGTCTGCGGGCTGCCGGTGACCCCGGTGGACGAACTGGGCGGGGACTACGAGCAGTTGCTGGAGATGTTCGAGTCCACGGCTCAGCAGTCCCACCTGGTCTGGCACTACGACCACGCGGGCGCGTACGTCCCCGTCGACTTCCCGCACCCCCTGTCGAACGACGAACTCCTCGCGGGCGGAGGCCCGTTGGGCTCCTCGCAGACCCTCCTCAGGGAGCTCCAGTACGTCGCCCCGGCCATCGGCATCGACCCCGCGAACCCCCCGGCGGCCCCCGAACCGCCCGCGTCCCCGACCGAGCTGGAGGAACCGGCCGTCGCGGCGCCGTACGACCCCAGCCCCTTCGCCCGCGAACGGCACGTGTGGCTGGGCCTGCACGCGGCGGCGACCCGGTCCCTGGCACAGGGGTCGATGATCGTCTTCAGCTGACCGCCGGCGCGGCCCGGCACGGGACACGAAGACCTCCGTGCGGTGAAGACTCGACACCTCCACCACACCGGAGGTCTTCGCCATGATCAAGCCCGGCCAGTGTCAACAACGCTCGTGATCAATACAGCTAGGGCCGGTCGGGGAGGCGCCCGACGAGGCGGATCTCCGGGGGCCACAGGACCCCGCTCGCCAGCAGCAGCGAGGGTCCGAGGTGCACCGGGCACACCCACAGCGGCGGCCTGTTGTGCCGGGCGACCTCGAAGACGGCCGGGTCGGAGCAGTCCGTGCCGTCGGACTGGTGGCCCTCACCGCCGTACGGTCCCCGGCACCGTGCGTTCCGGTGGACGCTCATATGTCGATTGTGCCTCGCGCACCGCGCGGGACCGCCCCGCCGATCATGCCCGGGGGCGGATCGGCGGGGCGGTTCGGGACCCGGCGGGGACAGCGCCCCGCCCGCGGCCTACAGGAACGAGTTGATCTCGATCGTCTCGTCACGGCCCGGGCCCACGCCGATCGCGGAGATCGGGGCGCCGGACATCTCCTCCAGCGCCTTGACGTAGTTCTGGGCGTTCTTCGGCAGGTCGGAGAAGGACTTCGCCTTGGTGATGTCCTCGGACCAGCCCGGCAGGGTCTCGTAGACCGGCTTCGCGTGGTGGAAGTCGGTCTGGGAGTACGGCAGCTCCTCGACGCGCTTGCCGTCGATCTCGTAGGCCACGCAGACCGGGATCTGCTCCCAGCCGGTCAGCACGTCCAGCTTGGTGAGGAAGAAGTCCGTCAGGCCGTTCACGCGGGTCGCGTAGCGGGCGATGACCGCGTCGAACCAGCCGCAGCGGCGGTCGCGGCCCGTGGTCACGCCCCGCTCGCCGCCGATGCGGCGCAGCGCCTCGCCGTCCTCGTCGAACAGCTCGGTCGGGAAGGGACCCGCGCCGACCCGGGTCGTGTAGGCCTTCAGGATGCCGATGACCCGGCTGATCTTCGTCGGGCCGACACCGGCGCCCGTGCACGCGCCGCCCGCGGTCGGGTTGCTGGACGTCACGAAGGGGTACGTGCCGTGGTCGATGTCCAGGAGGGTGCCCTGGCCGCCCTCGAACAGGACGACCTTGTCGTCCTCCAGCGCCTGGTTGAGGACCAGGACCGTGTCGGCGACGTACGGCTCGAGCTTCTCGGCGTAGGCCAGCAGTTCCTCGACGACCTGGCTCACGGCGATCGCGCGCCGGTTGTACAGCTTGGTCAGGATCTGGTTCTTGACGTCGAGGGCCGCCTCGACCTTCTGGGTGAGGATCGACTCGTCGTACAGGTCCTGGACCCGGATGCCGACGCGGTTGATCTTGTCGGCGTAGGTGGGGCCGATACCGCGCCCGGTCGTGCCGATCTTCCGCTTTCCGAGGAAGCGTTCCGTCACCTTGTCGACGGTCACGTTGTACGGCGTGATGATGTGTGCGTTGCCGCTGATCAGGAGCTTGGACGTGTCGACGCCACGCTCGTTCAGACCGCTCAGCTCGGAGAGCAGGACCGACGGGTCGACAACGACACCGTTACCGATGACCGGCGTACAGCCGGGCGAGAGGATTCCGGAAGGGAGGAGGTGGAGTGCATACTTCTGGTCGCCGACGACGACCGTGTGGCCGGCGTTGTTGCCGCCCTGGTAACGCACTACATAGTCCACCGAGCCACCGAGCAGGTCGGTCGCCTTCCCCTTGCCTTCGTCACCCCACTGAGCACCGAGCAGCACAAGTGCGGGCACGCGCGTACACCCCTTCCGGGCGGGGCATGTCCAAGGTCGGGGGCGTGGGCGTAAGGTTCACCGCCGCGTGCCACAGCGACCGCCGTTGGTCGCACAACCGTCGGACCGGATGCCCCGGAATAGACGAAGCCCCTGGCGCAATAGCGCAAGGGGCTCTTGCACAAAGATGCTACCCGAGGAAGCGAGGCAGGACCGAGGTGGCGACTTTCGCGACGTCCGATCAGCTGCTGGTGATCATCGATCCGACAGCACGGCAGGCGGACGGAGAGTCCGTACGGATCGCGAAAGACGTGCTCAGCGCGGGTGCGGCGGCCAAGGTGTGCCTGCCGGAGAGCCCGGAGGAATTCGCCCGCGCACTGGGCCGACGGGGTTCTAGGCGACCGGTCGTGATCGGCGACGACCGGGCCCTGGTGCGTGCGGTGACCCTGCTGCACCGGCAGCGTGAGCTGGCCGGCTGTGCGCTGTCGATGGTGCCCGTGGGAGGCACGCTCGCCCTGGCGGAGTCCCTGGGGGTGCCGACGGGCGCGGTGGCGGCGGCGCGGGCGGTACTGGACGGTGCCGAGCGCCGCCTCGACCTCCTCGTCGACGACAGCGACGGGGTGGTGCTGGGCGCGCTGGGCATACCGCCGGCGCCGGTGCGGGCGGCGGCCGCCGAGCCGGTGAGTGTGGCTCCCGGGCGGCCCCGGCTGCGCACGAGGTACCGCTCGCTGGTCCGCACCCTGGCCCCGCGCCCCGCCCGCCTCTCCGCCGTACCGGCCCCCGGCCCCGCCCGGCTCCGTGTGGAGGTCGACGGCGAGACGGTCGTGGACCTCGACCAGCCGGTCGAGACGGTCTCGGTGACCCCGGGCACGGGCGGCACGGCCTCGGTGGAGGTACGCCCCCTCTCGGTGGGCGCGGAGGCGACCCCCCTGCTGGCCTCCGGCCGCACGGTGACGGTCGTGGGCGCGGACTTCCGCTACCGCGCGGACGCGGCGGTCTCGGGCCCGGTACGCCGGCGGACGTGGCGGGTGGCGGAGGGGGCCTGGGCGCTCGTCCTGCCCTCGGCGTGAGCCGGGAGCGGGACGCCGGAGCCGGTCTCGGTGACCTCGAAGAAGTCCAGGGTCTCGGTGAGCCGCCGGCCCGCGGGGTGTCGGGTCCGAGGCTCGCGACCCGCTCCCGCAGCGCGTCCTCCCAGCCCTTGATGATCGCCTCGCGGTTGGGAGCGCCTCGTACCACCGGTCGCTGTGCACCCGGTACCGCTCCCGGCGCGAGCCGGGTTCGCGCTCGCGGGACACCGGGTGGACCTGGGCGAGGTAGCGCACGACGCCGGACACGGCCGCGGGGCTGATCCGCTGCGGTTCGCCCAGCTCGGCCGGAGGTCAGGGTGCCGGTGTCGGAGGCGAGCGGCGCGGCGGGGACCCGCGACGGCATCCGGGGCATGCCCGCCTCGACCAGCTGGGCGGCGCAGTGCTCCACGAACCGCGGGACCGACTCCGGGTCCCGCTGTGTGCTCGGCTCCGTCATGCCCTCCGAGCGGCAGCGGCCATGGTGCTGGTGGGCGCGGGGCCGGCGGGGCTGCGCGGGCGGGACGTGGCCGCTGACGGAGAAGTCGCGCGGGCAGCCGAACCGGTGGTCACCCCACCTCGACGCTCAGCCCCTCCAGCCCCCGGATCACGAAGTTCGGCTTCCTCACCGGCTCCGCCGCCAGGCTCAGGGTCGGGGCCTGCCGGAGGAGGGCCGTCATCGACGCCGCCAGCTCCATACGGGCCAGGGGGGCGCCGATGCAGTAGTGGATGCCCGCGCTGAACGAGATGTGCGGGTTGTCCCGGCGGGTGAGGTCCAGGCGGCCGGGGTCGGGGAAGACCGCCGGGTCGTGGTTGGCGGACCCGAAGAGCATGGCGATCTCCGAACCCCTGGGGATCGTCGTGCCGCCGATCTCCACGTCGTCCAGCACCCAGCGTTCGAAGAGCTGGAGCGGGGTGTCGTAGCGCATCAGCTCCTCGATCGCGGACGGGATCAGGGAGTGGTCGGCGCGCAGGGCCGCCAGCTGGTCCGGGTGGCGGAACAGGGCCCACCAGCCGTTCACCGTGGCGTTGACCGTCGCCTCGTGACCGGCGTTGAGGAGCAGGACCGCGGTGGAGATCATCTCCTGCTCCGTGAGCCGGTCATCCTCGTCGTGGGCCGCGATCAGACCCGAGATCAGGTCCTCCCCCGGCGCCTTGCGGCGGGCCGCGATCAGCTCCCGCAGGTACTCCGAGAACTCCACCGACGCCCGCACCGCCCGCGCCGCCGTCTCCTCGGAGGGACTCAGTTCGTACATCCCGCAGATATCCGCCGACCACGGGCGCAGCTGTCCCCGGTCGGCCTCCGGGATGCCCAGCATCTCGGCGATCACCGCCACCGGCAGCGGCTCCGCGACGTCCGCCAGCAGATCGCCGCCGCCGTTGCGGACCAGGGCGGCCACCAGGTCGTCCGCCAGCCCGCGCACATACGGCTTCAGGCGCTCCACCGTGCGCGGGGTGAACGCCTTCGACACCAGGCGTCTGATCCGGGTGTGGTCCGGCGGCTCCAGGTCGAGCATGCCGTGGTCGTTGAGGGTGTGGAACGGCTCGTGCGCCGGCGGGGGCTGGGTCCGGCCGAAGTCCTCGTGCGAGAAGCGGTGCTGGTACGTCCGGCCCAGTCGGCGGTCGCGCAGCAGCGCCGAGACGTCCGCGTGCCGCGGGACCAGCCACTGGTCGGTCGGTTCGTACCGCACCACCCGGCCGTGTGCCCGCAGCTGGGCGTAGGCCGGGTACGGGTCCGCGAGAAACGCCGGGTCCCAGGGATCGAACGCGAGGTCGACGGTGCCTGCCATGCCGGGACGCTAACGCGCCGCCCCCGCGTCTGACCAGGGGCCCCCTCGTCCGCGAGGGGGCGCACCGTCAGCCGGGGGTCACCAGGCGGGCCTCGTAGGCGAACACCGCCGCCTGGGTGCGGTCCCTGAGGCCCAGCTTCACCAGGATGCGGCTCACATGGGTCTTGATCGTCGACTCCGCCACCACCAGCCGCCCGGCGATCTCGGCGTTCGACAGGCCCTGCGCGATCAGCACCAGGACCTCCGTCTCCCGTTCCGTCAGTTCCCCGTACGCCGCCTGCGCCGCCGGCATCAGGCGTGGCGCCTCGGACAGGCGTGAGAACTCCGTGATCAGGCGTTTGGTGACCGAGGGGGCGAGGAGGGCCTCGCCGGCCGCCACCACCCTGACGCCGTCGGCCAGTTGGCGGGCCGAGGCGTCCTTCAGCAGGAAGCCGGAGGCTCCCGCGCGCAGTGCCTGGTACACGTACTCGTCCAGGTCGAACGTCGTCAGGACCAGCACCTTCGCCGTGTCGTCCGCCGCGACGATCTCCCTGGTCGCCTCGATACCGTTCAGCTCCGGCATGCGGATGTCCATCAGGACGACGTCCGGGGCCAGTTCACGGACCCGGTCCACCGCCTCCCGGCCGTTGACGGCCTCGCCGACGACCTCGATGTCCGGCATCGCGTTCAGCAGGACGGAGAAGCCCTCGCGGACCATCATCTGATCGTCGGCGATCAGTACGCGGACCGTCATGCCCCGTCCTCGATCGCGGTGACCGCCGGCACCGGCAGGAACACCGTCACCTCGTAGCCGCCGTCGGCCGTGGGGCACGTCGTCATCTCTCCGTTCAGCATGGAGACGCGCTCCCGCATGCCCGTGAGGCCGTGCCCGGCACCGGGCGAGGCCCTCACCAGGTGCGGGGCCGGCGGCGGGCCGTTGACGATGCGCAGGCCCAGGCCGCCGAGGACGTACCCGATCTCCACCCGCGCACCGGCGCCCGGCGCGTGCCGCAGCGTGTTGCTCAGTGCCTCCTGCACGATCCGGTACGCCGACAGCTCCACGCCCTGCGGGAGTTCGCGGACCGCGCCGGTCACCGCCTTGTCCACCTCCAGGCCGGCCTCCCGCACATTGGCCAGCAGCCCGTCCAGGTCGGCGAGGGTGGGCTGCGGGGCGTCCGGGGCCTCGTAGTCCTCCGCGCGGACGACGCCGAGGACCCGGCGCAGCTCGGTCAGGGCCGCCACCGCGTTCTCCCGGATGGTCGCGAACGCCTTCTCCAGCTCCGGCGGCGGGTTCTGCACCCGGTAGGGCGCGGCCTCCGCCTGGATGGCGACCACCGACATGTGGTGGGCGACCACGTCGTGCAGCTCACGGGCGATGGTCGTGCGCTCCTCCAGCAGCGTGCGCCGCGAGCGCTCCACCGCGGTCACCGTCTGTTGCGCGCTCACCTCCTGCTGGGCCTGCCGGCGTATGTGCCGGACGGTGACGGCCAGCAGGACCAGCGCGGACAGGATCAGCATCGGGCCCACATCGCTGCCGTAGTGCTCCCAGCCGAAGGCGGCCTCGGCCCAGAAGCCGTACAGCGCGGTCAGCGCCCACATCCAGGCCGCCGTGCGCGGACGGGTGCGGATCGCGACGACCGTCAGCACCACCAGGTGGGAGACGAAGCTGCTCGGCAGCCACGGCCATGCGGCCCAGCTGTCGCTCCAGGCGATCGTGGTGACCGTGGTCGCCGCGAGCGACAGCCAGAACGCTCCGGCCGGACGCACCAGGGTCAGCAGGACCGGGACCAGCGCCAGCAGCGCGCACACCACGGCCGACGGGCCCGTGTGGTTGTTCGCGAGGGCGATGAGCGCCGCCACCCCGCCGGCGGCCGTGACGGTGGCGTGCGGGGCCCAGACCGCGTACTCCTTGGTGCGGCCGGTCAGGTGGCGGCCGATCGGGCCGTCGGTGGTCGCGGGGGGCAGCGGGCGGTAGGCGAAGGCGTCGTGGAACAGGTCCTGCCACAGCCCGCGCAGGGCGTCCGCGGCCAGCCGGAACTCGGGGCTGCGTGGTCTGCCCGCCGCCCCCGGCGGTGTCGTCTGCGTGTGCGTCGTCTCGGTCACGTGCCACACGGTAGGGCGCGGGCGGGGCGCGGTCGTCCCCTCGCAGGGGGGGTCCTGGGGCGTCCCCCTCAGGTACTACGGGTCCGCCGGACTCAGTATCCGGACGGGCGCACCAGCCCCGACTCGTAGGCGAAGACCGCCGCCTGGGTGCGGTCCCTGAGGCCCAGCTTCACCAGGATCCGGCCCACGTGCGTCTTCACGGTCTGCTCGGCCACGACCAGCCGCCCGGCGATCTCGGCGTTCGACAGGCCCTGCGCGATCAGCGCCAGCACCTCCGTCTCCCGTTCCGTGAGGTCGCCGACGCGCTGCTTGAGCGGGGCCCGGGGCGTGCCGTCCAGGCGGGAGAACTCGGCGATCAGACGGCGGGTGATGCCCGGGGCGAGCAGGGCGTCACCGGCCGCCACGACCCGGACCGCCTCGGCGAGCTGGTCGGCGGAGGCGTCCTTGAGCAGGAACCCGGAAGCTCCCGCGCGCAGCGCCTCGTACACGTACTCGTCCAGGTCGAACGTGGTCAGCACGAGAACCTTGATGTCCGGATGGCCGGAGGTGATGCGGCGGGTGGCCTCGATGCCGCCGAGTTCGGGCATCCGGATGTCCATCAGGACGACGTCCGGGAGCAGTTCGGCGGTCCGGGCGATCGCGTCCCGGCCGTCCACCGCCTGTCCGATCACCTCGATGTCCGGCTTGGTGTTGAGCAGCACGGTGAAGCCCTGCCGGACCATCTGCTGGTCGTCGGCGATGAGTACGCGGATGATGCCGCTCGTCATGGGGTCTGTTCTCCTGTCGGGGGCGGGTCGGTCGGGAGCGCGGGCGGGGTGCCGTCCCGGGGGAGGAAGGCCGAGACGGCGAAGCCGCCGTCCGGGGTTCCGGTGGCGGTGACGGTGCCGCCCAGCATCGTCGCCCGCTCCCGCATGCCGAGCAGCCCGTGTCCGGCGCCCGGGGAGGGCGGGACGGGGCGGCGCGGGCGGGAGTTGGTCACGGCCAGGCGCAGACCGTCCCGCAGGTGCGTGACCTCGACGCGCACCCGGGAACCCGGCGCGTGCCGCAGGGCGTTGCTCAGCGCCTCCTGCACGATCCGGTACGCCGACAGCTCCACGCCCGGGGCGTAGGGCCGCGCCTTGCCCTTGACCTCGGTGGTCACGTCCAGGCCCGCCGCGCGGGTGTTCTCGATCAGCGCGTCCAGCCGGTCGAGCGTGGGCTGGGGGGCGTCCGGGGCCGTTCCGGTGCCGGGATGGCCCAGGCCGTAGGGGTCCTCGGGGTTCTCCGAGCGCAGCACGCCGAGCACCCGGCGCAGCTCGGTGAGCGCCTCCAGCGCGTTCTGCCGGATGCCCGCGAGGTTCTCGACCAGTTCCTCGGGCGGGTGCTCGACGAGGTGCGGGGCCACCTGGGCCTGGATGGAGATGACCGACATGTGGTGCGCGACCACGTCGTGCAGCTCCCGCGCGATACGGCTGCGCTCCTCCAGCAGGGTGCGGCGGGCCCGTTCCTCGGCGGTGAGGGTGGTCTGCTCGACGAGTTCGGCGCGCGCCTCCCGACGGCCGCGCAGGGCGCTGCCGAGCACCACGACGACCGCCGACAGCACCACCGCGAGGACCCCGGTGGGCTGGTACGGCCCCCCGCCCCACACGCCCTGCAGGAGGTAGGTGACCAGCGCGGTCAGGGCCAGTGCCTCGACCGACACCCGGGTGCGTACACGCAGCGCGAGCAGCAGCAGCACGAGCAGGTGCGCGACGATGCCGGCCGCGGTCCACGGCCAGGTGAACGCCACCCCGCCCACCGTGCCGAGCTTGCCGTGCACGGCGACGGCGCCCACCACGGTTCCCGCCATGGACAGCCACCAGCCCGCGATGGGCCGCCACAGCGCGAGGACGACCGCGCCGCCCTGTGCGAGACCGATCGCGAACGCCGGTCCGGCGTCCAGACGTCCGTTGTCCCCGAGCTGCGCCACACCGCCGACCGTGACCCCGAACGCGGCCAGGCACAGCAGGCCGTGCGGCAGCCAGCGCATCCACACGGAGGCGGGCAGCGGATCCGGCCGGACGGTCCACAGGTCGTCGCGGATCACCCGCAGCCAGCGCCCCGCCCAGCCCGCGAGCATCCCGAACACCCGGCGACCCCCCGTTCCCGTCACGCGGACCACCCTAGACACGGCGCACCACCGGTGCAGCCTCCCGGTCCGCGGTCCGGTGCACCCGGACCACCGTGGAGCGCCCCCGCGCGCCGGAGACCGGGCGACGACGGCGGGCCCCCTGCTCGTGGGCACGGAACGCGGTCCAGCACAGGGCCAGGACCAGCGTGAACACCGGGAGCCAGACCAGCCGGGCCGCCACCCAGCCCGGTCCGTCGGGGAGCGTGTGCAGGCCGGGGAGGCGGCCGGCGAGCAGCGCGGTGGCCGTCGTGGCCATCAGAGCCGTCTGGTGCCACAGGAAGATCGTCATCGCGGAGAGGTTGACCAGGGCCACGGCCGCCCAGGCGAGCGGACGGCACATCGCCCGGCGCAGCCGGTCGCGCACGAGCAGGGCCAGACCGCACTGGGCCACGCCGAAGGTCACGGCCGCAAGGGTCGGCGGGTTGAGGTTGGAGACCGTGGCGCCGGGGACACCGACCATGGACGCGGGGTAGCCCGCCCCGATCACGAGGGCGGCCGTGGCCGTCGTACCGCCGAGCAGCAGCACCCAGGCCGCGCGCCGGGTGTCCAGCTCGCCACGGGCCCAGGCGGCGCCCAGCGTGTACGGGACCAGCCAGCCCGCCGCCAGGTTGACCCAGCCCAGCCAGGTGGGGCCGGCGTGCAGGCCGAAGCGGAGGACGTCCACGTGCAGGACGACGGCCAGGGGCCAGAGCGGGTTGAGGCGGGCGACGAGGGGGGTCGCCGCCGTGAGGGCGGCGAAGACCAGCAGGAACCACAGCGGGGACAGGGCCAGTTTGACGAGCGTGTGCAGCGTGTCGAAGGGGGCGCCGGTCAGCAGCAGGGCCGTCGTCGCCACCGTCCACAGGACGAGGAGGGCGAGGACCGGCCGGAGCAGGCGGGTCAGGCGGCTGCGCAGCCATGCGCCGTACGGCACGCCCCGGGCGGCGGCCGAGGCGTGGCCGCGGGTCGCCACATGACCGCCGACCAGGAAGAACACGGCCAGGGTCTGGAAGACCCAGGAGATCGGGGCCAGCCACGGCATGGGCCCCAACGGGCTCGCCGTGCGCAGCGCGCCGTCCTCCGCGACCAGGGCGGTGACCAGCCAGTGGCCGAGGACGACACCGAGGATCGCGAAGGCACGCAGCGCGTCGACCGCGCGGTCCCGGGAGGCGGGTGTGGCGGCGTCCACGCGGTGGGCGCCCTGGCGTATCGCGTGCAGCGCGCGGCGCGGGGCGCTCGGGGCCGGCTCAGGCACGGGTCACCTCCGCGGTCTCGCCGAGGGTGATCCGGGCCAGGTTGGCGAGGGAGGTCGAGCCCGGGGTGAAGTAGCCGCTGTGGTCGGCGTCGGCCGCGTCGAAGACCCGGGCGCCGAAGGCGCGGGAGACCGGGTCGGTGCCGAAGCCGACGGTGGTGATCAGGAGGTCGGCGCGCAGGTGCGGTACGTGGGCCACCCAGTCGTCGCTGCCGCGGGCCGCCCAGACACGGGCGGGCGTGTGCAGGCCGGCGGCGGTGTCGGCGCCGGTGCCGGGGCTGCCGACGAGGGCGATGTCGTCGACGTCCAGGCCCGCGGCGGTGCGGCCGCAGACGACCGAGCCGTAGGAGTGGCAGAGCAGGGAGACGTGTGCCCGGGCGGGGGCGAGGGCGTGCACCTGCCGTACGAGCGCGCGCAGAGGGGGCGCGGCCCGCTCGGCGCGGGTCGGGGTCGCCACCGTGGTGCTGACCGTGCCCGGGGTGCGGTAGCCGAGCCAGGCGATCACGGCGACGCGGGTGCCGGTGGGGGCGCGGTGCGTGAGGTCGTCGTGGAGGGCGGCCGCGGCGCGGTGGAAGCGGGCGTAGGTGTCGATGGAGGTGTCGGAGCCGGGGACGAGGACCGCCACGTGATCGGCGTGCGGCAGGTCGCCGAGGACCTCCGTGGCCAGGCCGGGGCCTCGGCCGTCGAAGGAGAGGAGGTGGCGGGAGGGGGCGGCCAGGGCGCGGTCCGCGGCGGCGCGGTGTTCGTCGCCGTGGGCGGCGGCCATCCGGGCCGCCTCGGTGGCGTTGGCCCGGTTCGCCTCGTACGCGGTGTGCAGGGTCGCCGGGGTGAGGGGGGCGGCGAGGGTGGCGGGGGGCGGGGCGGGGATCTCGGGGCGGGCCGCGCCGGAGAGGGGGACGACCAGGGCGGCGGTGAGGAGAGCCGGGAGAAGGGCGCGACGCCAGGCGCGGAGCCAGGCCTTCGGCCGGGTTCGTGTTTCTGCCCGCACCCCCCGTGCCGCTCCCGTCGCCGGCTGCGGCGGGCCCTCGTGGGGCGGATTCACCGTCGGCGGCTGCGGGTGCGTGATGTGCGGCGGCGCTTGCCCCATGGTCGGCTCCCCTTCGGATCGCCCGGCCATCGGGCTTGTCCGACAAGGAAGTTAGGAAGGGGGACGGGTCGTCGGCGTCCCGCCAGGGAGCTGTCCTGAGCGGTAGCTCTCAGGTATGACGGGTATGACCGGGTCCCGGTCCCACGGCGTGGACCGGGCTCCTCACCAGGCCAGTTGGGCGATCTCCTCCGCCACCACCGCGCACGCGTCCGCCGCCGGGTCGATCAGCGGGAAGTGGCCGACGTCCTCCAGCAGCGTCAGGCCCACCACCTCGCCGGCCTTCGCCGCCGCGTCCGCGTACGACTCGGCCACCGCCTGCGGCACCACCAGGTCGGTACGGCCCTGGACCAGCGTCGTCGCGATGCCCGTCGGGAGGAGGAGCGCGGGGTCGGCATACGCCTGACGCTCGGCGAAGTGGTCGTGGCCGCCCAGGAGTTGCAGTGCCGCGTTGCCGCAGACGTCCAGCTTCTCCGCCACCGCGAGGTCCGCGATCGGGGCAAGGGCGACGACACCGCGCAGGGGGGCCGGGCCGTCCGTGCGCCACGGGGCGCCGGCCGGAAGGACATGGCGGGCCGCGGCCCACAGTGCGAGGTGGCCGCCCGCCGAGTGGCCGGTGAGGACCGTGCGGCGGGGGTCGGCCCGCGGGAGCACTTCGCGGACCAGGGCCGGCAGGGCGTCCATGGCGGCGGCCACGTCGTCGAAGGTGTCGGGCCAGCGGCCGGCCAGGGGGGCCGGGGCGCCGGAGCCGGCCTCGGATCCCGAACTCTGCGCGGGGATCCGGGGGTCGCCGCCTCGTCTGTACTCGACGGTGGCCACGGCGAAGCCCCTACGGGCCAGGTAGTCCGCGAAGGGGGTGATGTGGCGGCGGTCGAAGCGGGCGCGCCAGGCTCCGCCGTGCAGGACGACGACCAGAGGAGCGAGGGGGGTGTCGGTGCGGGGGGCGTAGAAGTCGATCACCTGGTCGGGGTGGTCGCCGTAGGCGGCGGTGACGTCGGGGTCGACCGGGGGGTGCGAGAAGGCCGACTCCTCTTCGGCGGCGGCGCGGGCTGCTGCGGCGTCGTCCGGCATGCTCCAACCTCTCAGCGATGGAACGGGTTTGGCGATGTGGCGGACCAGGTGGAGATGTTCGTCGGCCGTTGGCGGGGACGGTATCAGGCCGGTGACGTGGGGGGATACGCGGAGGTGACGGAGGGTGAGGGATAAACGGTTCTGTACCGGCTGCGACGGCCGACGGCCCTACCGGACCGGCTCGTGGTACGAGGTGCCAGGGACGGGGCGCCCGGCGCGGGGGCGGGGCGGGGTTGCCCGCGGCCGGGGAGCCCCGAAGCCGACGGCACGGCGGCTCCAGGCGCCCCGCCCCTGAGCCCTCCCCTACGCCAGCACCTCCCCCAGAACCCGTGCCGCCCGCTCCACATCGGCGAAGCTCACGTACAGCGGGGTGAAACCGAAGCGGAGGACGTCCGGGTGGCGGAAGTCGCCCACCACCCCGCGGGCGATCAGGCGCTTCATCACCTCGCCCGCGTCGGCACACCGCAGCGCGACCTGACTGCCCCGCTCCCCGTGTGGTTCCGGCGTCACGGACTCCACGCGGCCGGGCTCCGTGTACGCGGACACGCAGCGCAGGAAGAAGTCCGTCAGGGCGAGGGACTTGGCGCGGACGGCGGCGACGGAGACGTCGTCCCAGACCTCCAGGGCCGCCTCCAGGGCCAGCATGGAAAGGATGTCCGGCGTGCCGACGCGGCCGCGCAGGGCGCCGGGCGCGGGGTCGTAGGACGGGCTCATGCCGAAGGGGTCGGCGTGGGAGTTCCAGCCGGGGAGGGGGGAGTCGAAGCGGGGTTGCAGGTCCCGGCGGACGTACAGGTAGGCCGGGGAGCCCGGGCCGCCGTTCAGGTACTTGTAGGTGCAGCCGACCGCCAGGTCGACCCCGTGCTCGTCGAGGCCCACCGGCAGCGCGCCCGCGCTGTGGCACAGGTCCCAGACCGCGAGCGCGCCGGAGGCGTGGATCGCGGCCGTCAGCGAGGGCAGGTCGTGCAGGCGGCCGGTGCGGTAGTCGACATGGTTGAGCAGCGCCGCCGCCGTACGGTCGGACAGCGCCGACGGCACCTCCGCAGGAGTCACCGCGCGCAGGGTGCGCCCCGTCAGACGGGCCGCCGACTCGGCGATGTAGCCGTCCGTGGGGAACGTCGTCGCGTCGACCAGGAGTTCGTCACGGTCGTCGTCCGCCATGCGGATCGCCGCCACCAGCGCCTTGAACACATTGACGCTCGTGGAGTCGCCCACGACGATCTGGCCCGGCGCCGCGCCGACCAGCGGGGCGATCCGGTCGCCGATCCGCTCGGGCGCGGTCCACCAGCCGCTCTCCTCCCAGGAACGGATGCGCAGTTCGCCCCACTGCCGGCGTACGACGTCCTCGACCCGCCCCGGTACGTTCGCCGGCAGCGCGCCGAGCGAGTTCCCGTCCAGGTAGACCACATCGTCGAGGACGAAGCGGGAGCGCAGCGGTGCCAGTTCGTCGGCCGCGTCCAGCGTCTTCGCGAGCAGTACCGGTTCAGACATGGGACCTCGCCGTCCACAGCTCCGGGAACACGTTCTTGCGGGCGCGCTTCTCCAGCCAGGCCACACCGGCGGAGCCGCCCGTGCCGGGCTTGGCGCCCATCGCGCGGCGGGTGGCGACCAGATGGTCGTTGCGCCAGCGCCACACCAGTTCCGCCACGTCGCTCAACGCCTCCCCGAGCCGGGCGAGTTCGGCGTTCTGGTCACCGGAGTAGATCTCCGCCCAGACCGACTCGACGGCGTCCGAGGGCTCGTAGCGCTGGGCCACGTCACGGTGCAGGACGGACTCGGGGATCGCGTGGCCGCGGCGGGCGAGCAGCCGCAGCACCTCGTCGTACAGGCTCGGCTCGTGCAGCGCCTTCTCCAGTTCCGCGTGGACGCGGGGGGCGCCGCGGTGCGGGACGAGCATGGACGCGGACTTCTCGCCGAGCAGGAACTCCAGGCGCCGGTACATCGCCGACTGGAAGCCGGAGCCCTCGCCGAGCGCACTCCGGTAGGAGTTGAACTGCGCCGGGGTCAGCTGGCCGAGCGGCTTCCAGGAGGCGTTCAGCGCCTCCAGTTCCCGTACGCAGCGCTTCAGGGCGGCGATCGCCGTCGGGACGTCGTCCGAGCGCAGGGCCTGCGCGGCCGTCTCCCACTCGTGGACGATGACCGTGAACCACAGCTCCATGACCTGGGTGGTGACCAGGAAGACCATCTCTCCGGGGTCGTCGGAGAGGGTGTGCTGGAGGTGGGTGAGCACGTCCGCCTTGACGTAGTCCTCGTACGGCGTCGTACCCGCGAAATCGAGATGCGGGGTCTCGGGCTCAGCGGCCTCGGAAGGGGGGTGAGCCTTGTGGGACATCGCTGTCTCCTGTTGTCGATCCGGGTAGCGGTCCGCCCCTGCCGATGCCGGCACGGGGGCCCCGGTCCCCACCTGGAATCCTCCGCAATCCCATCGGATACGGCAAGGCCCGCCTGCTGCCAGACGGGCCACACCGGTACCTCCCGCGGGGGTCAGCCCAGGGTCTGGGCCGCCGTCGGGGAGGAGTCCTTCAGGAACTGCGTGCAGCGCTCGTACTCCTCCTGCTCACCGATGGCACCGGCGGCGCGGGCGAGGCCGTGCAGGGCGCGCAGGAAGCCGCGGTTGGGCTCGTGCTCCCACGGGACCGGGCCGTGGCCCTTCCAGCCGTTGCGGCGCAGCGCGTCCAGGCCACGGTGGTAGCCCGTACGGGCGTAGGCGTACGACTCCACGACCGCGCCGCGCTCGAACGCGTCGTCGGCCAGCTGGGCCCAGGCGAGGGAGGAGGTGGGGTGCTTGGCGGCGACCTCGGCCGGCGCGGTGCCCTGGGCGAGCAGCTCGCGGGGCTCCGGGTCGTCGGGCAGGTGGGTCGGGGGCGGGCCGCCGAGGAGGTTCTCGTGAATCGTCATGGCTTCAGTTTCTCGCACGGCTGCGTGGACGAGCGCCCCGAAGGGGTGCGGCGAACCGCGTGACCGGCCGCACCCGACCCGCATGCGTAAGCCGGCCCTAACCACCCGGCCGCTGCCCCTCCAACGGCGGTGTCGTCACATGGCCGTGGGTCCGGCACTGCGGGCGGCGGCACCCGGGGGCCGGCCGGCGGACCAGCGCGAAAGCCAGCACCGAGCCCAGCAGCAGCGCCCCCGCGCAGATCGGCATCGCCCGGTCGAAGGACCTGTCGAAGGCGGCCGGGTCGCGATACGCCTCCGGTCCCATCCCCGCCAGCAGCGGGAGCGCCGCCACCGCCACCAGGCCCGCCGCCCGGGCCGCCGCGTTGTTGATGCCGCTGGCCAGGCCCGCCCGGGCGGTCTCCACGGAGGCGAGGACCGTGGCCGTCAGCGGGGCGACCAGGGTGACCATGCCGGCGCCCATCACCAGCAGCGCGGGCAGGACGTCCGTGAGGTAGTGCGCGTCCGGGCCGACCCGGAGCATCAGCAGCATCGCCACCGCGCAGAGCAGGGGGCCGACGGTGAGCGGCAGGCGGGGGCCCGTGCGGTCGGCCAGGGCGCCCGAGCGCGATGAGAACAGCAGCATCAGGACGGTGGTGGGCAGCAGGGCCGCACCGGCGGCCAGCGGCGAGTAGCCCGCGACCACCTGGAGCTGGAGCGCGGTCAGGAAGAAGAAGCCGCCGAAGGCCGCGTACACGCACAGCGTGACCAGGTTGACGGCCGTGAACTGGCGGGAGGCGAAGATGTCCGGCGGGAGCATCGGGTCGGCGCGGTGCTTCTCGACGTACAGGAAGGCCAGGGCGGAGGCCAGGCCCGCCGCCCCGGTCAGGGCCACCGCCAGGGAGCCGGCGCGGGCCTCGATGAGCGCGTAGGTCAGCAGGGCGAGGGCCAGGGCGCCCAGGGCCGCGCCGAGGACGTCGAAGCGGCCGTGGGACCGGTCTCCCCCACCGGCGGCTTCGCCCGAGCGGGAGGTGCCCCCGGCGGATTCCGGTACGTGCCGGAACGCGACCGGGACGCACAGCAGGGCCAGCGGGATGTTCAGCAGGAACACCCAGCGCCAGCCGGGGCCGGTGACCAGCCAGCCGCCCAGGAAGGGGCCGACCGCCGCGCCGATCCCGCCGAAGCCGGACCACAGGCCGACGGCCCGGCTCCGGTCGTCGGGATGGAAGGAGGCCTGGATGAGCGCGAGGGAGCCGGGGGTGAGGAGCGCCGCGCCGATGCCCTGCAGAGCGCGGGCGGCGATGAGGATGCCGGGGGTCGGGGCCAGGCCGCACAGCAGCGAGGCGGCCGCGAACCACACCACCCCGAGCGTGAAGATCTTCCGTCGGCCGTAGAGGTCCCCGAGCGAACCGCCCAGCAGGATCAGACCGGCCAGCGTGACCATGTACGCGTTGACCGTCCACTGCAACACGGCGAGGCTCGCGTCCAGGTCGCGGCCGATGCGCGGAAGCGCCACGTTGACGACGGTGGAGTCCACCATGGCCATGCTGGAGCCGAGGACGGTGGTCAGCAGGATCCACTTGCCCTGGGGCGAGGCCAGCCGGACATCGGGCATGCCCTCAGGTATACAGCGGGCCCGGCGCCGTAGACAGCCGCCGGGCCCCCCGAGAGGTACCGCTTACTTGATCTTGTTGCCCGCCGAGCGCAGGTGCCGGGTGGCCTCGACGACGCGGGCGGCCATGCTCGCCTCGGCGAGCTTGCCCCAGGTGCGCGGGTCGTAGGTCTTCTTGTTGCCGACCTCGCCGTCCACCTTCAGGACGCCGTCGTAGTTCTTGAGCATGTGGTCGGCGACCGGACGGGTGAAGGCGTACTGGGTGTCCGTGTCGATGTTCATCTTGACCACGCCGTTCTCCAGCGCGGTCAGGATCTCCTGCTCGCTGGAGCCGGAGCCGCCGTGGAAGACGAAGTCGAACGGCGACTGCTTGCCGAACTTGGCGGCGACGCCCTCGTTCAGCTCCTTCAGCAGCTCGGGGCGGAGCACGACGTTGCCCGGCTTGTACACGCCGTGGACGTTGCCGAAGGAGGCGGCCAGCAGGTAGCGGCCCTTCTCGCCCAGGCCGAGGGCCTCGGCGGTGCGGATCGCGTCCTCGACGGTGGTGTAGAGGGAGTCGTTGATCTCGTGCGAGACGCCGTCCTCCTCACCACCGGTCGGGGTGATCTCGACCTCGAGGATGATGTTGGCGCGGCGGGCCTGCTCCAGCAGTTCCTGGGCGATGGCCAGGTTGTCGGCGAGGGTCTCGGCGGAGCCGTCCCACATGTGCGACTGGAACAGCGGGTTGTTGCCGGCCTTCACGCGCTCCTCGGAGAGCGCGAGCAGCGGACGTACGTACCCGTCGAGCTTGTCCTTCGGGCAGTGGTCGGTGTGCAGCGCGATGTTGACCGGGTACTTCTCGGCGAGGATGTGCGCGAACTCGGCGAGCGCGACGGCGCCGGTCACCATGTCCTTGCTGTACTGGCCGCCGAGGAACTCGGCACCACCGGTCGAGATCTGGACGATGCCGTCGCTCTCCGCCTCCGCGAATCCGCGCAGGGCGGCGTTCAGGGTCTGGCTCGAGGTGACGTTGATGGCCGGGTAGGCGAACTTGCCTGCCTTCGCCCGGTCGAGCATCTCGTTGTAGACCTCGGGGGTTGCGATGGGCATGGTCCGCTCCTTGAGTGTGCGGGTCGGCGTTCTGCGTACTACGGCCCTGACCTAGACCTGGGGTGTGACGTCATCGTCGTCCCCATCTTTCCAGACATGAACCGATGGTCCATGCGCCGGTCAAGTCCAGGTCGATCCGGGTCGTCAGTCCAGACCCAGTTCATCCTTCGAGAAGGCGAACCGGTACGGAACGCCCGCACCGGCCTCGATCTTCTCCGCGGCACCGGTCGCCCGGTCCACGATGGTCGCGACGGCGACGACCTCCGCGCCCGCCTCACGCACGGCCTCCACCGCGGTCAGCGGGGAGCCACCGGTGGTGGAGGTGTCCTCCACGACGAGCACCCGCCGGCCCGCGATCTGTGGCCCCTCCACCCGGCGCTGCAGCCCGTGCGCCTTGGCCGCCTTGCGTACGACGAACGCGTCCAGCTTCTTCCCGCGCGCGGCGGCGGCGTGCAGCATGGCGGCCGCGACCGGGTCGGCGCCCATGGTGAGCCCGCCCACCGCGTCGAACTCCAGGTCGGCGGTGAGGTCCAGGAGCACCTGGCCGACCAGCGGGGCGGCCTCGCCGTCGAGGGTGATGCGGCGCAGGTCGACGTAGTAGTCGGCCTCCAGACCGGAGGAGAGGGTCACCTTGCCGTGCACCACGGCCTTGTCCTTGATCTGCTGCAGCAGCGCGCCGCGTGTGCCCGGCGGCATTGCTTCGTTGACGTCCGTCATGCCGACCAGCTTAGAGCGGCCGCCAGCTCCAGGTGGTCGCCGCCTCCAGCGGCTCCAGCGGGGTGACCAGGCGCGGGAGGGTGTTCAGGCCGTTGGGCGGCCCGGTCTGCGGCTCCACGCAGACGGCCTCGGCCTGCTCGTCGTAGACGACCACCCACTCCTCGCGGCTGGCCACCTTCAGCTGCAGCTGTCCGGGCCAGGTGAGGGTGACGTCGACGCCGCCCGGCATGCCGAAGCAGTCGTCCCAGGGACCGGGCCTCGGGTCGACGCGGTTGCCGGTGGGGAGGTGGTCGGCGCCGCGCTCCTCCTGCCAGGCGGGCTTGAAGTCCAGCTGGACGTCCTCGCCGCCGAGGTTGCGGTGGAACCACGGGTGCCAGCCGATCTGCGCCGGGAAGGAGTCCTCGTACGTCTCCACGGACATCGTCAGGGTCAGGCTGTCCTCGGCGAGCGCGACGATCTGGGTGACGCGGCCGGGGTGCGGCCAGGGGTCGACCAGCTCGTACGTCATCACGGCCTCGTTCTCCGAGAGGCGCGCGGTGTGCCAGCCGCCGTCGCGGGCGGTGCCGTGGATGGCGTGGGGCGGGGAGTTGAGCGGCATCTGACGGACGGTGGCGCCGTCCAGGAAGCGGCCCTCCCGGATCCGGCCGCACCAGGGCACCATCGGGAAGCAACCGAAGCGCTCGCCCTGTCGCAGCAGCTCCACGCCGCCGATCCGCAGCCCACCGATACGGCCGCCGTTGCCCGGCCGCACGCTCACCTCCGCGTCGCCCGCGGTCAGCGTGATGTCGTCGTTGCTCACGCCACGACCCTACTGGGGCGATCAAGACGGCGTTGCCGTACGGCGGCCTGTACGTCCGTGTGGCGGCCGTCGGGGTGCGGCCCGTCCACGGCTGCTCGAACAGGACCTAGCGGCGTCGGCGCAGAGCGCGGCCGACGACGATCGCCGAGGCGAGCGCGAGGGCCGCGGCGGGGGCCGCCCAGCGCAGGGCCTGGTTCGCGCCGAGGGTCTGGGGGGCCGGTACGGGGGCGTAGCGGCCGCGCGGCGGGGCGTGGTCGACCTCCTCGGCGCTGCGGCCGATCATCGTGCGGCGCGCGTGCGCCGCCTCGGCGGGGGGTTCACCGGTGTCGGCGAAGTCCTCGGTGAGACGGTCGGCCGCGTCGCCGCCGTCCTCGGCCTCGTCGATCTCGTCATCGGCCCCGGGGTCCAGGGAGGGCGGGGGCACCTCGGTGTCGAAGACGGAGGCGGGCGGTTCCTGGGCCTCGCCCTCCGCGACCGGCGGCTCCCCCGCTTCCGCCAGGCTCTCCACGAAGCGGTGCAGCAGCCTCGTCGCCGCCGAGGTCACCGCCTCCGCCGGCAGCTCCGTGATCCGCCCGTCCGCGTCCGCCGTGCCCTCGACGGTGACGGTGGAGCCGCCGTCGGTGCCGGCGAGGCGCAGGGTCAGGGCGAGCTTGACCGAGCCGGTGCCGCGGGCCTCGGTGGCGTCGCCCTCGACGGCGTACGTGCCGTCCTCGCGGGCCACCACCCGTACCGCTCCCCGGTAGGTGACGGAGTGTCCGCCGACGCGCAGCTTCAGCCGCCCGGCGACGGGTTCGGCACCGGCGTCCTGCTGCAGGCCGGGCACCGCCCGGGCGACGCGAGCGGGGTCGGCCAGTGCCGCTCTGAGCCGCTCGGCGGGAACCGGGACGAAGACCTGGTGCTCCATGTCCGCTGAGCCTACCCAGTCGCGGCCGGAACTCACCCCGTCCTGCAGGGGCTGGGCCCCCGGACCCCCGTTCGCCTCCCCCCCGCCCCGACGCGGGCGTCCGGGACGTGCATCCGGCAAAGGCTCAGTACCGCGGATGCACCAGCGTCGACGCCGGCAACCCCCCGATCCGCGTCCGCTGCGCCGCCCTGCCGTCCGCCGTCAGTCCGGTCTGCGTCAGGGTGCGCGGGTGGCCCTCCCGATCCAGCCGCAGCGGCGGGGGCGTGCGGCCCGGAGCCGCCAGCAGGAAGCCCCAGTCGTGCGGTGCCCGGGACGGGCCCGTGGAGCGGTCGGGGCCGGCCCCGAAGCCGGAGTCGTGGCCGAGGACCCGGTAGGGGGCGGTGGCGAAGCCGGCCGCGCGGAGGGTCGCGGCGACCGTCCAGAAGATGCGCGGGCGGGCGGTGACGGACCCGGCGTGCACCACCAGACGGCCCCGCGGGGCCAGGACGCGCCGGGCCAGCCCGTAGAACTCCTGGGAGTACAGCTTGGTGCTGGCGGTGATCCCGGGATCGGGCAGGTCGGCGATCACCACGTCGTACGCCGCCGCGGGGGCGCCGCGCAGCCAGCCCAGGGCGTCCGCCGTGGTGACGTGGACGCGGGGGTCGGCATAGGCGTGGCCGTTGGCGGCGGACAGGCCGGGGTCCTGGCGGGCCAGGCGCAACAGGCCGGGGTCGAGTTCGACGACGTCGACGCGGCGCACCCGGCGGTGGCGCAGCGCTTCCCGGGCGGCCAGGCCGTCGCCGCCGCCGAGGATCAGGACGCGCGCGTCGGGGGCGCCGGCGAGGGCCGGGTGGACCAGGGCCTCGTGGTAGCGGCGTTCGTCGCGGCCGCCGACGCGCAGGCGGCCGTCGAGGAAGAGGTCGAGGGGCCTGCCGTCGGTGCCGCCGGTCAGGACGATCTCCTGGACGCCGGTCTGCACGGCCACCCGGACGCCCTGGCCGTACACGGCGTGCCGGGCGGCCCGCTCGAAGTCGTCGGCGAGGGCGGCGGCGCAGGCGAGGACGCCGAGGACGGTGAGACCCACGAGGAGGAGGGCCCAGCGGGCGCGGCGGGTGAGGTCGCGCCGGAAGAGGCCGAGGACGAGGGCGCCGCCCGCGACGACGTTGACCGTGCCGGTGAGCAGGGCGCCCGTCAACTGGCCGAGGAAGGGCAGCAGCAGGAAGGGGAAGGCCAGGCCGCCGACCAGGGCGCCGACGTAGTCCGCCGCGAACAGGTCGGCCACCGCGCCGCCCGCGTCCTGACGGCGGATGCGCTGGATCAGCTCCATCAGCAAGGGGACCTCGGCGCCGATGAGCAGGCCGATGGCGAGGGAGAAGGCGACCAGGAGACAGCGCGGGCCCTCGGCCCACACCCCGCCCCAGCCGCCGGTCCAGGCGAACACGGCGTACAACGCCATCGCGCTGCACCCGCCGACCAGCGCGAGGGCCGACTCGACCGCGCCGAAACCGGCGGCCGCGTGCCAGCGCAGCCGTTTGGCGCCGAGGGAGCCGATACCCATCGCGAACACCATCACGGACAGCACGACGGAGGCCTGGGTGACGGAGTCGCCCATCAAGTACGAGGCGAAGGCGACGAGTTCGAGTTCGTACACCAGTCCACAGGCCGCGCAGACGAAGACGCACGCGAGGACCAGGAACCGCCCGGTGCCGGGCCGGACGGGCAGCCGCGCGGGGCCGGTCCAGGAGGGCGGGGCGCCCGGGGGCGCGGGGGCGTGCTGTTCGATCACTCTGCGACGTTACGTCACACGCTCGGCACGCTTCGTCACCCACACGTGTGGAAGTGGGGGCAGTTGACGCATCCGGGGTTTATGCCGCCCGAACTCGCCCTAGGGCCTGTCTGACAATTCGCGTCGTTGCCCGAAGGGCGGCAGACGGGAATTGTCAGACAGGCCCTAGTCCGCCCGGCCGGCCGGCACCCGCGCCCCGACCCGGGTGCGGGTGGCCACCAACTGCCCGTCCTGCGGGTAGGCGTGCCAGGTGCGCCAGTGCACCTGGCCCTCGTGCCGCTGGGCCAGCATCGCGGTGAAGGCGTGCGGGCTGCCCGGGAAGACGCCGGCGAGGCCGTGCGGATGGTCGGAGACCAGGGCCAGCAACTCCTGGGCGCGGCCGGCGAACGAGCCGGGCGTGAGTACCTCGACGCGGGCGGCGAACTCGTACTCCCAGTTGCCGACCCGCTTGGCGACGCCCAGCGGGAGCGGGGTGCTGGAGCCCGGAATGCAGGCGACCGTCTCCGAACACACGCCGCGCTCCTCCTCGAGGAGCACCTGGTGGGACGCTCCGAGCAGTCGCAACTGCAGTTTGGCGCCCATGAGTTCGAGATCCAGGGTGGCCAGGGCGGGCAGCGGCTCGCGTCCCAGGGCCCAGGCGAGGTCGGCAGCGCGCGTATCGGTGTAGGAGGTGTTCAGGGTCGTGAGCATGGATCGGCTCCGCTAACACGCAATGAGGGGGAGATCGGCCATGTCAGCCCAGCCGGCCCGGCCGGGGAGGGAGTCTGTGGGACGTCCGAGGGGCTGCGTTGGCGATGTAGAGGGAATCATGAACCAAGGCGCCCCCACAGCGTTTTTACCCAACTTCGTGGGGTTTCCATCCCTCAGAGGGCTACACAGCTCAACTGTTCAACTACGGCGTGCGCGGGGCGCGCGGACGTGAGGGGTGGGCGCCCGCCGGAATGCCTTCGTCCGACGGGCACCCGTGTGCGGCCGGATGCGGTTCCCCCTGCTCCCGGAAGCCCGTGCGTCACAGGACCGTTCGCGGGAGGTTCCCGGAAGCTCAGCTGCCCCGTGTCAGCTGCCTCCGCCGCATCCGCCCCCGCCGCCGCACGACGAACCCCCGCCGCAGGAGGAGCCGCCCCCGCACGAGGAACCGCCCCCGCAGGAGTGGTGGCTCCCGCCATGTCCCCCATGGCTCCCCGAGGACGAGCCGGAGTCGGCGCCGCCGCCCCAGGCCCACCAGCTGTTCCCGCTGTCGTACGACGAAGCCGACGACGATGACGAAGACGACGCGCGGTACGACCGGCTGCCGCCGCCCTTGCCGAGCGACACCTTGGCGTGCCGGTTCCGGCGGTTCCGGCCCGTCGCCACCGCGATGACCAGGACCACCACCACCGCCAGGATGATGCCGAAGACCATGGCGTCACCCTCCTTCCGTTCCCCCGAAGCGGCCCCCCGTGGGCGCCTCGCCTGTTGCCGCGTCTGGCGCGGTGACCGGGGGATGCCCGGCCGCGAACGGCCGCAAAGCAGAGTTGAGGAACTTCTGAGGGTCAACGCACGGAAAAGGCCCCTGACCTGCGCAGACGGGGAGGTCAGGGGCCTTCGGCGTCTCACCGGGCCGCCTGTGGGCCGTGATCTTCCGCTCCGGCGCGCTGCAGGGCTGCGAGGTTCACCGACCGTCGCGGGTCTCGATATGGACTCTCGTCAGCGCGAACAGGATCAGGAGGTCGAGTGTCATCACGGGGATGGCCCACAACGGGTAGTACGGAACGAACATGAACTGGGTGATCAGGCTGATCGCTGCCACCGCTACACCGGCCCCGCGACCCCACCTCCGACCTGCCAGGACACCCAGGCCGGCAATGACGAGGGCCACCCCCATCACCAGGTGGATCCAGCCCCAGGACGTGATGTCGAACCGGTAGGCGTACCGGGACGCGGCGAACAGAGTGTCGTGTGCGATTCCGGCTGCGCCCATCAGGATGCTGAGGGGCCCGCTGACCATCATCGTGATCCCGGCAAACCTGGACGCGTCGTCGATCGTCTCGCTGCCGCCGAGCCCCCCAGGGGATTGCCGCAGGTGCCGCGAAGGGCACGCAGCACTCCAGGGGCCGCCTGTGGCTCACTGTGTGGTCTGGGACCCTGCCCTTCCTCGGACTTGCGCCGGAACACGGTGTCGATCGCGCAGCGGGCACGTTCCCTGCTGTCGGGCATCAGATGGGCGTACACCCGCAGCGTCAGCGCCGGATCGGCATGCCCCATGTACGCGCTGACGGCCTGACGTTCTCGCCCGCGCCCAACAACGCGGACGCGTAGAAGTGCCGCAGGGCGTGCATGCCGTGCTCGCGCGCCGTAGACGTACAGCCGCAGGCGCCGGCCGAGTTCCCTCCGGGTCATCGGACTGGACGTCTTGCTGTCCAACCACTTCTCCGCGTACTGCCCCGCACGGACGTGGGATCCGTGTACTGACCGCGCGTCATGTCCGTCTCGATGGCGCTGAGCCACTTCTCAGCGAGACGCTTCTTCCCGTCAGGGAAGCTCTTGGGCTTCTCTGTGCCGTCGGGACCGACGTACCGCGGGCGATGGCGCAGTCCGGTGCCGTAACGGTCGGTCTTGACGCGAACGGTCTTGCCGTCGGCACCCCTCTGAGCCCTGTACGGATTGTGGCGGCCGCCGACGTGCGGCAGGGTGGTTTCGGGACCGGCGTGTCACGGATGCGGCTGTGGCTGATCGTCCGTTCCAGGCAGGCTGCCGGAGGTGTGGTACATGCCAGAGAACAACCCAGCGCACGAAGCCCCTGCCGCGGGGCAGGTCTCGCTGCCGCCCGAGGTCAAGATGCTGCAGGACGTCACCCCGCCCTTCTTCCCCGACGGTGGATCGGCGATGACGATCCTTGTCGAGTGGCCTCCTGGTCATCCCGGGCTCCCTCCGCATCGCCACTCAGGACCGGCGTTCGGCTACGTGATGGAGGGCGCGGTCCGGTTCGAGATCGAGGGTGAGCCGGAGCGTGTGGTCGAGGCCGGTGAGACGTTCTGGGAGCCGGGCGGTGACGTGATCCACTACCAGGACGGCAACGCCCGGTCGGACGCGCCGAACAAGTTCGTCGTGACCATGGTGTGCGCGCCGGGTCAGCCGATGCTCACGCTGGTCGACGAGGAAGAGCTGAAGGAACGGGCGCACCGGCGCGCCCCGCGTCCCTCCGAGGGCTGATGCCGGTGCGCGCTGCCGTGGCAGCGGCGCAGGCGCTCGTCCCCGGACGGCAAGTTGAGGAACCCCGGAGCCCGGGCGCAGGATGGCCGGCATGACCTCCACCGAGCGCCCGTACCTCAACCGCCGTCTCGCCGCGTTCGGGACGACGATCTTCGCCGAGATGTCCGCCCTCGCCGTGGCCACCGGGGCGATCAACCTGGGCCAGGGTTTTCCCGACACCGACGGCCCCGAGGAGGTCCGGGAGGCCGCCGTACGGGCGCTGCGCGACGGACGCGGCAACCAGTACCCGCCGGGCCCCGGCGTTCCCGAGCTGCGCACCGCGATCGCCGAGCACCAGCTGCGCCGCTACGCGCTGTCGTACGACCCCGACACCGAGGTGCTGGTCACGGCGGGCGCGACGGAGGCGATCGCGGCCTCGCTGCTGGCGCTGGTCGAGCCGGGCGACGAGGTCGTGGCGCTGGAGCCGTACTACGACTCCTACGCGGCGAGCATCGCGCTGGCGGGCGGCCGGCGGGTGCCGGTGACCCTCAGGCCGCACGACGGCAGGTTCCGGCTGGACCTGGACGAGCTGCGCGCCGCCGTCACCGACCGCACCCGTCTGCTGCTGATCAACACCCCGCACAACCCGACCGGTACGGTCCTCACGCGCGCCGAGCTGGCCGCGATCGCCGAGCTGGCGGTGGAGCGGGACCTGCTGGTGGTGACGGACGAGGTGTACGAGCACCTGGTCTTCGACGGCGCCGAGCACCTGCCGCTCGCCGCGTTCCCCGGAATGCGCGAGCGCACGGTGAGCATCGGTTCGGCCGGCAAGACCTTCTCCTTCACCGGCTGGAAGGTCGGCTGGGTGACGGCCGCCCCGGAGCTGGTCGGCGCGGTCCGCGCGGTGAAGCAGTTCCTGACGTACGTCTCCTCGGGCCCCTTCCAGTACGCGGTCGCCGAGGCCCTCGCCCTGCCCGACTCCTACTTCGCGGACTTCCGCCGGTCCATGCAGGCCCGCCGGGACATCCTCGCGGAGGGACTGACGGCGGCGGGCTTCGAGGTCTTCGAGCCGGCCGGGACCTACTTCATCACCACCGACATCCGCCCCCTGGGCGAGAAGGACGGCTTCGCCTTCTGCCGCGCCCTGCCGGAGCGCGCGGGCGTGGTCGCCATCCCCAACGCCGTCTTCTACGACGACCGGGAGGCGGGGGCGCCTTTCGTGCGGTTCGCCTTCTGCAAGCGACAGGAGGTGCTGCGGGAGGCGGCACAGCGGTTGCGCGGCATGTGAGCCGACCGCACGGATCGCGCACGGGACCCGTGTGGCGGCGGTCGTGTACGCGGCACAGGTGAACCGGTGACGCACTCGGGCGTCTTCTGCTCGCATCGGCGCCCGGTGCCTTGCAAGGTGCGGTGGTGTGACTCACGCCAGCACCGTCCTCGCCTCACCCGTCGTCACACCGGAGCCGGTGACCGGGGAGCGCACCGGGCCGTCCCTCGGCCGCGCGAGCGCCCTCGCCGTAGGCCTGTTCCTGGGCGCGCGGCTCGCCGGTGCCGCCGTGCTCGCCCTCGTCGCGCAGGCCGCCGGCAAGCACCCCCTCACCCTGCTCGGCCGGTCCTGGGACTCGGTCTGGTACCTGGGGATCGCCGCGCACGGCTACGGCCGCTCCCTGCATCTGCGCTCGACGATCGTCAGCGACCTGGCGTTCTTCCCGCTGTACCCGGCGCTGGTGCGGGCGGTCACCGCGCTCACACCGCTCGGCGGGATCGGCGCCGGGCTGCTGGTGTCGTGGACGGCGGCCGCCGTCGCCGCCGCCGGGATCCACGCGGTCGGCTCCCGGCTGCACGGGCGCTCGGTCGGGCTCGCGCTGGTGCTGCTGTGGGGTCTGCTGCCGCACTCGGTGGTGCTGTCGATGGCGTACACCGAGCCGGTGCTGACCGCGCTCGCGGCCTGGTCGCTGTACGCGGTGCTGGCCGGGCACTGGCTGTGGGCAGGCGTCCTGGCGGCGTGCGGCGGGCTCGCCCGGCCGAACGGGTTCGCGGTCGCCACCGCCGTGCTGGCCGCGGCGGGCGCCGAGCTGTGGAGGCGCCGCGGCCGGGTTTCCCACAGGCTGTGGACGGGCGCGGTGATCGCCCCGCTGGGCTGGACGGCGTACGTGCTGTGGGTCGGCCGCCGTACGGGGGACCCGCTGGGCGGCTATGTCGGCGTGCAGCGGCGCTGGGGGTCGCGGTTCGACTTCGGGCGGGGCGCGCTGGAAGTCGTGCGCCGCACGCTGGTGCACGGAGGCCGGTTCCTGATCCCGATGGCGCTGATCATCGTGGCGGTCGCCGCGCTGCTGTACGCCCTGCTGCTCCTGGATCGCGCCCCGCTGCCGCTGCTCGTGCACAGCGGGGTGCTGCTGCTGATCGCGCTCGGTGGGTCAGGCTTCTTCGAGTCCAAGCCGCGGTTCCTGCTGCCGGCGTTCCCGCTGCTGCTGCCGCTCGCCCGGGCGGTGGTGCGCACGGCGAGAGCCCGGCCCTGGCACGCGACCGTGGTGGTCGCGGCCCTGGCCGGGCTCAGCTATGCCTACGGCGCGTACCTGGTCGTGTTCGGGCGCGCGCCTGTGTGACGGGCGGGGCGGAGAAGCTACTCTCCGTCGTCCTCGGGCTTCTCCGCCTCGTTGACCTCCTGCTCCAGGCCGAGCTGCTCGACGAGCCACTTGTCGAACTCGATCGCGGCCCGCACCCAGCTGACCGTGGAGGAGACGAAGTGGTTGATGTCGACGCCCGTGCCGATCAGCATCTGGGCCTCGCCGATCAGGCGGACGGTGCCGTCGTCGTGGGTGTGGGTGTACACCTTGGGCCACAGGGTGCGGCGGTTCCAGTCGTCGACGGACTCCAGCAGCTGCGGCTTCTCACCGATCTGGTGGGGGCGGTCGTAGAAGGTCCGCACCGAGAAGACCGCCTGTTCGGCCTCCCCTCGGAACATGAAGTAGGTGCGGAACTGCTCCCACGGCGCCGCGAGGTCACCCTCCTCGTCGACGACGTACTTCAGCTCCATCTGGTCGAGGAGCTGCTTCACGAGATCCTGATCCGGGACGACGGGGCCCGCCGGTCCTTGGGGCTGCGGTTCGGGCTGGCCCCCGAAGTTCGGAATCGAGGACGGGTCGATGCTCACCGTGTTTTTCCCTTCATGCGGATTCCGCCATCCTCCCCCATGCGGGGAGGGGGGTGGCAAGCCCCGACGGTGCCTGTCAGCCGTCGGCTGACATGATCCGTCCGGTCGGGGGGAGGGCCGTCGGACGAGGAAGTCGGTGTGGTGGTGCGAGGACGGACCAGGTGGAGGCTGTTCGCGGCGGTCATGGCGGTGCCGGCGCTGCTGCTGGGCTGGGTGATCGTCATCGTGATCAGGTTCATGACGTCGGACTATCCGCTGGGCGGGGCCCCGGAGACGGTCCCGTGCGCCGAGGCGCTGCGGTTCGGCGGGGCGAGGGTGCCCGAGGGGGCGTACGACGAGCGGTGCACGGTGCAGACCTGGCTGGACACCAGCTATCACGCCGCGTTCCGGATGCGGCGTGCTGACGTGGGCACCTGGCTGAAGGACAGCTATCCGGCGGGCCCGGAACCCGGCACCGACCTGTGCGAGAAGGGTGCCGACCTCTGCCTGAACATGGACTCGGCGACCGCTCCGCCCCCGCCGGACGCCGCGGCCGATGCGGTGACGGTGAACGTGACGTACGAGGGCCCGCAGGGGGCCCTCGTACGGTTCTCGGCGTTCACCGTGTGAGCGTCACAGCGTCTTCCCCGTGGCCGGGCCCACCAGCAGGCCCTCGCCGAAGCGGTCCACGCGGACCGTGTCGCCGTCCTTGATCTCGCCGGAGAGGATCTCCTTGGCGAGGCGGTCGCCGATGGCGGTCTGCACGAGGCGGCGCAGCGGGCGGGCGCCGTAGGCCGGGTCCAGGCCCTCCTCCGCGAGCCAGGCAAGCGCCTCCGGGGTGATCTCCAGGGTGAGCCGGCGCTCGGCCAGCCGCTTGGCCAGCCGGTCGATCTGGAGCTGCGCGATCCGCTCCAGCTCGGGCTTGGTCAGCGCCGAGAAGACCACCAGGTCGTCGAGTCGGTTGAGGAACTCCGGCTTGAAGGTGGCGCGGACGACCTCCAGCACCTGCTCCTTCTTCTCCACCTCGCTGCTGAGCGGGTCGACCAGGAACTGGCTGCCCAGGTTGGAGGTCAGCACCAGGATGGTGTTGCGGAAGTCGACCGTACGGCCCTGACCGTCGGTCAGGCGGCCGTCGTCCAGCACCTGGAGCAGGATGTCGAAGACCTCCGGGTGGGCCTTCTCCACCTCGTCCAGCAGGATCACGCTGTACGGGCGGCGGCGGACGGCCTCGGTGAGCTGACCGCCCTCCTCGTAGCCGACGTACCCGGGAGGCGCGCCGACCAGCCGGGCGACGCTGTGCTTCTCGCCGTACTCCGACATGTCGATGCGGACCATGGCCCGCTCGTCGTCGAACAGGAAGTCGGCGAGCGCCTTGGCGAGTTCGGTCTTGCCGACACCCGTCGGACCGAGGAAGAGGAAGGACCCGGTGGGCCGGTCGGGGTCGGCGATCCCGGCCCGTGACCGCCGTACGGCGTCGCTGA
Source organism: Streptomyces sp. NPDC048521 (assembly GCF_043199855.1). NCBI lineage: Bacteria > Bacillati > Actinomycetota > Actinomycetes > Kitasatosporales > Streptomycetaceae > Streptomyces > Streptomyces sp. NPDC048521. The sequence continues at coordinate 177,877 of NZ_JBICWR010000005.1, forward strand.
CCGCCCGCACGGCCTCGGTCTGGCCGATGAGCCGCTTGCCGAGTTCGTCCTCCATCCGCAGCAGCTTCTGCGTCTCGCCCTCCATCAGGCGCCCGGAGGGGATGCCGGTCCAGGCGGCGACGACGTCGGCGATGTCGTCGGCGCCGACCTCCTCCTTGACCATGGTGTCCTTGGCGACCTCCTCCTCGGCGGCGGAGGCGGCCTCCAGCTCCTTCTCCAGCTGCGGGATCTCGCCGTAGAGCAGCTTGGCCGCGGTGTCGAAGTCGCCGTCGCGCTGGGCGCGTTCCGCCTGCCCACGCAGGTCGTCGAGCCGCTCCTTCAGCTCACCGACCCGGTTGAGGGACTGCTTCTCCTTCTCCCAGCGGGCGGTCAGACCGCGCAGCTCCTCCTCCTTGTCGGCGAGATCGCGGCGCAGCTTCTCCAGCCGCTCGCGGGAGGCCGGATCGGTCTCCTTGGCGATCGCCAGCTCCTCCATCTTCAGCCGGTCGACGGCACGCTGGAGTTCGTCGATCTCCACGGGGGAGGAGTCGATCTCCATCCGCAGCCGCGAGGCGGCCTCGTCCACGAGGTCGATGGCCTTGTCCGGCAGGAAGCGGGAGGTGATGTACCGGTCGGACAGGGTGGCGGCGGCCACCAGCGCGCTGTCGGCGATCTGCACCTTGTGGTGGGCCTCGTACCGGCCCTTGAGACCGCGCAGGATCGCGATGGTGTCCTCGACGCTCGGCTCGGCGACCATCACCTGCTGGAAGCGGCGCTCCAGGGCGGGGTCCTTCTCGATCCGCTCCCGGTACTCGTCCAGCGTCGTCGCGCCGACCATGCGCAGCTCGCCACGGGCCAGCATCGGCTTGAGCATGTTGCCCGCGTCCATGGCCGAATCACCACCGGCACCGGCGCCCACGACGGTGTGCAGCTCGTCGATGAAGGTGATGATCTGCCCGTCCGACCCCTTGATCTCGGCGAGCACGGCCTTCAGCCGCTCCTCGAACTCGCCCCGGTACTTGGCGCCGGCCACCATCGCGCCCAGGTCCAGCGCCACCAGCCGCTTGTCCTTCAGCGACTCGGGCACGTCCCCCTTCACGATCCGCTGGGCGAGCCCCTCGACGACGGCGGTCTTGCCGACGCCGGGCTCACCGATGAGCACGGGGTTGTTCTTGGTACGGCGGCTCAGCACCTGCACGACCCGCCGGATCTCCTGGTCCCGTCCGATGACCGGGTCCAGCCGGCCCTCGCGGGCGGCGGCGGTGAAGTCGGTGCCGAACTTCTCCAGGGCCTTGTACTGACCCTCGGGGTCGGCGGTGGTCACGCGGCGTCCTCCCCTGGCCTTCCTGAAGGCCTCCAGCAGCTTCTTGGCGTCGGCACCCTGCCGGGTGAGCACGTCACCGGCGGCACCGCCCTTCGCGGCGATGCCGATCAGCAGATGCTCCGTGGACAGGTACTCGTCACCGAGGTCCTTCGCGCGCTCGCCGGCGTCGGCGATCACGGCCAGCAGCTCACGGTTGGGCTGCGGAGGCGCGACGGTGGACCCGGTCACGCTGGGCAGCGCGGCCAGGATCCGCTCCGTGCCCGAGCGTACGGCGGCCTGGTCGGCGTCGACGGCCGCGAGCAGGTCGGTGATGTTCTCGTTGTCCTGCCCCTGGAGCAGGGCAAGCAGCAGGTGAGCGGGGGTCAGGTCCGGGTGCCCCTCGGTCACGGCCCGGTTGCCTGCCGCGTTGATCGCGTCCCGGCTCCTGTTGGTCAGCTCGGCGTCCACGTCTCGGTTCTCCTCCTCGACCTCTCTCCACTGCTGACTTAACCAGCGTACACAAAGTTGAGTCTATTCCACTCAAGGTCAGACGGCGTAGTTTCCGGCTAGGTTGCGGGCATGGCGACGCACTCCGTAGACCCGGCCGCCCCGGACGAGCACTACCTCGCCTTCTGGCGCGAGCGGCATCTGTGCACACTGACCACGCTCCGGCCCGACGGCAGCCCGCACGTGGTGCCGGTCGGGGTGACGTACGACCCCGGGGCGCGGCTGGCCAGGGTGATCACGAACAGGACGTCCGCGAAGGTCTCCCACGTGCTCTCGGCCGGCCCCGGGGGCGCCCGGGTCGCGGTGTGCCAGGTGGACGGCCGACGCTGGGCCACGCTCGAGGGGCGCGCGCGGGTACGGACGGAACCGGAGCGGGTCGCGGAGGCGGTGCGGCGCTATGCCGAGCGCTACGAGCGGACGCCGGGGCCGAATCCGTCCCGCGTGGTGATCGAGATCGAGGTGGAGCGGGCACTGGGCCACGGCTGACCGGCCCACGACTGCCGAATGGCCGGTTTCGGCCACCATGAAAAGGTGCCCAAAGTGCGAAATGTCCCCGTAAAACTGCAGCGGCGTCACCGTGTTCAGGTCACGGTGACGCCGCTGCGGGGGGGAAGCGCCTGAGCGATCTTTTACGACGGGGGAATCGCGTCAGGCACTGCGGGGGGTGGCCGAGATGGTCCTCAGGTCGGAATCCGCCGGCTCGGTCAGCCGGTGGTCCCGCTGGTCCAGGTTCACAAAGATCATTCCGTACCGGATGGCACACCGGACGGGCTGCGGCGCCCCGCGGGGCTTGCGCAGACACCGGTAGGCCCGTACATCCTCGTCATCGTCCCGGGTGACGACGACCGGCTCACCGAACACGGTCACCATCAACGAGTCACCACTGTGGGGGATGGCGGTGACCAGGTCGATGAAGTGCCAGCCCGAGCGGTAGGCGGTGGCCATCTCGCGACGGAAGGAGCGGTCGTCGGGTGGAGTAGTCATCGTCAGTCCCAGACGCTGTCGTCCGTGCTGACCGGAGTCTCGACGCCGACAGCGACCGTCCCCGTTGTCCGAGCGCCACTCGCCTCGTGACCGTCCCCCTGCACGCCGGAGAGGCCGGCCAACGCTCCGAAGGCCGCAACGGCGGAGAAGGCGGCGACAAGCACCGAGCGAAGCATTCTCTTACGCATAGTCGGCTTCGTCCTCACTTGAAGGTCCCCTCTTCCCCCGTCGTGTAAGACGATGGCTCATTCGGGCACATCATGACCACACGATCGGTGCATCATGTTCCTGCATGTTCAGGACCCTGGGGGGCGGAGATTTGACAACGAATGGGACTAAGGCGACACATCCCCATGCGGTTACCGACTTGTGTGACGAAGGAAACCGCCTCTACGCGACGGCGCTCCGCACCGGCCGCATCGCGCGAGCGGATGCCGAGACCGCCCCCTGTCTGATGGAGTTCGCCCTCCTCCACCCCGATCCGGACGACGCCGGCTGGCTCCGTCCGGTTCCCCCGACACTGGCCCTGGCACAGCGCCTCCATCCCCTGGAACGGGAGATCACCGAGCGACGGCGGCTGTCCGTCGCCCTGGCCGACGTCTTCGAGCCATTCATGGCCCTCAGCACCCAGGAGAGCGCCCCGACCCACTCCATCACGGTTCTGGAGGGGCTGGACCGGATCAACGCGTCACTGGACCTGGCCACGGCCCAGTGCCGGACGGAGATGCTCACGGTGCAGCCCAGTGGCCGGCGCCGTCCCGAGCAACGGCTCCTCGAGGGGCTGGAACGCGACAAGCCGCTGATCGAGCGCGGGGTGCGGATCCGCACGCTGTACCAGCACACGGCCAGATACAGTCCCGACCGGCTCGCCTACGTGGACCACTTCGCCAACGGCAAGGTGGAGTACCGCACCATCGACGAACTGGTGGACCGGCTCATCGTCTGCGACGAGGCCGTGGCGTTCATCCCCATCAGCGACGACCGGCAAATGGCCCTGGAGCTACGCCACCCCGGCCTGGTCCGCTACCTGATCAAGGTGTTCGAGTTCATGTGGGACCGCGCCGTTCCGCTGAGCGCCGGCACCCCGTACGAGACCGCCCCCGACGGCATCACCGAGATCCAGCACTCCATCGCCAAGCTCCTGGTCGAGGGCCACGTCGACGAGGCCATCGCCCGCCGGCTGGGCATGAACGTCCGCACCTGCCGGGCCCACATCGCCAAACTCGCCCAGGCCCTCGGCAGCGGCAGCCGGGCTCAACTCGGTTATCTCATCGCCCAGTCCGGGATCCTGGAGCGGGACAACTGAGGTGACGACCGGGTACGGTCGCCGGGTTCGCCGCCGCTCTCGGCCGTGACAGCCGCGCCCGGCTCGGCCACCTCACAGGCCGGTCGGGGAGCCTTGATCGGGAACCGTGAGCGCACCTGCCGGGCGGGCGGGACGGTGGCCGTCCAGGCCCACCTGGGCGATGCGGACGCCGAGTTGGGTACGGCTGGCCGCGCCCAGCGTCTCCGACAGGCGGGCGATGTGGGCCCGGCAGGTTCGGACGCTGATGCCGAGCCGCTCGGCGATCACCGCGTCCTGGTGGCCCTCGGCGAGCAGCGCGGCGATGGACTGCTCACGGTGCGAGATGCCCTCGATGCCGGTGTCGGGCAGGGGGGCGGTGAGCGGGATCGCCAGCCGCCAGAGGCGTTCGAAGACCGTGACCAGGTATGCGACCAGGGCGGGGTGGCGTAGTTCCAGGGCCATCGTGCGATCGGAGTTGGCGGGGATGAAGGCCACCGTCCGGTCGAAGAGGATCAGCCGGTCGATGACCTCGTCCAGGGTGCGGGCCTCGACCGTGTCACCCATCAGCTCCAGGTAGTTGAGCAGCCCCTGCCCGTGCCGGGCCACATGCGTGTACAGGTCGCGCATGCGCACGCCCCGGCCGCGCAGGGTCAGCGCCCGGTGCAGCCCCTCGGTCAGCTCGGCCTCCCGCCGGATACCGCCCGGCTGCACGGTGAGCACCTCGGTGGTGCACGCCTCGGTCGCCTCGTCCATCGCGGCCTGGATGCGGGAGAGTCCGTCCAGCACCCGGATGGCGCTGCCCTCGGCCGGGGCCGCCAGGGCGTTCAGCTGCCGGCCCAGGCCCGCGTACCACTCGAAGGCGGCCACCGCCGAGCCCATCCGCCGCTGGCTCTCACTGACCTCGTCGTAGACCCCGCGCAGCAGCCTGGTCATGACCTCCTGCGGGGAGGTCGGCACCAGCCAGTCCATGTCGTCGGGGTCCGGGTGCAGCAGGGCGAGTTCCAGCAGGCAGGGCACCGGTTCGGCGTCCGTGCGCGGCACCCGCCCCCGGCGTACGGCACGGGAATAGACACGGTCCCCGACCTCGCACAGCCGGTCGGCACCGTGAGGATGCTCCTCCGCCCCGTGCCCGGCCATCGCCCATTTCACCCCCGGTGTGCTGCCACTTCCGCAGCGCAACTATGCGCGGCGCCGACCGGGTCCGCAACACGGCTCTCCCGACGGGGGCTGCCGTGAACCACTGGTATGCCCGGGTTTCATCCAGGCTCCTCCCCCCGCATTGCCACAAGATGACCGTGGCGGTTCGGACACCACCACGGCATCGTCGTCGCCGCACCGCCCGGGCGCTTGAGGGCGCCCGGGGCGGCCCCGGCCTCCCCCAGGTCCGGCCGGGCCGTCGCGCCGCTCGCACGAGGGGGCGCCCCAGCGGAAGGGCCGCTGGGGCATGTGGGGGCAGGACGCCGGACGGGGCGTGTCCCGGGGCTACTTCTTCAGGCCGATCGCCGCGCAGGCCGCCTTGTACTTGGCCGTGCAGATCTGGCCGATGGTGTAGATGCCGTCCGCGACGACCGTGTCCTTGATGGTGCGCTGGGTCAGCGCGCTCACCTGGACCAGCTTGGACGGGACGTCCTTGGTGGTGGGGCTGTCGACCCTGTCCTGGGTGAGGGCGTCGAACTGGATGTCCTTGCCCTGGAGCTTGGTGACGGCCATCTGTGCGGCGGCCTCGGCCTCGTCCGGGTAGGACTTGTAGACGCTCATGTACTGCTCGCTCGTCACCACCCGCTGCACGGCGTCGAGTTCGGCGTCCTGGCCGGTGATCGGGGGCAGCTGGGTGACGCCGGCCGCCTTGAGGGCCTTGATGACACCGCCCGCCATGCCGTCGTTGGCGGCGTAGACGGCGGCGATGTTGTCCTTGCCGATCTTGGCGATCGCCGCGGCCATGCGCGCCTCGGCGTTCTCCGGCTTCCAGTCCTTGGTGTCGAAGGAGTCCGCGATCGTCACCTTGCCGCTCAGCTCGGACAGCGCGCCCTGCTTGAACTGCTTGGCGTTGGGGTCGGTGGGCGAGCCGTTCACCATGACGATCTTGTCGGAGGTGTCGGCCTTCGGGCCCAGCGCCTCCAGCAGCGTGCGGGCCTGCACCTCGCCGACCAGCTCGTTGTCGAAGGAGATGTAGGCGTCGATCGGGCCCTCGGCGAGGCGGTCGTAGGCGATGACCGGGATGCCGGCGTCCTTGGCCTTCTGCACGCCGGCGGCGACGGCGTGCGAGTCGACCGCGTCCAGCAGGATGACGTCGACCTTGTCGTCGATCATCTGCTGCAGCTGGTCGGCCTGCCGGGTGACGCTCGCGTCGGCGTTGGCGTACTTGACCTTGCCCTGCTTCTGGGTGAGTTCGGCCACCTTGTCCCGAATGATGGGGTAGTCGAACTTGTCGTAGCGGGTGTTGGCCTTCTCCGGGAGCAGCAGGCCCACGGTGATGTCGTTGCCCTTGGTCGGGCTCGCGCTCGCGCCGTCCCCCGCCGCGTTCAGCACGCCACAGCCGGCGAGCGAGAGGGTCATCGTGGACGCGGCCACGGATATGGCGATACGACGCATTCGAGGGCTCACTTCAGGTGCGTTCCGGACGTGGGTGCTGCTATACGACCCAGGTGTCTGAAAAGACAACGCGGCGGCGCCACTCGGCGTCAAGCGGAATCACTTAACGAGTCCGCAACACCACGCTCAGCTGCCCTTGTGAAGGTGGCGCGGAATCACCTCCAAACACTCTTTACGGACCCTCCATTCAAAGGGAGTTCACGGGCAGGCAAAGATCGGCACAACCAACTCCATTCCCGGCACGCCATGATCATCGGGACGCGCCCGCCGCCGCACCCGCTCGACCGGGGAAGCGAACGAACCCGGCCACGGCACCGAGGGCGTCCCGACGGCGGACGACGCCCGCTTCGGCACCGTCACCGTCCGGTTGCCGCCGTCCGGCTCGCTTCCCGGCCGACCCACACGGACGCGGGGGTACGGCGAAGGGCCCGCAGGCACGATGCCTGCGGGCCCCTCGTACGCGTTCCACTCGGCGGAGGGTCAATCCGGCTGCTGCTGCCGCTTGGGCCGCCACACCACCAGCGCGCTGGTCTGCTGCACCTCCTGGTACGGGACCAGGTCGCGGCGGTAGGAGGCGTGGACGGCGGCCTCGCGCTGCTGCATCGCGGCCGCCGCGCCGTCCAGCGCCGCCTGAAGCTCCACGACGCGGGACTGCAGGGCGGCGACCTGGTTCTCCAGTTCGATGATCCGCTTGATGCCGGCCAGGTTGATGCCCTCGTCCTGCGACAACTGCTGCACCTGGCGGAGCAGTTCGATGTCACGGGCCGAGTACCGGCGGCCCCGGCCGGCGGTGCGGTCGGGGGAGACCAGGCCCAGGCGGTCGTACTGGCGCAGCGTCTGCGGGTGGAGTCCGGAGAGCTGGGCCGCCACCGAGATGACGTAGACCGGGGTCTCCTCGGTCAGTTCATACGGGTTACGTCGACGGCCGTCCATCACTCTCAAGCTCCCTTCGCGGCCTCGAACAGCTCCGCCCGCGGGTCCTCGCCCGCGGTCGCCTCGCGATACGCCTCCAGTGCGTCACGAGCCTTCCCCGACAGGTCCTTCGGGACACTCACCTCGACGGTGACCAGCAGATCGCCGCGGGTGCCGTCCTTGCGGACCGCGCCCTTGCCACGGGCGCGCATCGTACGGCCGTTGGGGGTGCCCGGCGGCAGTTTCAGCGTGACGGCCGGACCGCCGAGGGTCGGCACCCGCACCTCGCCGCCGAGGGCCGCCTCGGGATACGTCACCGGCACGGTGACGGTGAGGTTGTCGCCCTTGCGGCCGAACACGGGGTGTTCGCCGACGTGCACGACCACGTACAGGTCGCCCGCCGGGCCGCCCCGCTCACCGGGCGCGCCCTTGCCGCGCAGCCGGATGCGCTGCCCGTCGGTGACGCCCGCCGGGATGCGGACCTGCATCGTGCGGGACGACTTGGCGCGTCCACTGCCCTTGCACTCCAGGCAGGGGTGCTCGGCGATCAGGCCGCGGCCCTTGCAGTCGGGGCAGGGGTCGGTGAGCGAGAAGCCGCCGCCCGAGCCCCGGGCGACCTGCCCGGTGCCGACGCAGGTCGGGCACACGCGCGGTGTGCCGTTCTTGTCGCCGGTGCCGGAGCAGGCCTTGCAGGGCTGCTGGGAGGTCATCCGCAGCGGGACCGTCGCGCCCTCGATCGCCTCGGTGAAGCTGAGGGTGACCTCGGTGTCGATGTCCTGGCCGCGCCGCGGCTGGGTCCGGGTCGTGCCCGTGCCGCCGCGGTTGAACAGGCCCCCGAAGACGTCACCGAGTCCACCGCCGAAGCTTCCGCTCTGGGCACCGCCTCCTCCTCCGAAGAGGTCGCCCAGGTCGAAGTTGAAGGAGCCGCCGGCCGCGCCCGGCCCGGGGCGGAAGCCGCCGTTGCCGAACAGGGTGCGGGCCTCGTCGTACTCCTTGCGCTTCTTGGGGTCGCCGAGCACGTCGTTCGCCTCGGAGATCTCCTTGAAGCGCTCCTCGGCCTTGGCGTTGCCCTTGTTGGCGTCCGGGTGGAACTCGCGGGCGAGCTTCCGGTACGCCTTCTTGATCTCGGCCTCGGTCGCGTCCTTGGGGACGCCGAGGACCTTGTAGTAGTCCTTCTCGATGAAGTCCTTGGTGCTCATCCCCGACGTCCCTCCTCTCCTGCGTCGTCGGTGATTACGTCAGCCCTCCTCCGGGCCACCGTTCTCCTTGTCGTCGCCGCCCGCCGCGGTGTTCTCCTCGGCGCCCTCGGCCTTGACGGTCTGCGCGCCGGGCTGCGGCTCGGCGACGGCCACCCGCGCGGGGCGGATGGTGCGCTCACCGATGCGGTACCCGGGCTGCAGGATCGCCACGCAGGTCGTCTCGGTGACGTCCGGCGCGTAGGAGTGCATCAGGGCCTCGTGGATCGTCGGGTCGAAGGGCTCGCCCTCCTTGCCGAACTGCTGCAGGCCCATCTTGGCCGCGACGGTCTCCAGCGACTCGGCGACGGACTTGAAGCCGCCGACCAGTTCGCCGTGTTCCCGCGCGCGGCCGATGTCGTCGAGCACGGGCAGGAGCTCGGTCAGGAGGTTCGCGATGGCGATCTCCTTGACCGCGATCCGGTCACGCTCGACGCGGCGGCGGTAGTTCTGGTACTCGGCCTGGAGGCGCTGGAGATCCGCCGTGCGCTCGCCGAGCGCCGTGCGCACCTGGTCCAGCTGGGCCACCAGGCCCGCGTCTGCACTTACGTCCCCGGCCGGGGCCGCCCCCTCCTCGGGAGCGGCCTTCGACTCGGCGTCTTCGGGGGCCGCGCCGGAGGGGACGTCGGGCTTCTCCTCGAAGCCCGGGGTCTCCTCCGTCACGCGGCACCGTCCTTGCGCTCGTCGTCCACGATCTCGGCGTCGACGACGTCGTCGTCAGCGGGCTTGGCACCACCCGCGGTGGCACCCTCGGGGCCGCCGGCCTGCGCGGCCTGGGCGTCGGCGTACATGGCCTGGCCCAGCTTCTGCGAGACGGCCGCGACCTTCTCGGTGGCGGTGCGGATCTCCGCGGTGTCCTCGCCCTTGAGGGCATCCTTCAGCTCGCCGACCGCGGCCTCGACCTCGGTCTTGACCTCGCCGGGGACCTTGTCCTCGTTGTCCTTGAGGAACTTCTCGGTCTGGTAGACCAGCTGCTCGCCCTGGTTGCGGGTCTCGGCGGCCTCGCGGCGCTTGTGGTCCTCCTCCGCGTAGCGCTCGGCCTCCTCGCGCATGCGGTCGACCTCGTCCTTCGGCAGCGAGGAGCCGCCGGTGACGGTCATCTTCTGCTCCTTGCCGGTGCCGAGGTCCTTCGCCGTGACGTGCATGATGCCGTTGGCGTCGATGTCGAAGGAGACCTCGATCTGCGGGACGCCACGCGGCGCCGGCGGCAGACCGGTCAGCTCGAACATGCCGAGCTTCTTGTTGTACGCCGCGATCTCGCGCTCGCCCTGGTAGACCTGGATCTGCACGGACGGCTGGTTGTCCTCGGCCGTCGTGAAGATCTCCGAACGCTTGGTCGGGATCGTGGTGTTGCGCTCGATCAGCTTGGTCATGATGCCGCCCTTGGTCTCGATACCGAGGGACAGCGGGGTGACGTCGAGGAGCAGGACGTCCTTGACCTCGCCCTTGAGGACACCGGCCTGGAGCGAGGCGCCGATGGCGACGACCTCGTCCGGGTTCACACCCTTGTTGGCCTCCTTGCCGCCGGTCAGCTCCTTGACCAGCTCGGCGACCGCGGGCATACGGGTGGAGCCACCGACGAGGACGACGTGGTCGATCTCGTTGATGGAGATGCCGGCGTCCTTGATGACGTTGTGGAACGGCGTCTTGCAGCGCTCCAGCAGGTCGGCCGTCAGCTGCTGGAACTGGGCTCGGGTGAGCTTCTCGTCCAGGTGCAGCGGGCCCTCGGCGGACGCGGTGATGTACGGCAGGTTGATCGAGGTCTCGGTGGAGGAGGACAGCTCGATCTTGGCCTTCTCGGCGGCCTCGCGGAGGCGCTGCAGGGCCATCTTGTCCTTGGACAGGTCCACGCCGTGGCCGGACTGGAACTGCTTGACCAGGTAGTCGACGACGCGCTGGTCCCAGTCGTCACCACCGAGGTGGTTGTCGCCGTTGGTGGCCTTCACCTCGACGACGCCGTCGCCGATCTCCAGGAGGGACACGTCGAAGGTGCCGCCACCGAGGTCGAAGACGAGGATCGTCTGGTCGTCCTTGTCGAGGCCGTAGGCCAGGGCGGCCGCGGTCGGCTCGTTGACGATGCGCAGGACGTTCAGACCGGCGATCTCACCGGCCTCCTTGGTCGCCTGACGCTCGGAGTCGTTGAAGTAGGCGGGGACGGTGATGACCGCGTCGGTCACCTTCTCGCCCAGGTAGGCCTCGGCGTCCCGCTTCAGCTTCTGCAGGATGAACGCGGAGATCTGCTGCGGGTTGAAGTCCTTCCCGTCCAGCTGGATCTTCCAGTCGGTGCCCATGTGACGCTTCACCGAGCGGATGGTCCGGTCCACGTTCGTGACCGCCTGGCGCTTGGCGACCTCGCCGACGAGCACCTCACCGTTCTTGGCGAAGGCGACGACGGACGGCGTGGTCCGGGCACCCTCGGCGTTGGTGATGACGGTGGGCTCGCCGCCCTCCAGAACGCTGACGACGGAGTTAGTCGTGCCCAGGTCGATGCCGACCGCACGTGCCATGGTTGATTCCTCCAGCTGACTTGAGTGGAACAGGCTCAAGTGTGCCTGAGGAGATGCCGCGGGTCAACAGACCTGAGCCAACTGGACTCAACTCTTATCCGTTCCTTACACGCAAGTGCCCGCTGACCTGCGTCGATACGGTGCGTCGGGGCGGCTGGACAGGGATACGAAGGAGTACGAGGACGGCCAGCAGGGCCGCTCCCGCCACCCACAGCGCGGCCCCGTCCCCGGTCCACCCGGTGTGCACGAGCACCCCCACGAGCACCGAGGAGAAGGAGCCGGCGCCCAGCAGCACGACGGACCCCTGCGGGGTGAGCCCGAGCCGCCGCAGCCGGTGCGCGAGATGGTCCGGCCGCCTCCTGAGCAGCGGGCGCCGGGCCACCAGCCGGGCGAGGACCACGAGGACGGCGTCGGCGACGGCGACGGCGCCGAGGCAGAACACCACCGCCGCGCTCGGCCCGATCGCGTACCCCGCGCGCGTGAAGACGACGGACGACGACAGCAGGAACCCGGTGAACAGCGACCCGCACGCCCCCATGCCGACCCGCGCCGGATGCCAGTTGTGCATCAGGAAGCCGGTGAGGGCGGCGGCGAACACGCTCAGCAGCACGGCGAGACCGTCCATCACCTCGGCGGCGGCGCAGGCCCCCGCACCGAACGCGGTGACCACCCCGACCGTCCCGGCCAGCCCGTCGGCGTGATCGAGCGCCTTGAAGGCGAGGGAGGCGAGCACGATCCACCCCACGGCCAGCACCCCACCCGGCACCCCCGTCTCGTCGTACGGCACCACGCAGACCGCCGCCACGGCCGTACCCGCGACGAGCACACGCGCGCGTAGCCGCCACACGTCGGCGACCAGGCCCAGCGCGGCGACCGCGGCCGCGGCGATCAGCAGCTTCCCCACCCCGTCCCCGAGCGGGGCGACCCGGGTCCATTCCCCCATCCAGGCGACCAGGCAGGTGACGGTCACGACGGCGAGCCCGCCGAGCACCGGAAGGGGCCGCTGACGGCGCGGGTCGAGGATGCCGAGCCGCAGCGCGGGCACCCTGAGCAGCGCCGCGCAGACGGCGGCGAGGAGGAGGGCGGCGGTTGCGGCGGCGATCCCGTAGAGCACGGCTCTAAGGTAGGGGCGAATGTAGCAATTCGGGATGAATAACACGATCGGATTGCCTGCCGGATGCGCCGTACGCACCCCTGGACCGGCCAGGAAGGCGGCCCTCAGCGACCCAGATCACCCCGCGCTCTGCTGCATCCCGAAGGAAGATGGGGGTAGTCTCAGACGGACTGCATAAGTTACCGCTTAGTAATGTCGCTCGGTTAATTCGAGGCCGCCTCAGGAGCCCCAATGCAACTCGCCGCGATCATCGTGTCGCTGGTCCTGATCGTGGTCGGCGTGGCACTGTTCGGCCGCGCCCTCCTGCAGATCTACAACTTCATGCGGATGGGCCAGCCGGTGCCGGCCGGTACGCGGACCAACGATCCCACACAGCGCACCATCACCGTGGCCAGGGAGTTCCTCGGCCACACCCGGATGAACCGCTGGGGCGTCGTCGGCGTGGCGCACTGGTTCGTGGCGGTGGGCTTCTTCACCCTGCTGCTGACGATCGTCAACGCGATCGGGCAGCTGTTCCAGGCGGACTGGATCCTGCCGATCCTCGGTGACTGGGCTCCTTACAACGTCTTCGTCGAGTTCATCGGCACGATGACGGTGGTCGGCATCCTGACCCTGATCGCCATCCGCCAGCTGAGCCACCCGCGCAAGCCGGGCCGCAAGTCCCGCTTCGCCGGCTCCAACTTCGGCCAGGCGTACTTCGTCGAGGCCGTCATCCTCATCGTCGGCGTCTGCATCTTCATGCTGCACGCCCTCGAAGGCGCCCAGCACCACGTGGACGGCTACGAGTCCTCGTTCTTCATCTCGTACCCGGTCGTCTCCTGGCTCGAGGGCATGGACGTCTCCACGCTCCAGAACCTCACCTACTTCTTCGCCGGCCTGAAGATCGCGACCTCCTTCATCTGGATGATCACGGTCGCCCTGAAGACCGACATGGGTGTGGCCTGGCACCGCTTCCTCGCCTTCCCGAACATCTGGTTCAAGCGCAACGCCGACGGTGAGACCTCCCTCGGCGCCCTGCTCCCGATGACCTCCGGCGGCAAGCCGATCAACTTCGAGGACCCGGGCGAGGACGACGTCTTCGGCGTCTCCCAGGTCGAGCAGTTCTCCTGGAAGGGCCTGCTGGACTTCTCCACCTGCACCGAGTGCGGCCGCTGCCAGTCGCAGTGCCCCGCCTGGAACACCGGCAAGCCGCTGTCCCCCAAGCTGCTGATCATGTCCCTGCGGGACCACGCGCACGCCAAGGCGCCGTACCTGCTGGCCGGCGGCGGCAAGACCATGGAGGGCGCGGAGAAGGCGTCCGAGGAGCAGCTCAAGGACGTGCCCGCCGCGGCTCTCGCCGAGGCCGAGCGCCCACTGATCGGCACCGCCGAGGAGAACGGCGTCATCGACCCGGACGTCCTGTGGTCCTGCACCACCTGCGGCGCCTGCGTCGAGCAGTGCCCGGTGGACATCGAGCACGTCGACCACATCGTCGACATGCGCCGCTACCAGGTCATGATCGAAAGTGCCTTCCCCTCCGAGGCGGGCACGATGCTCAAGAACCTGGAGAAGAAGGGCAACCCCTGGGGCCTGGCCAAGAAGCAGCGCCTGGAGTGGACCAAGGAGGTCGACTTCGAGGTCCCGGTCGTCGGCAAGGACATCGAGGACCTCACCGAGGTCGAGTACCTGTACTGGGTCGGCTGCGCCGGCGCCCTCGAGGACCGCGCCAAGAAGACCACCAAGGCCTTCGCCGAGCTGCTCCACATCGCGGGCGTCAAGTTCGCGATCATGGGCGGCGACGAGAAGTGCACCGGCGACTCCGCCCGCCGCCTCGGCAACGAGCCCCTGTTCCAGGAACTCGGCATGGAGAACGTCGCCGCGCTGAACATGGCCTTCGGTGAGGACGACGAGGACGAGTCGACGAAGAAGCCGAAGTCGGCGAAGAAGATCGTCGCCACCTGCCCGCACTGCCTCAACACGATCGGCAACGAGTACCCGCAGCTCGGCGGCGACTACGAGGTCATCCACCACACCCAGCTGCTCCAGCACCTGGTGGACGAGGGCAAGCTGGTCCCGGTCACCCCCGTCGAGGGCATCATCACCTACCACGACCCGTGCTACCTGGGCCGCCACAACAAGATCTACACGCCCCCGCGCGAGATCATCGGCAAGGTCCCGGGCTTGCGCAACGAGGAGATGCACCGCCACAAGGAGCGCGGCTTCTGCTGCGGCGCCGGCGGCGCCCGGATGTGGATGGAGGAGCGGATCGGCAAGCGCATCAACAACGAGCGCGTCGACGAGGCCCTCTCCCTCAACCCGGACATCGTCTCCACCGCCTGCCCGTTCTGCCTCGTCATGCTCACGGACTCCGTGAACGGCAAGAAGAACGACGGCAAGGCCAAGGAGTCCATCCAGGTCGTGGACGTCGCCCAGCTGCTGCTGGACTCCGTCAAGACCCCGGTCCCGGACGACGAGCCCCCGGCGGGCACGGCCCCGTCGGAGACCGAGCCGGAGCCCGAGCCGGTGAAGTAACGGCCCCCGAAACCCGACAGCGCCCCCTGACCCGCACAGGCAGGGGGCGTCGTCGTACCCGGGGGCCCGGATGTCACAGGCGAGGGCCGCTGTCTCGTCCACGGGACGGACAACCCCTCGACCGAGGAGCGGATCATGAATCTCGCGCTGTGGATCGTTGCCGGACTGCTGGCCGTGGTGGCCCTGACCGGCGGCATCGGCAAGACGTTCGTGCCCAGGGAGAAACTGGCCGCGGTGCAGGGCGGGGGATGGACCGCGGACACCGGCGCCCCCTTCGTCAAGAGCCTCGGCGTCCTCGAACTCCTGGCCGCCGCGGGCCTGATCCTGCCCGGCGCGCTCGGCATCGCACCGGTTCTGGTGCCGGTGACCGCCGTCTGCTGGACCCTGCTGATGATCGGCGCGATGATCACCCACGGCCGCCGCGACGAACACCGGTTCGTGCTGCTGAACCTGATCTACCTCGCGCTCGCCGTACTCCTCGCGTGGGGTCGCTTCGGCCCCGAGTCCTTCACCGGCTGACCGGCGAGTCGATGGCCGATCACCAGGACGTCAAGGAGGAGCAGGCATGAACAGGACCGAGGAGTTCCAGGAGCTGCGGCCGCTGCTGTTCTCGATCGCCTACCGGATACTGGGCGGCGTCAGCGAGGCCGAGGACGCGGTCCAGGAGACCTGGCTGCGCTTCGAGGCCTCCCCGACCGAGCCCAGATCGGTCAAGGCCTTCCTCTCGGCCACGGTCACCCGGCTCTCGATCGACGTGCTGCGCTCGGCCCGCGTCCGGCGGGAGCAGTACGTCGGGCCGTGGTTCCCCGAGCCGCTGCTCGCCGACCCCTACGAGGATCCGGCGCGGTCGGCGGAGCTGGCCGACTCGGTGTCGATGGCGGCCCTGTTGCTGCTCGAGCGGCTCAGTCCGCTCGAACGGGCGGTCTTCGTCCTGCGGGAGGTGTTCGACTTCGGCTTCCCCGAGGTCGCGTCGGCGGTGGGACGCTCGGAGGCGGCGTGCCGCCAGCTGGCGGTGCGGGCCCGGCGCCACATGGCCGCGGGCCGGCCCCGCTTCGAAGCGGACCGCAAGGAGCGGGAGGAACTGGCGTCGCGCTTCTTCGACGCCCTCCGCGAAGGCGACGTCGCCGGCCTGCGGGACCTGCTCGCCGCCGACGTGACGATGGTCGGCGACGGCGGCGGCAAGGCCCCGCAGCTGGCCAGGACCGTCATCGGCGCGGAGAACGTGGCCCGGCTGCTCGCCCTCGCCTTCCCCCGGATGGCCCGGATCGGCGTGACATGCGAGCCGCACGAGGTCAACGGCCAGCCGGGCGCGATCGTCCGCGACCAGGACGGCAAGGTGCTCAACACCCTGACGCTCGACGTACTGGACGGACAGATCCAGGCAGTCCGCTTCGTGATCAACCCCGACAAGCTGGGGCACCTGGGCCCGGTGGCGGACGCCTGGGCGATCGACCGCGCGGTAAGACCAGCACGCCGCCCCAGGCCATGACCGCTCCGGCATCGAGCAACGCCACACCCCGAAAGGCAGCTCCGTTCCACCCCGGCAAGCCCATGCACGCGCCTGTCTCGCCCTTCGCAAGAGCCCCCACGAAAACTTTCGACACCCCTTGGAACAAAACCGCCCATCACTAACCAGCCGACCCGCCCCGGTCCCTCAGACGGTGATCGGCGGATTCGGGCCGGGGGACAACGCAAAGGAGCAGGTCAGCGAGTGGTTGGGACAGCCTGCAAGTGGCCCAAATCCGCCAATCGCCCTCCCAAGCGACCCACCGCCCGCAAGACGCTCAGCCGACCCGGCGTCCATGCGAGACGCGGACGCGCCCCACCCACCAGCCGCTCACCGCCAAACCCACCCGGCGCCCATGCGAGACGCAGACGCGCCCCCACCGCCGACGGCGCGAACGCAGCGCAGCGCAGCCAAGGGACCGGTACCGGTAAGGCGCCCACTTTCCCCGGGCTGCCCGCTCGCTTCTCCCCCGTGCTGGAGCGAGGCGTGTCAAGGGTGGCCCGGAGGGCCATCGCCGAAGGCGACGCGCAGCGCCCTTGACTCGCCTCGCGGAAGCACGACACTGGCCGAGAAGCGGGCGGCCCCACGGCCACCGAACAGCTCGGCACAGTTCACAAGCCTCCGTTCCCTCCGCTCAGTTCAGCTGCTCCAGCCTCCGCCCCCGGCTCTCCGCGATACGGAGGGCGTCATCGAGAGCCTGGGTCAAGCACTCGGCCAGGAAACGGAGTTCACCTGGTGCGGTGTCCGGCAGGATCTGCCGGACATGAGCGAGCAGTTGTCCGCCCATGCCGAGCTGAACGGACTCCGTGGCGTCGGCCAGTCGAGAGAGCGGCCCGTCGCGGTCGTCGGTGATGAGGTAACAGGGCTTGCCCTCGGTACCGGTCCAGGGCAGCAGCCGCGGCGCCTGCCTCACGCGACCTCCAGCCCGTGGATCAGGTACGGCCCGGTCACGTACGGCCGTACAGCCCGGACACTGGTGGCGTCGAGGGGCGCGTCGAGGCCGTACGGGCTGCGGTGGCGGGGGAGGGACAGAGGCTGGGCCGGCCAGGGGTCGGCGTCGGCGTACGGCAGGCGTTCCCTCCCGGGCGGGAAGAGCAGCACGCTCACCCAGGTGACGAGGCGGCGGATAAGGTCGGTCACGTCATCAGCTCCGTTGTCTTCAGCTGGTGGCCACGCCCCCGGACGGCTCCACCCGTCGCGGGGGTCCTTCGCTGGCTCACTGTAGCGGTAGTGCTGCATGGTGTACTAGGGCCTATCACGGATCGCACTGGTGTACTCCGGACGGGCATGGTGGTGTGGTGATGCAGTTCGCACCAGACATTCCACGCTGGCGACAGGTCGCCGAGGTCATCCGCGGGCGGATCGAGGACGGGACCTACCCGCCCCGCACTCGGGTGCCGTCCGTCATGCAGATCATCGCGGAGTTCGGAATCGCAACAGCGACGGCCCAAAAGGTCCTTCAGAACCTGCGCAGGGAGGGCCTCATTTACACCGAACCCGGCCTCGGCTCCTTCGTGGCCAAGCGCCCCGCCGAAGACCCCGAGCAGCCCGCGTAGGACTACTCGGCGACGGGGCGCCACACGCGCGTCTCTCCCGAGTCTCCCCCGCGGCTCCGCCTAGGCCCCCTTGGGCCCGGCCTGCTGCACCACCTCGAAGGACCACAGGGTGGACCCGGAGGCAGCCGGCCGGGGCCGCTCGCCTCCCTCGCCGCCACCCTGGTGCGCGGCCTTCATCGGACCCTCCATCCACGCCTGGAACGACTCCTCGTCACGCCAGCGCGTGTACACGAGGTACGTGTCGGTGCCCTCGACGGGCCGCAGCAGCTCGAACCACTCGAAGCCGTCGGAGTTCTCCACGGCGTGGGCCCGCGAAGCGAACCGCTTCTCCAGTACCTCCCGCTGCTCGGCGGGAACGGTCAGCACGTTGATCTTCACTACGCTCATGGCACCATCCTCGCCCACAACACGGCCGGGGCAGGGGTGTCGCCGCCACTCGAACACGTGCATCATTGCCGGGGTTGCCAACGGGGCCGGCGAGGTGAACGGTGCGGATGCGAAGCGGCAGGACGTGTACGGCAGCGGTGGCCGTGGGCTGTGCTCTCCTGCTCGGCGCCTGCGGCCCGGCCGACGGCACCGGGGCCGGACAGCCCGAGCCGACCGGGATCGCGGACGGCCCCGCCGAACTGCCCGTGCCCCGCGGCAAGGGCAGCAAGGTCCCGGACGACTTCAACGGCGACGGCCACCGCGACCTCGTCCTCGACGACCTGGTCAAGGCGCAGAGCCACGCCGACGACGCGGGCATCGGGATCGTGTACGGCAGCGCGCACGGACTCCGGCCGGGGGCCCGGCAGTTGCTCAGTCCCACGAAGCAGGCGGTTCCCACCGGGGGCCGGCTGCCGGCCGTCTTCGACGCCGAGGAGAGCTGTGACCTCGACGCAGACGGCTTCACCGATCTGGTCGTGTCGACCGATCCGCCGTACGACGGCCAGGGCCGGCCACCGGTGCCGCTGCAGATCCTCTTCGGCTCCCCGGCCGGACTCACCGGCCGGGGGGTGAAGCTCGCCGTCCCGGCCCGCGCCCGCTACGGCAACGACTGGCCGGACCAGCCGGTGTGCGGCGACTTCGACGGTGACGGCACAGCCGACCTGGTGGTGCACGCTTCCGGCGGGAAACTGTCGTATCTGCGCGGCCCGTTCAGCCGTCGGGGCGTCCCGCGCGCGGCCGGTGCGCCCCTGCCCTCCCCCGGTGAGGTGCCCGTCGGTCCCGCCACCGACGTCGACGGGGACGGGGACGACGACCTGGTGGTCCGTGCCGCGGAGGGCACCGGCCCGGCCGCGGTCGTCCTCGGCGGCCCCACCGGTCCGGCCCGCACCGGCGCCCTCCTGCCCGCAGGCGTCGACGTGGCCCTCGGCCGCTTCGGGCAGGGCAGGGCACTGGACGCGGCCGTGGGCGGCATGGGGGAGACGCTGCTGCGCTACGACCTCCCGGCCCCGGCCGTCCGGGCCGCCCTCGCCGCCCCCGGCTCGATGCTCGACGCCGCCGACTTCGACGGGGACGGCCGCGACGAACTCCTCTCCAGCGGCTCCCGGTTGCGTGTGTTCCACGCGGGTGCGGCCGGTCTGTCGACGCGCGGCGCGGTCACCGTCGTACCCCGGGCGTCCGGCACGACCCGGGTGCTGGCCGCCGCCGACTTCGACGGGGACGGGCGCGCCGACCTGGCCGTACGGACGTACCGGGGCGAGACGCGGGACACGGTCGCCGTGTACGCGGGCACGGCGAAGGGGCTGGTCGGGGCCGGGCCGGCGGTGGCCTTCTCCACGTCGGTGTTCCTGGAGCCATAGCCCGCCCACCCGCTGTCGCAGCAGCCTCGGAAAATTACCGAACTCACGTACAACCTTTACGCCCCGACACAGGTCTCCTTGATCGCCGACCACCTGTGAACCGCGGGACAACTCGCGTCGAACACGGGGAGTCCGCACCCCATCGACTGTGGATGCCCGCCAGGCATCCCCCGCATGCCGCAGGAGAAACCGCATGCACAAACACCGCCGACTCGCCCTCGCGACGGCCACCGCGGCCGCGCTGACGGGCGGTCTGCTCACCTTCGCCGCCTCGCCCGCGACCGCCGCCGACTCCGTCAAGGTCGCGAAGGCCGACTTCAACGGCGACGGCATCGGCGACGTCGCCACCTCGGCGGCCGGCGCCTACGTCAGCGGCCGGAAGGCCGCCGGCCAGGTCGTCGTGCTGTACGGCACGGCCACCGGCGTCTCGTCCGCCAAGCGCACCGTCATCAGCCAGAACACCACCGGCGTCGCCGGCACCGCCGAGGCCGGCGACGGCTTCGGCCAGGACACGGCCTACGGCGACTTCAACGCCGACGGCTACGACGACCTCGCCGTCGGCTCCCCCTACGAGAAGGTCGGCACCGACACCAACGGCGGCGACCTCGTCATCCTGTGGGGCTCCAAGACCGGCCTGACCGGTAAGTCCGCCCACCTGGTCGACCCGGCCGTCTCCTCCCACGACTACTGGGGCAAGGACCTCGCCGCCGGCGACTTCGACGGCGACGGCAAGACGGACCTGGTCGTCGGCAGCTCCTCCGCCACCCTCTACCTCTACAAGGGCGGCATCAGCGGCTCCGGCACCGCGGGCAGCGTCACCACCGTCAAGCCGCCCATCCTGTCCGGCAGCAACGACTACCCGTTCGGCCCGATGAGCCTGACCGCCGGTGACGTCAACGGCGACGGCCGCACCGACCTCGTGGTCGACGGCTACGAGACCTCCACGCAGTACGGCTGGAACACCAACTACTGGCTGCCCGGCACTGCGAGCGGTCTGAGCGGCTCCACCGCCAAGGCCCTCAAGCCCGGCATCATCACCGCCATCGGCGACATCAACGGCGACGGCTTCGGCGACATCGTCAGCGGCGCCGGCTGGGACGCCACCACCGAGGACGGCACCCCCGTCCCGGACGCCTCCAACGGCGGCCGGGTGAATATCACCTACGGGTCCGCCTCCGGTCCGGCCGGCACCACCGGCATCAACCAGAACACCGGCAGCGTCCCCGGCACCTCGGAGAAGGGCGACTCCTTCGGCTGGGACCTCGACCTCGGTGACATCAACGGCGACGGCTACCAGGACCTCGTGGTCAGCGCCCCGATGGAGGACATCGAGGGCGTCGCCGACACCGGCGCGGTCACCGTCCTGTACGGCTCGGCGTCCGGCGTGAACACCGCCTCCGGCACCCAGTCCTTCAACCAGAACACCACCGGGGTCCCCGGCGGCAACGAGAAGAACGACCTGTTCGGCATGGACGTCAAGCTCGACGACGTCACCGGCGACGGCAAGGCCGACCTGGTGATCGGCGCGAACGAGGACAGCGGCGACGGCGCCCTGACCTACCTGCCGTCCAGCGGCACGAAGATCACCACCTCCGGCAGCCGCTTCATCGGCGCCGGCACCGTCGGCGTCTCCACCTCGGGCACCCCGCAGTTCGGCGCTCTCTTCGCCGACTGACCAGCCCTCGTCCCTCCCACCCGTGGCCGGGCCCGCAGCCGTGCGGGCCCGGCCTCCTCCCCACCCGGAGCCCCGCCTTGCGCAAGCGCGTCCTCCTGCTGGCCGCCACCCTGACCACCGGCCTGCTCACCGCCCTTCCCGTCACCCCGGCCACCGCCGCGCCCTCCCGGCTCAGCGGCGACTTCAACGGTGACGGCTACCTGGACATCGCCCTGAGCGCCGCCAGCCACCAGGTCGGCAAGGCGCAGCAGGCCGGTGCGGTCGTCGTGCTCTACGGCTCGTCCTCGGGCGTCTCGGCCGCCCGGCGCACCCTGATCACGCAGAACTCCACCGGCGTCCCGGGCACCGCCGAGGCGGGCGACCTCTTCGGCGAGAGCCTGGCCGCCGGCGACCTCGACGGCGACGGCTACTCCGACCTCGTCGTGGGCGCCCCGAACGAGACCATCGGCGACCGGGACGCCGTGGGCAGCGCCACCATCCTGTGGGGCGGCCCGTCCGGCCTGTCCGGCGGTGCCCTGGTGCCCCAGCCGTCCACCCTCTCCGAGTGGGGCAACTTCGCCATCGGCATCGCGATCGCCGACTTCGACGGGGACGGAAAGAACGACGTCACCCTGACCGGGCGGACCCAGACCCGCATCTACAAGGGCCCCTTCACCCGCACGGGCACCCCGGTGAGCAACCTCCGTGTCGGCGAGCTGGGCACCACGTCCAACGTGTTCGCGGGCGACCTGAACGGCGACCGCGCCGCCGAGCGCGTCTACCCGTTCACCGTCGACGGCGACGAGGGCGGCGAGATCGACTACTTCACCTGGACCGGCTCCCAGCACGTCATGAAGGAGCTGCCCAACGCCGACGGCCTGCCCGGCTCGATCGGTGACATCAACGGCGACGGCTACGGCGACGTGGTCCTCGGCGACCCCACGGACCCCGGCACGTCCAAGAAGTCCGGCCACAGGGGCGGCCAGATCTCCGTCTGGTACGGCGGCCCGAACGGCCCCGCCCCCACCCAGACCCCGACCGTGATCCACCAGGACACCACGGGCGTACCCGGCGCAGGCGAGACGGACGACCTGTTCGGCTCCTCGGTCGGCACCGGTGACATCAACGGCGACGGCTACGCCGACGTCGCGGTCGGCGCGCCCGGCGAGGACCTGGGCAAGGCCGGCGAGGCGGGCGCGGTGACCATCCTGTTCGGTTCCGCCTCCGGCCTGACCACCAAGGGCTCGAAGATCTGGACGCAGGACACGGAGGGCGTGCCCGGCGGCTCCGAGGCCTGGGACCGGTTCGGCCAGTCGGTCCGGCTGATCGACATCAACAAGAACGGCAAGGCCGACCTCGTCACGGGCGCGGGCGGCGAGAACGGCTACGGCGCCGTCACCGTCCTGCGCGGCACCGCCTCCGGTCTGACGACCGATTACGCCAAGTTCATCAGCGCCCGTGACGTCTCCGTGCAGGGCATCGGGGACTTCGCCTGGGCCATCGCTCAGTGACGTATCCCCGGCTCCGGCCCTCCCGAGGGAACTCCCTGCGTGCACGCGTCCTCGCCGTCGCCCTCGCCGGCGCGCTGGCCCCGCTCGCCCTGGCCGTGCCCGCCGCTCAGGCGGCCACGGCCGCCGCCCCGTACGACTTCGACGGCGACGGCCGCGCCGACCTCGCGATCGGCGCCCCCGACGCGACCGTCGGCGGCCAGTCCAAGGCGGGCGCCGTCTCGGTCGTCTACGGCGGCTCCGCCGGGCTGAAGACGGCCACGCGCACCCTGATCACCCAGAACACCTCCGGCGTCCCCGGCACCGCCGAGGCGGGCGACGCGTTCGGCAGCGCCGTCGCCTCGGCCGACCTGAACAAGGACGGCTACGCCGACCTCCTGATCGGCGCGCCCGGTGAGGACGTCGACGGCGACACCAACGGCGGCACGGTGGTCGTCGTCTGGGGCGCCAAGTCCGGTCTGTCCGGGTCCCGTACGCTCGTCGACTACTGGACGGAAGAGACGGACCGGTACGGGCAGGCGCTGGCCGTGGGCGACCTCGACGGCGACGGTGACCTGGATGCCGTGATCGGTTCCACCGGCTCGAGCGCCCTGAACTTCGTCAACGGCCCGATCACCAGGTCCGGATCCTTCCAGGGCGGTTCGGGCGCCGGGTTCCCCGCCCCCTACTCGCCCTCGTACGGCGTCACCTCCGTGTCCGCCGGGCGGGTCTCCCCCGCCTGGTCCGCCAGCCTGGTGGTGCACGGCCGGCGGCCCGGCACCGGCGCCGCCGTCACCCACCTGGTCACCGACCCGTCCATCGGCAACTACACCGACTGGTGGCAGCAGCTGCCCGCCGGCACGGTCTCGGCGATCGGCGACATCGACAAGGACGGGTACGCCGACATCGCGGTCGGCAACCCGGCCGAGCCCTCCGCCGACCCGGCCGGGGCCAAGGGCGGCAGGGTCACCGTGGTCTACGGCGGACCGGGCGGCAAGGACACCTCCCGCGCCCCGCTGGTCCTCGGCCAGGACACGCCGGGCGTGCCGGGCGCGGCCGAGACCGGCGACGGGTTCGGCGGCAGCGTCTTCCTGGGCGACGTCGACGGAGACGGGTTCAAGGACCTGGCGGTCGGTGCTTCCGGCGAGGACTCCGGCACCGGATCGGTCACCGTCCTCCACGGCACCGCCTCCGGGCTGACCACCAAGGGTGCGGTGTCGTACACCCAGAACACCGCGGGCGTGCCCGGCACCGCCGAGAAGGGCGACCGCTTCGGCGCACGGGTCCTGCTCGCCGACCACTCCGGCGACCACCGCGCCGAGCTGACCGTGGCGGGCCCGGGCGAGAACGCGGGCGACGGCGCGGTGTGGTCACTGCGCGGCGCGGCCGGCGGACCCACCACGGCCGGCGCGCTCTCCTTCGGCCCGTCGACCACGGGGGTCTCCACCGCGGGCGCCCCGCGGTACGGCGCGGTCCTGAACAACTGACGCCTCGCGAGAGGGGAAGCCGGGGCCAAACCCCGGCCGGACCCTGAATCGGCGCCCCTGCGCTCCCTTAGGGGATGTCACAGGTCGGCCGCAAAGCCGGGCCCGGACGCCCGGGTCCGGCACGTAGCTCTTCTGGACCAGGTACGTTCGATGACGTGGCTGGATTCAGGATCGGACGCGGGGGCCGGGACAACCGCACCCCCCAAGGACAGCAGGCGCCGCGGCAACCGTCGTACGGGCAAGGGCGGCCCGGGGGGCCGTCGTACGGACAGCAGGGACCGTCGTACGGGCCGCCCTCCGGACCCTCCTACGGCTACCCGGCGGCGCCGCAGCCGCCGTACGCGCAGGCGGGGCAGCCCTACGGGTACCAGGGACCGGCCGACGACGGACCGGAGTACTTCGGTGACGGTCACCCGGGCGCGGGGCACGGCGCACCGGACCCCTACGCGGCGAACAACCCGGGCCACACCCAGGCGTTCTCGATCGACGAGGCCGCCGGCTACACCCAGGGCGCGACCTACCAGGCCGGCTCGGCGGCCGCGCCCGCGGCCCCGGTGGGCCCGCCGCTGCACTGGAAGGAACTGCTGAAGGGGATCGTGCTGTCCCCGAACGACACCTTCCTGCGCATGCGGGACTACACGATGTGGGGCCCCGCCCTCATCGTCACCTTCCTCTACGGCCTGCTCGCCGTCTTCGGCTTCGACGGCGCCCGTGCGGACGCGATCAGCGCCACACTCTCCAACGCGGTCCCGATCGTGCTGGTGACTGCGGTCGTCATGGTGCTGGGCCTGTTCGTGCTGGGCGTGGTCACCCACACCCTGGCCCGCCAGCTCGGCGGTGACGGCGCCTGGCAGCCCACCGTGGGCCTGTCCATGCTGATCACGGCGCTCACGGACGCGCCCCGCCTGATCGTCGCCATGTTCTTCGGCGGCGACGCCGGCTTCGTCCAGCTGCTCGGCTGGGCCACCTGGATCGGCGCGGGCGTCCTGCTGACCCTGATGGTCTCCCGCTCCCACGACCTGCCCTGGCCGAAGGCGCTGGGCGCGTCGGCACTCCAGCTGATCGCGCTGCTGTCGATCGTGAAACTGGGCACGTTCTAGCCCTCCGGGCACGTCCGCGTACGCAAAGGGGCCCCCGGCACAGCCGGGGGCCCTTTCGTACGTGCGGATCCGGTGCCCGGGACTAGGCGTCGAGAACCTGTCCCGCCCGCTTCACCACGGGAGGCTCGACACTCCACGGGAAGTTGATCCAGTCGTCCGTCCGCTTCCAGACGTACTCGCACTGCACGAGGGAGTGGGACTTCTCGTAGATCACCGCGGAGCGCACCTCGGCGACGGTGTCGAGGCAGAAGTCCCGCACGAGCTTGAGGGTCTTGCCGGTGTCCGCGACGTCGTCGGTGATGAGCACCTTCTTGTCCGAGAAGTCGATCACGTTGGGGACGGGCGCCAGCATGACGGGCATCTCCAGGGTCGTCCCCACACCGGTGTAGAACTCCACGTTGATCAGATGGATGTTCTTGCAGTCCAGGGCGTAGGCGAGGCCGCCCGCGACGAACACCCCGCCCCGGGCGATGCTGAGCACGATGTCCGGCTCGTA
This sequence comes from Streptomyces sp. NPDC048521, assembly GCF_043199855.1. NCBI lineage: Bacteria > Bacillati > Actinomycetota > Actinomycetes > Kitasatosporales > Streptomycetaceae > Streptomyces > Streptomyces sp. NPDC048521. The sequence goes on from NZ_JBICWR010000005.1 coordinate 203,877, forward strand.
CCCGTCGTCGGCGATGGTCTGCGCCAGCTCGCGCACGGCGGTCCCGAACCCCTCGTAGGTCAGGTTCTCCCGTACGTCTGCGTTGCTCATGCCGTGGCCGCCCTCACACCTGGGTCCGATGGAAATTGACGTAGGACCGCGAAGCGGTCGGCCCGCGCTGCCCCTGGTACCGGGAGCCGTAGCGCTCGCTGCCGTAGGGGAACTCGGTGGGCGAGGTCAGCCGGAACATGCACAGCTGCCCGATCTTCATCCCCGGCCACAGTTTGATGGGGAGCGTGGCGAGGTTGGACAGCTCCAGGGTCACGTGCCCGCTGAAGCCCGGGTCGATGAACCCGGCGGTGGAGTGCGTGACGAGCCCCAGCCGCCCGAGCGAACTCTTGCCCTCGAGCCGCGAGGCGAGATCATCGGGCAGCGTGATGACCTCGTACGTCGAGGCGAGCACGAACTCCCCGGGATGCAGGATGAAGGGCTCGTCGCCCTCGGGCTCCACCAGCCGCGTCAGGTCGGCCTGCTCGATCGAGGGGTCGATGTGCGGGTACCGGTGGTTCTCGAACACCCGGAAATACCGGTCCAGCCGTACGTCGATGCTCGACGGCTGCACCATGGATTCGTCGTAGGGATCGATCCGTACCCGGCCGGCGTCGATCTCGGCCCGGATGTCCTTGTCTGAGAGAAGCACGTAGCGAGGATACGCAAGGCGCGCGGAGCCGTGACAATCGTGACGACTCCGCGCGCCCGGTGTTACTGCGGGGTGTCACCACCCGGCTACCGTGTGTCCCTCCACTACCGCTTCTGCAGGGCGACCGGCACGACGCTGCGGAGCCGGGCACACCGTGGACACCTCACGAGCCGGCCGGGGCCGAGCCGCTCGGCCTGCTGCATCGGGAACGAAGCGGTGCTGAAGACGTGCCCGTCCGCACAGCGGACGACGGTGCGTTCCATCAAGTCCCTTATGTCCCTTCCCCAAGAGCCTCGTCGGGCTTACTGGCCTGACGACAAAAGCCACATTACGGGATCAAAGAGACGACTCTCCAGGCGGCACTCCGGCCCGCCCGGACCCTCCCCGACCCCTCCACCGTACGCCCCAACTCCGGCCGCCCGCAGCCGGATCCCTCCCCTGGAACAGACGCGGACCCCCGGGTCGAAGCACCGGGGGTCCGCAATGATGTACAGTGAGCGAGCGTCGGGACATCGACCCCACGGGGTCACCGATCCGACTTACGCGGGTGTAGTTTAATGGTAGAACATCAGCTTCCCAAGCTGAGAGCGCGAGTTCGATTCTCGTCACCCGCTCCATGAAGAAGGCCCAGGTCAGCGACCTGGGCCGTTTTGCTGTGCGCTCCGCACGTGCCTGCCATGCATGCGGAGTGACCGTTACGTTCCTGTTCGGCCTTCTTGTCATGTACGGAGTTGTCTCAACTTCGCACTGAGACCCCTGCCCATGTTGGCGACGGGTGCATACGAAGTGTTTAGCTGATCTTCGCTGTTGATCGATGGAGCGCCGAAGACCACGGGGGGTCGCGGAACATGGGCATCGTGCTGCCGGACATCGTCGACCGGGCACTCGATCTTGCGGGGATCGACTGGCCGAACGTGGACGAGGACGACTACACGGAGATGGCCGACTCGCTCCGTGAGTTCGCGGAGAAGTTCGAGGGCCACGGCGGCGACGCGCACAAGGCGATCACGAGGATCCTCAGCTCCTCGGAGGGCTGGGCGGTCGACTCCATGGAGAAGCACTGGTCGTACGTGAAGACCAGTCACCTGGAGAAGATCCCGGACGTGGCGCGGACGTTCGCGTTCGTGTGCGACCGGATCGCCGAGATCATCATCGCGATGAAGACGAAGGCGGCGGTCGAGCTGAGCGTGCTCGCCGGGACGGTCGTCGCCGAACTCGCCGCTTCCGGGGTCACGTTGGGCATTTCGGCCGCCGCTGCCGCCGGCGAGATCATCCTGATGCGGCAGATTGTGAAGCGGCTGGTGAAGGAGGCGATCGAGGAGATCCTCGCGGAGATCGCCGCCAAGCTGGCGGAGCCGGTCACGGCGAAGTTGGAAGAGCTCGCCATCGATGCGGCGCTCGATCTGGCCGAGGGTGCGTTCCACCCCGACGGCAATGGCCACGGTGCTCCGGGTGGCATGACCCTTGCTTCCGCGGGCGGTGGAGGTGGTGGCGGCGGTGGTGCGGGCAAGCGGATCCGTATCGACCACGCCGAGTTCGAGGACGGCGCCGGCAAGCTCTCCCTCCACGGCGGGGACCTCGGCAGCAATGCCCACATCCACCTGGGCAAGGCGAAGCACGCGTTCGGCCGGACGAAGGGCCGGGACGGGTTCACGAAGGACTTCGACCACGCCCTGGAGAAGGCGCTCGCAGCTGCCACCAAGTCGGTCACCCGTGCCGCCAAGCACGTCAGCGACGAGATCCCGCACCGCGTGAAGGCCGCCTCCCGGGTCCATAAGGAGAACGACCACAAGGTCGGCGAACAGGCCGACGGCGTCGACGTGACCAAGGTCGATCCGCGCGGTGCAGCGGGCGGCGGCGGTGGCGGAGGCGGAGGCGGTGGCAACGGCGGGGACGGTGGACGCGGCGCTGGGGACGGTCCTCGGCGAATGGACCCGCAGCCCGGCTGGCACGGCAGAAGCGCCGGTCAGATGCGACACTACCGTCGTGACGCGATGCAGGTGGATCATCTCAGCCCGGAAGATCAGCGCCGAGCGCTGATCCAGGAGGCGAGGGATTTGGCGGACGAAGCACAGAAAGCCGCCAATGGGCCCGACGGGCAGCCTGTATTGGGCAAGGGCAGGATCAAGCAGGGGTGTTCTGGAGCCTTGTTGCACGAAGGGGTTCTGACGGGGCACTCCAGCGTGTCGAAGCTGAAGGCGAATCCGCAGAACCCGGATCCACAACGGCAACTGGACGTGCATCCCGCTCTGCGGTCCGTCCTGGACGACGTGGAGCGACAGGCGGCGGCCGAGGGTGAGCTGGTGGGGACCGGGCACGGGCAGTGCGCCGAAGTAGCGCTGATCTCCGACCGGTTGCACGCCATATCCGAGCGTGATGGTGTCGACATACGGAGCGCCGAGGACATCAGGAGAGTGATGGACGGGGCGCAGGTGCATACGCGGCAGATCGGCGACATGAATCCGAACAGGCCCGGATACCTGAGCCACGGGGAATACAAGAAGCCCTGCCCGTCCTGTGAGCGCATGCTGCCGCTCGTCGGCGTCACGGCCGTTTGACCGAAAGAGGATGAGAACCGTGCCCGTATTGAAGTCGCCCGAGGCGGTGGATGCCTGGCTGTCGAATGCCGGGTGGTATCCAGGGCGCCGGTGTGACGACCTCGCCGCTGCCGAGGCGGCGAGTGTTCTGAAGGATTTCCGTGACGACGGTGGAAATCTTGATGTCATCGCGCCCGCTCTCGAATTCCTGCGCGAGCACGTCGGTCTTGTGGCGCCCCGGCACGCTTCCACGGAAGACAGGGTGGAGTTCTATCCGCGCCTCATGTACCGAGGCGCAGCAGAAGATGTTCAAGAGCTCGCCGACGGCCTGGGGAAGAAGGTCTTCCCCGTAGCGCACGACACATACGACGGTGGAACGGTCCTCATGGACGAAGCGGGGCGGTTCTTCTATCTGCATCACAGCGGTGAGTATTTCCTCGGCAATGACAAGTACTCGGCATTGATGAGTTATTCGCGGGGGTATCCGCTCGAACACGCGGAGGACTACTATGCCTGAGCATGTTCCGGTGACCGCAGCATCCTTGCTGGTGAACGGGAAAATCTTCAGCCAGACCGACCTCGATGCGGATGCGGAGCCGGATCTACATCCTGCGGTTGCCGAGTTTTTTCAGCAGCTTCCCGCCGCGCAGCGGGAACCGTTCATGGGTTATTGCGCGGAGTCCGCGCTGATCTCCGACCAGCTGTGGGGCTTGGACGAGCAGCGCGCGAACGGGGGGACAACGACCCTCGACGATGCGACGGGGCATTTCTCGGGGTCGGCCATGGTGTCGAGAAAGATTCGCCCCGAAGGGGATCCTGAGCACGGACGTCCTGCGAAACCTTGCCGCTCTTGCGCAGCCCTGCTGGAGCGTCTCGGCATCGAAGTGGTGGACGGGTGACTCAGCACCACCGGGTCGCGGAGAGGATCGGTTGGACCGCAGGCAGGAACGTCGAGCAAGATGCAGTGCGGGCGGCGCTGCGCATTGCCGCGATTGCCGGGAGTTACGGAATATCTCTCTCGTTCTTCCCTGCCGCGAGATCCTTTCTGAGTGAGTTCTACGGCCTCGATCACCAGCCGATGGAACCGGGCCGGGAAGTGGCGTCCATCGGGTTTACCATCGATCCGGAGAAGGCCAGGTTCCAGCTCGTCCGGTTGAACCGCCTGTCTGCCGGGCTCCGCATCGCTTTGTTCCCGGTCGGTGTCACCGAGAACGACTCCGTACTGGCTGTGGGTGAAGAGGGGCAGCTTCTCTCTTTCGGTCTCGGTGGCTCCTGGCATGTGGGGGACAGTGCGCTCGAAGGCATCGAGAACCTGATCTGCGGGCTGGCTCCGCGCAGGCTTCGCGAAAGCGAGCACGCCTGGCACCTGAAGTCGACGGCGGCCGGCAGTCCTGTTGTCGGAGCGGTGCAGGCAGCGCTGACAGCCGTGTACGTGTTGCATCATCACGGTGTTTACAGCGCCAGGAGTGTCTGCCTGACGGTGACCAGTCTGCGCGGCATCGGAGCCGTGATCGCTCAGCGGTCGATCGGCATACCGCATGGTCCCCTGGGTGAGGCGCTGTCGCCGATTGTCCGTGACGTGGAAGAGGTCCTTGCGGCCAACGCGGACGGCGCGGGCTGTGAGGTGAAGCTGGCTGTGGAGGTGCCTGGCGTGCACGCGGAAACCGCGGCCGGTCTGGTCGGCTTCTCGGCCCGGTTCGGACATGTGGCCATGCAGGCCGACGATCTCGAGGTCAGCCTCCGCGTCGGAGCGGGTGCGCAGACCGGCGGCATCCACGTACGAGTCGTCGACGCGCTGCGCGGTCTGCAGCAGATGTCATGAGAGGCGGGGCTCTGCTGAGGTGCTCGACGGAGGACACGCGGTGTCGCAGTCGGGAGTGACCGTCGGCCTCTGACGAGGGGCGCCGGTCGGGACAGCGGGGATTGCAGCCGAGTACCCGAGGTCGAAGGTGGCCGAGCCCGCTTCCCTCAGCCGGGCGGTGGCGGCGGTGATGTCCTCGCCGGACAAGACCCCGCCGCCGGGCGCGTCGGTGCACAGCGTGGACGCAGCCCTGAGTACGGCTTGCGTGAGCCCGACCCCCCCTTTTTTTCCAGCGCGGGGCCGCGACCTGTCACACGTTTCCTCTTCCCCGAACGGGCCCTCGAGCCGGTCCGCGGGCTGCCGCGGGACCCCTCGCCCGGCAGCTGGGCGTGGGCACCGAGGCGGACGAGGGTGTGACGCACGAGGCTTCCCGAACGCTGGGGGAGTCGACGTGGACGACGACGGTGGCAGTGGCAGACGGACACGCACCGGACCCGGTACGGCGAACGCATCGAACCGGTTGAAGAAGAACGGAAGCGGACATGGGTGAACGGCTGAGCGGCGGCGGAGGCCCGGGCCGTCCACCTGTGCACCCCGGCGGCGCCGTGTCCGACCCGGAGGACGTCCATGACACCGCCACGCTGGAAACGGTGCTGGCCGCCGCCCTCCGCGGACACGACCTCGACCCCGAGGCCGAGCAGCGGGCCCTGGCCGCCTTCCGGACCGCCCGGGGCACGGGCGCGCACCGGGCGCGCACCCGGCGCCGCGACGACTGGCGGCCACCCGCGGAGCGGCGTGCACGGCGCCCGGCGCGGCTGACGTTCGGCGTGGTGCTCGCCGGCCTCACCCTGGGTGGCGTCGCGGTCGCAGCGATCGGTTCCACCGGCTCGTCCACGGACGGTGCCGGTGCAGGTACCGGCCGGGTCAGCGCGCGTCCGTCGGTGGCCGCCACGCACCAGGCGTCCTCCGGCGGGCCCGGAGCCACGGGCGGCCCCTCCCCCGCGCGGGACACCGAAGCCCACTGCCGCGCCTACCGGCAGGCCGAGGACCGCGGCAAGGCGCTCGACTCGAGGACCGTGCAGCAACTCGTCGTGGCCGCCCACGGCAGGGACAGGGTCGGCGCGTACTGCTCCGAGCAGCTCGCGAGGGCGACAGCCACCCCGGGCAGGCCGACCGGCAGGGCAAACCCCGACGAGGGTTCCGCAGCCACCGGCACCGGCAACGGCACGGCGGGAGACCCCGGATCGTCCGGCGCCCACACATCGAGTGCCGGTACGACCGGCAGCGGAGCGTCCGGTGCCGACGCCGGCGGCGCGGACAACGCTGCCGGGAACGGCGAGGCGAGGGGCGACAAGGACGGCGGGAAGCGCAGGTGACCCCAGCGTCCGATCAGCACGCGGGTTGATGGAGCGAGCTGCTTTGTTGGCGCCGGAGGTGACATCGTCGACGTCGTCGGCGAAGGCCCTCCACGCCTTCGCGGCGTCCCGCAACCCGTCTTCATCGGCGTCCGGCCACCACATGCCCGTCAGGTCCTGGACAACCTTGCGGGCCTTATCCGCGACACTCACTTGCCATCGCCCTCGGTGTCGTGATCAACGTGGATCCGGCTGGACATGCCTCGGATCAGCTCTTCGTTGTCGATGTGACCGTCGGCCATGTCGACCATGGCTTCGCGAATGCTGGCCAGGCCGTCAGCCAGAATCTGGGTCGACTGCTCGATCTGCTTGACGTGCGGGCCATACGCCTTATGGAACTTCTCGCCCTGCTCGTCGTCGCCCCATGGAGAGCCGGCTGCAGCCAGCCCGCGCTTCAGCTTCGTCAGGGCGTGTGCAAGGACAACGCTCTGATGGTGGAACTGTGGTGCTGTCGCCTTGAGGTCGGCGATCTTGATTTCGAGTATCTCCCCCTCGTCACCCATGACTTGGCGTCTCACCTCCGTCGACTCCCGGGAGTCCGACCCTAGTTACCCGTCGGCACTTCGCGGGGATGTGAGCTACACAAAGGCCGGGTAGAGGTGTGTCGGGTAGCCGTGAGCCAGATCACTGACCAGCGAGGTGAGAGGTGTCAGCACGCTCGCCGGTGACGGCGCTGTGTTCTTCTCGCCGCATGCGCAAAGAACCGCTCGAGCCGGTCCGGGCGGCGACGGGGTACCGAGGCCGGTGGGGCGGGAGGGCGCGAGTTCGGTTCTCTGCGCCCGGTTCCTGAGCAAGGCCCAGGTGCGGGGACCTGGGCCTTGTCGTGGGCCGAGTCGGTTGCTCTGTGCCGCCGTTGCCCGAGCGCCCGTCAGGTGGACGGGTTGACGACCACCTTGGCCGAGTTGTTCTTGCTCCTGGGGTCGAAGGCGAAGGACGTGCCGTAGTCGGGCCGGGCGACGACGCGGCCCGTCGCGTCGGGGACCACCCGGTCGATGCGGAGCTGGAACGGGAAGCTGACCTTCAGGTCCGGCTTGGTCCACATCGGCAGGGTGCAGGCGTAGTGGCCGGTGGCCGGGTCGTCGCCGGACGTCCAGGCGTTGCGGCACGTGTCGGGCACGGACGTGGCGGTGGTGCCCTCCGGCAGATAGAAGTCGATCACGGCGACCGGGTCGCCGGAGCTGACGTTGCCGACCCAGGCCGGGCCGCGGTTGACGAAGCGGAAGGCGGCGGTGACGGTGTCGCCGGCCGCGCCGCTCACCTCGGTGCCGCGCACCGCGAAGTCGGCGGTGTTGTCGGCGTCGATGTGCCAGGCGCGGCCGTTGTCCGAGCCGTTGAGGTCGGTGGCGTCACCGCCGGGCTGGACCTCGTAGTCGAACCGCTCGTACAGCGCGTGGTCGGTGACGGCGAGCCGCAGTGGCTCCGGCAGCTCCACGGTGGCGCCGGGCGCGACGTCGGCGTCGAAGGAGCACGTCACGTACGTCATGGGCGTGTACTCGCCCCCGTCTTCCGGCCCGGTGTAGGTGCACTGCGGGTAGCGGGTGACGACGTCGAGGCCGTACGTCGCCCACATCTTCACGCTGAAGCCGTGGGCGGTCTCGTTGCCGGTGTTGGTGACGGAGAACGGCACGGTGAGGGTGGTGCCGGGCGCGACGTCGGTGACGTCGTGCGGGGCGCTGACCCCGAGGTCCGGGCCGGAGCCGACGGTGACGAAGGTCTCCGCGGAGCCCTCCGGGGCGACGAGCGTGCCGTCGGGTCCGCCGGTGGCCTCGGCGGAGTACTCGATCGCACCCTGCGCCCCCGCGGCGGCACCGGCGGCGGCCCGCACCTTCAGCTGCACCTGCGCGCTGGAGCGGGTCGGCACGTCCCCGGTGTCGCACACGGCGACGGTGCCGGCGTCGTCCGGCGTGCAGTTGTCGGGCCAGGCCACCTCGGCGACCCCGGTGAGCCCGGAGACGTCGACGGTCAGCCGCCCGTCGGTCACGGTGAAGTTGTCGTTGTCGTGGTACAGGCCGAGCGCCAGCGACCGGTACTGCGCCGCACCGCCGTCCGGAGCGACGGTGACCGCCTGCTCGTAGGGCGCCTGTATCCACAGCTGATCGCTCTGCGGCTCGTCGTCGGCGGACGCGACCCCGCTCCCGAGACCGGCGACGACCAGCGCCCCCACGGCTCCGGCACATGCCCCGCGGCGCAGCACACGCCCGACGGAGACAGGACTCATGACATCCCCCCAGTTGGGATAGGTGAGATCCCGGTGCGGTGACCGGCACCGGGCCCGAGTTGGACGACCTGCCCGGACGGAAGGTTGTAGGTGAGGGCGCATGGCGCGTGGCTCTTACCGTCCTCTTGACGGCGCCCCGTCCCCTTGATGGCGGCAGGCCGCAGCCCTGGCCGAGAGCACGTAGCGCGCCAGGGGGGGCCGACAGGGTGACGCGGTGGAGCGGCCGTTCCGCCCCGCCCGCCGATGTGGGGTTCATCTCGGCGCCGGGTCGTCGACGCGTTCGTCGGCGGCCGTGCACGGGCGGCCACGTCTGTCTTTTCGGGCCCGTCGGGGCAGGTCATGGCGGTGCGGCGGGAAACGCCGGACAGCAAGACTGTGTCGCGGGCGGAGCCATATCTGTGGTGCCGAAGAGAGAAATCAGCAGGGGATGCGATGACTATTCCCGCGCGGACAGGTGGATCGGAAATTATGTGCCGCACCTGGCGGAGCGCACCGTGCTACTGTCGAAGCAGGTTGCAGTTGTGGTTGCCAAAAGGTTCATTTTCCGACGGCTGATCATTACGGCGACAGGGGCCCGCACAGGGCGGACTCCGAGCACCGTTTCCGAAGGAGAAATGACATGGCTACCGGTACTGTGAAGTGGTTCAACGCCGAAAAGGGCTTCGGCTTCATCGCGCAGGACGGCGGCGGCGCCGACGTCTTCGCCCACTACTCGAACATCGCCACCCAGGGCTTCCGTGAGCTGCTGGAGGGCCAGAAGGTGTCGTTCGACATCGCGCAGGGCCAGAAGGGCCCGACGGCCGAGAACATCGTTCCCGCCTGACACCGGCGACACTTTGCAGCTGGGGCCCGCACCTTGGGGTGCGGGCCCCGGCTCGCTTCATTTTCAGGGCGAATCCACCCTGTCATTTCCGGCCCGTTCTCGCGATTCTCTGCGCCGTTCAATTTGCTGCGGAAATTCCTTGATACGCGCCCGCATCGAGGAAGGTTCCGCATGAACCGCGCACGCACCGCACGCACCACACGAACGACCCGCACGTACGACCGTTTCGGCGGCTCTGGCGCCATCCGCTCCGGCGCCCCGCGCCGCTCCGAGGGCGGTGGACGCCGGCAGAGCATGCCCCAGGGCGAGTTCGCGCTGCCGAAGACGGTCACGCCCGCGTTGCCCGCCGTCGAGTCGTTCGCCGATCTCGCCATGCCGGCGCCGTTGCTGGCCGCGCTCGGCCACGAGGGCGTGACCGTACCGTTCCCCATCCAGGCGGCGACCCTGCCGAACTCCCTGGCCGGCCGTGACGTCCTCGGTCGGGGCCGTACCGGGTCGGGCAAGACGCTCGCCTTCGGCCTCGCGGTGCTGGCCCGCACGGCGGGTCGGCGGGCCGAGCCACGACAGCCGCTGGCGCTAGTCCTGGTCCCCACCCGGGAACTCGCCCAGCAGGTCACCGACGCACTCACCCCGTACGCCCGCGCCGTACGGCTGCGCCTGGCCACCGTGGTCGGCGGAATGTCGATCGGCAGGCAGGCGAATGCGCTGCGGGCCGGGGCGGAGGTCGTCGTCGCGACACCGGGGCGGCTCAAGGACCTCATCGTCCGGGGCGACTGCCGGCTGGACGACGTCGCCGTCACCGTCCTGGACGAGGCCGACCAGATGACCGACATGGGCTTCATGCCCCAGGTCACCGCCCTGCTCGACCAGGTGCGGCCGGAGGGCCAGCGGATGCTCTTCTCGGCCACCCTGGACCGTAACGTCGACCTGCTGGTCCGCCGCTACCTGACCGACCCGGTGGTCCACTCCGTCGACCCGTCGGCCGGTGCCGTCACCACGATGGAGCACCACGTGCTGCACGTGCACGACGCGGACAAGCACCGGACGACCACCGAGATCGCGGCCCGGGACGGCCGGGTCATCATGTTCCTGGACACCAAGCACGCCGTGGACCGGCTGACCAAGCACCTCCTCAGCAGCGGCGTCCGCGCGGCCGCCCTGCACGGTGGCAGGTCGCAGCCGCAGCGCACCCGGACACTGGCGCAGTTCAAGGACGGTCACGTCACGGTCCTGGTCGCCACCAACGTGGCGGCCCGCGGCATCCACGTCGACAACCTCGACCTGGTCGTCAACGTGGATCCGCCCAGCGACCACAAGGACTACCTGCACCGTGGCGGTCGTACGGCCCGCGCCGGGGAGTCCGGCAGCGTCGTCACCCTGGTGACGCCCGACCAGCGCCGTGGCATGAACCGGCTGATGGCTTCGGCCGGCATCACCCCGCGGATCACCCCGGTGCGCTCGGGTGAGGCGGAGCTGAGCCGCATCACCGGCGCCCAGGCGCCGTCCGGTGTCCCGGTCGTCATCACCGCTCCGGCCGTGGAACGTCCCCGCCGTGCCGCGTCCGACGCGTCGGCCTCGGCACCTTCGTCCCGCAGCCGCCGCGGTCGCACGGCCCAGCGCCGGTCCCCTGCGAGGCGCCGCGCCGCATGACGCACCGGCGGTCCGACCGGAGCCCACGCACCCATCCCCAGGAGGCAGCTTTGACACCGGTTCAGACGCAACGACACCCGGCGGCTCCCGGCTCCGCGACCGTGGCCGGCCGCCTGGACGGGACCGGTCCGCGGGTCCCCGACGACATGACCATCGAGGTGGCCCTGTCCGTCATGGCCGGTGCCCGTGTGGAGTACCTGCTCCTGTGCGACGGGGACGACGCGTGCACGGGCTCGGTCACCCGGGCCGAGCTCACCGTCCACCGCGACAGCTCCACCTATACGGACCGCATCCGCTTGCGGGACGTCCTCGGCACCCCGCTCCGACTCGTCCCCGTCGCCGGCTGATCGCTTCGCCGGCCGAGAGCGGGAGTTCGGCTCCCGTCATCCGCTCCACAACGAACCCCAGGTCGTCGACCTGGGGTTCGTTGTGTCCGGGGCCGTGACGGCACCATCCGACGCCCGGTCAGGACGCAAGCGGCCAGGGACGGTTGCGTCCACGCGATGGCTCTTTCGACCCTTGCGGTCTGCGGTGAGAGTGGTCCCTGCCACAGGGCGCCACACCCGCGACGGCCTTCACAGCTGCACCTGCAGGGCAGCTGTCCGGGCCGGGGATGTGGCAGCGCCCGCTCGCCTTCCACGCCGCAGGAGATGACCATGAAGCTGGGCAACGCCGTCCGCCGTACCGCCGCCGCCCTCGCCGTCGGCGCGATGTCCCTCGGGCTGATCACGGTCACCGGCGGGGCCGCGCAGGCCGCCGCCTCGTGCACCGGTGACGTGTCGATCTACGGCACGCTGTCGGACGGCCGGCTCACGTACACCCAGATCGAGCCGAACACCGGGGACCGCGTCAAGACCCTCATCGGCCCGAACCTCGGCTTCACGCCGAAGGCGATGGCCACCCTCAACTTCAACACGATCCTCGTCACGTCGACCGCCGGCGACCTCTACCGCGTCGACGTCCAGACGAACAACACCTCGCTGTCCCTCGCGGGGGTCGTGAAGATCTGGGACGGCGGCTGGACCTTCGACAAGATGGTCTACGACGGTGCCGGGCACCTCTACGGCACGGTCGAGGGTCAGCTCCACCAGTACGTGGTCTCCCAGGACAAGCCCTCCGGCGCCGCGCACATAGGCCAGCACGTCGTGATCGACACCGGCTTCGTCCTGAAGACGCTCGCCGCCGCCGGTGACGACCGCATCATCGCCTCGACCTCGGGCGGTCAGCTGTACAGCTACAAGATCGACGGGGTGGGTGACTGGACGCGCGCCACGCTCAAGAGCGACGGCTGGTCCGCCGTCGACTCCCTCTCCTCCCCCGGCGGCGGCCTCTACTACGGCCGGACCAACGGTGGCATGTACTGGTACCACGACGTCGATCCGACCGACGGTGACGGCTCGGACATCGCGTACCACCCCAGCGACCCGGTGGACGCCTCCGGCTGGACCCAGAGCCTGCTGTCGGCCTACGCGAACAACTGCGCCTACGTGCCCCCGGCGCCCACCGCCACCACCGGCGAGAAGATCGCAAAGGTCGCCAACGCCCAGGTCGGCAAGGACTTCTACGACTTCGACTTCCACTACAACAACGCCTGGTGCGCCGAGTTCGTCCGCTACGTGTGGGCCAACGTGGGCGGCATCAAGATCACCGGCATCACGGCCGAGTCGGGGAGCCTCTACACGTACGGCCAGAACAACGGCACCCTCCACAGCACCCCGAGAGTCGGCGACGCCGTGGTCTACGGCTACAGCGGCGGCGGCAACGCCAACCACGTCAACCTGGTCGTCGCGGTCGACGGCGACTACGTCACCACGGTCGGCGGCAACGAGAGCGACATGGTGAAGAGGACCACCTACAACTGGAAGACCAACAACAACCCGCTGAACGCGGGCGACATCGCCGGCTTCGTCTCCCCCGTCGACTGACCCCCACCCGCACGGGAAAAGGGTGGCGCCCCCTGATCGAGGGGGCGCCACCCTTTCGCGGTGTCCTAGTACCAGTTGTTGGCCTGCCAGAAGCTCCACGCGTTGCACGGCGAGCCGTAGCGGCCGTCGATGTAGCTCAGACCCCACTTGATCTGGGTGAGGGGGTTCTCCTTCCAGTCGTCGCCCGCGACGTCCATCTTGGTCGCGGGCAGCGCCTGCGGGATGCCGTACGCACCGGATGACGGGTTCGTCGCGTTCCAGCGCCAGCCGCTCTCGTGGTCCCAGAGCGTCTCCAGGCAGGCCCACTGCGTGGAGTTGGCCCAGGCGCCGTCCTTGTCGTTCATCAGCTGCCGGCCGGCGGCCTTCACCTCGGTGATGTCGTCGCGGTCGACGGTGTCCGCGGTGGTGGTGCAGGTGTAGGTGGCCGGCTGGGCGGAGAGCAGCTTCTGCGTCCAGCCCCTGGTGTTGACCGGGTCGTCGAGGTGGTACGAGATGTCGGCGCCGGAGCCGTCGGTCGGGTCGGCGTCCTTGTACCAGTACATGGCACCGGTGCCGAGGCGGCCGTAGTAGAGGCCGCCTCCGGGCGAGACGAGCTGGTTGAACCCGGACCAGCCGGAGCTCTTGAGGGTGTTGCTCCTCCAGGAGTTCGCGCCGGAGATCGTGTAGTCGAGCAGCCGCCCGTCCTCGGTCGTGGCACCGAGCCGGTCGTCGCCGGTGGCGGTGAGGGTCTTCAGGACGAAACCGGTGTCGATCTCGGTGCGCATGCCGATGTGCTGCGAGCCGGCGGGCTTGTCCTCGGTCACCGTGTAGCGCAGCAGCAGGCCGGCGGACGTGGTGCCGTAGAGGTGGCCGTGACCGTCGTAGGTGAGCTTGTCGTGGGTCCAGCCGCTGTCGGCGATCTTCACCGGCGCGGTCATGAGGGCCAGGCTGGTGTTGTTGGTCTTGACGTCGACGCGGTACAGGGCACCGGAGGTCGACGTCACCAGCACCGTGTTGAAGTTGAGGGTCGCCATCGCTTTCGGCTCGAACCCGAGGTCGGGTCCGACGAGCACTTTGGCGAGGTCTCCGGTGGCCGGGTTGATGGAGCTGAACGTCAGTCTGCCGTCGTCGAGGACGCCGTAGATGTCGACGACGCCCGAGCAGGTGGTGGCGGCCTCGGCGTTGCCGGCGGTCGCCGTGAGCAGTCCGGCGCTCAGCGCTCCGGTGGCCAGCAGGCCCGCGAGTCTGTGGCCGGCCGTGCGGATGTTCTTCACTTGTGGGTCCCCCCGGGACGGTTGCGGTGAGTCGTGCGGGCATCGAACGGTGGGTCGGCGGCGCGACCGGAACGGTGCGCAGGGCACGGCAGCAGGCGGCCTACTGCCGGTCGGCGTCGGCCGGGGTGACCTGCCGGCCGGCGTCGGCCGGGGTGACCTGCCAGCCGGCGTCGGCGAGTACGGAGGAGGACGGAGCCGCGTCTGCCTCGGACCGGAACGCGACGGCCGGAGCGGCGAGCGAGGCCACGATGACGAGGGAGGCGACCGCGGCGGCCTCGGCGATGCGCGTGCGAAGCATGGCTGTGACGTTCCTTCCGGGACGAGGTACGGGGACTCCCGGTCGGTCGTCGCGTCCCGCGGTGACGCTCGTTCCGGCCGGTGCTCCCCAGACTCGTCGCGGCGCAGGCCCGCGAGAAGGATTTCCGGGTGGACGGAAAGGGCCTTGGACGGATGCGTCCAGGCCGGCCGCCTCAGTCCACCGGCTGCGGCACGAAGGCCAGCGGCACCAGCGGTACTTCGGCGCCGGTCAGCCGCGCCCGCCCCAGCTGCGGCACCTCGCGCAGCAACCGGTGGCAGACCCGCGCGGCCCGCTCCTCCGCCTCCTCGAGCGCGCCGGCCAGCAGGTAGAAGCCGAGCGTGAGCCGGGACGAGGAGCGGGGGTGCACGGAGACGTGCTCGACGCGGTCGTCGGGGGTGATGGCCGAGCGCACCAACGCCCTGACGGACTGCGGCAGTTCTTCGCCGGGCGGTAGTTCGAGATGCGCGTGGACGAGGTACATGCACTCCAGAGTCGCAACGCGAACCGGCAGCAGGATGGTTTCCGCACTGGACGGTTGCGGCCTCGGCCTGTTCCGTCCTTCGCGGTGACCATCCATCACCGTTCTGCGAAGATCGGCGCCGACTGGTGGATGTTCCGTGCGGGAGAACTGGGGGGTTCACATGCTGAGCGCACTTGGGCTCGATTCCGTCGCCGAGACCGTGTACCGCGCCATGCTGAGACACCCGGCGGCCGGGGTGGCGGACCTTGCCGGCGCCGTGGGGATGGCCGAGAGCGCGGTGCGCGACGCCCTGGACACACTGAGCGAGCTGGCCTTGGTGCGCCCCGCCGCCGGGAACTCGGGCCGGCTCCGCGCGGTCTCCCCCGACATCGGCATGGAGATCCTGATGGCCCGGCAGCAGGCCCAGCTGGCGGCCCAGCAGCAGCGTCTGGAGTCCTCCAGGGCCGCCGCGGCCCAGCTCATCTCCGAGTACGCCGAACTGCGGCCGGCCACCAGCCATCCCGGGGTGGAACAGCTCGTCGGCCTCGACCAGATACGCGACCGGCTGGCCGTCCTCACCCGTGAGGTGACGGAGGAGTTCCTGGCCTTCGCCCCGGGCGGACCGCAGACCGCGGAGAACATGGCCGCGTCACGTCCGCTCAACCAGGACCTGCTGGGCCGCGGGGTGCGGATGCGCACGGTCTATCTCGACAGCGTGCGCACGAACCGGCCCACCGTCGAGCACGCCGACTGGCTGGCCCGCCTGGGCGGCCAGGTCCGCACGGTACCGGCACTGCCGACCCGGATGATCCTCATGGACCGGCGGATGGCCATGATCTCGGTCAGCAGTGACGACACCGCCGCGGGCGCGGTCCTCCTGACCGGACAGGGCACGCTCACCGCGCTGTGCGCGCTGTTCGAGACCACCTGGGAGACCGCCCGGCCCCTCGGCGAGGTCGTACCGCTCGATACGAACGGGCTCACCGGCCAGCAGGCGACCGCGCTCCGCCTGCTCGCCGAGGGGCACACCGACGAGGCGATCGCCAAGCGGCTCGGGGTCTCACCGCGCACGGCCCGGCGGATCGCCTCCGAACTGATGGACCGTCTCGGCGCACGCAGCCGCTTCGAGGCCGGCGCCCGCGCCGTTCAGCAGGGCTGGCTCCCCACCCGCCGCTGACCGCCTCCGCGCTGCCGGTGGTGTGTCGTGCGCCGACGGTCATCGGCGTCGTGGATCGTCAACCGCCGCAGGCGGAGCGGATCCGGTAGAAGGCACTCAGGTACTTCGCGTGGTAGGAGGCGCTGGTGATCCTCACGATCGCCTCGTCGGACGACCGCAGCGACGACCCGGTCAGATTGGCGCTGCCGGTGTAGACACGCGGTGTGGTGTCGCCGTTGTAGTCGCCGTCGATCAGCATCTGCTTGTTGTGCGGGCGGACGTCGATTCCCGGTCCGTTGGGAATGCGGCACCTGCGGTGCTGGATGCCGGCGGCCTTCAGTCTGGAGGTGATCGTGCTGTCGCTCTCCGCGTAGATGATGTCGATCCAGCAGCCCCGGCCGCGCAGTTGTGCCAGCTTGTCGGCGACCTGGACGCGCGAGCCGAAGAAGCTGTGCGTGACGATGCGGATGTCGGTCTGGTGCCGCGAACCGTCCCTGCCGGTGAAGGAGCACCTGATCTCGTTCAGCGCGTTGACGACGGTGTCGGTGGCCGGGTTGTGGTACGAGGTGTCGCCGCGTGGGAAGAAGTAGCCCCGGTAGACCGAGCCGGTCGGGGTGGAGAAGTACGCCCTGGCGTTCCCGCGGGCGAGGGTGCGTCCGTGGCGGAGCTGCTCGTGGTACGAGGCGTACCCGTCGTAGACGGCGCTGTTCGTGAAGGTGACGGCGTCGTTGAAGGACTCGACCTTGTACCAGGGGGAGAGGTTCGAGGAGGTCTGGAAGACGACCTTCGAGTAGCTGGTGCCGTCGTCGAACGGCCCGACCCTGGAGAAGATGAAGAACTTGTTGTGGGCGTAGGCCGGTTGGGGTGGCGAGACGCTCAGGCAGCCGCGCTGGACGTCGTCCACACCGTCGGGGTCCTCGAACCTGTCGTCGCAGACGACGATCCAGGAGCGGGCGGAGTCATCGGTCCCGAGTCCTGTCCTGAGGGTCCGGTAGGGCACGTTGGTGAACTGGGCGCCGCCTGCGCCCACGTAGGTCGAGTCGTCGACGACAAGCTTGACGCCGACGCCACGCCGGTGTGCGGCCAGCAGCGCGTCGGCGACCTCCTGGTCGTTGAACTCGTACATCGAGCCGCGGATCTGTGCGCCGGCGGGCGTCGCGTCGATCAGGCGGACGAGCTGGGTGAAGATCGCCTTCTGCTGTGCCGCCGTACCCAGCGGGTCGTTGAACACAGGTCCGTTGACGACCGGTTCGGTCAGTGCCGCGGCCGGTGTGGCACCGCCGAGGAGAAGGGCGGCCACCAGGGACAGGAGGGTGACGGCGATGGCCGGCACCGTACGGGCGGGACGGGCCGGACGCGGGCACGCGGCCGCACCGGTCGATCTCCGCTTGCCCGAAGGACGATGAAACGGGCGGCTTTCCGATGAACCCGGCAGCCGGTCGGCGCGGGACACGGCGCGGGTGGGCAGAGAGGTCACGGAAGTGAGCGTTCCTCGGCGCCACCGGGAATCCTCTGACCGGGTGTCGGATTCATCCGGACGGCGCATCTCGACGTCCAGGACCACCTCCGCGACGCCCGCCCGAGAAGCGCCTCGCGCGCGTCTTCGTCAGCGCCCGCGGCGCGGACCGGGCCGCGAGCGCGCCCCAAAGAGGGCGCGGTCAGCGCAGTGCGGCCTCGCCCGCACGGACGGCTCGCAGGGCGCGGCCGGCGGTCTCCTGGTTCTCGCCGACCGGGGCCACGTAGTCGAGGACGTCGCGCGCGGCGTCCTTCCCGAGCACCCGGGTGATCACCCACGTGGCGAGATACTGGGACGCCAGGCAGCCGCCCGCCGTGGCGATGTTCCCCTCGGCGTGGAACGGCGCGTCCAGCACGGTGACATCGCAGGCTTCGACGAAGGGCCGGCTCCGTGCAGGCCGGCATGCCGTGCAGCAGCCCGAGGCGCGCCAGCACCAGCGCGCCGGAGCGCTGCGCACCGATCAGCTGCCGCGAAGGGTCGAGCGGCAGCAGGGACAGCAGCCGGTCGTCGGCGACCACGTCCCGCGTCTTCACCCGGCTGCCGATCAGCACGACGTCGGCCTCGGTCACGAAGCCCATCGGACGCTGCCCGGTCACGTCGACGCCGTTCATCGACGTGACCACCGGCGGCGCCAGTCTCCCGGCCACACCGGTTCCGCGTCGAGGGCCGATCAGCGACTGGTGGCCTGCCGGTAGCCGCTGTAGGCCGAACGCTGCCTGTCCCGCCCAGAGACGGCGCGGCTGCCGTCGTCGGTGTCGCCGCCGCATCAGCATGGTCCGACAACCTGGACGTACAAGACGCTGGAGCGGAGGTTTCCTTGTCGCGCTGGAGGTGTACGGGCCTGCTGGCGTTCGCCTGTGCCGTCTGCCTGACCGGTTGCGGCACGCTCGGCGAACGTGAGGCGGCCGCGTCGCGGGCGGCCGTGCGTTTCGAGGAGGACGTCCGGCGGGCCGACGGGGCACGCGCCTGCGCGGCGCTCGCGCCCGAGACCCGGCAGGAACTCACGGAGTCCGCCGAACCCCCCTGCGCCGAGGCGTTCCTCGACGAGCACCTGTCCTACGGGGGCACGGTGCGGCGGGTGCAGGTCTACGGGCGGCAGGCGCAGGTGGTCCTCGACACCGACACGCTGTTCCTGTCCGTCTTCCCGGGCGGATGGAAGATCACCGCGGCGGGTTGTGTGCCGCGTCCCCGGCAGCCGTACCAGTGCAAGGTCAAAGGGGGGTGAGCGCGCGCCGATGCGCACCCTGTTCACGCTGCTCCTGCTGACGGTCGGTGCCGGTCTCGGCTACTTCACCGCGCTGGGGCTGATGCACCGATGAGCCGCCTCACCCGGTTCGTGCGGCACAACGGCCTGACCCTCGCCTTCGGCACCGGCTTCCTGCTCACCCTCGCCGGGCAGGCGGTGTCCGGACACGCCGACTTCAACAACCGGCTCGTCACCGACGGACTGCACCCGATCGGCTTCCTCCCGTACCTCGCGACCTCCGACTTCGCCGTGGACGTCACCGAGAACTGGCAGTCGGAGTACCTGCAGTTCTTCCTCTACATCTTCGGTACGGTCTGGCTGCTGCAGCGCGGGTCGCCCGAGTCCAAGGAACTGCACAAGGCCGGTGTGGAGAGCGACCGGGACCAGAAGGTCGGCGACCACGCCGAGCCGTCCTCACCGCGCTGGGCGGCCGACAGGGGATGGCGGCAGAGGCTGTACTCGCGCTCGCTGGGGCTCGTCATGGCCGTCATCTTCGCGTGGTCGTGGCTGGCCCAGTCCATCACCGGTGCCGCCGCCTACAACGAGGAACATCTGCGTCAGCTCCAGGCACCCATCTCCTGGGTGCGGTACCTGGGCTCCGCCGACTTCTGGAACCGCACCCTGCAGAACTGGCAGTCCGAACTCCTGGCCGTCGCCTCGATGGCCATCCTCTCGGTGTACCTGCGCCAACGCGGGTCCCCCGAGTCCAAGCCCGTCGGCGCCGCGCACACCTCGACCGGAGTCGAGGGCTGACGGCCGGGGACCAGACGGTCCGCCCGGCCCCCTGACGGCCGATCGGCCCAGCGCCCGCCCGGCTGGCGGCCAGGGGGCGAGGCGGTCCGTCCGGTCGCTCTCAGGCCGCCTGCCGCGGGTCCGGCTTGAGTACGGCGAACACCGCCTGCGCCGGGTCGGCCAGCCAGGCGATGCGGCCGACGTCGGGCACGTTCGCGGCCGGCATCAGCACCGTCCCGCCGCTGTCCTGTACGGCGGCGACGACGGCGTCCGCGTCGGCCACCGCGAAGTACGGCACCCAGCGCGCGTCCTCCTGACCGGCCTGCAGCGCCGCCACCCCGCCGAAGGAGCCCTCCCGCTGGTCGCCGTCCTCGATGCTGAGCACCTGGTACGCCATGCCCGGCGCCCGCATCTCCTCGGTGCGCCAGCCGAACAGCCGACGGTAGAAACCGATCGCCGCCTCCGGGTCGCCGACGTGCAGTTCCACCCAGACCAGCGTGTTGTCCTCGGACGCGGCCTCCAGGCCCCGCTCGGACTGCAGCACGGCGAACTGCGCGCCCTGGGGGTCGGTGAACTGGGCCATGGAGACCTCGCCCATGGTCATGGGTTCGGCGCGCACCGTGCCTCCGGCGGACACCACGTCACGAGCGGTGGCCTGGACGTCGTCGGTCCGGAAGTAGGTCATCCAGGCGGACACGGCGCCCTCCTCGGTCAGCTGCCCGAGGCCGGCCACCGTCCTGCCCTCCTTCTGGAAGTAGCCGTAGCCGCCCGCCTCGGGGCCGCCGGACGAGAACCGCCACCCGAAGACGGCGCCGTAGAAGGCGACAGCGGCGTCCGTGTCGGGGCTGCCGAGGTCGATCCAGAGGGGTGATCCGGTGCGGAATTCTGTGCCGAGCATGCGTTTCCTCCTGCCGGTCCGGTGCGGAACCGCCCGCCACTATGCCGACCGGCGGCGGCGGGGCAGGGTGCATCGGTCCGGACGCCCCGGCGCGTTCACCCGGCTGGGGAGGATCGGCCCGGCGTGAGCGACCGGTCACCCATGGCGCCCGGGAATCCGCGGCGTCCGGGAATCTGTGCAGGAGTGCCACACGGGCTGCACACAGCCTTTCGAAAGGCTCGTTAGCGTGACTGATCGCTCGATCCCCTGTGCGAGCGTGACCAGGCCGTGGCCCAGGCGGGCCGACGGCGCAGTCAAGTCAGGAAGACCGCGCATGGACTACTGCTCCTCGTGCCGTCGGCACCTCAACGGCGCCCTGGTGTGTCCCGGATGCGGCGCGTACGCCCCGGACATCGCCCCGCCCGGCACCGGCGGCCCCGGCGGCTCGCTCCGCGCCGCGGGCTCGGCGGGGACGGGCGGCATGCCCGCCGCGACGACGGTCAGGACACCGGACGCCCTCGTCGGCATCTGGCACGACGGATCGACGGGTGACGCGGCGGAGCCCGGAGGCGGGGCCGGGGCCTCGTCCGCCGGCCCGGCCGACGAGGCCGAGGGTGTGCCTCCCGCGCCGCGGGGGCGGGCGGCGCGGCGCCGTCAGCTGGCCCGCTGGAAGAAGAGCCGGCGCCGGGCGGCGGTGGCCACCGCCTTCGCGATCGTCGGAGGCGGCCTGACCATCGCCACGATGGACCGGAACTCCGCCGACCGGGCGCAGGCGGCCACCGCGCCGGACCACAGGAGCATGGACGTGGCCGAGGAGCAGCCGGCCGAGCCCACCGGAGCGGTACCGACGCCGTCCACCCCGCACCGGCCGGCGCACACCACCGCCCCCACGGCGCAGTCACCGGCCACCCATGTGCCGCGGCAGCGGTCCCTGCCGGACACCCCCCGTACGGCACCGGTCACCCGGCCGGACACCACCGCCGTGCAGTCCCGTCAGGTCTCAGCGGGCGCCTCGCAGCCGCGGACCACCGTACCGCCCGCCGCCGACACGGCCCCCGACCACACCGGCACGGCGCCGGCACCAGCGCCTGCCACCGGCGACGGCGGCACGAACTCCGGCACGAACGAGGGCACGAACGGCGGCACGAACGGCGGCACTGGATCCGGCACGTCCGGCACCGCCCCGGCGCCGGAGTCGTCCTCGCCGGCACAGCTCTGCCTGGTCCTGGTGTGCCTCGGCTGACCTGACGCGTTCCCGCTGTACGGCGGCGGCACGACACGGCGGCCTCCGCCGGGTTTCGCAGGGGTCGGGTCGCCGGTTCGCTCGACCGTGTCAGTCGTGCGGTCCGGGTGTCGACGGGACGCGGGGCGTGCAGGCCGGGCCGAGGTAGGCGTGCGCCAGCCGCCGGTCCCGGTGGACCAGTACCGCCGTCATCAGGGCGACGACCACGAGCGCCAGCGACAGGGGTGCGAGGAAGTACATCATCGTCGGCGTTCCTCTCTCTCGGACCGTCACCTTGCGGGGGTTCCGGCGCGAGGCGACTGCCGCTGCCCGGCACCGGAACCCTCCGTAGTGCTCCCCGCAGAGGATGGTGCGCCAAGGGCACACACCCGCGCATTGCCGGTTTCCGGCAGTGTTCACCGGGGGCTGCATGCCGGACAGGCGTCAAGAGGACGTCACCGGGGGGGGGGGGGGGGGGGGGGGGGGGGGGGGGGGGGGGGGGGGGCGGGCGGGGGCGGCCCCCCCCCCCCCCCCCCCCCCCCCCCCCCCCCCCCCCCCCCCCCCCCCCCCCCCCCCCCCCCCCCCCCCCCGCGGGGGAAGCCGCCGGAGCCGAGGCCGCCGAAGGGGTCAGTACTCGTCGTCCTCGTCGACCGTCTTCACCGGCCGGCTCCGGCCCGGCTCGGGCAGCTCGCCCAGCTGGGCGCGCGCGTGCAGGATGTCGCCGATGAACAGGTCGTAGACCAGGATGCCGATGAGCCCGCCGATCAGCGGGCCGACGATCGGGATCCACCAGTAGGCGCTGTACGAACCGGCCACGTTCCCCGGGAACGCCAGGCTGTCCCAGCCCGCCGCATAGGTGAACAGCCGTGGCCCGAAGTCGCGGGCCGGGTTGATGGCGTAGCCCGCGTTGGCGCCGTAGGACATGCCGATGGCGGCGACCGCGAAGCCCACGATCAGCGGTCCGAGGTTCGCCTTCACGGCCTGGTTGCGCACATCGATGACGGCGGCGATCAGCATGAGCAGGAAGGCCGTACCGGCGATCTGGTCGATCAGCGGACCCCAGATGCCGCCGTGGAAATAGGGGGCCGGGAAGGTCGCGAAGATGGAGAACGTGGCGTTCGTGTGCCCGTTCACCTTCGGACCCGTCACGGTCTGGTCGAAGGCGTTGATCGCCTGGTGGTAGACGAGGTAGACCAGGGCCGCCCCGGTGAGGGCGCCGATGACCTGGGCGCACCAGTACGGCAGGACCTTGGCCCAGGAGAAGCCGCGGCGCACGGCCATCGCCAGGGTCACCGCCGGGTTGAGGTGGGCGCCGCTGACGCCGCCGGCGACGTAGACGCCGAAGACGACGGCCAGGCCCCAGCCCCAGGTGATCAGCAGCCAGTCACCGGCAGCGAGGAAGATCGTGGTGGGGGTGGCGGCCCGGCCCGAGCCGGGCAGCGCGGCGACCGCCATCGCGACGGCACCGCAGCCGAAGGAGATGAGGACGAAGGTCCCGAGGAACTCCGCCAGGCACTCGCCCAGCAGGCCTCCCCGGCTCCTGAGCCGGGACGGCTTGACGAGCGGAGGTATTTCGACAGCCATTGAGGCCCCCTCTGAAGAGAGCAATACGGCCAACATCACCATATTGGCCCACAAAGTCACTCCACGCAGGGTGACAGGACTCCGTCAGCTGTCGAGGTCGTCGGCGTAGTGCCGGAACCCGTGCCGCTCCTGGTGCATGCCCCACAGGGTCTCCGCGAGCACGGCCGGGTCCTTCCGCGCGTGCCCGGCCACGATCGCCCCCGGGATCACGAGCTGCGCCACATGGATGCCCTCCGCCGCCAGCCGGCCGTGCAGCAGATGCCCGTACGCGCTCTCCGCGGCGAAGGCGATCGAGGTCCCGGCCCGCTCGGGATGGGGCACGGCGGCGGTCCCGCCGTTGACGAACAGGATGGTCCCGCGCCCGAGCCGGCGCATCCCCGGCAACACCTGCCGCACCGCGGCGACGGGCCCGTACACGGAGAACTCGATCGGGCCGATGAGGTCCCGGTGCCCGGTGTCCAGCACGGGCCGCATGAAGTCCCGGTGCGGGACGGGGCTGTACTGGAGCACCTCGACGGTCCCCAGCGCGCTCGCGGCGGCGTCCAGGGCCGCGGCCAGCTCCTCCGGCCTGCGCACATCGGCGGTGAACCCGCGAGCGGTGATCCCCTCATCCGCGAGCCCGTCGACGATCACGTCCAGCCGCTCCCGGTCCCGGGCGACCAGGGCGACGTCGTACCCCTCACGGCCGAACCGGCGCGCAACGGCGGTCCCCAGCCCCGGCCCGGCCCCCACGATCGCGATACTGCTCATGCCCAGCATCCGTACCGCGCCCGGCGGGTCCCCACACGCGCCGCCGTGATCCCGCCCGTGCCGTGGCGGCCACGCCGGCGACCGGTCCCCGCCCGCTCGAACGATGCCTCGGCGGCCACGGCACCGACCGGGCAGGCGCCGGCCGGAACGGTGCCGCAGCGGCTAGGGCAGCGGGCGGACCCCCGCAGGCTCGCCGGCCGCGCCGGCCGCCGCTCCGGCGGCCCCCATCCGCTCCGTCTGCGCCCGGGTGACGGCCCGCACGGCGAACACGCCCGCGACGGCGGCCCCGACCACGGCCGCGTCACTCGCGAGCAGCGGCCACACCTCGCTGTAGGCGCGGGCGATGATCTCGTCGGTGGAGTCCTTGTAGAAGAGCCCGACCCCGCTGAGCATGCCGACCAGCCACAGCCCCCACCACACGTCGAGGGAGACGGGTGTCCTGCGCCCCGGCGCACTGGCCTGGAAGGCGTCGACGACGAGGCCCCGGGGGACCCACAGATTCACGACGGGCACGATCCAGCCGAGGTACACCCAGATCCCGCCGTACCTGGGCCTCTGCCCCGACAGGGCCCGCGCGTTGTCCCGCAGCCGCCACAGCCACGACACGAAGAGCAGCGCGCAGAGGAAGGCGGCGCCACCCCCGAGGGTGGTAACGAAGTGGTACGAATTCTCCAGCGCGTCGAGCGGCCGATGCACGCCGTTGCCCTGGTCCGGCGGCCCCGAGGCCGGCTCCCCGGCCGCCGCCAGCCGGACCTCCCACACACCGCGCACCACCCAGGCGACTCCGGCCAGCAACAACCCCCCGACAGCCAACCGCCCGGACAAAGCGACAGGCCGAAGCCCGAGGGTGCGGGCGGCGGCCTGGTCCGTCTCTTCGGTCACCGAGCCATCCTTACGCACCCATGCCCCGACCCGCCAGCATCCCGTACGGGCCTGCGGGCCGGGTCAGGCCATCCAGAAGAAGACCGCTGTCATGCGCTTCTCCTCCAGCGTCCTGCCGGAGTACGCGGTCGCGCTGTGGACGAGGTTGGCGTGGTAGAGGAGGAGGCGGTTGTACGCGTGGGGGACGCGGACGTCCTCCTCGAAGGCGTCGGGGGCCACGAAGCGGGTGCCGAGGGCCTCGACGAGGTTGTTGTGCGGGGCCCGGACGACGTTGCCGCCGAGGCGGCCACCGGGCAGGGACTGGCGGTGGAAGCTGGTGCCACAGTCCTTCGGCACGTGCGGGTTGAGGTACAGCACGGCCGCGTACCGGCACAGTGCACGGGAGTCGGTGTGCGGGCGGGGCTCGCTCTCGCCCTCGCCGACCACCTGGACGCAGTTGTGGTTGAGGGTGCCGCCGCCGGGCGCCCGCCGCACCCACAGCTTCTCGGCGCCGGTCGCCTTCTTCACCAGCCGTTCGACGCGCGCGAGTTCAGCCGGCTCCAGGCCGGGCATGGCCCGCAGGCCCGGCCAGGTCTGGGAGGTGTACGGGTAGCCCTCGACCCAGTCGTCCTTGGCCAGGCACCGCTCCCGTACCGCGTCGACGTCGGGCAGGACGTCGTCCAGTACCCAGTAGTCGCGGCCCTTGGTGGGCTTGCGGTAGGGCAGGACGGGAAGAGCGGTGGGCGATCCGGTGGCCGGCTGTGGGGGCATGCGGCGAATCTAGGGCGGCGCCGGTCCGGCTTCTCCCGGAGAAGGGTCAACCTTTCCTCAACCGTTTGTCACGAGCATCAAGTAATGGCAAGCGGGGCTCCGGCCTCGGAGTTCGGCAGTTTTTACCTGAGCGGCCGAGACGAATCGCCTTCCCGTCCGTACTGCTGTGCGTCCGATCCGCCCGCGCCGTGGGCGGATCCCTGACCGGGCAGGAGGCACGGTGCGCTTTTCGCGGAACGCGACGGGAACTCTCTTCGTGGGCGGGGCGATGGCCCTGACCCTTGTGGCCCTCGCCTACCCGGGCATGCTCGGACTGAGCACCGTCTCCAGCTCGCAGACACGGATCATCGCCCAGACGCAGTGGGGACCACTCACCGAGGGCGACCGGGACTTCGTCGTCAAGGTGCGGGCGGCCGGCCTGTGGGAGTACCCGCTCGGTCAGATCGGGCTGCAGAAGGGCACCAGCAAGGGGGTCAAGACGGCCAGCGAGCACCTGATCGACGGGCACGCCGCGCTGGACGCCTCCTGCCGCAAGATCGCCCCCATGCTGAACATCACGCTCCCCAACGTGGCGAGTCCGCAGCAGCAGGGCTTCGTCAACCAGCTCCAGGGCGAGGGCGGCAAGCAGTTCGACACCGACTTCGCGAACATCCTGCGGATGACGCACGGCTCGATCTTCAACACCATCGCGAAGATCCGGTCGACGACGAAGAACTCGCTGGTGCGCGCCCTCGCCGACCAGGCCAACGACACGGTCCTGGACCACATCACGGTGATGGAGAAGACCGGCCTGGTCGACTTCGACCAGACCATCTTCAATCAGACCACCCCGCCGAAGCTGCCCTCGTCCGACCTGACCCCGCCACCCCCGGCCGCCGGCCAGCCGGAGGTGGTGCTCACCCCGCCGCCGACCGCCACCTCCACCCCGCTGGACCTGAACGGCGCGGGCGGCGGCGGCACGGGCGGTGGCACCACCCCAGGGCCCAACCCCAGCCCGACCGTGCGCTAGGTGTATCGACCCGCCGTGTGAACGACCCTGCGGGTCAATACACCTGGGCCCTAGGCGAGCCAGACCGTGGTGTCCGGGGGCAGCATCCGCGCGTCGGGCAGCGGTGTGCTGCTCAGCAGGACCTCGCCCGGCGGGAGCGGCACCGGCTCACCGGTCAGGTTGGTGACACAGCGCCAGGTCTCGCTGCGGGTGAAGTCCAGCACCCCGGCGGGTGCGTCCGGGGTCCAGGTCAGCGTCTCGCCCTCCAGCAGCTTGCGGCGCAGGCGCAGGGCGGCGCGGTACAGCTCCAGGGTGGAGCCCTCGGTGCCGGTCTGCACCTCGACGGCGTACGACGCGAACGACGGCGGCTGCGGCAGCCAGGCGCCGCCGGGCCCGAAGCCGTACGAGGATCCGGTGGGCGCCCATGGGATCGGCACCCGGCAGCCGTCACGGCCCTTGCGGACGTGCCCGGTCTGCTCCCAGATGGGGTCCTGGAGGACCTCGGTGGGCAGGTCGGCGACCTCGGGCAGCCCCAGTTCCTCGCCCTGGTAGAGGTACGACGAACCGGGCAGCGCCAGCATCAGCAGGGTCGCGGCCCGGGCCCGGCGCAGACCGGCCGCCGTGTCGATCGCGGGCGCGTTGCCGCCCGACAGCAGCCAGGCGCCGGGGTCGGTGCCGGGCGGGAGCATCAGGCGGGAGGCGTGGCGTACGACGTCGTGGTTGGAGAGCACCCAGGTCGCGGAGGCTCCGGCGGCGTGGGCCGTGGTCAGCGAGTCGGTGATGACCTGGCGGAGTTCCCCGGCGTCCCAGCCGGCCTCCAGGTACTCGAAGTTGAAGGCCTGGCCGAGTTCGTCGGGGCGGGCGTACAGGGCGCGGCGGGCACCGGGGACCCAGGCCTCGGCGACGGCGGTGCGCGGCGGACTGTAGGCGTCGAAGATCTTGCGCCAGTCGCGGTAGATCTCGTGGACCTCGTCGCGGTCCCAGTAGGGGTGGCTGCCCGGCGGGACGCGCAGCAGGGCCTCCTCGCCGGTGGCGCCGATGTCGCCGATGTCCCGCAGCGGCTCGGTGAGGTCCTTGGCCAGGCCGTGGGCGACATCGACGCGGAAGCCGTCGACGCCCAGATCGGACCAGAAGCGCAGGGTGGTGCGGAAGTCGGCGCGGACCTCCTCGTTGTCCCAGTTGAGGTCGGGCTGTTCGGGGGCGAAGAGGTGCAGGTACCACTCGCCGTCGGGCGTCCGCCGCCAGGCGCTGCCGCCGAAGACCGACTGCCAGTCGGTGGGCGGGAGTTCGCCGTGCGGGCCCCGGCCGGGGCGGAAGACGTAGCGGTCACGGGCGGGGGAGCCGGGGGCGGCCCGCAGGGCCTCCTGGAACCAGGGGTGCAGGCGGGAGGTGTGGTTGGGGACGATGTCCACGACAACCTTCAGGCCGAGCCGGTGGGCCTCGGCGACCAGCGCGGCGAAGTCGTCGAGGGTGCCCAGGCGCGGGTCGACGTTCCGGTGGTCGGCGACGTCGTAGCCGCCGTCGGCCAGCTCGGAGGGGTAGAAAGGGCTCAGCCACAGGGCGTCGACGCCGAGCGTGGCGAGGTGGTTCAGGCGCTGGGCGATGCCCTTGAGGTCGCCGAGGCCGTCGCCGTCGGCGTCGGCGAAGCTGCGCGGATAGACCTGGTAGATGACGGCCTGCCGCCACCAGTCGGGGTTCGTGGACGAGAGGTCTGCCATAGGGGATCCCTTCGGGAAGGACGACAGTAGAGAAGCTGTCCACATTGCCCGGAAAGGGAACATTCGAACGTTGCGGAGGGGATCAGTCCCTGTGTGATGAAGTGGTGAGGGCGGCTTGAACCACCCGTGCTTTACCGCAGGTTGACAGGCACAAACGGCGCCGATCACCATGTCCTCACACTGTGGCCCAAATGACCGATGAGCCCAGTGTTCCTTCGGACTTTCTCTGCTCTTTCGAGCTTCTGCGATGGGATATCCATGTCCATAGCCAGACGTGTCACCGCGCGCCGCCTGCTGGGGACGGGCGCCGCGTCGCTCGCCCTGTGTGCCGCCTCCGTCGCCGCCGCATCCGGCGCCTGGGCCCACGACGGCGCGCCCGGCGGTGACGGCTGGAAGGCGGGCGGCCACTACGCGCCCGGCACGGGCGCCGGTACCGAGACCGGCACCGACCGCTGCCAGTTCTCGCTGAACGGCACCGACTTCTACGACTCGGTGAAGGTCGACGACCAGAACCTGCGGCCGACGGCGGACGGCAAGGTCCACATCACGGTCCGCGCGGCCGGGGACGCGAGCGCGTGCACCGCCTCGCTGGCCTCGTACCAGGCCCACGGCGCCACCTTCGCCACCTCGGGCGAGCAGGTCTTCGTCGACTTCGACACGGTGAACGTCAAGCCGGGGCAGACCGACACCCTCGACATCGCGGTGCCGGACGCGGGCTGCTTCGCGCAGATCGACCTCTACCGGGGTGCCGTGAAGTACGACGGCAAGCTCGACGCGAACGACGGGTTCCAGCACGGGGAACTGCCCAAGGGCCCGGACCGGCCGGTGATCAAGGACAAGCTGATCGCCGCGTGGAACGGCGGGACGAAGGACTGCACGACCGACACCGAGACGCAGACGCCCGCGCCGAGCACGTCCGGCACGCCGTCCGGCACCCCGTCCGGGTCGGCGGAGAGCTCCACCACGCCTACGCCGCGTGACGAGGAGACGTCGTCCAGCGAGACCCCGGCGCCCGCCTCCTCCTCGTCCAGCGCGGCTCCGGCGCCCTCGGCGAACGGTGGGGACGGCGACCTGGCCGAGACCGGTGGCGGCGGGAACTCGACGCTGATCGCCGGTGGGGCGGCCGTGCTGGTGGCCGGGGGCGGTGCGCTGGTGGTTGCCGCGCGTCGTCGGCGTCTGGGCCGGTCGTGACGTGAGGCGCGCTAAGGGCGCTCCACCGTCTCCAGGTAGAGCTTGACGTAGCGGTCCACGTCGACCTGCAACGCCACGTCCACGAGGGCCTGTTCGCGGCGGCCCTCGTGGATCTCGGACTCGCCGGGGCGCGGGCGGCGGTCGACGACGGTCTGGCCCCGGGTCGGGCCGGGGGCGAGGGAGACCTCGACCGGCAGGAGGCGCGTGGCGATGCCCTGCGGGTCGGCGACCGCGCACACCGCGCCCGCGTCGCCGAGGCCGCCGGCCTCCTCCGCCTCCGGCTCGCCGCCCTGCGCGGTCGGCCGGTGGGCGAGCAGTTCGCCGGCCAGGCGGGTGCCGGGCTCGGTGCTCGTGCGCAGCCGGTGCACCTCGGGACCGGGGACGACGACCTGCATGAAGACGTCGAGGCCGTACATCGTGATCGGCACCCCGGCCGTCAGCAGGATCGCCGCCGCCTCCGGGTCGTGCCAGACGTTGAACTCGGCGACCGGCGTGGCGTTCCCGGTGGCCACCGCGCCGCCCATGAACACGATCCGCTCGATGTTCCGGGTCACCTCGGGGTGGGTGCGCAGCAGCAGGGCGATGTTCGTCAGGGGCGCGGTCGGGATCAGCGTCACCGGGCGCGGGGAGGCGAGGATCTCCCGGCGCAGGAGGGTCACGGCGTCCACGGCGACCGGGGCCCGGGTCGGCGCGGGCAGGCCCAGGTCGCCCATGCCGTCGACGCCGTGCACATGACGGGCGGGGCGGGCCGGTTCGATCAGCGGGCGCTCGGCACCCCGCGCCACCGGAATGTCGGGGGCGCCCGCCTGCTCCAGCACGGTCAGGGTGTTGCGGACCACCCCGTCGACGTCCGTGTTCCCGGCCACGCAGGTCACCGCCCTGAGGTCCAGGCCCGGGTGGCGCACGGCGAGCAGCAGGGCCAGGGCGTCGTCGACACCTGTGTCGCAGTCGATGATCACGGGGATGGGCTGACCGGTCACAGCGGACTCCTTCCGTCGTTCCGACCTTAGATCAGGCCGGCGGGGCGTGACCGATGCCGGGGCATCCATCGCGGGCAGGCGGATCGTCCCCCATCGACAGGGCCGGCACCTAGGGGGCGGGGCATCCGGCAGGGCGGGCGTCCAGCATCCGCAGGGCGGACGTCCAGCATCCGCGGGGCGGGGCGTCCGACACCGGCACGGGCGGGGCGTCCAGCATCCACAGGGCGGGCGTCCAGCGACCGCGCGGCGGGCGTCCAGCATCCACAGGGTGGGGCGTCCCACCGGCACGGGCGGGGCGTCCAGCGACTGCCGGGCGGGCGTCCGACACCGGCACGGGCGGGCCGTCCACCATCCACAGGGCGGGGCGTCCGACACCGGCACGGGCGGGCCGTCCACCATCCACAGGGCGGGGCGTCCGACACCGGCG
>NZ_JBICWR010000005.1:235050-496489 GCF_043199855.1 Streptomyces sp. NPDC048521
CGGCACGGGCGGGCCGTCCACCATCCACAGGGCGGGGCGTCCGACACCGGCACGGGCGGGCCGTCCACCATCCACAGGGCGGGGCGTCCGACACCGACACGGGCGGGCCGTCCACCATCCACAGGGCGGGGCGTCCGACACCGGCACGGGCGGGCCGTCCACCATCCACAGGGCGGGGCGTCCGACACCGGCGGTAGTGCAGGTCGAAACGGGCGGGCTGGTGGAAGTCGATCTGCACGGTGGACGGGGTGGACTCGGCGGGTCCGCGATCTGGACGTCGATCTCGGGGCCGTAGAAGGCGGCCTTCCGCGTTCTCCGCAGCGGCTCACCCGGACGGACCCGAGCGCTGGTGAGGCGGTCGGGGCGGTGGTGCCGTGAGAGGCAGGCATCCCACCGGCCCCCACCGGCCCTCACCGGTACGCAGCCCAGGAGGCACCCCCCATGACCGCCGCGATACGCCCCCGTGGCCTCCTCCTCTCCCTGATCGCCGCCGGCCTGCTCGCCGTCGGCGGTTGCGCGGCCCTCGGTCTCCGGCATCCGGCGACCGCGCCGCACCCGCTCCCGACGATCGACCGGCCGAGCCCGACGCCCAAGGCGTCCGCGCGGCCCGACGGTTCCTCGCTCAGCGACGAACAGGCGCAGGCCGCGCTCATCACCGAGTCCGACCTGGGCGCCCCCTGGACCGCGACGCGCGGTGCGGCGACCTGGCGGGACGGGCTGCTGAAGGCGGCCACCACGGCCGGGGAGTGCCAGCGGCTGCTGGACGCCCTCTACAGCGACGAACTCCTCGGCGGCCCCGCCCGTGCGGCCGTCGGCCTGGACGACGCCGACACCGACGCCCAGCTGCGCTACCAGATCGGCGCGCGCCGTCCGGTGGACGTCGACGCCGCGCTGTCCTGGCTGCGGACGATGCCCGTGCAGTGCGCCCGGTTCACGGCCACCACCGAGACCGGGATGGAGGAGGACGTGCAGGTCGTCGACGCCCCGCTGCCCGAGGTCGGGGACGCGCGCCAGGGTCTGCGCATCAGTATCGCCACCATGACGTCCGACGGGGACGAGTACCTGCTCACGATGGACCTGGCCGCCGTCCGGGTCGGTGACGACTCCTTCGCCCTGACCAACGCCGGCCTCGGCGACGTGCGAAACGAGGCGACCCAGGCCGCCGTCCAGATCGGCGCGCTACGCCTGACCGACATCCGCAAGCAGGGCCGGGCCCAGGTCTGACACGAGGGGCCGCACCGGCGCGGCCCCGCGCCGCGGCAGGGGTTGCCCGCACGGCGCGAGCCGGCGGCCGGTTCAGGTCAGGGGTGGCTGGGCCGGGGCCGGGCCCAGGGTGGTGGTGCCCGGGGCCGTGCGGTGGCCGAGGCCGGTGCGGTAGGCGTCCAGGGCCGCCTCGACACGGCCGGTGCGGCGCAGCAGGTCGCCCAGGAGGCGGCACAGGTCGGCCAGGTCCCCGGCGGCGCCCGCGCGTTCCAGGAGGCTGAGCGCGCGGACGTAGTGCTCCTCGGCCGCCTCGGTGTCCCGGGTGTCCTCGGCGATGATGCCGAGGAGCCGGTGGGCGGCGGCGGCGTGCACCGCGCCGCGTTCGGAGGAGAAGTCGCCCAGGACGCCCTCCAGCAGTTCGGCGGCCTCGGCGGACTTGCCCCGGCGGTGCAGTACGTCGGCCAGTTCGACCGCGGCCTGGCTGCGGTAGAGGGCGGCCCGGGTCTCCGAGAGCATGGCGAGCGCCTGGCGCAGCTCGTCCTCCGCACGCTCCAGCTCGCCGTCCTGGGCGTAGACGTAACCGCGCATCCAGTGGCAGTTGGCCAGCTCGGTCCGCAGCTGGAGCTGGCGGTACAGCTCGGCCGCCTTGGCGAGGGAGGCGTCGGCCTCGGCGACCCGGCCCTCGGCGAGCAGGGTGCGGGCGACCGAGCGGTGCATCCGGGCGATCAGCGCGGGATCGGCGGCCCGCGGGGCGAGCGCGAGGGCGAACTCGGCCGCCTGGGCGGCGCGCGCGTGGGCGCCCATGTCCATGTACGGGCCGATGACGCTGGCGTAGAGCAGCAGGAGGGCGTCGGGGTCGTGCAGGCCGCCGCGGTTGAGTTCGTCGAGGGTGGACTCGAGCAGGTAGACGGCGTAGCGGAGTTCACCGGCCAGGTAGTGGGAGACCGCCCGGCCGCGCACCGCGGGCACGCGCACCGGCAGCGACTCGCCGGCCAGGCGTTCCTCGGCCCGCTCGAAGCACTCGCGCGCCCTTCCCAACTCGCCGGTCTCCAGGGCGCATTCGCCGAGGCCGAGCAACGCGCCGGCCTGCTCGCCGCCGAGCCCATGCGTCTCGGCCTCCGTGAGCAGCGCCGTGTACTGCGCGGCGGCCTCCTCGGCCCTGCCGTCGGCGAGGACGCGCTGCGCCTCGGTGAGCCGCAGCCGCAGGTCGGTGGCGAGGTGGGCGGGCCGGCCCACGGCCAGTTCCTCGAAGGCCACCCCGAGCCGGCCGGCGATGTGCCGGAGCGCCTCGTCGGAGGCCCGCACCCGGCCCGCCTCCAGAGTGGAGATGTAGGCCGGTGTGTACGCGGGTTCCGCGAGTTGCCGCTGGGTGAGCCCGCGCTGGGCGCGCAAGCGCTGCACGCGCCGCCCGATGACCTCCGGATCGTCCCGTTCCCGCATCCCATGGCTCCCAACTCGCCTGGCGCCTCTTGCCGTTCGGCGCGCGCAGCCCCTAGGTTAAACGGCGGATTAAGCCTGCTTAATACGCCGCTGTCGTATTGCGAGGTCGCCGTGCCCGGACGTACATCCGCACCCTACGGACGCCCCACCCCCGAACTGGCCCCTTCCCGACTTCGCGCGGGCGGGGGCACCCCCGCCGCCCGGGGCGTCGCCGCGGCCGTGATCGCCGCGGCGGCCCTGATCCTCGCGGCGAACGCCGGCCCGGCCCGCGCGGCGGACACCATGCCCGCGACCACGGCCGTCCAGCACGTCCACCGCTGACCCGATCCCCCGAGACGCTCTCGGCCGTCCGAGCGCCCCCCTTCGCGCCCGATCCGTCCGCCGTTGCCCCGGGTGTCCGCACGCCCGGTCTCGGGGGCACTCGCCTTTTTGTCAGTGGCATGACTTAGTCTTCCGGATCTAGTCTTCACTCATCCGCCACAGACGGCTCACAGGGGACTCACGCATCGACGTGCCCGCGTGGCGCTCATCTCTTCATTCGTTCCTGGGGGTTCGAATCAGCGTGCGTATGCGCACTCTCACGGCTGCCACCACCCTGGCGGTCCTCTTCAGCTCGGCCGCCCTCACCGCCACTCCGGCGTTCGCCGACACCAGCAGGACCCTGCCGGTCAAGTCGGCGGGCGACATCGTGGTGGACGGCGTCCACCAGCGGGTCTTCGTCAGCGACCCGTACCAGGGCAAGGTCGTGGCCACGGACTACAGCGGCGCCGTGGTCGGCTCGGTGATGTCCCTGCCGGGCGTCACCGGCCTCCAGTTGTCCGCCGACTCGGGCACGGTGTACGCGGCCTCGCCGGGCGCGGACGCGATCGTGGCCATCGACACGACGACGGTGACGGAATCCACCCGGTACGCGACCGGCGACGGCACGGACCCGGCCCACCTCGCCCTGGCCGGCGGCAAGCTCTGGTTCGGCTACGGCACCACCGAGCACGGCCACATCGGTTCGCTGGACCTGTCGGGCCCCGAGCCGGTGGTGAGCCTGGACCAGGACCCCGACACCGACTATCCCGGCGCCCCGCTGCTCGCCGCCACGCCCGGCGCCCCGAACACGCTGGCCGCTGCGGCCCCGGAGTACTACGGCTCCTGGCTCGGCGTGTACGACGTCGCCAACGGCACCGCCACGCGCACCGCCCGCTACGGCGGCGGGGGTGCCGGCCTCGGCTCGACGTCCGACCTCGCCCTCACGCCCGACGGGAGCCGCCTGATCACGGCCAACCCCGGCAACCAGCACCACGTGTGGCAGACCTCGGACCTCACCCCGCTGAGCGGCTACACCACCGAGTACCACCCCAGTTCGGTGGCGATCGCGGGCGACGGCACGCTCGCCGCGGGTACCAACGCCCCGTACGACCCGTCGCTGTACATGTTCAACCCGGGCACCACGAAACCGGTCCGCGAGTACACCTGGCCCGACACCGACGACATCAGCGGCTACGACGAGCTGGGGAACGCCAACCTCGCCTGGGAGCCGGGCACGGGCGCGGGCCGGCTGTTCGCACTGACCCACAACTACAACAGCGTGTACACGCTCCGGGTCCTGACGGACTCCACCAAGTCCAAGCCGGTGCTGACGGTCGACGCCCCCACCACCGCCACTCGC
Organism: Streptomyces sp. NPDC048521; assembly: GCF_043199855.1. Taxonomy (NCBI): domain Bacteria; kingdom Bacillati; phylum Actinomycetota; class Actinomycetes; order Kitasatosporales; family Streptomycetaceae; genus Streptomyces; species Streptomyces sp. NPDC048521. The sequence goes on from NZ_JBICWR010000005.1 coordinate 239,354, forward strand.
GCCAAGTCGCTCACCGTCAAGGGCACGCTCACCGCGACGTTGCCGCTCCCGGCCGGCACAGCCCTGCGGGTCACCCGCACCGACCTGGAGTCGCCGAAGGGCAAGTCGCTCGGCACCAAGCCCCTGGGCAGCGGTGGGAAGTTCTCCTTCACCGACACCCCGCCGGCCGGCGGCAAGGTCAGGTACACGGTGACGTACGCCGGCGACGCCCGGCACACCACCGCCCAGGCGTCCGACTCCGTGGACGTCTCGCGCGCCAAGGCGACGCTCACGGTCAACAACAACGGAAAGGTCTACTCGTACGGCCAGGACGTGAAGTTCACGGCCCACCTCGGGAAGACCTACAAGAACCGCACGGTGGAGATCTGGGCCGACCCGTTCGGCTCCGACAAGCCGAACAAGCTGGTGAAGTCCGGCAAGGTCAACTCCGACGGCAACCTGTCCGTCACCCTGGACCTGAAGCGGGACACCAAGGTCACCGCGAAGTTCGCCGGCGACTCCCGCTACAAGCCCGCCTCCGCCGCCGCCACGGCCGGCGCCAAGGTGAGCGTGTCCACGTCGGTCGGCAACCACTACAAGTCGACGTACACGTGGGGCCACACGTACTACTTCTTCCACAAGTCCAAGAACCCGCTGATCACGACGAAGATGTCGTACTACAAGGGCCGCAAGCAGAAGTTCGAGTACGAGGTGTACTACCAGGGCAGCTGGTACCCCGGCGACCCGGCCTGGTTCGCGCTGGGCTCCGACGGCGTCTCGAGGGTGCAGATCACCGGCGACCACGGCCAGGACGTCGGCTGGCGCTTCCGGGTCCGCTCGTCGTACGTCAACAGCTCCTCCGGTGACATCGTGAACTCCACGACGCACGGCGCCTGGAAGTACTTCACCTTCACCAAGTAGAGCCCGGCAAAGGCCTACTGAGCGGCCTGGAGCTGCCGCAGCTGCCGCTGGACGTTCTCCAGCGCGCCGCTGCGGCGCCCCGGCACCCTGAGTCTCAACTCCGCGAGTGCAGGCCCGAGTTCACGGGCCCGCGCCGCGTCCTCGATACGGCCCCACTGGTGGTGGGCACGGTCCACGGCCGCCTCCACGGCGGGCGCGTCCGTGGCCTGACCCGCGGCCAGCCGCACGCCGGCGACCCCCAGCCAGGCCCGGCAGCTGCGCACCGCGTCCCCCGCGAACATCGCGAGGTCAGCCCGGACCTCGGTCCAGTGCAGGGCGTCCTCGGAGGCGGGCCCGTGCGCCTGTACGGCGGCCAGCTCGTAGCGGGCGGCGATCGTGTCCGCCTCGGCATGCCGCCCGGCCTGGACGGCGGCACTGATGGCGGCGTGCGGATCGACCGCCGCGGGACCGGGGGTGAAGCCCCCGCGGTGGGACAGCAGCAGGTTCCCCGCGGCTTCCTCCGGGATCCGGGCCAGCGCCTGCTGGTGCACCACCTCCAGCGGCGGCCGGTGCCCGCTCCTGAGCAGCGTCGCCACGGCCTTCATGTACGACGGTTCGGCGGGGCCCCGCCGGCCGGTCGCCCGCGCGGGAGCGATGCGACCGTGAACGGCGGTGGTGGGGCCGCAGTCCAGCCCGCGCTCGGCGACGTACCGCCAGGCCTCCGCGTCCGCGTGCAGGTCCACCACGAGCGCGGTCTGCGCGGCGGAACGCAACCGCAGCTCCTCGCGGATCCAGTGCCAGGGCAGCGCGGTGTAGCGGACCGTGGCCGCGGTGGTGCGGGCCAGCGCCAGGTGCGGCAGCCGCTGGCGGCGGTCCAGGTGGAGCTGTCCGGTGACGTACACGGTGAGCGGGCCCGGGGCGGCCGCGGCGGCACGCAGCCGGGTGAGGACGGCCTGCGGCTCCAGCGGATCGGCCAGTTCCACCACGTTGGCCGTGTCGGTGCCGGACAGCACGGCCGGGGCGACGGCGGCGAGCACCGGCAGCACACCGGCCGCGTCCACCAGGCGCCCCCGGCCCAGCGGCGCGGCCGCGAGCAGCAGCACGGTTCCGGGCATCGGTCCTCCCCCTGTAGGCCCCGCGGGTCCGTGGACCCCGTGGATCCGCTCTCCAGCCAGCACCGTAGCCGCTGCTGCTGCAAAGCCGCGCCTCAGGTCTGCAAACGTCCCCGTTCGAGGGCTTCGCCCGCCTCCCGCATCCGCCGCACCGCGAAGACCGTGGTGTCGTCCTCCAGCCGGCCGCCGCTGTGCCGCAGCACGCCGTCGCGGACCCGGCGGACCAGGCGCCGGGGTTCGGCGCCGCGCGGGTCGGCGGTGACGGCGCGGTCGATGTCCCGGACGAGCGGGTAGAAGACGCCGGGCCCGTCGCGGGCCTCGGTCACCCCGTCGGTGACCAGCAGCAGGGTCTCGTCCGCTCCGAGCGGCAGGCGGTGCACCGGCGGCAGGCCGCCCGCCAGCTCGGCGAGGCCGAGCGGGACCCCGTCGCCGCTGGGCAGCTCGCGGACCCCGTGCGGGCCGACGGCGAGCGGGGGTTCGTGGCCGAAGTTGACGACCTCGATCGTGTCCAGGGCGTCCTCGGGGAAGCCGATCAGGACGGCGGTGGCGAAGCGGTCGCCGTCGTGCCGGCCGAGCGCGGTGGAGTGCAGGCGGTGCCGGAGCATCCGTGTCTCCAGGCGTTCGGCGACGGTCGCGAGGGCCGGCTCGTGGTAGCCGGCCTCGCGGAAGGTGCCGAGCAGCGCGGCGGCGGTCTCCACGGCGCCCAGGCCCTTGCCCTGCACATCGCCGACGAGGACGCGGGCGCCGTGCGGGCTGGGCTGGATGTCGTAGAAGTCGCCGCCTACCCGGGCGTCGACGTCGGCGGCCAGGTACACCCCCGCGTGCTCCAGACCCGCCCAGGGGGCCGGCAGCGGGCGCAGCACGGTACGGCGGGTGGTCTCGGCGATGTCCCGGATGTGCAGCGTCTGCCGTTCGAAGCGCACCCGCACGACGGCGGCGAGGGTGGCCAGCAGACCGCCGACGGCCACCAGGACGAAGTCGGCGAGGCCGGCCTGGTACTGCTCGGGCCAGGCGCTGTCCACGGCGACGTACGTCACGACCGACACCAGGCTGAAGGCGGCCGTCGTCCACACCCCGCAGATCGCGGCGGCGATGCCCGGGACCAGGACGATCCAGGTGATGATCCGGAACCGCTCCGGGGTGCTGAAGTCGACCAGCACGACGCCGGCGAGCAGCAGCAGGGGCACCAGCCAGGCGATGCTCCGGCCGCGCACCCGCAGCAGCCGGCGCCGCCGCGCGTACTCCATCTCCGTCACGGCGGGCAGCCCTCCATGTCCATCAGAGAAGCACGGGAGAGAACGGCACGCATCCGGGCACTCGTCACTCTCCTGGCCGACTTGCCAGGCCGTGCCCCCCGGTGTGCCCTGGAAGCGGGGGCAAGGAGAGAGGAGTGCTCTCATGTCCCGAACGGCACCCGCCTCCGGCGGTATGCCCCGACCCGGCCGCACGCCCGTGGCGGAGGGCCGGGCGACCGATGTGAGCCGCCGTACGCCCGACGTCTTCGACGCCCGCACCCACGCGATGGCCCGGATCGGCGTCCCCGTCGTGCTGGGCCTGGTCTACGGCTTCTGGGTCGCGGCCAACAACCGCGGCGGCGACGCCATCACCGGCTGGAACCTGCTGCTCGGGTTCGGCAGCGCGCTGGTGTTCGCGGTGGTCTGCATGGCGCTGCTGATGCTGGCCCCGCGGATGTCGCGGGAACTGCACGCGCTGCTGTGGACGGCGTTCGTCGGCTGCGCGTTCGGCTTCGCCTACAGCCAGACCGACAAGACGGTCCTCAGGTCCGTACTGATGTCGCTGGTGGTGTCGGGAGCCACGTTCGTCGTGTTCTTCTACCGCTATTACACGCGCGAGGACGCGTTCGGGCGCCGGATCCGCTGAGCGTGACGGTGCGCGCGTGGGCCCCGGCCGCTTCGGCCGGGGCCCACGCGCTCCCCTGTTCCCTGCACCTCACCAATCCCCCCAGCACCAGGAAACACCCGTTCGGGTGATCCCTCCACCGGAGACCGGGGTCCCCGGCGGCGCCACGGGGCGGGGCCCGCTGTCACCCGTTCGGCACGGAATTCCGCCCGGTTGCACTCCTTCCGGTCGCAGGACGGCCCCGGGCGCCCTTGCCTGGAAGCGTGTCCCCACGCCTCAGGAGCGCCCTGTCGGCCGTACTCATCGCCCTGTCCTGCCTTCTCGTGCCGTTCGGCGCGCTGGCTGCCTGGGCGGCGTACGGGCTCGCCGACACGGGCCGGTACGTGACCACCATGGCCCCGCTCGCCACCGACCCGGACGTGCGGGAGGCCGTCGCGGACACGGTCGGTGAGGGCATCCTGCGCGCGGTGGACCAGCACCTGGACGTCCGCCCGCTGCGCGGGTCCGTCCGTCCGTTCGTGCACGACGCGGTGCGCTCCTTCACCCATACCGAGGCGTTCCGGGTCGCCTGGGACACCGGCAACCGGGTCACACACGACGCGGTCCTGCGCGCGCTGCACGGGGAGGACACGCGTGATGTCACCGTCGACCTGGCGCCCGTCACCGCCCAGGTCAAGCGCCAGCTCACCCTCGATCATGTGCCGCTCGCCCAGCGCATCTCGGTGGAGCACACCGCGGTCGCCGTGCTGCCGGCGGACGACCTGGTCAGGCTCCGGAAGGGGTTTCACGTGCTCGAAGTCGCCGGCTTCTGGCTTCCGGTGGCGGCCGTCGCGTTCGCCACCGCCGGGATCGGCCTGGCCGTCCACCGCCGCCGGGCCGTCGTAGCGACCGCGCTGGGCACGGCCCTCGGCGGCGCCCTGCTCGTCCTGGCCCTCGCCGTCGGCCGCCGGCTGACCCTCGCCGACCTGCCCGCCGACATGCCCCACCCGGCCGTGGGCGCCGTCTACGACGCCCTCACCGGCACCCTGCGCACGGTCGCCTGGATCCTGCTCGGCCTCGGGCTCACCGTCGCCCTCACCACCTGGCTCACCCGCCGTCTGCGGCCGGCCCGCTCCGCGCGACGGCGGCGAGGGTCGCCAGCGCCCGCCTCAACGCCGGCTCAAGCACCGACGCGAGCCCGAGCCTGACCGCGTCCGGCGTCCGGGCGGAGCCGACCGAGAAGGCCGTGCCCGGAGTGACCGCGATCCCGTGCGCCCGCGCGGCGGCCGTGAAGGTGTCCGCCCGCCACGGCGCGGGCAGCTCCCACCAGGCGAAGTAGGCCGCCGGATCGGACCGTACGGCGAACCCGGCCAGTTCCTCGGCGACCAGCCGCTGCCGGTGCCGCGCGTCCCGCCGCTTGGCCGCCACCAGCCGGTCCACGGTCCCGTCCGCGATCCACCGCACGGCCGCCTCCAGCGCGAACCCGCCCGCGCTCCACCCGCCGGACCGGACGGCCCGCGCCACCTCCTGGTCACGTCCCTGCGGTACGACGACGAAGCCGACCGTCAGCCCCGGAGCGACCCGCTTGGACAGCCCGTCGACGAGGTGGACGAGCCCCGGCGCGAGCGCGGCGAGGGGGGGTGTGCCGCCCCCGTGCAGAAAGGACCAGATCCGGTCCTCGACCACCGGTATCCCCAGCCTGTGGACGGCATCGGCCAGACGCTCGAGCCGCTCGGCGCCGATCGTCCGGGAGGTGGGGTTGTGCAGGGTCGGCTGGAGATAGAGGGCGGACAGGGGGGCGGTGCGGTGGACGGCGGCGACGGACTCGGGCAGCGGGCCCTCCTCGTCCGTCGCGAGCGGGACCAGGACGATGCCCAGGCGGCCCGCGATCTCCTTGACCAGGGGATACGTCAGCGGCTCCACCCCCACCCGGCCGCCGGGCCGTACCAGGGAAGCCAGGGTCGCGGCGATCGCCTGGCGGGCGTTGCCGGTGAACAGGACCCGCCCGGCACCGGAGCGCAGACCGCCCTGGGCCAGCAGGGAGGCCACCGCCTCGCGGGCGGCCTGGGTGCCCGCGGCCGCGGCCGGCCGCAGCGCCTGCCCCAGCGCGTCCGGCCGCAGCAGCGGCGCGAGGGCCGGGGCCAGCAGCTCCGGCTGGCCCGCCGCGGTGGGGTAGTTGAGTTCCAGGTTCACGGGCGCGGCACCGGCCGCCTCGGCCAGCGTGTGCCCCGGTTGCCCGTCCGGCTCGGTGGCCCGCACGAACGTGCCGCGCCCCACCTCGCCCACCACCAGCCCCCGGCGGACGAGTTCGGCGTACACCCGCCCGGCCGTCGAGGGCGCGATCCCGTGCCGCCGGGCGAACGCCCGCTGCGGTGGCAGCCGTTGGCCCGGCGGTAGCCGCCCGCCGCTGATGTCGTCGGCGATCCGGTCGGCGATACGCCGGTAGTCGTCCATCTGCCCCCTGTCCGTACCGGTGCCCACGATTGCACCGAGAGCAAAGATCTTATTGCACCGAGGAGTTGGGGGACCTAGGGTCTCTTCCATGCCCCCCTTCCTCGCATACGAGGACAAAAGCCCCGGAACATCGAACCGGGTCCCCCTCGTCCTCGTCCACGGCCACCCCTTCGACCGCACGATGTGGCACCCGCAGCTGACGGAGTTCTCCACCGGCCGCCGCGTGATCGCCCCCGACCTGCGCGGCTACGGCGCCTCCCCCGTCACCCCCGGCACGGTCCCGCTCTCCCGCCACGCCCGGGACATCGCCGCCCTCCTGGACTTCCTGGAGGTGGACACCTTCGCCCTCGCCGGCCTGTCCATGGGCGGCCAGATCGCCATGGAGTGCTACGACCGCTTCGGCGACCGGATCCGCGGCCTGGTCCTCGCCGACACCTTCCCGGCCGCGGAGACCCCCGAGGGCAAGCGGGGCCGCAACGCGATGGCCGACCGGCTGCTCACCGAAGGCATGCGGGGCTACGCCGACGAGGTGCTGGAGAAGATGGTCGCCCCCTACGCGCACCCCGACGTCAAGGCACACGTCCACCGCATGATGACGGCCACGTCCCCCGAGGGTGCCGCGGCCGCCCTGCGCGGCCGGGCCGAACGCCCCGACTACCGGGACCTGTTGACCAGGGTGCGGGTGCCGGCCCTGGTCGTGGTCGGCGCCGACGACACCTACACACCCGTCCGTGACGCCGAGGCGATGCACGCGGCCCTGCCCGACTCGCGGCTGCACGTCGTCGAGGGCGCCGCCCACCTGCCCAACCTGGAGCGGCCGCAGGAGTTCAACCGGGTGCTGACCGATTTCCTGGCGCGGCTGGACGGGTGATCGTAGGCTCGCTCCCGTGACCCGACACGGCGGACGCAGGCTCGGCGCCTGGTGTGCCGGACTGCCGCTGGCCGCCGTGAGCGCGGTCGTCGGCTGCCGGGTGGCCGACACCGACGGCATCACCCCCGTACCCCAGCTCCTCGCCTTCCTGCCCTGGCTGCTCCTGCCGACCGGCTTCGCCCTGCTCTGCGCGCTGCTCGCCCGGTGGTGGACGGGCCTGGTGTGGGGCGTCGTCGTCCTCGGCCTGCTCGCCTGGTACCTGGAGCCGTACGGCACCACCACCGAGCCCGGCGGTCCGCCCCTCGCCGCCGTCCGTGTGCTCACCTCGAACGTCGAGTTCGGCCGGGGCACCCCCGCCCTGATGCCGGTCATCCGCGACCGGCGTCCGGACGTGGTGTTCGTGCAGGAGTGCGAGTACACCTGCCAGACCACCCTGGAGAGCGGCTACGCGGACGCCTACCCGTACCGGCAGGCGGTGCGCGCGGCCGGCTCCCACGGCTCCCTGATCCTCAGCCGCTTCCCGCTCCAGCCGGCCGAGGGCGTCGACGGCACCATGGGCATGCCCGGCGCCGTCGCCGACGTGCGCGGCCATGCCGTACGCCTCCAGCTCGCCCACCCCATGCCCCCGCTGCCCAGCCAGCTCGGCCTGTGGCGCCGCGAACTCGGCCGGCTCCGCGCCTTCGCCGCGGCGGACAAGGACAGGCCCACCATCGTCGCGGGCGACTTCAACGCCTCCCAGGACCACGCGGCCTTCCGCCGCATCCTGGACACCGGCCTGACCGACGCGGCCCGCCTGGCCGGCCACGACCGCGCCCCCAGTTGGCCCTCGCGCACCGCCTCCGTCATCGGCGCCCAGATCGACCACGTCCTGCTCTCCCCGGACTTCACCGCGACCGGCGCCCACTTCCTGCGCCTGACCGGCACTGACCACCGCGCCCTCATCGTCGATCTCACGCTCCACCAGCGCGAATGAGCCGGACCGGCCACCTCCGCACCCCGGGGCCGGCCGGACCGAAGCCGTCATAATGGGCACATGCCCCGAGAGTTCCCGATCGGCCTCACCCCTCCCGACTGGCTGGTCCGGAACCTCCAACCCCAGCAGGCGCCCGTCAACCGGGCCGCCGTCGCCCGCGCCGCCGTCGCCATGGCCCTGCCCCTGGCGATCGGCCTCGCGGCCGGCCGCCCGGCCTACGGCGCGCTCGCCTCCATAGGCGCCCTGTCCGGTGTCATCGGCGACACCGCCGACGCCTACCGCATGCGCATCCTCAACATCGCCGTCCCCCAGTTCTTCGGCGCCGTCGGCGTGACGCTGGGCACCCTGGCGTACGGGCACGGCTGGTACGCGGTCGCCGCCCTCACCGGGGTCGCGCTGCTGTCCGGCATGATCTCCACGATCGGCGCGGTCGCCTCCGTCTCCGGCCTGCTCCTGCTGCTGAACTGCGTGATCGGCGCGGGCCTCCCGCTCCCGTCCCCCTGGTGGCTGGCCCCGGCCCTCACGACCGGCGGCGGCCTCCTCGTCCTCCTGCTCGCCCTGCTGGCCTGGCCGTTGCGCTCGGGCGTCCCCGAACGCGCGGCGGTCGCCGCCACCTACCGCACGGCCGCGGCCCTCCTCTCCGTCTCCGGCACGGACCACACCGAGGAATACGACGAGGCCCGCCGCGCCGTCACCCAGTCCCTGAACCAGTCCTACGACCTGATCCTGGCCCGGCGCGCCCGCCACCACGGCCGCAGCCGCGAACTCACCCGCCTGCTGGCCCAGTTGAACGCGATCATCCCGGTGGTCGAGGCGGCCCCCGCGGCCCACCTGGCGGGCCGGCCCCTTCCCCCGCAGATCCCCGAGTCCGTCCACCACCTGGCCGGGGCCGTCGAGACGGGCTTCACCGGCCCGATAGCCCTGGACCTCCCCCTCCCCACCACGGAGACGGCCCGAGCGGTGGACCACGCCCTGCGCCACACGGCCGAGGTCGTCACGGCCCCCGACGTCGACCCGCGCGGCATCGACGACCGCCTCGGCCGCCCTGCCGCCCTCGGCGTCCGCACGGCCCGCGCCGCCCGCAACGTGACCCTCTCCGCCAACTCCTGGCGCTACGGCCTGCGCCTCGCGGTCTGCATCGGCATCGCCCAGGCCCTCGTCTCCCTGATCCCCGTACCGCGCTCCTACTGGGTGGCCCTGACCATCACCTTCGTCCTGAAACCCGACTTCGGCTCGGTCTTCTCCCGCGCCCTGCTGCGCGCCCTGGGCACGGTGGCCGGCCTGCTGATCGCGGCGGTGGTCCTGGCGGAGGTGCCCCACGGCTGGTGGGACGTCGCGGTCATGTTCGTGCTGGCCCCCCTGATCCCGGCGCTGACCCCGCGGGGCTACGGCTACCAGACGGCGGCCATCACCCCGGTGATCCTGCTGCTCTCCGACATCCTCAACCGCCAGGGCACGGCACTGCTGCTCCCCAGGCTGACCGACTCCCTCCTCGGCTGCGCGATCGCCCTGACCGCCGGATACCTGCTGTGGCCGGAGAGCTGGCACACCCGCGTCGGCGACCGGCTGGCGGATGCGGTGGCGGACACGGCGGCGTACGTGGAGACGGCCTTCGCCACCGGCTCCGACCCGGCCGCCCGGGCCCGCATGCGCCGGCGCCTCTACCGCGACCTCTCCGCCATCCGCACCGAGTTCCAGCGGGCCCTGACCGAACCGCCGCCGACCGGTCGGCGCGCCGCCGCCTGGTGGCCGCTGGTCGTCGCCGTGGAACGCATCGTGGACGCCACGACAGCGGCCCACGTCCGCGTCCGGCACGGAGCCGCGCCCCCGTCCACGGCCGAGACCGCCCAGGTCACCCTGCAACTGCGGGAACTGTCGGAGGGGGTACGGAACGCGGAAACGCTGATCGCCGTGCGCACCGACCTCACCGGTCCGGCGGGCAGCGTCCTTGAGCCGCTGCGCCAGGAGGTGGCGGCGGCCCGGTCTATCGCGTCGCCACGCTGAGCGCTTCGCTAACCTTACGTGTCCGTCCTGGCCAGGGATTGACGGGCATCAACTCACGAAGGGTTGCGCACATGGGCATTCTCACTCTCCTGCGGAACGCATTCGGCCGCTCACGCAAGGCACGAGCCACCGAGCCGGAGGGTACGGACGTCCTCCCCACGCAGCCCGCGGCCGGGGAAACCCCGACGACCACCGGGGAAACCCCGACGACCCCGGAAGGCGCGGCCCCGGAGCCCTCCGTCTCGGCAACCCCCACCACGGAACACGCCGTCTCCCCCGAGCCCCGCCCGGAGATCCCCGAGCCCCGCCAGGCGACCCCCGGGGAACACGACCTCGTGGCAGCGGCCTTCAACAACGTGAAGGTCCCCCGCCCCTCGGAACCGACAGACCCGAACACCCCCACCCCCGAGCCGAAGACAGAGGCAGAGACCGGGGCAGAGGCAGAGACCGGGGCTGAGTCAGAGACCGGGGCTGAGTCGGAGACCGGGGCAGAGGCAGAGACCGGGGCAGAGTCGGAGACCGGGGCAGAGGCAGAGACCGGGGCTGAGTCGGAGACCAAGGCCGAGGCTGAGCCCAAGACTGAAGCCGAGGCGGAGCCCGAGGTGAGGCCCGAGGCTGAGGCCAAGGCGGAGCCCGAGGCGGAGGCCAAGGCGAACGCTGAGGCCGAGGCGGAGAAGAAGTCTGAGGCTGAGCCCAAGACTGAAGCCGAGGCGGAGGCCAAGGCTGAGCCCGAGGCGGCGCCCGAGGCTGAGGTCGAGAGCGAGTCCGTGCCGAAGGCCGAGGAGAGCGTTTCGGTCGAGGAGGTCGAAGAGAAGGCCGAGCCGACGACGGAACCGGAGCCGACCGAGACCGTGGCGGCGGAGCCGGCACAGCCGGTGACGGAGCCCGAGCCGACGGCCGACGAGTCCGCCGCACCGGCGGCCGAGGAAACAGCCGTCCCGCAAGCCGCCGACGGCGAGGACGCCCCACAGGGGCCACCCGCAGCCGACGACGAGACCCGCACGGGTGGTGCGGGTGGGAACACGGACGCCGAAGGCGAAGCCGAGGCGACACCGGCACAGAAGCCGGAGGCAACCGCACAGAAGCCGGAGGCAGACGTACCGGCGACGCTCAAGCCCGCCACCACCCTCGCCAAGGTCAAGTCCCACGCCCCCTCCCTCGCCGCCGCCTACAAGGCCGCCGCAGCCGCCCTCAAGAAGACCGACCTCACCGGCACCCGAGCCAAGCTCTACCTCGTGCTCGACCGCTCCGCGAGCATGCGCCCGTACTACAAGGACGGCTCCGCCCAGGCCCTCGCCGACCAGACTCTCGCCCTCGCCACCCACCTGGACCCGGAGGCCACGGTCCACGTCGTCTTCTTCTCCACGGAGGTGGACGGCACCACGGACCTCACCCTCACCCCGGACCACGAGACGAAGATCGACGACGTCCACGCCGGCCTCGGCCGCATGGGCCGTACCAGCTACCACGCCGCCGTAGAGGCCGTAGTCACGCACTACGAGAAGCACGAGAAGAACGAGGACCCCCGCACCAAGGACGAAACCCCCCGCACCCCCGCCCTCGTGATCTTCCAGACCGACGGCGCCCCGGACGCGAAGACCCCCGCCACCCAGGCCCTCACGGCGGCAGCCGAGTCGCACCCCGCCCTCTTCTTCTCCTTCGTCGCCTTCGGTGAGCACGACAACAAGGCCTTCGACTACCTCCGCAAGCTGAAGACCGGCAACACGTCCTTCTTCCACGCGGGCCCCACCCCCCGCGAGCTGACGGACGCGGAGCTGTACGAGGGCGTACTCGCCACCTGGCGCCCGTAGCGGAGCACAACGGCCCGTGACCACCCCCGGCCGCCCCTTCCCACACTGCAGAACGGGAAGCGGGCGGCCCACCCGTCTCCGCTACCATTTCAAGGTTCGTAAAACAACCCGACCTGGGAGCAGCCCGCGATGGCTCGACACCTCATCACCAGCGCCCTTCCGTACATCAACGGGATCAAGCACCTGGGCAACATGGTGGGGTCCATGCTCCCGGCGGACGTGTACTCCCGGTACCTCCGCCAGCGCGGCCACGACGTCCTGTACATCTGCGCCACCGACGAGCACGGCACCCCCGCCGAGCTGGCCGCCAAGGAGCGGGGCCTCGCGGTGGACGAGTTCTGCGCCCAGGCCCACGACGCCCAGAAGACGGTCTACGACGGCTTCGCGCTGGCCTTCGACTACTTCGGCCGCAGCTCCTCCCCGGAGAACCGCGAGATCACCCAGCACTTCGCCCGCAAGCTCCACGAGAACGGCTTCATCGAGGAGCGGGCGATCCGCCAGGTGTACTCCCCGGCCGACGGCCGCTTCCTCCCGGACCGCTATGTCGAGGGCACCTGCCCCCACTGCGGCTACGACAAGGCCCGCGGCGACCAGTGCGAGAACTGCACCCGCGTCCTGGACCCGACCGACCTGATCGACCCGCGCTCCGCGATCTCCGGCTCCACGGATCTCGAGGTCCGCGAGACCAAGCACCTCTTCCTGCTCCAGTCGAAGCTGCAGCACGAGGTCGAGGCGTGGGTGGCCCGGCACGAGGAGGACTGGCCGCAGCTCGCCTCCTCCATCGCCCGCAAGTGGCTGAACGAGGGCCTGCACGACCGCGCGATCACCCGTGACCTGGACTGGGGCGTCCCGGTGCCCGCGGACACCTGGCCGGAGCTGGCGGCCGAGGGCAAGGTCTTCTACGTCTGGTTCGACGCCCCGATCGAGTACATCGGCGCGACGAAGGAATGGGCGGACCAGGACCCGGAGAACCGCGACTGGAAGTCCTGGTGGTACGACGTCGACAACGACGTCCGCTACACGGAGTTCATGGCGAAGGACAATGTCCCCTTCCACACCGTGATGTTCCCGGCCACCGAGCTGGGCGTGCGCGAGCCGTGGAAGAAGGTCGACTACGTCAAGGCGTTCAACTGGCTGACGTACTACGGCGGCAAGTTCTCCACCTCGCAGAAGCGGGGCGTCTTCACCGACCAGGCCCTGGACGTCCTGCCCGCCGACTACTGGCGCTACTTCCTGATCGCCAACGCCCCCGAGTCGGACGACGCGTCCTTCACCTGGGAGCACTTCACCGCCACGGTGAACAAGGACCTGGCCGACACCCTCGGCAACTTCGTCAACCGGGTGCTGTCCTTCTCCCGCAAGCGCTTCGGCGACGAGGTGCCTGCCGGCGGCGAGCCCGGCGAGGCGGAGGCGAGGCTCGGCGAGGAGATCGCGGCGCTCCTCGCGGAGTACGAGTCCCACCTGGAGTCCCTCCAGTTCCGCAAGGCCGCGGCCGCCCTGCGCGCCCTGTGGTCGGCCGGCAACTCCTACCTGGAGGAGAAGGCCCCTTGGCTGGAGATCAAGACCGACAAGGACGGCGCGGCCCTCACCCTGCGTACGGCGATGAACCTGATCCACCTGTACGCGGTGGTCTCCGAGCCCCTGATCCCGGCCACGGCGGCGGCGATGCGCGGCGTTTTCGAGCAGGTGGACGACACCGCGACCTGGGTCACCGCGGACGCGGCGAAGGCCCTGGCCGCGGTCCCGGCCGGCACCCCGTTCACGGTCCCGCCGGTGCTGTTCGCCAAGCTCACCGACGAGGATCTGGCCGCTTACAAGGAGCGCTTCGGCGGCGAGGAAGGCTGACCGCACCATGTCGTCGTACTACGTCACCACCCCGATCTACTACGTCAACGACGCACCCCACCTCGGCCACGCGTACACCACCGTGGCCGGGGACGTGCTCTCCCGCTGGCACCGCCAGCGCGGCGAGCGCGTGTGGTTCCTGACCGGCACCGACGAGCACGGGCAGAAGATCCTGCGCACGGCCGAGGCGAACGGAGTCTCCCCGCAGGAGTGGGCGGACCGGCTCGTCACCGAGTCCTGGCGGCCGCTCTGGGAGCACCTGGAGATCGCCAACGACGACTTCATCCGCACCACCGAGGCCCGGCACACCGCCCGCGTCCAGGAGTTCGTGCAGGACCTGTACGACAAGGGACAGATCTACAAGGGCGGGTACGAGGGCCCGTACTGCGTGGGCTGCGAGGAGTACAAGCTCCCCGGTGAACTCATCGACGGGGAGGGCGAGTTCGCGGGGCAGAAGCTGTGCCCGATCCACCGGAGGCCGGTGGAGATCCTCAGCGAGGAGAACTACTTCTTCCGGCTGAGCGAGTACGGCGAGAAGCTCCTCGCCCACTATGAGGCCCACCCGGAGTTCATCCAGCCCGAGTCGGCGCGCAACGAGGTCGTGAACTTCGTCCGCCAGGGGCTGACCGACCTCTCCATCTCCCGCTCGACCTTCGACTGGGGCGTCCCGGTGCCGTGGGACGAGAAGCACGTCATCTATGTGTGGGTGGACGCGCTGCTCAACTACGCCACGGCCGTCGGCTACAACGAGAACCCGGAGAAGTTCCAGGCCACCTTCCCGGCCGATGTGCACCTGGTCGGCAAGGACATCCTCCGCTTCCACGCGGTGATCTGGCCCGCGATGCTGATGGCGCAGGGGCTGCCGCTGCCCGGGCGGATCGCGGCCAACGGCTGGCTGATGGTCGGCGGCGAGAAGATGTCCAAGTCCAATCTGACCGGCATCAAGCCGCAGGACCTCACCTCGCACTTCGGCGTGGACGCCTACCGCTGGTACTTCCTGCGCGCCATCGCCTTCGGCCAGGACGGCTCCTTCTCCTGGGAGGACTTCACCGCCCGCTACACCAGCGAACTCGCCAACGACTACGGCAACCTGGCCTCCCGGGTGGCGGCCATGGTCGGCAAGTACTTCGGCGGCACCCTGCCGCAGGCCACGGCCGTCGGGGAGGCGGAGAACGCCGTCCACGAGGGCCTGGCGAAGGCGGTCGCGGAGGCGGACCGGCGCATCGGTGACGAACTCGACTTCCAGGGCGGCATCCTGGCCGTCTTCGACTTCGTCAAGCAGGTCAACGGCTATCTCACCGAGCAGGAGCCGTGGAAGGTCGCCAAGGACGATTCCGCCGAGGGCCGGGCGCGGCTCTCGACCATCCTCTACACGGCGGCGGAGGCCCTGCGCGCCGTCGCCGTCCTCCTGCACCCGGTCATGCCGGAGACCTCCCGGAAGCTGTGGGACTCGCTGGGCGCCGAACCGGTGCTCGGCGCCCTGGCGGACCAGCGGATCGGTCAGGCCGGTGACTGGGGCAGGCTGCCGGCCGGTGTCACGGTGACCAAGGGCGCGGTGCTCTTCCCGCGCCTGGAGGACAAGCCGGCCGGGTGAGGCTGTTTCAGGACGCCGGCGCCGGTCGTGCCGGCCGGCTCCGTGGGCAGGTTCTTCGCGGACGTCCGCAGGCCCGCGGTGAGCGTCGGCGTCCCGTTCACCGTCGTCCTCACGCCAGGGAAGCGAGGACGAGCGCCCCGACCACCGGGACGGCGTAGACGAGCGGGAACGGGATGTGTGCGTACCAGCGGGCCCGTGCCACGGTGACGGCGGCCCCGGCGAAGTAGAGGACCAGGCCCACCCCGGCCGACACCCCGACCACCGGCACGAACAGCCCGGCCACCAGTCCGAGGGCCCCAGCGGTCTTGGCCAGCCCCAGCCAGGTCCACCACGCCCGCGGCACCGCGTAGTCGTCGAGTGCCTTCACGATCCAATCGGCCCGCAGGAGCAGCACGGTGCCGGAGAACCCGGCCATGGCGGCGGCGAGCAGGGTGACGGCGATGGAGGCGATACGCATGACAGGCTCCTGCGGAGGGCTCGGTCGAGATGCGGACACCCCTCTGAACCCGCTGCGGGACCGCGTGTGACAGGAAGCGGGACGTTTTTTCGAGCGACGTGTGCACCATCGGCCCGCTGGGCGAGCGCGGCCCGGGGGACACCGGCGCGGGGCGCGCGCGTACGCCCCGCCCGTTCTGGCAAAGTACCGGTGTCGTGAACCTCCCCGAACCTCACCGGCGGCTCCTCGCGGACGTCGTCACGGCGGGCAGCCCGTACGGGCTGGTCCTCGCCGGTGGATACGCCCTTCAGGCGCACGGTCTGCTGGAGCGCCCGCACGCCGACCTCGATTTCGCCACGGAGAGTTCCGAGGCGATGGACCGGATCGCCGGTGCCGTCGGCGCCGCCCTGGAGGCCCGGGGCCGGCAGGTGCGCGTCGGGCCCGTCAGCGTCCGCACCGCGCAGTTGACCGTGACGGACCCGCCGACCGGCGAACCCTGCGCCCTCGCGCTGCACAAGGAGGCCTTCTGGCAGCCGCCGCAGCTCACCGCGTACGGCCCGGCCCTCTCCCTGGAGGACGCCGTCGGCACGAAGATCCGCGCGCTGTACGACCGGGGCGCGGCCGTCGACCTCATCGACGCGCGGGCCGCCGCCGCCCACTTCTCCCTGCCCGACCTGGAGGAACTGGGCCGCCGGCACGCCCACGACCCCTTCGACCTGCCCACCCTCCAGTCCCGGCTGACCGGCACGGACTTCTACGCCGACCGGGAGTTCCGGCGCTACGGGCTGGACGACGCGCACCTCACCGCGCTGCGCGCCTGGGCCCAGCACTGGTCCGACGACATCGCCGAGCGGTTGCTGGAGGACGGCGCGTCCCCGGACGAGGAGCCCGATCCCGGCGCCGCCGAGTGAGTTCCCCCGGTTCATCAAGGCCGGTAAAAGGGCTGGTAAAGTCCGCTCACTTGGCGGGGGCGGGGGCCCTCGCGGGGAGGGAATCTCACGTGGGCAGACACGCCCCGAGACGGCGCGGCCTGGCAGCCGCCGTCTCCTCGTTCGCGGTCGCCGTGGCGACCGTATCCGTCGCCGTCCTGCCGGAGGGCGGCGCCTCGGCCGATCCGGCCGCCCCGGCGGCCGGCACCACCGAGATCACACTGACCGACCCCGCCTCCACGCGTCCGCGTACGGACCGGCCGCTCGTCGCCGGCGGGAGCGGATTCCTGCACCGGCAGAGCGGGATCTCCGGGCTGCTGTGGACGGACTACTCCGACGGCACGACCGCGGTCGTGGGGACCGCGGACGGCGCCTACCCGCCCGCGGGCTCCTGCGCGAGCCTGGGCTCGACGACCTGCCCGGAAGCCTGGTACGGCTCCGACGGTGACCTGGTCGCGCTGCCGTCGGCCGGGTCGGTGGCGCTCTGGGACCCGGCGACGCGGACGACGTCGTCCTTCGCCTCCGACCAGCCGTACCGGGGGCTGGCCGGGCAGACCGTGATCACCGAGCGGGCGCTGCACGACCGTGTGGACGGGGCGTGGCGCTCCCGTGCCCTCTCGCCCGCCGGGCTGCGCGTCACCTCGGGCGCGATCAAGACCGCCGACGCGCACGGCGCGCTGTTCCAGGTGGACACGGACCTTTACTACCTCGACGTCGACTCGGCCGTCGCCACCGAGGCGTTCAGCGGCGTGAGCGCCCGCCCGGTCACCGTGCAGAGCGACGACCGGATCGGGTGGTACGAGTCCGGCTCCGGCGACCTGCACCTCAAGCCGCGCACCGACCCGGGCGGCACCGAGCAGGTGATCGACCTGCCGGCGCCCACCGCCCTCCTGGACGGCGCCCCGGTCCTCGTCGGCGACTGGCTGCTGCTGCCCCTGCACACCGGAACCGGCACCAGCGAGCTGACCGCCGTGTCCCTCACGGACGGCTCGTCGCACACCCTGCTGGCCAAGGCCGGCCCGTACGCGGTCCGTGCCTCCGGCCACGGCGCCCTCGTCACGGGCGGCACCGACGCCACCGACTGGTGGGTGCGGCGGGTCGTCCAGGGTGCGGACGGCTCGCCGACCGTGGAGAAGGTGGCGCAGGTCCCGGCCCTGGAGAACACCAAGACGGGTATCGCGCTCAGCCGGGGCAGCCTGCGTGTCGCCGAGGACAACCCGAGCAGCGCCTCGGACACCACCTCGGTGCGCACCCTCACCACGAACGGCGGCGCCGAGCTGACCGCGTCCGAGGCGAAGACCGGTGACTCGGTCAGCTCCGTGTGCCCGTACCCGGGCGCCACCTGCTCGGTGCTGTGGGGCAACAGCGGCACCGATCCCGAGGACGTCTTCCTCGGCACCTACTACGACGGCGACGAGGGCGGCAGCGGCCTGGAGAACGCGGACCGGCTGGTCGCCATCGGCGACGAATGGTCCAGCAGCCACCTGGAGTTCCACACCGCGGGCGGCTCGATCGTGGACGTCTCCGACGGCTACGCGGTCTACGACTCCGGTGGTGCCGCCCCGATGCAGTACGTCGGCGAGTTCGGGCAGGGGCAGAAGCTGAAGCGGTCCGTGCGCGCCGCCGCGCTGAACGGCTCGACGCTGTGGAGCGCCACGACCACCGTCGGCAAGCTCACCTCGTACAGCCTCACCGCGGGCAGGACACTGGCCACGGTCACCGTGCCGCGTCTCGGCTGTGTGCCGAGCGAGCTGCAGGCGGCGGGCCGCTGGGTGTACTGGGCGTGCGGTGACGGCTCGGCCCGTGTGTACGACACCAAGGCCGGTACGTCCCGCGCGGTGGCCGGCGGTGACGTGCTGCTCGGCGACGGCTTCACCGTCCGACACGACCACGGCGCCGGCACCCTGGTGCTGACCGAGGCGGCCACCGGCGCCACCCGGGTGATCGCCTCCGCCGCGTCCGACACCGGCCTCGCCGCGGACCGCCGCTTCAAGTGGACCGTGGACGAGTACACGGGCCTGGTCGCCTGGACCGACCTGTACGAGCGGACGCACATCGCGACCACCGGCATCACCCCGTCGGCCGTGACGTCCTTCGAGACGGAGACCGAGAGCTATGTGGAGCCGGGCTCGACGGCCCACTGGACCCATGTGTCGCTGTCCCGTCCGGTCAGCTCCTGGTCCCTGACCTTCACCTCGGTGCAGAGCGGTGCCACGGGCAAGGCCACCCGCGTCTTCACCGGCGGCGCGGCCTCGTCGCAGGTGTCGGTGAACTGGAACGGCAGGACGGCGAGCGGCACCCCGTTCCCCAACGGCCTGTACACCTGGTCCCTCAGGGCGACCGGGCTCGGCACGACCGGTCCGGTCACCGTGACCTCCGGCAAGGGATTCCTGGGCCGCGGCTCCGCCGTGCGCCACGACTTCGGCAGCCCGGACGGGCCGGACGGACGCGGCGACCTGCTCACCCTGAACTCCTCCGGCGGGCTCACCTACCAGACCGGCACCGGAACCGGGAAGTTCGGCGAGAAGATCAGCGGCAGCGGCTGGGCCACCAGCGTCAAGGCGATCCCGTTCGGCGACCTCAGCGGCGACCGCTGCAACGACGTCCTCGTCCGGCTGAGCAGCGGGGCCCTGCGCCTGTACAAGCCGGGCTGCGGCAGGGCCGTGACCCCGAAGACGTCGTACACGACCCTCGCGAGCAGCGGCTGGACCCAGTACGACGTGCTGACCTCCCCCGGTGACCTCTCCGGCGACGGCCGCCCGGACCTGGTCACCCGCAACGCCTCCACCGGCACCGTCTATCTCCACAAGGGCACGAGCGGCGGCACGCTGGCGGCCCGCGTGAAGCTGTACGACAACTGGAAGGGCTACAAGAAGGTCATCGGTGCGGGCGACCTGAACGGCGACGGCATCGGCGACCTCCTGGCCCAGGACAAGGCCAACACCCTCTACCGGTACAACGGCAAGGGCAACGGCACCTTCGCGGCCCGCGTGAAGGTGTTCAGCGACTGGGGTGCCTCGTACAACGCGGTCGTCGGCGTCGGCGACCTCACCGACGACGGCAAGGCCGACCTGGTCTGCCGCGACTCCAGCGGCAACGTCTACCGCAACAGCGGCGACGGCAAGGGCTCCTTCGGCGCCCGCACGAAGATCGCGACGGGCTGGCGCGGCTACAAGACCCTGTCCTGACCCAGGGGCGAGAGGGCACGCAGAAGGGCTCGGAACCGGCAGCGGTTCCGAGCCCTTTCCGTTCGCGGCCTACTTCGGCTGCGGCTTCCGTACGGACAGGTGCAGCTCCTTGAGGCGGGACTCGTCCAGCTCGGTCGGGGCGCCCATCATCAGGTCCTGGGCGTTGCCGTTGAGCGGGAAGGCGATCGTCTCGCGGATGTTGGGCTCGTCCGCGAGGAGCATCACGATGCGGTCCACGCCGGGGGCGATGCCGCCGTGCGGCGGGGCGCCGAAGCGGAACGCGCGGAGCATGCCCGCGAACTTCTCCTCGACGGTCTCACGGTCGTAGCCCGCGATCTCGAAGGCTTTGAGCATGATCTCCGGCTCGTGGTTCCGGATCGCGCCGGAGGACAGCTCGACGCCGTTGCAGACGATGTCGTACTGCCAGCCGAGGATGTCCAGCGGGTCCTGGGTCTCAAGGGCCTCCAGACCGCCCTGCGGCATCGAGAAGGGGTTGTGGGAGAAGTCGATCGCGCCGGTCTCCTCGTCCTTCTCGTACATCGGGAAGTCGACGATCCAGCAGAAGCGGAAGACGCCCTCCTCGAAGTGGCCGGACCGCTTGGCGGCCTCCACCCGGACCGCGCCCATGATCTTCGAGACCTCGTCGTACTCGCCCGCGCCGAAGAAGACGGCGTGGCCGGGGGCCAGGGAGAGGCGCTTGGTCAGCTCCGCGACGTTCGCCTCGGTGAGGAACTTCGCGATCGGGCCGGAGAGCGAGCCGTCCTCGGCCACGCGCACCCAGGCCAGGCCCCGGGCGCCCTGCTCCACGGCGTACTCACCGAGCTGGTCGAAGAACTTGCGGGGCTGCGCGGAGACGTCCGGCACCGGCAGCGCGCGCACGTGCTTGCCGGCGAACGCCTTGAACTCCGAGCCCTCGAAGACATCGGTGATGTCCACCAGCTCCAGCTTGGCGCGCAGGTCCGGCTTGTCGGAGCCGTACTTCAGCATCGCCTCGCGGAACGGGATGCGCGGGAAGGGGGAGGTGACGTGCCGGCCGCCGCCGAACTCCTCGAACAGCTCCGTCATCAGCTTCTCGATCGGCTGGAAGACGTCCTCCTGCTCGACGAAGCTCATCTCGACGTCGAGCTGGTAGAACTCGCCCGGCGAGCGGTCCGCGCGGGCGTCCTCGTCGCGGAAGCAGGGCGCGATCTGGAAGTAGCGGTCGAAGCCGGAGATCATCAGCAGCTGCTTGAACTGCTGCGGGGCCTGCGGCAGCGCGTAGAACTTGCCCGGGTGCACCCGGGAGGGGACCACGTAGTCGCGGGCGCCCTCGGGGGAGGTGGCGGACAGGATCGGCGTGGCCATCTCGTTGAAGCCCATCGCGGCCATCTTCTGGCGCATGGCCGAGATGACCGCCGTGCGCAGCATGATGTTGCGGTGCATGCGCTCGCGGCGCAGGTCCAGGAAGCGGTACTCCAGGCGCCGCTCCTCGTTGACCCCGTCCTCGGTGTTGATCGTGAAGGGCAGCGGGGCGGCCGCGCCGAGCAGCTCCACCTCGGCGACCTCGACCTCGATCTCGCCGGTGGGCAGGTCGGGGTTCACGTTCTCGGTTCCACGTGAGACGACCTGGCCGTCGACGCGGACCGCGGACTCCTTGGAGATCTTGTCCAGGGCCTCGTACGCGGGGGTGCCGGGGCGGGCGACCAGCTGCGTGATGCCGTAGTGGTCGCGCAGATCGATGAAGAGGATGCCGCCCAGGTCGCGCCGATTGTGCAGCCAGCCACTCAGCCGGACGTCGGTGCCGACGTCAGAGGCGCGGAGCTGGCCGCAGGTGTGGGACCTGTACCGATGCATCGTCGTTCATCGTCCTTCGTTCGTGGATGTGCCGGGGGGCTCTCCCCGGCGGGAACGGGCACGGGGCCCGGACCCATCAAGGGTACCGGGCACCCCAAGATCGGCTCCCCACCCTTACGGTCCGCCCGTCCACGGTGGCGGGTATCGATCAGACCTTCTTAAAGTGGGGCAATGCGCACAGGCGAGCCCCTGCCGTCCGTCGGTGACGTCCTCGCCGCCCTCGCGACCGGGCTGTGGCACTGGGACACGGCCACCGGACTGGTCACCGTGGACGCGGAGGCGGCGCGGCTGCTCGGGTTGCCCGCGGAGCGGACCACGCTCACGGAGTCCCAGACCCGCGCCCGCCTCCACCCCGAGGACTGGAACGAGATCACCGGGGTCGTGCCGCTCGCGGTCGACGAGGGCACGCTCGCCGAGGTGCGGATCCGGATCATGGACGAGCGGGGGCAGGTGATACGGGTCGTCCGCAGCCGTTCCAAGCCGTCCTTCGACCCCGACCGGAGGACCTACGAACTCGTCGGCACCCTGCAGGAGGTCACCGAGCCGGTCCCGGGCACGGCGGCTGCACGCAACGCGGTCACCGGGGACTGGCGGCGCTCCCGCGAGGCCTTCCTGCTGGACGCGGGCCGGGCCCTGGCGGAGGCCCGGTCCACGGCGGAGGTGCTGCGGGTGGCGGGCGGCCTGTCGATGCCGGGGTTCTCCCCGGACGGGCTCGTGGTGTTCGGGGTGGAGGGCGACTGGCTGACGATCATCGGCCACCACGGGCACCAGCCCGGCGACATCCGGCCCTTCTCCCACATGCCGCTGGCCGCCGACTACCCGGCGGCCGAGGTGGTGCGCACCGGACGCGCGGTCTACCTGTCCTCACCGGAGCAGTACGAGACCCGTTACCCGGCGACCTGGCCGCTCGTCCGGCACTTCGGCCGCCACTCCTGGGCCTTCCTGCCGCTGACGGTGGCCGGACGCACGATGGGCGCCTGGATGGCGGCCTTCACCTATCCGGTGGCGTTCACGCCGGACGAGCGGGCGGTCCTGGCCACGGTGGCCCGGATGCTCGCCCAGGCGCTGTCCCGCGCCGGTGCCGCGGAGTCCGAGCGGGAGCTGACCGAGGGCCTGCAGCGCTCCATGCTGCCGTCGCTGGGCCCGGAGATCCCCGGCATGCGGGTGGCCGCCCGCTACATCCCGACCGGCGGCGGACTGCAGGTCGGCGGCGACTGGTACGACATGATCCCGCTGCCCTCCGGCCGCTTCGCCCTGGTCGTCGGGGACGTCCAGGGCCACGACGTCCGCGCGGCCGGGCTGATGGGCCAGCTCCGCATCGCCCTGCGCGCCTACGCCTCCGAGGGCCACCGCCCGGACGCCGTCCTCTCCCGCGCCTCCCGCTTCCTGCACGGCATCACGCACGGCTCTCGCGACGAGCACCCGTCCGACCTGCGCTTCGCGACCTGTGTGTACGTGGAGGCCGACCCGGCGACCGGGCTGCTGGAGATCGCGCGCGCCGGCCATCCGGACCCGGCGATCCGGATGGCCGACGGCACGGTGATGATGCGGCCGACGGCGGGCGGGCTGCCGCTGGGCATCGACCCCGACGCGGACTACCCGACCACCGGGTTCGCCCTCGAGGCCGGGGAGACGCTGATGCTGTGCACCGACGGCCTGATCGAGACCGGCGGGCACGACATGGAGAGCGGCTGGCGGCGGCTGCGCGCGGTCCTGGAGGAACACCAGGGCGATGTGGAGACGCTGGCCGACGCGTTGGTGCAGGCGGTGCACGGGCCGACCTCGCACCACACCACCGGCCCGCTGGCCGACCGCCGCGAGGACGACATCGCGCTGCTGCTGCTGTGCCGGGCCGGGGACGGCTGCCGCTGGGACGACACCCTCACCGAACGGCCCAAGGTGCGGCGCACCCTGCTGTCGGTGGCGCAGGACGAGCCGGACCGGATCGCCGAGGCACGCCACCACCTGCGCGAACTGCTCCACGACTGGCTCTGCGCCGAGCAGGTCGACTCGGCGGTGCTGCTGGTCTCCGAGATGGTCACCAACGTCCTCGTGCACACCGACGCCGACGCGCTGCTGCTCGCCGAGGTGACCGGGGACGGCGACCGGCGACGGCTGCGGGTGGAGGTCACCGACGCGGGCGACGACCTGCCCCACAAGCGCCGCCCCGGAGAACTGGCCTCCTCCGGCCGCGGCCTGATGCTGATCGAGCTGCTCGCGGACGCGTGGGGGGTGGACCCGCGGGGCAGGGGCAAGAGCATCTGGTTCGAGCTCTACGAGCCGGACGGGGCGGGGGGCGTGTCGGGGGGTGTGTCGGAGGGCTTGGCAAGGGGATCGGACCCAGCCCCACCCGACGGCCCGGCCCCCGGCGCCGCGTGACGCCCCCTCAGCTCCTGTACGACCCCGAAGGCGGCCGCGGTCAGCGGCACCGCGAGCAGCATGCCGAGGATGCCGGCGACGGAGGCGCCGGCGGTGATGGCCAGCAGCACCACGGCCGGGTGCATCTGCACGGTCCGGCTCTGGATCACCGGTTGCAGCACATGCCCCTCCAGCACCTGCACCGCCAGCACCACGCCGAGCGCCCACAGCGCGATGACGACACCCCGGTCGGCGAGGGCGACCAGCACGGCCACCGCGCCGGAGACGAAGGCGCCGAGGTAGGGGATGTAGGCGCCGACGAAGACGAGCGCGCCGAGGCCGATCGCGCCGGGCACCTGCAGGATCAGCAGGCCGACGGTGATGCAGAGGGCGTCGATGAGGGCGATGAAGGTGGTTCCGCGCATGAACCCTTCGACCGCTCGGAAGGCCCGCCGGGCGATGGCCTCCACGGTGTCGGCGGTGCCGCCGGGCGCGCCGGCGCGCAGCGCCTTCAAGGCCCGGGGGGAGTCGCGCAGGAAGAAGAAGACGAGCAGCAGCGCGAGCACGGCCACCGCGATGCTCTCGGCGACGACACTGACCCCGCTGATGACGTTGGTGGCGGCCGTGGCGCCGAACTTGCGCAGCAGCTCGCCGGAGTTGGCGGCGAGATCGTCGAGACCGGTGCCGGCGGCCCCGAAGTGCCGGGAGACGCTCTTGGCGGCGGTCCTGAGCGAGGCGATGATCTCGTCGCCGGTGTCGATCAGCGCGGCGACGATGATGTACACGGCTCCGCCGACGACGGCCAGGACGGCGACGCAGGTGAGCCCGGCCGCCACGGACGCCTGCACCCCGGCCCGCACGAGCCGCCGGTACAGCGGCCCGAGCAGCGCGGTGCCCAGCAGCGCGAGCAGCACCGGCGTGACGGCCGTGCGCAACTCCGCGCACAGCCGCACCCCGACCCACCCCACCCCGGCCGCGAGCAGCAGCACGGCACACCAGGCGGCGAACCGGCGGACGGGGTCGGGCAGCAGCGGCACGCCTCCAGCCGATCACGGCCGCCGGCGGCTGTCCTGCCGCACGCGGCCGGGCGGGTGAGCCTCGGCCGCACGGGCTCCCGTCAGGCCCGCGGGCCGCTCTCCGTCATGCCGTGCACGGCGGGGACGGTGCCCAGGCGGCCCTTCTGGAAGTCCTCGAAGGCCTGCATCAGCTCGTCCTTGGTGTTCATGACGAACGGGCCGTAGTGGGCCATCGGCTCACGGATCGGCTGTCCGCCCAGCAGCACGACCTCCAGGTCCGGGGTGTGGGAGTCCTGCTTGTCGTCCGCGCGGACCGTCAGCGAGGAACCGGCACCGAAGACGGCCGTCTGACCGACGTGGATCGGACGGCGCTCCGGGCCGACGCTGCCGCGGCCGGCGAGGACGTACGCGAGACCGTTGAAGTCCTCGCGCCAGGGCAGCGTGACCTCCGCACCCGGCGCCACCGTCGCGTGGATCATCGTGATCGGCGTGTGGGTGATGCCGGGACCGGCGTGCCCGTCCAGCTCACCAGAGATGACCCGCAGTAGCGCGCCGCCGTCGGGCGTGGTGAGCAGCTGGACGTTGCCGCCGCGGATGTCCTGGTAGCGCGGGGCCATCATCTTGTCCTTGGCGGGGAGGTTCACCCACAGCTGCAGGCCGTGGAAGAGACCGCCGGACACGACGAGGGACTCCGGCGGCGCCTCGATGTGCAGCAGGCCCGAGCCGGCCGTCATCCACTGGGTGTCGCCGTTGGTGATGGTGCCGCCACCGCCGTTGGAGTCCTGGTGGTCGAAGATGCCGTCGATGATGTAGGTGACGGTCTCGAAGCCACGGTGGGGGTGCCAGGGGGTGCCCTTGGGCTCGCCCGGCGCGTACTCCACCTCGCCCATCTGGTCCATCATGATGAACGGGTCGAGGTGGCGGTAGTTGATGCCGGCGAACGCGCGGCGCACCGGGAAGCCCTCGCCCTCGAAACCGCTCGGGGCGGTCGTGACGGCGAGCACGGGGCGTGCCACGGCGTCGGCGGGAGCGGTCACACGGGGCAGCGTCAACGGGTTCTCGACGGTCACTGCGGGCATGGTCGGTACCTCCTTGGTACGCCCACTTTAGTTGAGCGTTGAACTTCTTGCCAGCCGTAACGGAGAAAGCCCGGAGGGAATTCCCTCCGGGCTCCCGGCTCCGGGGTGCGCGGGCCGCGCGGTTCAGCCGCCGCCGTACATGCGGCGCATCGCGAAGTCGACCATCTGCTCGACCGCCTTGGCGTCGAACACCATCCGGTGCTCGCCCTCCATGTCCAGGACGAAGCCGTAGCCCGTCGGCAGCAGGTCGATCACCTCGGCTCCGGTGATGACGAAGTACTTCGACTCCTTGCCCGCGTACCGGCGCAGCTCCTTCAGCGAGGTGAACATCGGGATCACCGGCTGCTGGGTGTTGTGCAGGGCCAGGAAACCGGGGGTGTCGCCGCGCGGGCAGTACACCTTCGACGTGGCGAAGATCTGCTGGAAGTCCTCGGCGGACATCTGCCCGGTGGTGAAAGCGCGCACCGCGTCCGCGAGCGAGGGCGGGGACGGCTCCGGGTAGAGCGGCGGCTGCTGGCCGTACCCGCCGACACCACCCGGCATCTGCTGCTGCGGCGGGGCGTACTGCTGCTGGGCAGCTCCCCCGTCCATGGGCTGGCCGTATCCGTACATGGGCGCAAGCGTACCGAG
This sequence comes from Streptomyces sp. NPDC048521, assembly GCF_043199855.1. Lineage (NCBI taxonomy): Bacteria > Bacillati > Actinomycetota > Actinomycetes > Kitasatosporales > Streptomycetaceae > Streptomyces > Streptomyces sp. NPDC048521. The sequence continues at coordinate 266,205 of NZ_JBICWR010000005.1, forward strand.
CCGCCTCACCGCCCCGCCGCCCGAACGGCCTACGGCGCCGGGACCTCACGCGTCAGCCGGGAGGTCCAGGGGCAGAAGACGAGCCCGGGCAGGAAGGCGCCGCCCGCCTCGTCCAGGTGGTCCTCGACATAGGGGAGGGTGGCGTCGCAGACCTCGATGGCGTAGTCGAAGAAGTCCACGGTCTCCGGGTTGTAGTGGTAGGACCACCGCGGGTTGTACGGGGCCGTGCGCTTGACGATCCGTCCGACGAGATGGGGACGCTCGTGCGTCGCGCCGCTGAGCAGCGCCCGGGCGTGCTGGATCTTGGCCGGGTCGTCGAGCCGGACGATCGCCGTCTCCCGTGTGATGTCGGTGAACTCGAAGTAGGCGGGGCCGGCCGCCCGGGAGGGCTGGGCCAGCCCGACGGTGAGCATCGCCGCCGCCACCAGGCCGCCGAACCGGGTCAGGAGTCGTCGCATGAGTGCCTCCGAGCACAAGAAGGGAACGCTCGATCACAGACCGTAGCGAACTAGTTACGCACAGCACCCTGAACGGAGGCATGGATTCACCCGGACGGCCGAGGCGCACAGGGGCTTTCAAGAGGGCGATCGAGGGGGCATTCGCGGCGGCGGCGTCATCGGCGCTTGAGACGCGTCACAGATGACCGGATCAGGCTTGCGTCTTATTACCGGCGGGTAGCATCATCGGAGCTACTTGTTGGTACGTGAACTAGGTGCGAGGAGCAAGTGCCTCGCCGATCCCTCTACGGAGCCGTCGCCATGGGGCACTACAAGTCGAATCTCCGCGACATCGAGTTCAACCTCTTCGAAGTACTGGGGCGCGACAAGGTGTACGGCACCGGCCCGTTCGAGGAGATGGACGTCGAGACCGCCAAGAGCGTCCTCGAGGAACTGACCCGCCTCTCGGAGAACGAGCTGGCCGAGTCCTTCGCCGACGCCGACCGCAACCCGCCCGTCTTCGACCCGGAGACCAACACCGCGCCCGTCCCCGAGTCCTTCAAGAAGAGCTACCAGGCCTTCATGGACTCCGAGTACTGGCGGCTCGGCCTGCCCGAGGAGATCGGCGGCACCACCTCGCCCCGCTCCCTCATCTGGGCCTACGCCGAGCTGATCCTGGGCGCCAACCCCGCCGTGTGGATGTACTCCTCGGGCCCGGCGTTCGCCGGCATCCTCTTCGAGGAGGGCAACGAGGTCCAGAAGCACATCGCCAAGATCGCCGTCGAGAAGCAGTGGGGCTCCACCATGGTGCTCACCGAGCCGGACGCCGGCTCGGACGTGGGCGCCGGCCGCACCAAGGCGGTCCAGCAGGAGGACGGCTCCTGGCACATCGAGGGCGTGAAGCGCTTCATCACCTCCGGTGAGCACGACATGTCGGAGAACATCCTCCACTACGTGCTCGCGCGTCCCGAGGGCGCCGGTCCCGGCACCAAGGGCCTGTCCCTCTTCCTCGTGCCGAAGTACCTCTTCGACTTCGAGACCGGCGAGCTGGGCGAGCGCAACGGCGTCTACGCCACCAACGTCGAGCACAAGATGGGCCTGAAGGCCTCCAACACGTGCGAGATGACCTTCGGCGACCAGCACCCCGCCAAGGGCTGGCTGATCGGCGACAAGCACGACGGCATCCGCCAGATGTTCCGCATCATCGAGTTCGCCCGCATGATGGTCGGCACGAAGGCGATCTCCACCCTGTCGACCGGCTACCTGAACGCGCTGGAGTACGCCAAGGAGCGCGTCCAGGGTCCGGACCTGGCGAACTTCATGGACAAGACCGCGCCGAAGGTCACCATCACCCACCACCCCGACGTGCGCCGCTCGCTGATGACGCAGAAGGCGTACGCGGAGGGCATGCGCGCCCTGGTGATGTACACCGCCTCCGTCCAGGACGCGATCCAGGTCAAGGAGGCGAACGGCGAGGACGCCTCCACCGAGCACGCCCTCAACGACCTGCTCCTGCCGATCGTCAAGGGCTACGGCTCCGAGAAGGCCTACGAGCAGCTCGCCCAGTCGCTGCAGACCTTCGGCGGCTCCGGCTTCCTTCAGGAGTACCCGATCGAGCAGTACATCCGGGACTCCAAGATCGACACCCTCTACGAGGGCACCACGGCGATCCAGGGCCAGGACTTCTTCTTCCGGAAGATCGTCCGCAACCAGGGCGCCGCCCTGAACTCGCTCGCCGAGGACATCAAGAAGTTCCTGGCGCTCGGCACCGGCGGCGAGGAGCTGGCCGGCGCCCGCGAGCAGCTGGCCAAGGCGGCCGTGGAGCTGGAGGCCATCGTCGGCCTGATGCTGACCGACCTCGCGGCCACCGAGCAGGACACCAAGAACATCTACAAGGTGGGCCTGAACACCACCCGCCTGCTGCTGGCCTCCGGTGACGTCGTCGTCGGCTACCTGCTGCTCAAGGGCGCCGCGATCGCCGCCGAGAAGCTGGCCACGGCCTCGGCGAAGGACAAGGCGTTCTACACCGGCAAGATCGCCGCGGCGAAGTTCTTCGCGGCGAACGTCCTGCCGGGCGTCACGCTCGCCCGCAAGGTCGCCGCGACCGTCGAGCTGGACCTGATGGAGCTGGACGAGGCCGCGTTCTAGACGTTCCGGACGTCCCCGTCGTTTCCCCGCACGGGCCCGCTCCCCTTCACCGGGAGCGGGCCCGTGCACGTCGTTAAGGTGAACCCATGAGCGCAGCAGCCCGCTTCGACCGCGGCCACACCGACGATCTGATGACCTTCCTCGCGGCGAGCCCCTCGCCGTACCACGCCGTGGCGAACACCGCCGAGCGGCTGGAGAAGGCCGGATTCAGGCAGGTCGCCGAGACGGACGCCTGGGACGGTACGAGCGGCGGCAAGTACGTGCTGCGCGGCGGCGCGATCGTGGCCTGGTACGTCCCCGAGGGCACCGACCCGCACACACCGTTCCACATCATCGGCGCGCACACCGACTCCCCGAGCCTGCGGGTCAAGCCGCGCCCGGACAGCGGGGCGCACGGCTGGCGCCAGGTCGCCGTGGAGATCTACGGCGGCCCCCTGCTGAACTCCTGGCTGGACCGGGACCTGGGGCTGGCAGGCCGGCTCACCCTGCGCGACGGCTCCACCGTGCTCGTGAACGTGGACCGGCCGCTGCTGCGCGTGCCCCAGCTCGCCATCCACCTGGACCGTTCGGTCGCCACCGAGGGACTCAAGCTCGACAAGCAGCGGCATCTGCAGCCGGTGTGGGGCCTCGGCGACGACGTGCTGGAGGGCGACCTGATCGCCTTCCTGGAGCAGGAGGCGGGGCTCGAGGCGGGCTCCGTGGCCGGCTGGGACCTGATGGCGCACCCGGTGGAGCCGCCGGCGTACCTGGGCCGGGACCGCGAACTGGTCGCCGGCCCGCGCATGGACAACCTGCTGTCGGTGCACGCGGGCGCGGCCGCCCTGGTCGCCGCCGCGACCTCCGGTGCCGCGCTCACCCGCATCCCCGTGCTGGCCGCCTTCGACCACGAGGAGAACGGCTCCCAGTCGGACACCGGCGCCGACGGCCCGCTCCTGGGCACGGTGCTCGAACGCTCGGTGCTCGCGCGCGGCGGCTCCTTCGAGGACCGGGCCCGCGCCTTCGCCGCCACGGTCTGCCTGTCCTCCGACACGGGCCACGCCGTCCACCCCAACTACGCCGAGCGGCACGACCCGACGCACCACCCGCGGGTCAACGGGGGCCCCATCCTCAAGGTCAACGTCAACAACCGCTACGCCACGGACGGTTCGGGCCGCGCGGTGTTCGCCGCAGCCTGCGAGAAGGCGAACGTCCCCTTCCAGACCTTCGTCTCCAACAACTCCATGCCGTGCGGCACCACCATCGGCCCGATCACCGCCGCCCGGCACGGCATCCGCACGGTCGACATCGGCGTCGCGATCCTCTCGATGCACAGCGTCCGTGAACTGTGCGGTGCCGAGGACCCGTTCCTGCTGGCGAACGCGCTGACGGCCTTCCTGGAGGGCTAGTTCGGACCCCGCCGGGTACCCGGACGGCACCGGAGATTCCGGAACCTGAAGGGGAGGCGAAGCCTCATGGGGCTCGGCGGATGCATCATCCTCATAGCCGTGGGGGCCATCCTCACGTTCGCGACCGACTGGCACATGCAGGGCGTCAACCTCACGGTCGTCGGCCTGATCCTGATGGCCGTCGGCCTGATCGGCGTCGCGACGTTCAGCGGAATCGCGCGACGCCGCCGGGTCGTGGTCCCGCCGACGACACCCGTCGTCGAGGAGACGCCGCACCACCACCACCGCGGCGAGGGCTACACGGACGGCTACGGCGTCTGACGTGACGCCCGCCTACCGCTCGTCCAGCCCCGCCAGAACGAGCGGCAGTCGCCTCGCCGCGCCCTCGGCGAGGCGCACCGGGACGCCCCAGTCCTGCTGGTGGACGTGGCAGGCGGGGTATGCGTTGGCAGGGTCGTCGTCGCAGGAAGCCGCCATCGCGGAGACGTGCAGGACGCCCTCCGTGACGGCCGGGTTCAGCTCCAGCTCGCGGGTCAGGTCCGTGTCCGCTCCCTCGCCCTCGAGCAGCAGCTCGGGCGGGGTCGAGGAGACCAGCAGACGGGTCGAGGGGCCGTACCGCGTGTCCAGCTTCTGGCCCGCCGGTGCCTGGAAGATCACGTCCAGGCGGAGGGTGCCCGGGGCGACCTCGGTCGCGGCCCGCCGGGTGCGGTGGGCGACCGACTCCACCCGGACCGCCTCCTCGGGCAGGCGCAGCCGGGTCAGCCGGTGCCGGGCGGACTCCACCACCACGATGTCCTCGCCGACGAGGACGGCGTCGCTGGGCTCGCGCAGATCGGTGGCGAGGGTGGTGACCTCGCCGGTGGCGGGATCGTAGCGGCGCAGGGCGTGGTTGTAGGTGTCGGCGACGGCGACCGAGCCGTCCGGCAGGGCGGTGACGCCCAGCGGGTGCTGGAACAGTGCCTGGCCGGCGGCGCCGTCCCGGTGGCCGAAGTCGAACAGGCCCGTGCCGACGGCGGTGTGGACGTGTCCGTCCGGATCCACCCAGCGCAGGGCGGAGGTCTCGGAGTCGGCGAGCCACAGCCGCTCAGCGGTGGCGGCGAGACCGGAGGGCTGGGCGAACCAGGCCTCGGGGCCGGGCCCGTCCACCAGGCCCTCGTTGGTGGTACCCGCGGCCACGGCGACGGTCCCCGCGACCGGGTCGTACGTCCACAGCTGGTGGACGCCCGCCATGGCGATCCACACCTTGCCGCCGAAGACCGCCACGTCCCACGGGGAGGACAGGTCCGTCTCACGCGCCGGACCGGACGTCGGCGATCCCTGCCACCACTGCTTCCCGGTGCCCGCCAGGGTGGTCACACCACCCGTGGCGAGGTCGACACGGCGCAGGGCGTGGTTGACGGTGTCGGCGACGACCACGGACGCGCCGTCCTCCAGGAGCGCGAGGCCCTGCGGCTCGTTGAAGGAGGCCGCCTCGGGGCCGCCGTCCGAGAAGCCGCGCGTGCCCGAGCCGATGCGCCGTACGACGGTCTCGGCGTCCTCGGCCAGTTCCACCAGCTGATGCCGGGTGGTGTCGCTGACCAGGAGGTTCCCCGACGGCAGGAGCAGGGCCTTGCCCGGGAAGCGCAGGGTCGTCGGCTCCGGCTCCGGCGGCACGTACGGGCCGTCGCCGCGGCGCAGGGTGCCCTTCGCCGCGTGCTCGGCCTCCAGCTCCTCCACCAGCCGCTCGATGGCGTGCACATGACCCTCGCCCGCGTGCTGGGCGACGACGTACCCCTCGGGGTCGATCACCACGAGCGTCGGCCAGGCCCGCACCGCGTACTGCTTCCAGGTGGCCAGCTCCGGGTCGTCCAGCACCGGGTGCTCCACGCCGTAGCGCTCCACCGCGTCCACGACCGCCCGGTGGTCGGCCTCGTGCACGAACTTCGGCGAGTGCACTCCGATGACCACCACCGTGTCCCGGTGCTTCTCCTCCAGCTCCCGCAGCTCGTCCAGGACGTGCAGGCAGTTGATGCAGCAGAAGGTCCAGAAGTCCAGGACGACGATGCGTCCGCGCAGGTCGGCCAGCGTGTACTGCTTGTCTCCCGTGTTCAGCCAGCCGCCCTTGCCAGTCAGCTCGGGGGCGCGGACGCGGGCGCGTCGGGGTGCGGAGCGGGTCATGGCTCCAAGGGTGCCACGGTCAGGAGAGGGCATGGCCCGTGGTCGCGTCCACGTGGGCGGGCACCTCGTCGTGCCGGTCGCCGACGCTCAGGGTACCGGTGGGCTCGAAGACCAGGATCTCGGTGGGCACGGGCGCGTACGGCTTGTGCTCGGTGCCGCGTGGGACGGTGAACACCGCGCCCTTGGGGAGGACTACCGTGCGCTCGCCGGCCGGTTCGCGCAGGCCGATGTGGAGTTCGCCGTCGAGGACCAGGAAGAACTCGTCGGTGTGCTCGTGGACGTGCCAGAGGTGGTCGCCCTCCACCTTGGCCACGCGGACGTCGTAGTCGTTGACGGTGGTGACGATGCGGGGGCTCCACCGCTCGGCGAAGGAGGCGAGGGCCTTGTCCAGGCAGATCGGTTCCATGGGCTCATCGTGTGGCTGTCGAGGCCCGCGTACGAGTGCTAGAAATCGCATATGCCGCAACGATCCTCTCAAGCCCCGCACCGGGTCGCCGTGATCGTCGACGCGGGCACCAACCCGTTCGAGGTCGGCGTCGCCACGGAGCTGTTCGGGCTGCCCCGGCCGGAACTGGGCCTGACCGGGCCCCTGTACGACGTGACGCTGTGCACGCCCACCCCCGAGGTGCGGATGAACCACGGGTTCTTCGCCATGAGCGGTCTGCCCGGCCTGGAGGCGGTGGACGGGGCCGACACCCTGATCGTGCCCGGGCGCCCGGACAACGTCGTGCCGCGCGGTCCCGAGGTCCTGGCCGCGATCCGCCGCACGCACGCGCGTGGCGCCCGCGTCGTCAGCTTCTGCACCGGCAGCTTCGCTCTCGCCGAGGCCGGGCTGCTGGACGGCCGCCGGGCCACCACCCACTGGATGTGGGCGGACACCTTCCGGGAGCTGCATCCGAAGGTGCTGCTGGAGCCGGACGTGCTGTTCGTCGACGAGGGCGACGTCCTCACCGCCGCGGGCAGCGCGGCCGCGCTCGACCTCGGCCTGCACATCTGGCGCCGCGACCACGGGGCCGAACTGGCCAACGCCGTCTCCCGGCGCCTCGTCTTCGCCGCCCACCGCGACGGCGGGCAGCGCCAGTTCGTGGAGCGGCCGGTGCCGGACGTGCCCGACGAGTCGCTCGGCCCGCTGCTGGCCTGGGCGCAGGAGCGGCTGGGCGAGCCGCTGACGGTCGCCGACCTGGCGGCCCGCGCGGCGGTCTCCCCCGCCACCTTGCACCGCCGCTTCCGCACCCAGCTGGGTACGACCCCGCTGGCCTGGCTCACCGGGGAACGGGTGGCGCTGGCGTGCCGGCTGATCGAGCGGGGCGAGGAGCGGCTGGACGTGGTCGCGGCCCGCAGCGGCCTGGGCACGGCGGCCAACCTGCGGTCCCGTCTGCGGCGCGAGACCGGCCTGAGCCCGTCGGACTACCGGCGGCGCTTCGGACCGGCGGGGGGTGTCCTGTCACCGGGGGGTGCGGGACGGTGAGCCGGGACCAGGGGGCGCGGACGGTGCGGTCTCCTCGGCCCGGAGCTGGTTGAACCATGCGTCCGACACCGCCTCGGGGACCTTCGTCGTCAGGCCGCCCTCCTTGGTGAAGGCGAGGCCCCCGTGATAGTCGCCGCCGCCGCAGCCGTCGGACTGGAAGACGAGCCGCGCGTCGGCGGACGCGTCGATCACCGGGCGGGCGGCGCCCTCGCGGGTGACCCGGAAGCGGATCGGGCCGGAGCGCGGGTCCACGTCGTGGGGCAACGGCAGACGCACGTCGGTGACGCCCTCCCGCCGCAGTTCGCCCTTCGCGCACCTGCCCCGCGCGCACAACGCGTAGGAGGCGCCGTCGAGGCCGCCGTACCCCTCGTGGACGAACAGCACGCCCACGCCGGCTTCGGTTCCGACACCCGCGCAGACCTCCGCGCGGGAGCACCCGGACACGGCCGCCAGCACGGCGCACATCCCCGTCAGGACACGCAACCGCATCCGCCCCTCCTTCTGGCTCCGTGACGATCACCCCGTGCCGGGGAACGGTATCCGCATGAGATTCCTCGTACGCGACCGCATCCTCGGCATCGGCGACGACTGGTGGATCGAGGACGAGCACGGCCGGAAGGTGTTCCTCGTCGACGGCAAGGCGATGCGGCTGCGGGACACCTTCGAGCTCAAGGACACCGAGGGGCGGGTCCTGATCGACATCCACCAGAAGATGTTCGCGCTGCGCGACACGATGGTGATCGAGCGGGACGGCGAGGGCCTGGCCAGGATCAAGCGCAAACGGCTGTCCCTGCTGCGCAACCACTACCGGGTCTCCCTGGTCGACGGCACCGAACTGGACGTCAGCGGGAAGATCCTGGACCGGGAGTTCGCCGTCGAGTACGACGGCGAACTCCTCGCGGTGATCTCCCGGCGCATGCTGCACGTCCGGGACACCTACGGCGTCGACGTCGTACGGGACGACGCCGATCCGGCGCTGCTCATCGCGGTGGCGGTGTGCGTGATCCACCTGGCGGAGAAGGAGGGGGAGGAGGACTAGTCCTCGTGCCGGGGTGGCTCCAGACCCAGCACCCGGTCCTTCAGGGCCGGGAACTGCTCGCGGGTGGCCGCCACCTTCGCCGGGTCGAAGTCGACCGTGAGGATCTCCTCGCCCGGTCCGGCCTCGGCGAGCACCTCGCCCCACGGATCGACCACGATCGAGTGACCCGCCTGCGGAACTCCCGCGTGCGTCCCGGCCGTTCCACAAGCGAGCACGAACGCCTGGTTCTCCACCGCCCGCGCCTGAGCCAGCAGCGTCCAGTGCGCGCGTCGCCGCTCGGGCCAGCCCGCCGGGAGCACCAGCACCTCGGCGCCGGCGTCGACCAGTGCGCGGAAGAGTTCGGGGAAACGGAGGTCGTAGCAGGTGGCCACGCCGAGGGTGGTCCCGGGCAGCCGGACCGTGACCAGGTCCCGGCCCGCGCCCATCAGCACGGCCTCGCCCTTGTCGAAGCCGAAGCGGTGGATCTTGCGGTAGGCCGCGGCCAGCTCACCGGAGGGGGAGAAGACGAGAGAGGTGTTGTAGAGAGGGCCGTCCTCCGCGGCGGAGCCGCTGTCGGGTGCCGCGCGCTCGGGGATGGACCCCGCGTGCAGCCACACGCCCGCGTCGCTCGCCGCCTTGGCCAGCGCCTGGTAGGTGGGTCCTTCGAGCGGCTCGGCCTCACGGCCGAACTCCTCGTAGGCGAAGGCGCCGGTGGTCCACAGTTCGGGCAGAACCACGAGGTCGGCACCGGCCTGTTCCCGCACCAGCGCGGCCACACGCTGCCGCCGGGAGTCGACCGATTCGTCCTCGTCCACGGCGATCTGGATCAGCGAGGCGCGCACACTACCACCGTCCTGGCATTCGAGTCGTCCACACGGGCCTACGATCGTCACACGAAAGCACTGCCGGGGTGCCTCACAGCAGCGTAACTTGGGGGTCCTCCCTGTTCGAGCCCAGCCGAGAACGTGGGGGAGGCCCAAGACACCCGCCGAGTGCAGCCACCGCCCGCTGGCAACGCCGCCACACAACCTGCCCGTGTACCGACCGCCGAGGGGTCCCGTTCCCGTGAGTCTGCATCCCACCCTCCAGCCCTACGCCGATGCCTGGACGCACTCCATCGAAGCGATATCCGAGATGGTGCAGTCACTCGTCGACGGCGAGTGGAACCGGCGGACCCCCTGCCCCGGCTGGTCGGTGCGGGACATCGTGTCCCATGTGATCGGCATGGACTGCGAGATGCTCGGTGACCCGCGCCCCATCCACTCCCTGCCCAGCGACCTCTTCCACGTCACCACCGAGCACCAGCGCTACATGGAGATGCAGGTCGACGTCCGCCGCCACCACACCGCGCCGGAGATGACGGCCGAGCTGGAGTACACGGTCATCCGCCGCAACCGCCAACTGCGCAACGAGTCCCGTGACCCCGGCACCGCGGTGCGTGGCCCGCTGGGCAAGGAGATCACCCTCGAACAGGCCTATCGCGCCCGAGCCTTCGACGTGTGGGTGCACGAACAGGACCTGCGCACGGCCCTCGGCCGCCCCGGCAACCTCGACTCGCCGGGCGCGTACGTCGCCCGGGACGTCCTGCTGGAGGCGCTGCCCAAGGTCGTGGCGAAGGACGCGGAGGCGCCGCGCAGTTCGGCGATCGTGTTCGACGTGCACGGACCGGTCGAGTTCCTGCGCACGATCCGCGTCGACATCCAGGGCCGCGGCACGCTGGAGACCGCCCCCGCCCTCGGCCCCGCCGCCACCCTCAGCCTCGACTGGGAGACCTACGTCCGCCTCGCCTGCGGCCGGGTCACCCCGGAGTCGGTCGCGGACCGGGTGAAGACGGAGGGCGACCAGGACCTGGCCGCGGCGATCCTGCGCCACTTCACGGTGACGCCGTAGCGAAGCCGGGCGACAGTGCGGCCGGTCTTCTCGCCGACCGGTCTTCTGGTCGACTCTCCTTCCCGCCGGCCGGGCTCCTCGCCGACCGGTCACCTGGCCGACCGTCCTCCCCGCCGACCGGGTTTCCGGCCCACCGGTCACCTGGCCGACCGCCCCTCCGGCCAGCCGGAAACCAGTGGTGGGCGGGTGGGGGAACCGCCTAACGTCCCCGCCATGACCGACACCCCGCACCCGCCCCGCCTGAGCCGTCTCACCTTCCACGGCCCCCTCTCCGAGCCCCGCGCCGACAGGATGGTCCAACGGCTCGCGGCGACCCGCCCCCACACCGTGCTGGACATCGGGTGCGGCTGGGGGGAGTTGCTGCTCCGCCTCCTGGGCGCCGTACCGGGCGCCAAGGGCACCGGAATCGACGTCAACGGTGAGGATCTGGCCCGGGCGCGGCGCAACGCCGAGGCGCGTGGACTCGCGGACCGGGTGGAGTTCGTCGAGGAGTCGGCCCTCCGGACGCGGCGCGGGCCCGCCGACGTGGTGCTGTGTCTCGGCGCGAGCCAGGCGTTGAGCACCGCCGAGTCACCCACCCTCGAGGCCCTGCGCGAGCTGCGCCGGCTGGTGACCGACGGCGGGCGCGTGCTGCTCGGCGAGGGCTTCTGGGAGCGCCCGCCCACCGCGGCCGAACTGTCCGGCATGTGGCCGGGCGCCACCCCCGCCGACCACTACGACCTCGCGACCCTCCTCGACCTGGCCGTCGAGGCCGGCTTCCGGCCGGAGTGGACGGAGACGGCCGGAACCGAGGAGTGGGAGGAGTTCGAGTCGGCGTACCAGGCGGACGCGGAGGTCTGGCTCGCCGGGCACCCGGAGCATCCGCTGGCCGCCGAGACCCGGGAGCGCCTGGACCGGCACCGGGGACAGTGGATGAGTTACCGGGGCGTCCTCGGACTCGCCTACCTCACCCTCGTCCCCACGGCGATCTGACACCCCCGACACCCACCTGCCCGCACAGCCCCGAGCGGCGAAAAGCCCCTCGCGACGCGTGCGTCTGCCGCGGGTAGCCGCCGGCGGTGGGAAGCCCCACGGGTCGGCCGGCTGCTCGGCCTACGGGAAACGGCTGGTGCGTGGGTGGGCGGACACGGCTCAAGCCGCGGGCACGTGCACCGTCTCCACGCGGCTCGCCACCAGCCGCTCCCGCTCCCGGCGGGCCGCCCGGCCGCGCAGCCGCAGGATCTGGCTGACGCCCAGCGCCTGCAGGACGAAGACCGCGGAGAAGGCCACGGTGTAGTCGTCACCGGTGGCGTCCAGCAGCACGCCGATCGCGAACAGCGTCGTCATGGAGGCGACGAAACCACCCATGTTGGTGATGCCGGACGCGGTACCCTGCCGCTCGGGCGGGTTGGCCGGCCGGGCGAAGTCGAAGCCGAGCATCGACGCCGGACCGCACGCGCCGAGCACCGCGCACAGCACCACCAGCAGCCACATCGGCGCGTGCTCCCCCGGGTAGGTGAGCGTCACCGCCCACAGCAGCGCGGTCGCCCCCACCGTGCCGAGCGCCAGCGGCAGTCGCGCCGCATGGTGCCGGGCGACGATCTGGCCGTAGACGAGCCCGATCACCATGTTGGACAGCACGACCAGGGTGAGCAGTTCACCGGCCGTGGCCCGGCTGAGCCCCTGCGCCTGGACCAGGAAGGGCAGGCCCCACAGCAGCAGGAACACCATCGCCGGGAACTGGGTCGTGAAATGCACCCACAGGCCGAGACGGGTGCCCGGCTCCCGCCAGGCCGCGGCGATCTGCCGGCGGACGTAGGCGGCCCCCTGGTGCGGGGACGGCTCGGGTTCGTACCCCTCCGGGTGGTCCTTGAGGAAGAGCAGCGTCAGGACCAGGACGACCACGCCGGCGAGCGCGCTGCCCGCGAACGCCGGTGTCCAGCCGATGCCGTGCAGCAGCCGGGCCAGGACCAGGGTGGAGACCAGGTTGCCCGCCATGCCGACCAGGCCCGCGAGCTGCGCGACCATGGGCCCGCGCCGGGCCGGGAACCAGCGGGTGCCCAGCCGCAGCACGCTGATGAAGGTCATCGCGTCCCCGCAGCCGAGCAGCGCCCGGGAGGCGAGCGCGGTGCCGTACGAGGGGGAGAAGGCGAAGCCCAGCTGCCCGGCCGTGAACAGCACGGCGCCGATGCTCAGCACCTTCTTGGTGCCGAGCCGGTCGACCAGCAGGCCGACGGGTATCTGCATGCCGGCGTAGACCAGCAGCTGGAGGATCGAGAAGGTCGACAGCGCGGAGGCGCCCACATGGAAGCGGTCGGCCGCGTCGAGGCCGGCGACGCCCAGCGAGGTGCGGAAGATGACGGCGACGAAGTAGACGGCGACGCCTATGGACCACACGGCGACGGCGCGGCGGCCGCCCGGCGGATCGCCTGGAAGGGTGGTGTTGGTCACCGGACCTCACCCCGCGCGAGGTGCGAGAACCAGCTCACGTGCCGGTGCACGACCGCGACGGCCGCCTCCGCGTCCCCGGCCCGCAGCGCCTCGAGGATCTCCTCGTGCTCGGCGAGGGTCTTGGCGATCCGGTCGGGGTGCGAGTGCATGACGGCGACGCCCATCCGCAACTGGCGGTCGCGCAGCTGGTCGTACAGCCGGGAGAGGATCTCGTTGCCGCCGCTGCGCACGATCTCGGCGTGGAAGCAGCGGTCGGTGACCGCGGCCGCGGCCAGATCGCCGGCGGCGGCCTGCGCCTTCTGCTGCTCCAGCAGCTCCGTCAGCCGCTCCAGCAGGACCGGCGGGGCGGGTACGGCCTTGCGGGCCGCGTGCTCCTCCACCAGCAGCCGGGTCTCCACCACGTCGGCGATCTCCTGCGCCGAGACGGGCAGCACCAGAGCGCCCTTCTTCGGGTAGAGCCGGATCAGGCCCTCGGCCTCCAGCCGTAGCAGCGCCTCCCGGACGGGTGTGCGCGAGACGCCGACGGCTTCGGCCAGCTCACCCTCGGTGAGGAGGGTTCCGCCTTCGTAGCGGCGGTCGAGGACGCCCTGCTTGACGTGGGCGTAGACGCGGTCGGCGGCGGGTGGCTGCTTGAGGGTCTGGTGCGGGGTCTGCTGAACGGCCGTGTTCATGCCGACAGGATAGATACAACACGCACGCATGCGAGAGCGTCGTCCACCATGCGGACGTGATGAAAATCCCCCGCAGCACTCGCACAACCTTGTGTGCTACTTACATGTCTCACACGTGCGGCCATGCTCTTGCCACCTCAACTAGGCCGCACTTCAGGGGCATTCACGACAATCGGGGTATCTCACTTTGATTACCGGCATTAAGGGCACCCGCATCCGCAGAGCTGCTGCCGTCGCCGTCACCTCCGGCGCGCTGCTCGCCACCGGGGCTCTCACCGCGGCGCCCGCGCAGGCCGTCACCGCGCCCTCGATCGTGGCCAAGGGCGGCTACGTGATGAACAACGCGAACGGTTCGTCGCTGTACACCAAGGCCGCCGACACCAAGCGGTCCACCGGTTCCACCACCAAGATCATGACCGCCAAGGTCGTGCTGGCGCAGTCGAACCTCAATCTCGACTCCAAGGTGACGATCCAGAAGGCGTACAGCGACTACATCGTCTCGAAGGGCGCCTCGTCCGCCCATCTGATCGTCGGCGACAAGGTCACCGTCCGCCAGCTGCTGTACGGGCTGATGCTGCCCTCCGGCTGCGACGCGGCGTACGCGCTCGCCGACAAGTTCGGCACCGGCTCGACGCGGGCCGCGCGGGTGACGTCCTTCATCGGCAAGATGAACACCGCCGCCAAGAACCTGGGTCTGAAGAACACGCACTTCGACTCGTTCGACGGCATCGGCAACGGCTCCAACTACTCGACGCCGCGCGACCTGACGAAGATCGCCAGCAGCGCGATGAAGAACTCCACGTTCCGCTCGATCGTCAAGACGAAGGCGTACACGGCGAAGACCATCACCAAGACGGGCAGCACCCGCACGATGGCCACGTGGAAGAACACCAACGGGCTCCTCAGCAGCTACAGCGGCACCATCGGCGTGAAGACCGGCTCCGGCCCCGAGGCCAAGTACTGCCTGGTCTTCGCCGCGACCCGGAACGGCAAGACGGTCATCGGCACCGTCCTCGCCTCCACCTCCATCACCCAGCGCGAGACGGACGCGAAGAAGCTCCTCTCCTACGGCTTCACCAGGCTCGGCTGACACCGAGCGTGACACGGGCCCGTCGCGGAAAGCGGCGGGCCCGTTCTGTTGCGCGGGACGGCTGCCCGGTGGGCCCCTCCCCCTCGAGAACCCCGCCGAACTGCTGCGCCGCTACCGCGACCTGGCCCGGCATCACACCCACTGCACCAAGCACCGCAAGCCCAAGGAGAACCCGCCCGCGCCGCAGGACCACGGAGGCGACGGCGTGCCGGAGCATCCCGAGCCGCCGCGGCTCCAGCAGCGGCACACGGCACTGCGGCGGGAACAGGCCGCCCAGGCGCTGGAGCAGCGCCTGCCACCGGCTCCGCCCGGACCCGGAGCCGGCTGGGCTTCGGTAGGAGACCTGAGAGGGCACCGACCGTGGCACGAAAGCCGGCACCGCTGGAGGGGAGGGCCACGCACCCGGCCTCGAGTGCGCGGCCCCTCGGCTCATGCCCAGGTGATCAGGCGCTTCGGCTGCTCCAGGATCGCCGCCACGTCCGCCAGCACCTTGGAGCCCAGCTCACCGTCGACCAGGCGGTGGTCGAAGCTCAGCGCCAGTGTGGTGACCTGGCGGGGCTTGACCTTGCCCTTGTGGACCCACGGCTGGAGCTTGATCGCGCCGACCGCCAGGATCGCCGACTCGCCGGGGTTGAGGATCGGCGTGCCGGTGTCGACGCCGAAGACGCCGACGTTGGTGATGGTCACCGTGCCGCCCTGCATCGCGGCCGGCGAGGTCTTGCCCTCGCGGGCCGTCGACACCAGTTCGCCCAGCGCCTGCGCCAGCTGCGGCAGCGTCTTGGCGTGGGCGTCCTTGATGTTCGGCACGATCAGACCGCGCGGAGTGGCCGCCGCGATGCCCAGGTTCACGTAGTGCTTGAGCACGATCTCCTGGTTCGCCTCGTCCCAGGACGCGTTGATGTCCGGGTTGCGCTTGATGGCGACCAGCAGGGCCTTGGCGATGAGCAGCAGCGGGTTCACCCGCAGGCCCTGCATCTCCTTGTCCTGCTTCAGCTCCTCGACCAGTTTCATGGTGCGGGTCACGTCCACCGTCACGAACTCCGTGACATGCGGCGCCGTGAACGCCGAACCGACCATCGCCGCCGCCGTGGCCTTGCGCACGCCCTTGACCGGGATGCGGGTCTCCCGCGCGCCGTCGTAGGTCACCGCGGCTGCGGGGGCCGGGCGGGCCGCGGCGGGGGCCTGCACCACCGGCTCGGGAGCGGCCGTGGGCGTGGCCGCCGCGTGGACGTCCTCGCGGGTGATGACGCCGTCCGGGCCGGACGGGATGATCGCGGCGAGGTCGACGCCGAGGTCCTTGGCCAGCTTGCGCACCGGCGGCTTGGCCAGCGGGCGGGACTTCTCCGTGACCGGGGCGGGGCCGTGGCCGTTCAGCTCCGCCTGGATCGCCTGGGCCGGCGCCGGGACGGTGACCTCGGGACCCCTGCGGGGGCGGCGCTTGGTGGCGGAGGTGGACACGCCGTATCCGACGAGGACCGGCTGGCGGCCCTCCTTCTTCGGCTCCTCGACCGGCTGGGCGGGCTTCTCGGGCTCCGCCTGCGGCTGCTCGGTGGGGGCCTCCGCCGCCGCGCCGCCCGCCACGTCCACCGTGATGATGGCCGTGCCCACGTCCACCGTGGTGCCTTCCGGGAAGCGCAGCTCACGGACCACGCCGTCGTACGGGATGGGCAGTTCGACAGCCGCCTTCGCGGTCTCGACCTCGCACACCACCTGGCCGTCGGTGACCGTGTCACCGGGCTGGACGTACCACTTGAGGATCTCGGCCTCGGTGAGTCCCTCACCGACGTCCGGCATCTTGAACTCGCGTACGGACGCTTCCGTCATCGTCGTCACGACCCTCTCCTCAGTACGCCAGCGAGCGGTCGACGGCGTCGAGCACGCGGTCCAGGTCCGGCAGGTACTCCTCCTCCAGCCGCGCCGGCGGGTACGGCGCGTGGTAGCCGCCGACCCGGAGCACCGGGGCCTCCAGGTGGTAGAAGCAGCGCTCGGTGATCCGCGCGGCGATCTCCGCGCCCGAGCCGAAGAACACCGGCGCCTCATGCACCACGACCAGCCGGCCGGTCTTCTCCACCGACGCCTGGATCGCGTCGAAGTCCAGCGGGGACACCGAGCGCAGGTCCAGGACCTCCAGGGACTTGCCCTCCTCGGCCGCTGCGGCGGCGACCTCCTGGCAGAGCTTCACCATCGGGCCGTAGGCGGCCAGGGTGAGGTCGCTGCCCTCGCGGACGACCTGGGCCTTGTGCAGCGGGGCCGGGATGGCCTCGACGTCGACCTCGGCCTTGTCCCAGTACCGCCGCTTCGGCTCGAAGTAGATCACCGGGTCGTCGCTCTGGATGGCCTGCTGCATCATCCAGTACGCGTCCGACGCGTTCGACGGAGAGACGATCTTCAGGCCCGCCACGTGCGCGAACAGCGCCTCGGGGGACTCGGAGTGGTGCTCGACCGCGCCGATGCCACCGCCGTAGGGGATGCGCACCACGACCGGCATCTTCACCTTGCCCAGCGAGCGGGCGTGCATCTTCGCGAGCTGGGTGACGATCTGGTCGTAGGCCGGGAAGACGAAACCGTCGAACTGGATCTCCACCACCGGACGGTAGCCGCGCAGGGCCAGGCCGATCGCGGTGCCGACGATGCCGGACTCCGCCAGCGGGGTGTCGATGACCCGGCTCTCGCCGAAGTCCTTCTGCAGGCCGTCCGTCACGCGGAAGACACCGCCGAGCTTGCCGACGTCCTCGCCCATGACGAGGACCTTGGGGTCGGCGTCCAGGGCACGGCGCAGCGACTCGTTGATGGCCTTGGCCATCGCCATCTTCTCGGCCATGTCAGTGACCCCCTTCAGCGTCCGCGAACGACGCCTGGTAGGCGGCGAACTGGGCTCGCTCCTCGTCGACGAGCGCATGCCCGTCCGCGTACACGTTCTCGAAGATGGCGAAGCGATCCGGGTCGGGCATGGCGCGGACCACTTCGCGCACTCGCTTGCCCAACGCCTCGGACTCGGTCTCGAGTTCCGCGAAGAATCCCTCGTCCGCGTGGTTCGACGCCTCCAGGTACCGGCGAAGGCGCAGGATCGGGTCCTTCGCCTCCCAGGCGGCCCGCTCCTCGTCGCCCCGGTAGCGGGTGGGGTCGTCGGAGGTGGTGTGGGCGCCCATGCGGTAGGTGAACGCCTCGACCAGGGTGGGGCCCTCGCCGTTGCGGGCGCGCTCCAGCGCCCACTTCGTGACCGCCAGACAGGCCAGCACGTCGTTGCCGTCCACCCGTACGCCCGGGAATCCGAAGCCCTGCGCACGCTGGTAGAGCGGCACGCGGCTCTGCTTCTCGGTGGGTTCGGAGATCGCCCACTGGTTGTTCTGGCAGAAGAACACCACCGGCGCGTTGTAGACCGCGGAGAAGGTGAACGATTCGGCCACGTCGCCCTGGCTGGAGGCGCCGTCGCCGAAGTAGGCGATGACGGCCGAGTCCGCGCCGTCCTTGGCGACGCCCATCGCGTAGCCGGTGGCGTGCAGCGTCTGGGAGCCGATGACGATCGTGTACAGGTGGAAGTTGTTGCTGTTCGGGTCCCAGCCGCCGTTGTTGACGCCGCGGAACATGCCGAGCAGGTTCGTCGGGTCGACCCCGCGGCACCAGGCGACGCCGTGCTCGCGGTAGGTCGGGAAGACGTAGTCGTCCTCGCGGGTGGCCCGGCCGGAGCCGATCTGGGCGGCCTCCTGGCCCAGCAGCGAGGCCCACAGGCCCAGCTCGCCCTGGCGCTGCAGGGCGGTGGCCTCGGCGTCGAAGCGGCGGGTGAGCACCATGTCGCGGTACAGGCCGCGCAGCTCCTCCGGGGTGATGCCGGCGACGTAGGCGTCGTACTCGGCGTTCTTGACCCGTTTGCCCTCGGGGGTCAGAAGCTGCACGAGTTCGGTTTCGGTGCTCTTCTTCGCGGTGCTGCGGGTGGTGCGCGTGGTGCGCTTGGTGCCGGTGGCTCCGGTCGCGTCGCCGGTCGTGCCGGTCTTGCTGCCGGTGGTGCCGGCCTTGCCTGCGGCGCTGCGTCGCGGCTTGCGCGCGGCACTGCTGTCCACGGTCACGTGTGCTCCTCCGTCGGTCCGGCCCCCGGGGTTGCCGGTAGGCCAGTGCGGCTCACCTGTTGTCGACCACCGGGCACGGGGTGGGTGCCACTCGGCCGGGAACAGGCGTGACAGGTGCCCCGGCGAGCGCCCTGCAACCATCACGTTACCCAGTGCTCCACATTTCTGTGAAACCTCACCTGACCTGCGATTTTGCTTGGATTTCCAAGTAAATCGAGGAGGCCGGTAAGCGTGCTGGTCACAGCCTTGCTCGACGCCGGAGCATCCGCACGTTATCCCGCTCACCCAGGTCACGGGAAGAGTTTGTGTCCGAGCGGGCTCCGTGCCAGGAAGACGGAAAAGTCAGGGTATTTCCTGGGCCGGTGAATTCTTCATACGTCTGACGAATTAAGGGGCGCGATCGAGCGAGCCCCGCTCGCACACCCGACCGCCCGGGCACCTGACCGTCGATCCGGAGTTCGTCACGGTACAGCCTGTGACCGAAAGCGACCGACGGCGACTGTCTGTGATAAGCCCCAGCTCACGGGGGCTTTTCGTGCCCTAGCATCTGGCGCGTGCCGCGCTCTTGTGTACCACCCCTCGTGCCCCACGCGCCCCCTCTCGGCGCCCTGCTGCGCCTGTACGCCGCCGGTACTGCCCTCACCTGTGAGCCGGTCGACCAGGGTCTGCTCAACCGCGGCTACCGGCTGTGCACCACCCGCGGCCGCTACTTCCTCAAGCACCACTTCGACCCCGACACCGCCGACCCCGCCGCCATCGAGCGCCGGCACCGGGCCACCCAGCGCCTGGCCGACCTCGGCGTGCCGGTCGCCGTGCCGCTCGCGCACCGCGAGGGCCGCACGGTCGCCGTCGTCGGCGGCCACGCCTACGCCCTGCACCCCTGGATCGACGGCAGGCACCGCCACGGCGGCCAGCTCACGCGCGGGCAGAGCGCCCGCCTGGGTGCGCTCCTGGGCGCCGTGCACGCCTGCCTGGAGCGCGTGATGCCGCCCAAGGGGCGCACCCGCCCGGCCACGAGTCCCCATCCCGTGGAGAGCGCCGACCCGGCCGACACCTTCGCCCTCATCGACGACCTGCTCGCCCACGTCCGCCGCCAGCGCCCCGCCGACGCCTTCGACGAGCTGGCCCGGCACCGCCTCCTGGAACGCCGCGCCCTGCTGGAGCAGTACGCGGACCGGCGCCCGCCGCGCGGTGGCCCGGTGGGCTGGGTGCACGGCGACTTCCACCCGTTCAACCTGCTCTACAAGGACGACGCCCCGGCCGCCATCGTCGACTGGGACCGGCTCGGTGTGCAGCCCCGCGCCGAGGAGGCCGTACGCGCCGCCGCGATCTTCTTCGTGCGGCCCGCGGGCGCGCTGGACCTGCCGAAGGTGCGGGCGTACGCGCGCGCGTACCGGCGCGCGGCCCGGGCCACGCCCTCGGAACTGGCGGCGGCCGTGCACCGGGTGTGGTGGGAGCGGCTGAACGACTTCTGGATGCTGCGCTGGCACTACGAACGCGGTGACACGCGCGCGGACTGCCAGTTCCCGGCCGCCTCCGCGCTCGCGGTGTGGTGGACGCGCGAGTACGAGGCGGTGTGCGACGCGTTCGTGCGGTGAGCCGGGGCGACCGGGACGCGACGGGTCAGCAGGTCACAGCGGTGCCGGCCCGGTCGCCGTGGGTGTCCCTCAACCGGCGGTCTCGCCCGTGCCGCCGTCGGCCGTGGTCCCGACGGTGGTGCCCAGCGTGGTGCCCGTGTCCGTACCGCCCTCGGTGGTGCCCTCGTCCGTACCGCCGTCCGTGGTGCCCTCGTCCGTACCGCCGTCCGCGGGGTCCGTGGGCTGCGACTGCGAGGTCTGCGGGTCGGACGGCTCGTCGCTCGGCTCGGAACTGGCCGACTGGGACGGCGTGTACGACGGGGTGTACGACGGGGGCCAGTCGGAGCCGGTGCCGCCCGTGTTCGAGTCGGTGTCCGTGGAGGGGTCCGTGGGCTGGTCCGTATGGTCGTCGGTCGGGCTCGCGGAGGGCGATTCGTCCTTCGTGTTCTTGGAGTGCGTCGTCGTCGGCTTGGTGTCGGTCCCGTTGCCGCTGCCGCCGCCGACGCCGCCCTTGAGCGCCAGCGCGACGCCCGCCGCGATCGCGATGACCGCGAGGACGGCGAGGATCCACAGCTTGCCGCGTCCGCTGCCCTTGTTGCCGTGCCCCTCGAAGCCGCCGTCGTCGCCGCTCCCGTACCCGGTGGGCAGGATCGGCTGCGGGATCTGCGCGGTGCCCGCGCCGAAGTCGCCGGGGTGCTGCATCGCGGTCGTCCCGGCGAAACCGCCCGCCGGGGTGTGCCGGCCGTCGTGCGTCTCCACCGGGCCCGTGTTCCAGGTGCCGGTGTGGCCACCCTGGTCGTACAGCATCTGCAGGCCGTACTGGACCAGGCCGCGCATCTCCTCGGCCGTCTGGAACCGGTCGTCGGGCTCCTTGGCGAGGGAGCGCATGACCAGGCCGTCCAGCTCCGGCGGGCAGCCGTCGGAGACGCCGGAGGGCGGGGTCGGGATGTCCTGGACGTGCTGGTAGACCACCGACAGCGGGGTCTCGCCGGTGAAGGGCGGCCGCAGGGCGAGGAGTTCGTACAGCAGGCAGCCGGTCGCGTACAGGTCGGAGCGGTGGTCGACGGCCTTGCCGAGCGCCTGCTCGGGGGAGAGGTACTGCGGGGTGCCCATGACCATGCCGGTCTGCGTCATCGTCGTGGACGCGCCGTGCAGGGCGCGGGCGATGCCGAAGTCCATCACCTTGACGGCACCGCTGTGGGTGATGATGACGTTGGCTGGCTTGATGTCACGGTGCACGATGCCGTGCTGGTGCGAGTAGGCGAGCGCCTCCAGCACCCCGGAGACGATGATCAGGGCCTGCTCCGGGCCCGGCGCCTCGGCGTTCATCAGCAGGTCGCGGATGGTGCGGCCCTCGACCAGCTCCATCACGATGTACGGCACGGACTGGCCGCCCACGTAGTCCTCGCCGGAGTCGTACACGGCGACGATCGCGTGGTGGTTGAGGCCGGCGACCGACTGGGCCTCGCGGGTGAAGCGGGCCTTGGAGACCGGGTCCTCGGCCAGGTCGGCGCGGAGCAGCTTGACCGCGACCGTACGCCCCAGGCGCACGTCCTCGGCAGCGAACACCTCGGCCATGCCACCCCTGCCGAGCCGGTGCGTGAGCCGGTACCGGCCGTCGCCGACGAGCCCTCCGTTGCCCCACATCTCCGGCGTGTCTGACATGCCGCCGCCAGTCGCCTCGGGGTCGGACGGGCCCTGGGCGCTGTGCGTCTGTGCCATCGGTCCTCGCCGTCGTTTCTGCCCGCGGTGCGCGCGGTGTTGTTACGGTCTCCGTCGGCCACGCTACAGCCTTCGCGGTGGCCTCCGGTCCGGATCCGGAACCGGGACCGCCCCGAGACGGACCGGCCATGAAACCTCTAGCACGCGCTCTCGTGCAAATTCTGTGCACCGGTCGTACGCCGCGAGTAACGCTTGCGCGACGCTTCTTTCGCGTACGGTCACGGAACGGGCACCGAGCTTGACGTGTCAGTGCCCTCGGGCAGACTTGGCCGGGAATGACACATTCGATCAAGGCCTGTTCGCTGGGCGACGGCGCCGGACGGCCAGTGGGGGACGCGGAGAGATGAGCCAGGACGGCGCACACGGCCGGTACGCGGGGCAGGCGCTGGCCGGTGGCCGCTACCAGCTGCGCGACTTGCTCGGCGAGGGCGGCATGGCCTCGGTGCACCTGGCGTACGACGCCGTGCTGGACCGCCAGGTCGCGATCAAGACGCTCCACACCGAGCTCGGCCGCGAGCAGGCCTTCCGCGAGCGCTTCCGCCGCGAGGCCCAGGCCGTGGCCAAGCTCACGCACACCAACATCGTCTCCGTGTTCGACACCGGCGAGGACGATCTGGGCGGTATGGCGACGCCGTACATCGTCATGGAGTACGTCGAGGGCCGCCCGCTGGGCTCGGTCCTGGAGGCGGACATCCGCCGGCACGGCGCGATGCCGGCCGACAAGGCGCTGAAGATCACCGCCGATGTGCTCGCGGCGCTGGAGATCAGCCATGAGATGGGGCTGGTCCACCGCGACATCAAGCCGGGCAACGTGATGATGACCAAGCGCGGTGTCGTGAAGGTCATGGACTTCGGCATCGCCCGCGCCATGCAGTCCGGCGTCACCTCGATGACCCAGACCGGCATGGTCGTCGGCACCCCTCAGTACCTCTCGCCCGAGCAGGCCCTCGGCCGCGGCGTGGACGCCCGCTCGGACCTGTACTCGGTCGGCATCATGCTGTTCCAGCTGGTCACCGGGCGGCTGCCGTTCGACGCCGACTCCCCGCTGGCGATCGCGTACGCGCATGTGCAGGAGGAGCCGGTGGCTCCGTCCTCCATCAACCGCGCGCTGCCGCCCGCGGTGGACGCGCTGGTCACCCGCGCGCTGAAGAAGAACCCGAACGAGCGTTTCCCGACCGCCGAGGCCATGCGCTCCGAGTGCCTGCGCGTCGCCGCCTCCGTCCAGCCGGGCGCGCCGAGCATCGTGCCGGGCGCCGGGCCGGTGCAAAGCGGCTCGGGCGTCGGCTCCGCGGTGTTCCCGCCGGTCGGCCAGACGACCCCGCCGCCCACCGGGCCGGTGCAGACGCCGTACCAGCCGAATCCGTACGGCCCGCAGACGCCCGCGCCCGCCCCGGGCTACGGCTACCCGCAGCAGGGCGGCTACCAGACACCTCCGGTGGGCTACGGCCCGCAGGCCGCCGCGACCCCGCCGTACACGATCTCGCCCCAGTCGGGCGGGCGGCCCTCCGGCAGCGGCGGCAGGAGCACCAAGCCGGTGGTCATCGGCTCGGTCGCGGTGGCGCTCGTCGTGGTCGTCGGTGTGGTCGTCGCGCTGACGCTGCGTGACAACGGCGGCGGCGACCAGCGCGGCAGCGGCGGCGCAAGCGCCTCGCAGTCCGCCACCCACAAGGCGGGCTACCGCGGTCCGGACACCTCCCGGCGGATCGAGAAGGACAAGTGCACGGATCCGCAGGAGTCGTACGACGATCCGGACAAGATCCAGCTGCCCGACTTCCGCTACAAGGACATCAACTCCGTGAAGGAGTGCCTCCAGGCCGCGGGCTGGGACTGGGGCATCAAGGAGCAGAACGAGAACACCTGGGGCGACGGCACCGTCATCGACCAGTTCCCCTCCGAGGGCACGGATGTCGACCCCAAGGACCTCGGCAAGATCGAGCTGAGCGTCTCGACGGGCAATCCTCAGTAACCCGTCCTCCTCCGCACGCGAAAAGGGCCCGGCGGTCGTCCGCCGGGCCCTTTTCGCATGCCGTGGTGCAGTCGGAGGGACCCTGACAACAACGGCCCGCCTGCGAGAACGGCCCGCTCACAGGAACGGGCCGCTCACAGGAACGGGCCGCTCACAGGAACGGGCCGCTCACAGGTACGGGCCGCTCACAGGTACGGGCCGCCCGAGCGGCCGCCGGTGCGGGGGTCGTCGCCGCCCTCGTGGCCGGTCATGCCCGGCGGAAGCGCGCGGCGCATCTGCTCCAGCTGGGCCCGTGCGGCCATCTGCTGGGCGAACAGCGTCGTCTGGATCCCGTGGAAGAGGCCCTCCAGCCAGCCCACCAGCTGTGCCTGCGCGATGCGCAGTTCCGCGTCGCTCGGGGTCACGTCGTCGGTGAACGGCAGGGACAGCCGCTCCAGCTCCTCGACCAGTTCCGGGGCCAGGCCGTCCTCCAGCTCCTTCACCGAGCTGGCGTGGATCTCCTTCAGCCGCGCCCGGCTGGCCTCGTCGAGAGGAGCCGCGCGCACCTCCTCCAGGAGTTGCTTGATCATGCTGCCGATCCGCATGACCTTGGCCGGCTGCTCCACCTGCTCCGTCACCGGGATCTCACGGGAGTCCTCGTCGCCGCCTCCGAGTGCCATCCCGTCCTGACCCACGACGAGGATCTGGGGGTTCTCGGTCGACCGTTCGTTCCTCGGCATCTCCATGCCGCCATTCTCTCGCACGCGTACACCTCATCACCGTCGTGCCCCCTCATGGGGGTGATCCACCGTTTACACCCGTCGGCCCAACCCGAAATGCCCTGTCCCTCATTGAATGTGAGGCTTGTTCCCGTCCGTTATCCATCGGTCACGGCACCTGGGCTCCGGGAGGTCACCGACGTGGCTTCATGGCTGCGACTCACGCTCCGCTGCGTACGGCTGCTGCTCGTACTCACGGCGGCCCTGCCGGTCCACGGCGCCGTCGCCGTGTACGGCACCGCCCTCGCGTACGCCGCCGAGCCCGACGCGGCGTCCCTCTCCACCGGCGGACGCCCGGCCCGGTCGGCCCAGTCGGTCCGGCCGGTCCGGCCGGACCGCGAGCGCCCGGGTCGTTCCTGGCACGAGCACGCGGCCCGTCCGGGCCCGGGGCGGCCTCACCAGGGCTCCCCCGCCGCCGGCGCGTGGGCCGCCCCGACACCGTCCGACTCCACGTCGCCCTCCGCGTCCTCCTCCGCCTCGGACCGCCCCTCCCACCCCGTCACCCAGCCGTCGCGGGCGGGGAGCCGGCCCGGAGAGGGAAGGATGCGGCCGGGACGACCGGACGGCCCCGCGGCCGAGGTGGAAGGCGACGACGACACCGCGCCCACCGAGCCTCCCGACACCGCCGACGAACCGGAGGAACCGGAGACCGCGGACGTCCCGGGCGGGACGCCGGGCGCCTCCCCGCCGCCCGAGGAGGCCGGTCTGCAGCCCACGCGGCCTCCGCAGCGGCCCGCCGCCCAGCAACCCGTCCAGCAGGGCGAAGCCCCCACCGAGCCGGTCCTGCGGATCCTTCCGCTGGGCAGCGGGCTGGTCCTCATCGGCCTGGGTCTGGGACTGGCACTCCTGGGGTTCAGACTGCGCAGGAGCTGACCCGCCCCGCGCCGCGCTACGGCGCGACCAGCAGCACCTTGCCGATGTGGTCGCTCGCCTCCAGCACCCGGTGCGCCTCGGCCGCCTCCGCCATCGGCAGCTCGCGGTCCATGACCGGGCGGACCTGCCCGGCGCCGAGCAGGGGCCACACATGGTCGCGCACGGCCGCCACGATGGCCGTCTTCTCGCCGAGCGGGCGGGCGCGCAGCGAGGTCGCGCTGATCGCGGCCCGCTTGCTCAGCAGTGTGCCGATGTTCAGCTCGCCCTTCACACCCCCCTGCATGCCGATGATCGCGAGGCGTCCGTTGACGGCGAGGGCCTGGACGTTGCGGTCCAGGTACTTGGCGCCCATGTTGTCGAGGATGACATCGGCGCCCGCACCGTCGGTGGCCTGCCGGATCTCGGCGACGAAGTCCTGCTCGCGGTAGTTGATGAGGACGTCCGCGCCCAGCCGGGCGCAGTAGTCCAGCTTCTCCTTGGTCCCCGCGGTCACCGCCACCTTGGCGCCGGCGGCCTTGGCGAGCTGGATCGCCATGGTGCCGATGCCGCTGGAGCCCCCGTGCACCAGGAGTGTCTCGCCGGGGCGCAGGTGCGCGACCATGAACACGTTGGACCACACGGTGCAGACCACCTCGGGCAGCGCAGCCGCCTGCCGGAGGTCGACGCCCTCGGGCACGGGCAGCAACTGTCCGGCCGGTACCGCGACCTTCTCGGCGTAGCCGCCGCCCGAGAGCAGCGCGCACACCTCGTCACCGACGGCCCAGCCGGACACTCCGGGGCCGAGCGCGGCGATCCTGCCGGAGCACTCCAGGCCGGGGTAGGGGGAGGCGCCGGGCGGCGGGTTGTAGGAGCCCTGGCGCTGCAGGACGTCGGCACGGTTGACGGCGCTGGCCACCACCTCGACCAGCACCTCGCCCTCGCCGGGCACCGGATCGGGGACCTCCGCCCACACCAGCGCCTCGGGCCCGCCAGGTTCGGGAATCGTGATCGCATGCATGCCTGCGACGCTACTCCCCACGGGTGCCGTCTCCGGGCAGGCCCCGCCCCCCGGTTGCCGGGACTGCCCCGTCAGTCGCGGGGCAGCGGCCGGGTGTCGGGGGTGACGCGGGCGCCGGGGGAGGCGCGCACGATGGTGATCAGGCGATCCGTCAGCTGGAGGGTGCCGATGGACGGGTCGTCGTAGCCGAGCACCCGGTGTCCGCGGACGACGCTCACGACGAGATCGTCCGTCTCGCGCGGTGTCTTGCCCACCTCGCTGCGCACGACCGGGCGTTCGACGATGTCCAGGCCGCTGCCCTGCTGGATCAGGTCCTCCATGACCATGCCGGCCGCGGGGCTGAGCACCGAGAGGCCGAGCAGCCGGCCGGCCGCGCCGGAACTGGTGATGACGGCGTCGGCGCCGGACTGCTTGAGCAGCGGGGCGTTCTCCTCCTCGCGGACGGCTGCCACGATCTTCGCGCTGCGGTTGAGCTGGCGGGCGGTCAGGGTGACGAGGACGGAGGTGTCATCGCGCTGCGGGGCGACGATGATCTGCCGCGCCTTGTGCACTTCGGCACGCTTGAGCACGTCACTGCGGGTGGCGTCGCCTATCACTCCCGCGTAGCCCTCCGCGGCCGCCGCGTCTATCGCCTTGGAGCTGGGGTCGACGACGACCACCTGTTCCTTCTTCAGACCGGTCGCGCAGACGGTCTGGATGGCCGACCGGCCCTTGGTGCCGAAGCCGATGACGACGGTGTGGTCACGCAAGGTGGACCTCCAGCGGTTCATGCGCCATTCCTCCCGGGTGCGTTCCGTGAGGACCTCCAGCGTGGTGCCGACCAGGATGATCAGGAACAGCACGCGCAGGGGCGTGATGAGGAAGATGTTGGTCAGCCGGGCACCGTCGCTGACCGGGGTGATGTCGCCGTATCCGGTGGTGGAGAGGGTGACGGTCGCGTAGTAGAACGCGTCGAGGAGGTCGACCGAGCCGTCGGAGTTGTCGTTGTATCCGTCGCGGTCGGCGTAGACGATGAACGCGGTGGCGACCAGTACCACCAGGGCCATGACCACCCTTTTGACGACCTGGCGGATCGGACGCTCCACCACTTTCCTCGGGAGTTTCACCCGATGGGTCACCAGATGCTCGCCCGCCTGGCGGGCGATGGCGTCCTGGCCCGGAAGTTTCACGTGAAACACACCCCGATCCCGGCGGCCGCCCACGGCAGGTCCAGCAGCTCCGCCTCCTCACCCTGCCGGGCTCCACCCGGCGGTACGACGGCCAGGGCGTCGGCGGCGGCGATGCCCCGCAGCATGGCCGGGCCGTTGTAGTGCAGCGGTACGGCACGGTCGCCGCGCAGCACCACGGGGATGAGCCGGGTGTCGTACGGATGCCCGTGCACCGCGTCCCTGAGCGGCAGCGTGTACGGCTCCGGGGCGGGGCGGGCGGCGAGGGTCCGCAGCAGCGGCTCGGCAAGCGTGAGCAGGCCGGAGACGGCCGCGAGGGGGTTCCCGGGCAGGCCGACGAGGTGCTGGTTGTCCTTGGTCCGGGCGAGCAGCATGGGGTGGCCGGGACGCACCTTGACGCCGTCGACGAGGAGTTCGGCGCCGATGCGTTCCAGGATGGGGTGAACATGGTCGACGGGTCCGGCGGCGGTGCCGCCCGTGGTGACGATCAGGTCGGCACCGGACCCGGTGACCGCCTTGCGCAGGGCCCGTGCGTCGTCGCCGATCCGGCGTACCGCGACGACGTCGGCGCCGAGCGCGCGCAGCCAGGGCGGCAGCATGGGGCCGAGCGCGTCCCGGATCAGGCCGTCGTGCGGAAGGCCCTCGGTCAGCAACTCGTCACCGAGGACGAGCACTTCGACACGCGGCCGGGGTACGGCGGTGACGGTGTCGTATCCGGCCGCCGCGGCGAGGCCCAGCACGGCGGGGGTGACCAGGGTGCCGACGGGCAGCAGCTGGTCGCCGTTGCGGCACTCCTGCCCGCGCGGGCGGATGTCCTGGCCGTGCACGATGTCGCGCGTGGCGTGCAGCCGGCCTTGGGCGTCCGTGCGGCCGTGCTCGGTGCGCAGGACGGCGGTGGTGTCGGCGGGGATGCGGGCGCCGGTCGCGATGCGGATGGCTTCGCCGTCGGTGAGCGGCTCTGGCTGCGCGTGTCCGGCGAGCACGCGCTCCTCGCGCACCTCCCAGGGGCCTGGTCCGGCGACCGCCCAGCCGTCCATCGCGGAGGTGTCGAAGGAGGGCAGGTCGGTGAGCGCGTCCACAGGGGCGGCCAGGACCAGCCCGAGGGCGTCGCCGAGCGGCAGGGAGACGGGGGCCCGGCGGACGCCGGACCGTGCGACGCGGGCGGCGATCTCGCGGGCCTGCGACCAGGGGGTGGCCTCGTGCCGCTCGGGCCTGCCGGCTCCGTCCGCCGGTGGCCGGCGCCGGGGGGTGGTGTTGTCGTCCTTGGGTTCCCTCACCAGGGCCAGGGCCTCCTCGACGTCGAGGTCGTCGCTGTCCACGGCGGGGGCCCCGGGCCGGGTTCCGGGGGCGGTCATCCGGCGTCCGGGGCGCTCGGCCCCCCGCTCTTGTCCGCCGCGCCCCCGCTGTTCTCTTCCTCCCAGCGCAGGGCCAGTGCGGCGGCCTTGCGGGCGGCCTCGGCGACGGCCTCGGGACCTCCCTTGCCCAGGGCCGCGGCGTAGCCGACGAGGAAGGTGGTCAGAGGGGCGGCGGGCCGGGCGACGCCGTGCGCGGCGTCCCGGGCCAGGTCGAGCAGGACGCCGGTGTCGACGTCCAGCTCGATGCCCAATTCGTCCTTGACTGCGGAGATCCATTCATCCAACACGTACCCATGCTCCCTGATGCGTGCCCTGGCGTCGGCGATGTCGTCCCAGGTGTCGCAGTCGAAGGATGCGAGCGGGTCCGGGACGCGGGTGAGTCGGAGGGCGCCGGTCAGCCGGCGCAGGGGCAGTCCGGTCAGGCCGTCGTGCGCGGCGGCGAGGGCGGTCAGCTCGCCGCGCAGCGCCGCGCTGCGGTAGGCGGCCACGAGCGGCTGGTCCCGGCCCTCGGCGTCGGTGAGCAGCGCGCCGTCGGCTCCACAGTCCAGCAGGGCGCCCAACAGACGCTCGAGGGTGGCCGGTTCGAGAAAGGGCAGGTCGGCGGAGAGGACGACGGCGTACTCGGCCGTGGTGTGCCGCAGCCCTGCCTCCAGCGCGGCCACCGGGCCGGCGCCGGGCGGCTCCTCACGCGCCCAGCGCACCGGCCGCGCGGTGGGCCGGGCGGCGGCCACGACGACGGTCGTACGGGCGCCCGCGCAGGCCGCGAGCACCCGGTCGAGCAGCGCGCGGCCCCCGACCCGCACGCCGGGCTTGTCGGCCCCGCCGAGCCGCCGGGCGGCACCACCGGCCAGCACGACGGCGTCGTACGGCACGGCGGTCCCGGGTGCGGCGGGGGCGTTGTCGGTCACCCCCCGAGTATGTCCTGTCGGCCATGCCCTGTCGGCCCCTCCCCGCGGACCTGTGGGTCACCCGGTGCGCAGGAGCATCGGCCTGTGCGATCACGGCGTGCGCGGGACCAGGGGCGGCGCTTGCGGTCGCGACGTGCGCGGGACCAGCGGCGGCCGTGCCGGCAACCCAGCGCACGCGATGCCGGCGGCGGTCGTTATGGCCCAGCGCGCGCAGGACCGCGGCCTTTGCGGTCACCGCGGGCGCAGGGGCACGTCTTTGCGGTCACAGCGTCCGCAAGAGCACCGCCTTCACGGTCACAGCGTCCGTAGCAGCACCGCCGGCTGTTCCACGCAGTCCGCCACGTACCTGAGGAATCCGCCCGCCGTGCCGCCGTCGCACACCCGGTGGTCGAAGGTGAGCGAGAGCTGGACGACCTGGCGCACCGCCAGCTCGCCCTCGTGCACCCACGGCTTGGGGACGATGCGGCCGACGCCCAGCATGGCCGCCTCGGGATGGTTGATGATCGGCGTGGAGCCGTCGACGCCGAAGACGCCGTAGTTGTTCAACGTGAAGGTGCCGCCGGTGAGTTCCCAGGGCGTGAGCGTCCCGGTGCGGGCGGCCTCGGTGAGCCGGGCGAACTCGGCCGTCAGCGACTCCGCGTCGCGCGCGTGGGCGTCCCGGACGACCGGCACGACCAGCCCGCGCTCGGTCTGCGCGGCGAATCCGAGATGCACGTGCTCGAGCCGGACGATCTCCCGGGCCTCGGTGTCGACGTAGGAGTTCAGCTCGGGGAACCGGGCGAGCGCGGCGGTGCAGATGCGGGCGAGCAGCGCGAGGAGGGAGATCTTGGATCCTCCGGACGCGTTCATCGCGGCCCGCGCGCGCATGAGTTCGGTGGCGTCGGCGTCGACCCAGCACGTCGCGTCCGGGATCTCCCGACGGCTGCGGGAGAGCTTGTCGGCGACGGCACCGCGGACGCCCTTGAGGGGGATCCGGACGCCGTCCCGGACGGGGGAGACACCGTTGGCCGGTCCCTGGGCCGCGACGGCGGGGGCGGGTGCCGCCTTGCCCCGCAGCGCCTCCTCGACATCGGCCCGCAGGATCAGCCCGTCGGGTCCCGAACCGGACAGCCGGCGCAGGTCGAGCCCGTTGTCCCTGGCGAGCCGGCGCACCAGCGGCGAGATCACGGGGACCGGCCCGTCGGCGGGCACGGGCTCGGGGACGGGCGGTGCCGGGACGGGTCGTGCCGGGACGGGTCGTGCCGGAACGGGCTGCTTCACCTGCCCGTTCGAGGCAGCCGCCGTCCGCACCCTGCGGCGCCGTGTCGGCGCTTCGGAGGTGCCGTATCCGACCAGGACGTTGCCCGATCCCTCGGGCTCCGCCGCCGGTTCGCCCACGGCCACCGTCAACAGTGGTGCCCCGACGGGAAGTTCCGTGCCCTCCTCGCCGAAGCGGGCGGTGACCACACCGCCGTAGGGGCAGGGAACCTCGACCATCGCCTTGGCCGTCTCGACCTCGACGACCGGCTGGTCGACGGCGACGACATC
The DNA here is from genome assembly GCF_043199855.1 of Streptomyces sp. NPDC048521. Lineage (NCBI taxonomy): Bacteria > Bacillati > Actinomycetota > Actinomycetes > Kitasatosporales > Streptomycetaceae > Streptomyces > Streptomyces sp. NPDC048521. Next base: position 297,812 of record NZ_JBICWR010000005.1, read on the forward strand.
ACCGACCTGTACCAGCCAGCGGACGATCTCGGCCTCGGTGAGACCTTCGCCGAGGTCGGGAAGCTTGAACTCCAGCACCTGTGCCATCAGCCCTCGGCCTCCCACTGCAGCCGCGCCACGGCGTCCAGGATGCGGTCGACGCCGGGCAGGTGGTGCCGCTCCAGCATGGGCGGCGGGTAGGGGATGTCGAAGCCGGCCACGCGCAGCACCGGCGCCTCCAGGTGGTGGAAGCAGCGCTCGGTGATGCGGGCCGCGATCTCGCCGCCCGGCCCGCCGAACCCGGTGGCCTCGTGGACGACGACCGCGCGTCCGGTGCGCCGCACGGCCGCGCAGACCGTCTCGTCGTCGAACGGCACCAGGGAACGCAGGTCGACGACCTCCAGGTCCCAGCCCTCCGCCTGCGCGGCCTCGGCGGCCTCCAGGCAGACCGGTACGGACGGGCCGTAGGTGATGAGCGTGGCGCTGCGGCCGGGGCGCCGGACCACCGCCCGCCCGATGGGTTCGACGTCCGCCGGGTGGTCGGGGTTCCAGGAGTCCTTCGACCAGTACAGCCGCTTGGGCTCCAGGAAGACGACCGGGTCGTCGGAGGCGATGGCCTGGCGCAGCAGCCCGTAGGCGTCGGCGACCGTCGCCGGTGTGACGACGTGCAGGCCCGGGGTGGCCATGTAGTAGGCCTCGGAGGAGTCGCTGTGGTGCTCGACGCCGCCGATGCCGCCGCCGTAGGGGACGCGGACGGTGATGGGCAGGGGCATCTTCCCGCGCGTGCGGTTGCGCATCCGGGAGACATGGCTGAGCAGCTGCTCGAACGCCGGGTAGGCGAAGGCGTCGAACTGCATCTCCACCACCGGGCGCAGCCCGTACATGGCCATGCCGACGGCGGTGCCGAGGATGCCGGCCTCGGCGAGCGGGGTGTCGGTGCAGCGGTCCTCGCCGAACTCCTTGGCCAGTCCGTCGGTGACGCGGAAGACACCGCCGAGGGTGCCGACGTCCTCGCCCATGACGTGCACGGTGGGATCGGCGGCCATCGCGTCGCGCATCGCGCGCGTGAGGGCCTGCGCCATGGTGGCGGGCTTGACGGCGACGGTGGTCATCGGGCGCCGCCTTCCCGCTCGCCGTGCTGCTCCTGCTCGGCTTCCAGCTCGGCCCGCAGCAGGGCACGCTGTTCGCGCAGTTGGGCGGTGGTCTCGGCGTAGACGTGGTCGAAGAGGTCCATCGGGTCGTGCTCGGGGTCGCGGTTCATGCGCTCGCGCAGGTCGGCGGCCATCGCCTCGGCGTCCTGCCGGGCGGCCTCGACACCGGCCTCGTCGAGCAGTCCGCGTGTGGTCAGCTCCTGCTCCAGCAGCCGGATCGGGTCGTGCGCGCGCCAGGCCTCGACCTCGGCGTCGCCTCGGTAGCGGGTGGCGTCGTCGGCGTTGGTGTGGGCCTCGATGCGATACGTCACCGCCTCCACCAGCGTGGGGCCGCCGCCCGCGCGCGCATGCCGTACGGCGTCGCTGAGGACCTCGTGCACGGCCGCCGCGTCGTTGCCGTCGACCAGCCGGCCCGGCATGCCGTACCCGACGGCCTTGTGGGCCAGGGAGGGCGCGGCGGTCTGCTTGGCGAGCGGGACGGAGATGGCGAAGCCGTTGTTCTGCACCAGAAAGACGACCGGTGCCTGCCAGACGGCGGCGAAGTTCAGCGCCTCGTGGAAGTCGCCCTCGCTGGTCCCGCCGTCGCCGACCATGGCGAGCGCCACCACGTCGTCGCCTTTGAGGCGGGCGGCGTGGGCGAGGCCGACGGCGTGCGGGAGCTGCGTGGCCAGCGGGGTGCTGAGGGGTGCCACCCGGTGGACGTAGGGGTCGTAGCCGCTGTGCCAGTCGCCGCGCAGCAGGGTGAGGGTCTCCACCGGGTCGACGCCCCGGGCGACGACGGCGAGGGTGTCGCGGTAGCTGGGGAAGAGCCAGTCGCGCTCTTCGAGGGCCAGGGCGGCGGCGACCTCGCAGGCCTCCTGACCGGTGCTGGAGGGGTAGACGGCGAGGCGGCCCTGCTTGGTCAGCGCGGTGGCCTGCGTGTTGTAGCGGCGGCCGCGCACCAGCTGTGTGTACAGCCGGCGCAGCAGATCCGGGTCGGCCTTGGCGGCCGCCTCCGTGCCGAGGACGCGGTAGGGCTCGGCGTCGGGCAGCAGCGGCGCGGCGTCCATACGGGGCTGCCAGGCGGGCGGCGGCGATGGCCGGTACGCGCCCCGCTGCTCCAGAACCGTCATGACGGCACCTCCTCGTGGGAGCGACTACGGGAGGCGTGTCGGCTGTGACCCGCCTCACCTACCGATTGTTCGGTCGTCGGCACATTTTGGCTACAGGGCCCGCCAGGCTGTGGACAAACGGTTCTCCACAGCCTGGAATGAATGCAGGGCGTCCACGGCGACTGAGCGGGGGGACATGGGACCTGAACAAATGGCCGACCGGCCGCAGAACGGCATCGCTGCGCCACCGCGCCCGCTGGACGCCATCGACCAGGACATCCTGAAGATCCTCCAGGCGGACGGCCGCGCCTCGATACGGTCCGTGGCCGAACGCGTCCACGTCTCGCGCGCCAACGCCTACGCGCGCATCAACCGTCTCGTCGAGGACGGCGTGATCCGGGGGTTCAGCGCGCGCGTGGACCACGAGCGCGCGGGGCACGGCACGTCGGCGTACATCACGCTGAAGATCGTCCAGAACAGCTGGCGCACGGTGCGCGAGCAGCTCAGACAGCTCCCCGGCGCCTCCCACATCGCCCTGATGGGCGGTGACTTCGACGTGCTGCTGCTGGTGCACACGCCCGACAACAGGGCACTGCGCGAACTGGTGCTGACGCGGCTCCAGGCGATCCCCGAGGTGCTCAGCACCCGCACGCTGCTGGTGTTCGAGGAGGAGGACCTGGAGCCGGACGGCTGAGGCCGGGGCCGGTGGGCCGCGCCAGGGGCGAGGCGGTCGTGGTCAGGCTCGACGCGTACGGCCGGCGTCAGGCCCGGCGCAGGCCGGCGAAGACCAGCCGGGCCACCGCGTCGGCCACCTCCCGGTCGCTGGCGCCACGCGCCTCCGGCCGGTACCACTCCACGATGGAGTTGATCATCCCGAAGACCAGCCGGGTGGCCAGCCGCACCTCCACGTCGCCGCGTACGTCCCCGTCGGCGGCGGCCGCCTTCAGCAGCTCGGCGACCCGGTGGTCGAAGTCGCGGCGCCGCTCCAGCGCCCACCGCTCGGTCGCGGTGTTGCCGCGCACCCGCAGCAGCAGCGTCACGTACGGCAGCTCGGTTATGAGCACCTCGACCATGCGCCGCACGACGTGCTCCAGGCGGTCGACGGCCCGCCCCACGCGCGCGTGCTCCTCGTCCAGGATGGCGAACAGGCCGTCCAGGGCGCGGCTGACCGCGCGGCGCAGCAGCTCTTCCTTGCCGCTGACGTGGTGGTAGATCGACGACTTGGAGATGCCGGCCGCCTTGGACAGGTGCTCCATGGAGGTGCCGTCGTAGCCGCGTTCGTTGAAGACCTGCACGGCGACGGAGAGCAGTGTCTCCGGCGTGTACGTGTCGCGCTTGGCGGTGGTCATGAGGTGCCCTCCCGCTTGTCGATGGCGTAGGCGTGGCGATAGAGCGCGAGGGAGGGCGCGTAGCGGCCGGAGGGGTCGCGCTCGTGCATCTCGTCCAGGACGTCGAAGGCGAAGCCGCGGCCGAGCCTGCGGTCCCACTCGAAGGGGCCGAGCGGATAGTTGACACCGAGGCGCATCGCGGTGTCGATGTCCTCCTCGGTGGCCACGCCCTTGGCGACGGCGTCATGGGCGAGGTCGATGATCCGGGCGACCGTGCGGGCGACGATCATGCCCGGGACGTCGCCGATGACGCTGACGTCCTTGCCGAGCGCCTGGAACAGGCCGGTCGCCTCCGCCAGGGTCCGCGGGGAGGTGTCGTGGCAGGCCGACAGGGCGATGCGGGTGGCCTTGCGGTAGTCGAGGGCGAGGTCGAAGTAGACGACGTCGCGGAACTCCACGGAGGTCTGGCCGTCGGCGAGGACCAGCTGGCCGCCGCTGGGGAGGACCAGGCGGGTGCCGTTGTCCTCGCCCTCCTCGCGCACCTCGATGCCCGCCTCGCGGATCAGCGTGAGCAGCTCGGCGGCCGGTCCCAGGCCGCCCTCGGCGACGACGTGGGCGGGCGGCTGCTCCTTGTCGGCGGTGTGCGGCTCGGGCCGCTCGGCACCGTCGGCGTAGTCGTACCAGCCGTGCCCGGTCTTGCGGCCGAGCCGGCCGGACTCCACCAGGCGGCGCTGGGCGAGGGACGGCGTGAAACGCACGTCCTGGAAGAAGGACTGCCACACCGAATGGGTGACCGACTCGTTGACGTCCTGCCCGATCAGGTCGGTCAGCTCGAAGGCGCCCATCTTGAAGCCGCCGGACTCGCGCAGGACCGCGTCGATGGTGGCCGGGTCGGCGGCCTGCGCCTCGTGGACGGCGAACGCCTCGGCGTAGAAGGGCCGCGCGATGCGGTTGACGATGAAGCCGGGGGTGTCCGCGCAGGCCACCGGCGTCTTGCCCCAGGCGCGGGCGGTCTCGTACGCGCGCGTGGCCGACGTGACGTCGGTGGCGAACCCGGAGACGACCTCGACCAGCGGCAGCAGCGGGGCCGGGTTGAAGAAGTGCAGGCCCACGAAGCGGCCGGGGTGGCGCAGGGGGCCGGCGATGGCCGTCACCGACAGCGAGGAGGTGTTCGTGGCGAGCAGGCAGTCCTCGGCGACGATCTTCTCCAGCTCGTCGAAGAGCTGCTGTTTGACGTCCAGCCGTTCCAGGACGGCCTCCACGACCAGCGCACAGTCGGCCAGCTCCGCGAGGCTGTCCGCGGGCTTCAGACGGGCGCGGGCCGCGTCCCGGTCGGGACCGCTGAGCCGGCCCTTGTCCACGAGCCGGTCGAGGCGCGCGCCGATCGCTCCGGCCGCGTCGCGGGCACGCCCGGCGACGGCGTCGTAGAGCCGCACGGGGTGGCCGGCGACCAGCGCGACCTGGGCGATGCCCTGTCCCATGGTGCCGGTGCCGACGACGGCCACGGGGCTGCTGAGGTCGATTGCTGTCATGCGCGCGATCCTCCCGCACGGGGTTTTCCACAGATGCGGCGGTCCCCCTTGTCCCGACCGATCGTTCGGTTACTCTAGCTCTGACTGCACCGTTCCGCTGCTCTTTCTGCCAGGTCGTGAACTCGACGAAGAGTTCTCCAGACGAGGAGTTGGTCCCGCATGGCCGCCGAACTGACCGCGCCCGAGCTGATCGCGAAGCACCGGCCCACTCTCGACCAGGCCCTGGAGGCGATCCGGACACGCGCGTACTGGTCGCCGCACCCCGAGCACCCGAAGGCGTACGGCGAGAACGGCAGCCTGGACGCGGCGGCGGGCAAGGCCGCCTTCGACGCCCTGCTCGGCACCCGCCTCGACCTCGGCCAGCCCGGCACGGACGACTGGGTGGGCGGCGAGGTCTCGCCGTACGGCATCGAGCTGGGCGTCAGCTACCCGCACGCGGACATCGACGTCCTGCTGCCCGCGATGAAGGCGGGGCAGCGCGCCTGGCGCGACGCGGGCGCCGAGACCCGCGCGGTGGTCTGCCTGGAGATCCTGAAGCGGATCAGCGACCGCACCCACGAGTTCGCGCACGCGGTCATGCACACCAGCGGCCAGGCCTTCATGATGGCGTTCCAGGCGGGAGGCCCGCACGCCCAGGACCGCGGTCTGGAGGCGGTGGCGTACGCGTACGCGGAGCAGGTCCGCACCCCCGGCACGGCCGAATGGACCAAGCCCCAGGGCAAGCGGGACCCGCTGGCCCTCACCAAGCGGTTCACGCCGGTCCCGCGGGGCATCGGCCTGGTCATCGGCTGCAACACCTTCCCGACGTGGAACGGCTATCCGGGCCTGTTCGCGTCCCTGGCCACCGGCAACGCGGTGCTGGTCAAGCCGCACCCGCGCGCGGTGCTGCCGCTCGCGCTGACCGTGCAGGTCGCCCGGGAGGTGCTCGCCGAGGCGGGCTTCGACCCGAACCTGGTGGCGCTGACCGCCGAGCACCCCGGCGAGGGCATCGCCAAGACCCTCGCCACCCGTCCCGAGATCAGGATCATCGACTACACCGGGTCGACGTCCTTCGGCGACTGGCTGGAGGCCAACGCCCGCCAGGCGCAGGTCTACACCGAGAAGGCCGGCGTCAACACGGTGGTCGTGCACTCGACGGACGACTACAAGGGCATGCTGTCCAACCTGGCGTTCTCACTGTCCCTGTACAGCGGCCAGATGTGCACCACCCCGCAGAACCTGCTGATCCCCCGGGACGGCATCCGCACCGAAGAGGGCCCCAGGAGCTTCGACGAGGTCACCGCCGACCTCGCCCGCGCGGTCGACGGCCTCCTCGGCGACGACGCGCGCGCGAACGCCCTGCTCGGCGCCATCGTCAACCCGGACGTCAAGGCCCGCCTCGAGGCCGCGGCCGGACTCGGCGAGGTCGCCCTCGCCTCCCGCGAGATCAGCAACCCGGACTTCCCGGGCGCGGTCGTGCGCACCCCCGTCATCGTCAAGCTGGACGGCGCCAAGCCGGACGACGAGGCCGCCTACATGAGCGAGTGCTTCGGCCCCGTCTCCTTCGCCGTCGCGGTCGACTCGGTGTCCGACGCGCTGGAGCTGCTGCGCCGCACGGTCCGTGAGAAGGGTGCGATGACGGTCGGCGCCTACACCACGGACAGCGAGATCGAGCAGGCGATCGAGGAGGTGTGCCTGGACGAGGCCGCCCAGCTGTCGCTCAACCTGACCGGCGGGGTGTACGTGAACCAGACCGCCGCCTTCTCCGACTTCCACGGCTCGGGCGGCAACCCGGCGGCGAACGCGGCCCTCACCGACGGAGCGTTCGTGGCGAACCGCTTCCGGGTGGTGGAGGTCCGCCGGGAGGCGTGACGCTCCGCCGAGCGCCGTACGACCTTGCGCGCCCGGGCTGCGGGCCGTACGCGGCCGGCCCCGCCCACGCGCCGAAGGCGCATGTCGAGAACAGGCTCACGGGGCGCTGTGCGCGCCGTGAGCCGCACTCCAGTGGTACAGCGTCATCGCCACGCTCGTGGCGAGGTTGTAGCTGGAGACCTGGGGACGCATCGGCAGCCGCAGCAGGTGATCGGCACGCGCGCGGAGCTGAGCCGACAGTCCGCTGCGCTCCGAGCCGAACGCCAGCACGGCGTCGTCGGGCAGCTTGGTGCCCCGGATGTCCTCGCCCTCCGGATCGAGGGCGAACAGCGGCCCGGAGGGCAGCTCGTCGACACCGAGCCGCTCCACGGCGGTCGCGAAGTGCAGGCCCGCGCCGCCGCGCACCACCGTGGGGTGCCAGGGGTCGAGCGTTCCCGTGGTGACCACCCCGGTCGCTCCGAAGCCGGCGGCCAGCCGGATCACGGCCCCGGCGTTGCCCAGGTTGCGCGGGTTGTCCAGGACCACGACGGGGGCCGTGCGGGGCGTGCGGGCCAGCGTCCGCAGGTTGGCCTCACGGGACGGCCGTACGGCGAGCGCTGCCACCCCCGTCGGATGGGGTCGCGGGACGAGAGCGGCGTACGTCGTGTCGGCCACCTCCGTCAGCAGCGCGTCCAGCGCGTCCCGTATGTCCCCGGCCAGCTCCTCGGCGAGGGCGAGCGCGGCCCGCCGGTCGGTGGTGACCGCCACCGGCACCTCCGCGCCGAAGCGCAGCGCGTGCTTGAGGGCGTGGAAGCCGTCGAGCAGCACGGCGGCACCGGCGTGCTCGCGCCACCGGGTCAGCGGATCGGTCATGCGGTGAACCCTACGCGGCCCCCACACGTCCCGGAGTGCTCTCCTCCGGGGAGCGCGGCAGGGGCACCGTACGGTCGCCGCGCCGGATGATCCGCCCCTGTGCGCGTGCCGCCAGATCACCCAGCCGCCGCAGGAACGACGTCGGCAGGAACACGGCGTCCGCCGCGATCATCGCCAGCGAGAAGAACGGCAGACCCAGGACGACCGCGATCGCCGCGTGCTCGACCATCATCAGCACCAGCAGGATGTTCTTGACCCGCCGGTTGAACAGGGTGAACGGGAAGGCGACCTGTGCCATGACCGTCCCGTACGTCACGAGCATCATGATCGTGCCGCTGGTGGACATCAGATCGGCGAGCCCGGGCCAGGGCGAGAAGTAGTGCAGGTGGAGCGGGTAGTAGACGGCGGTGCCGTCCTGCCAGCGCGAGCCCTGGATCTTGTACCAGCCGGCCGTGGCGTAGATCAGGCACGCCTCCGCCATGATCACGAGCAGGGCGCCGTTGTGCAGGACGTTCGCGATGACGTCCAGCAGGATCCGCGGCTCGGCCGACTTCGCCCGGCGCTCGACGAGCCCCCACACCCCGAGCGCCACCCACACCGTCCACAGCAGTGCGGGGATCACCCAGCCGTTGTCGAACCGGCCGGTCAGCGTCACGGTGACGAGCACCGCGCCGAGCACCGCCCACAAGGCCGGTCCCACCCGGTCGGCGGGAACCCGCTCCCCACGCGCGCGTGCCGCCTCGTTCCGCGCCGCCCGCCGCGCGTCGAGGGACCACATCCGACCGCAGCGCGTGAACAGCAGATAGAAAGACATCAGGTGCAGGACGTTGTCGCCGCCGTCGCCCATGAAGACGCTGCGGTTCTGCAGCGACAGCACGCCCACCATGAACAGCACCGACGCGGTCCGGGTGCGCCAGCCGAGCAGCAGCGCCGCGCTGGTCAGGATCGCCAGCAGGTAGAAGCACTCGAACCAGGCCCGCCCGTCCGACCACAGCAGCGCGCTGAAGGCGTGGTTGCTGTTCGTCAGGTCCTTGGCGAGCTGCCAGCCCCAGGGCCCGGAGGGGCCGTACAGCTCCGCTCGGTGCGGGAACTCGCGCAGCAGGAACAGCAGCCAGGTCGCGGCGAACCCGATCCGGATCACGGCGCTCTGGTACGGGCCGAGGGCGGCCCCGGTGACGTGGGCGATGCCGCGCGAGAGGGTCAGCGAGAGACGGTTCACCGCACGCCCCCCGCGGCCTCGTCGGCCGTCACGGCCCACCAGGGCACCAGCCGGTAGACGGGCTTGTCGGACACCCGCTCACGGCTCCACTTCGGCGGCGGCACATTGGTGGTGCTGGAGCGGACCTGCACGCGCTGGATGACACCCTCCTTGCTGGTCGGATCGTCCCGGTACAGCCGCATCACCACGATCCGGCGCAGATACTGCTCGGAGAGGGCGCCGCGCAGGGCCACGGGACGGTTGTCGGCACTGTGCGTGGCGACGAAGAAGTCCCAGGCACGGCGCAGTTCGTTCTGCTGGGTGTGGCTGGGCACCGGATTGCCCTCGATCGCGGCGCCGTCCTGGGCGGAGAGGTCGGTCCAGCCGGTGGTGCGCACTTCGCCGTCCTTCATCCGCACCTCGGCGCGCACCTGGACGGCGATGTTCTGCTGCAGCGGGTTCGGGGCGAACAGCTTCCAGTTCTGCTCGAACTCCGGATAGATCCACTCCTCTATCGCCTTGCCGTGCTGCTTCGTCACCGTGTTCGCGGGCGCGAGGCTGAGGAACACCATCGCCAGATGCACACAGGCGGCCACGGCGACCACCGCGAGGACCAGCGCGGCGCCGACCTGGTAGGGGGTGGACAGGGCGGCGACACCGGTACGGAGGGGTGCCGACGGGGCCGACGCAGCGACCGACGCGGAGGTGAGCGGCTGCGACGCCTCGGACGACCGGCCGGAGCCGCCGCGCCCACCCGCCCCGGCGGACCCAATCGGCCCGGAGGACCCACGTGACCCGGCCGACCCCGACCCGGAGGACCCACCCGGGCCACCGGACTCGGACGGCCTGGGCGGCCTGGGCGGCCTGGGCGGCTCGGACGGTGCGGGCGGCTCCAAGGGCTCGAAGGCACCCGGGCCCTGCCGGGCCCCCGCGCCCTCGTCGTTCGCGTCCATTGCGCCCCGTCCCCCGTTTCGGCTCATTCGTTCAGCTGATCGCTTCGGCTGAGTGGGTCAGCCCGGTGGGCGGCACCTGCCACGGGTGCCGCACGATTCACGAGCGGAACGGTACTCAGCCGGGGCCACCGGGCGCAGCCCCGGGTACGGCCCGAGAACCGTGGTCCTCGCCACGCCGTACGCCCCGCCCCGGCCCATCCGCCCCCTGACCTGTCCTGGACGCGACCGTCCTCCGGCGTTGTCCACAGGAGGGCCGCGGAGTTTTCCACAGCGGTTGACACCCTCCCGCGGCCCGGCACACCATTGATACCGCACGGACCGAACGATCGGTCGGGACAGTGTTCACCGCAGAGCCCGAGGTCAGGGGGACCGCATGGCCACAGCAGCCGCGCAGCGCACGGCCCGCACGCAGACGGACGGCGCGCCGGACACCGTCGACACGACGGCCTACCAGCACGCCTTCGACGCGGCCGTGGCCGCCGACGAGCGCATCGAACCGCGCGACTGGATGCCCGACGCCTACCGCGCGACCCTGGTCCGGCAGATCGCCCAGCACGCGCACTCCGAGATCATCGGCATGCAGCCGGAAGCCAACTGGATCACCCGCGCACCCTCCTTGCGGCGCAAGGCCATCCTGATGGCCAAGGTCCAGGACGAGGCCGGCCACGGCCTGTACCTGTACAGCGCGGCCGAGACCCTCGGCACCAGCCGCGACGAGCTGCTGGACAAGCTGCACAGCGGCCGCCAGAAGTACTCCTCGATCTTCAACTACCCGACGCTGACCTGGGCCGACGTCGGCGCGATCGGGTGGCTGGTGGACGGCGCCGCGATCACCAACCAGGTCCCCCTGTGCCGCTGCTCCTACGGCCCGTACGCGCGCGCCATGGTGCGGATCTGCAAGGAGGAGTCCTTCCACCAGCGCCAGGGCTACGAGCTGCTGCTGGCCCTCAGCAAGGGCACCCCGGAACAGCACGCCATGGCGCAGGACGCGGTGAACCGCTGGTGGTGGCCCTCGCTGATGATGTTCGGCCCACCCGACGACGAGTCCCAGCACTCCGCGCAGTCCATGGAGTGGAAGATCAAGCGCCACTCCAACGACGAGCTGCGTCAGCGCTTCGTCGACATCTGCGTCCCCCAGGCCGAGTCCCTGGACCTCACCCTGCCCGACCCGGAGCTCAGGTGGAACGAGGAGCGGGGGCACTACGACTTCGGCCCCATCGACTGGACGGAGTTCTGGGACGTCCTCAAGGGCAACGGCCCGTGCAACGAACAGCGGATCACCCAGCGCCGGCGCGCCCACGACGAGGGCGCGTGGGTACGGGAAGCGGCCGCGGCCTATGCGGCCAAGCACGCCGGCGGCACCGGCGAGACAGGTCACGAGACAGGAGCAGCGCGAGCATGAGCACCACCGACTGGCCCCTGTGGGAGGTCTTCGTACGCTCCCGGCGGGGCCTCTCCCACACCCACGCCGGCAGCCTGCACGCACCCGACGCGGAGCTGGCCCTGCGCAACGCCCGCGACCTGTACACCCGGCGCGGCGAGGGCGTCTCGATCTGGGTCGTCCCGGCCGCATCGATCACCGCCTCCTCGCCGGACGAGAAGGATCCGTTCTTCGAGCCGGCCGCCGACAAGCCCTACCGGCACCCGACCTTCTACGAGATCCCGGAAGGGGTGAAGCACCTGTGACCGCCACCGTCCCCGCGACCGCCGCGCTCTCCCTCGGCGACGACGCCCTGGTGCTCTCCCACCGCCTCGGGGAGTGGGCCGGACACGCCCCCGTCCTGGAGGAGGAGGTCGCCCTCGCCAACATCGCCCTCGATCTGCTCGGCCAGGCCCGCGTCCTGTTGTCCATGGCCGGCGACGAGGACGAACTGGCCTATCTGCGCGAGGAGCGGGCCTTCCGCAATCTCCAGCTGGTCGAGCAACCGAACGGCGACTTCGCCCACACGATCGCCCGCCAGCTGTACTTCTCCACCTACCAGCAGCTGCTGTACACCGAACTGGCGGCGGGGGACGGCCCGTTCGCGCCGCTCGCCGCGAAGGCGGTCAAGGAGGTCGCCTACCACCGCGACCACGCCGAGCAGTGGACGCTGCGGCTCGGCGACGGCACCGAGAACAGCCACGAGCGGATGCAGCGCGCCTGCGACGCGCTGTGGCGGTTCACCGGGGAGATGTTCCAGCCGGTGGAGGGTCTGGACGCCGACTGGGCGCTGATGGAGGAGCGTTGGCTCCAGTCCGTGCGGGACGTCCTCGGCCGTGCCGGCCTCCCCGTGCCCGAGGGGCCGCGCATCGGGGCCTGGGCCGCGGGCGCCGGCCGCCAGGGCCTGCACACCGAGCCGTTCGGGCGGATGCTGGCCGAGATGCAGCACCTGCACCGCAGTCATCCGGGGGCGTCATGGTGACCGCGACCGCCCTGGAGGCGGAGCTGCTGGAGCTGGCCGGCTCGGTGCCCGACCCCGAACTGCCCGTGCTGACCCTCCAGGAGCTGGGCGTGGTGCGCTCGGTGCGCGTGGACGGCCCGGACACGGTCGAGGTCGACCTGACGCCCACCTACACCGGCTGCCCGGCCATCGAGGCGATGTCCCTGGACATCGAACGGGTGCTGCGCGCCCACGGCATGCGCGAGGTCACCGTCCGCAAGGTGCTCACACCCGCTTGGTCGACCGACGACATCACGCCCGAAGGACGCCGCAAGCTGCAGGAGTTCGGCATCGCTCCCCCGCGGGTGCGCCACGCCGCGGGCCCGGTCCCGCTGAGCCTCGGCCCGATCCGGACCCAGGACACGCAGACCGGGACCGAGCCCGTCCGCTGCCCGCACTGCGGCTCCGCCGACACCGAGCTGCTGAGCCGGTTCTCCTCCACCGCCTGCAAGGCGCTGCGCCGCTGCCTGGCCTGCCGGGAACCGTTCGACCACTTCAAGGAGTTGTGATGGCGCGCTTCCACCCGCTCCAGGTGGCCGCGGTCGACCGGCTCACCGACGACTCCGTCGCCCTCACCCTCACCGTCCCGCCCGAGCTGCGCGAGGAGTACCGGCACGCCCCGGGCCAGCACCTCGCGCTGCGCCGCCGGGTCGACGGCACGGAGATCCGGCGCACGTACTCGATCTGCTCCCCCGCCCCCGACCCGGCCGGTGAGGGACCGAGCACCCTGCGGGTGGGGGTCCGGCTGGTCGAGGGCGGAGCCTTCTCCGCCTACGCGCTGAAGGAGATCAACATCGGCGACGAGCTGGAGGTGATGACCCCGGCCGGTCGTTTCACCCTCCAGCCGGCGCCGGGCCTGTACGCGGCGGTCGTCGGCGGCAGCGGCATCACCCCGGTGCTGTCGATCGTGTCGACCCTGCTGGCCCGCGAACCCGAGGCACGGTTCTGCCTGATACGCAGCGACCGTACGGCCGCCTCGACGATGTTCCTGGAGGAGCTCGCCGACCTGAAGGACCGCTACCCGGAGCGGCTTCAGCTGGTGACCGTGCTCTCCCGGGAGGAGCAACAGGCGGGCCTGCCCTCCGGCCGGCTCGACCGGGAGCGGCTCGCGGGGCTGCTGCCCGCCCTGCTGCCGGTGGAGCGGGTGGCGGGGTGGTTCCTGTGCGGGCCGTACGGGCTGGTGCAGGGCGCCGAGAAGGCGCTGCGCGAGCTGGGTGTGGACCGGGCCCGGATCCATCAGGAGATCTTCCACGTGGACGCGGGATCTCCGCCGGCAGCCGTCGTCCCGGCACCCGCGCACAGCACCGTCACCGCTCGGCTCGACGGACGGGGCGGCACCTGGCCGGTGCGCGAGGGGGAGTCGCTGCTGGAGACGGTCCTGCGCAACCGCCCCGACGCGCCCTACGCCTGCAAGGGCGGGGTCTGCGGGACCTGCCGTGCCTTCCTGGTCTCGGGCGAGGTCCGCATGGACCGCAACTTCGCGCTGGAGTCGGAGGAGACGGAGGCCGGGTATGTGCTGGCCTGCCAGTCGCATCCGGTGACGGAGAAGGTGGAGCTGGACTTCGACCGCTGACGCACCGCTGCATGGCGGACCGCCTCGGGGCCACCGGGGGCGCCGCCGATCGCCGGTGACGTCGCAGTGGCGAAGATCTGGGCGGCAAAGGGCGAGCGCCGGGTGGTGCAGACGGCCCAGCATCCACACGAAAGATTCGGCGCCCACACCGACTACGCACTGCACCGATAACCACGCCTGGGCCAAGCACCTGGAGCCGGCGCTCGGCCCGGCCGTGGCGTGCGCGCAGAGGCTCGGGGATCTGCCGGCGGCACACCCGCTCGCCTGATCGGCCGAACGGGGATCCGGACCGGGGCACCGGTCAGGAGCCCCGGCCGGGGCATCGGTCACCGACCGGCCGGCACCCGCTGTGCGGCTGGTTCACGGCAGGTGTGCGGCCACTCCGCAACCGCTGTCGGCGGTCTACAGCACGAAGCCCGGCTTGCCGTCGTCGGTGATCACCGGACGGCCCGCGGACTGCCACACCTGCATGCCGCCGTCGACGTTCACCGCGTCGATGCCCTGCTGGACGAGATACATGGTGACCTGTGCCGAGCGGCCGCCCGAGCGGCAGATGACGTGAACACGGCCGTCCTGCGGGGCGGCCTCGGTCAGCTCGCCGTAGCGGGCCACGAACTCGCTGATGGGGATGTGCAGCGCCCCCTCCGCGTGGCCCGCCTGCCACTCGTCGTCCTCGCGGACGTCCAGCAGGAAGTCGCCGTCCTTGAGGTCCGTGACCTCGACCGTGGGCACACCAGCTCCGAAATTCATGGTTCCGACGCTACCCGAAGCCTGTGTGGCTCAGCCCTGCCCCAGCAGGTCCGCCAGCTGGGCCTCGCGCTGGGCGATGTCGTCGCGCAGCTTGCCGGCGATCTCGTCGAGCAGGGCGTCGGGGTCGTCGGGGGCGAGGCGGAGCATGCCGGCGATGGCGCTCTCCTCCAGTTCGCGGGCGACGAGGGTGAGCAGTTCCTTGCGCTGGGAGAGCCATTCGAGGCGGGCGTACAGCTCCTCGGCGGGGCTCGGGCGGCGCTCGGGCGGGACCGGACCGGCCGCCCACTCCTCGGCCAGCTCCCGGAGCAGCGCCTCGTCGCCGCGGGCGTAGGCGGCGTTGACGCGGGTGATGAACTCCTCGCGCCGCTGCCGCTCCTCTTCCTCCTGCGCCAGGTCGGGGTGAGCCTTGCGGGCCAGCTCACGGAAGAGCTTGCGGGCCTCCTCGCTGGGCCGCACGCGCTGCGGAGGCCGTACCGCCTGGTCGGTGAGCATGGCGGCGGCCTCCGGGAACAGGCCGTCGCCGTCCATCCAGCCGTGCAGCAGTTCCTCGACACCCGGTATCGGCAGCACCTGGGCACGGGCCTCATCGGCGCGCCGGATGTCCTCTGGATCACCGGTGCGGGCGGCCTTCGCCTCGGCGATCTCGGCGTCCAGTTCCTCGATGCGGGCGTAGAGCGGGCCGAGTCGCTGCTCGTGCAGCCGGGAGAAGTTCTCGACTTCGACGCGGAAGGTCTCCACCGCGATCTCGTACTCGATCAACGCCTGCTCGGCGACCCGGACGGCCTGCTCGAGCCGTTCCTCGGGCCGCGGCGCCTGCGTCTGATCGGCTTCCGGGGTCGTCACCCGACCAGCGTAGCCGCTGCGCTGGGCTCGGACCGGGTCACAGCGGGGAGCGGAGGCATCGGTGCGGTGACTTCGGTGACCGGTGCGGCCACGTCGGTGACCGGTGCGGTGACCTCGGTGGCCGGTGCGGAGACTCGTCGTGGGGCTGCCGGGTCGTCTGCCGACCGCGGCATCATCGTGGCCGGTCGCGCAGTTCCCCGCGCCCCTGAGAAGCGGCAGATCCGGCCGCGACAGCCGCAGGGAACTGCGGTTCCCCCAGCGCTTCCGTCGTCGCCGGTCACTCGGCTCCCCGCGCCCTGAGAAGCGGCAGATCCATCCGCGGCACCCGCAGAGAGCTGCCGTTCCGCCTGCGGCACCGGTGGGGCGGGGCCGCCCGTGCTGGGCACGCCGTCGGCCCCCTCGCACCCGGCCTTCTCACCCTGGCCCTCTCGCACCCCGGCCCTCTCGCACCCCGGCCCCCTCACACCCTCAGTCCCCTCATACCCCCGGTTCGGCCGCTATTCGCCCCGCTCGTATGCCCGCGACCAGCGTCGCGTGGTCCGCCTCGGTGCGGTCGGCGTAGGCGACGGCGAAGTCGGCTATCGCCTCGTCCAGTTCCTCGTT
This sequence comes from Streptomyces sp. NPDC048521, assembly GCF_043199855.1. Lineage (NCBI taxonomy): Bacteria > Bacillati > Actinomycetota > Actinomycetes > Kitasatosporales > Streptomycetaceae > Streptomyces > Streptomyces sp. NPDC048521. Next base: position 313,936 of record NZ_JBICWR010000005.1, read on the forward strand.
CTTGCCGCAGTAGCCGGCGATCAGCCGCGGGTCGGCGCTGTGCGAGTGGGCGCGGGCCAGCAGGGCGCCCGTCATGCGGCCGTAGTCGTCGACCTGGTCGGCGGCGAGGGCGGCCGGGTCGACGCTGCCCTTGCGGTTGCGGAACTGCCGCACCTGGAAAGGGCGGCCCTCGACCGTGGTCCAGCCCAGCAAGATGTCGCTGACCACCTGCATCCGCTTCTGCCCGAGGACCACCCGACGGCCCTCGTGTTCCCCGGACGGCGCCTCGAAACCGGCCGTGACCAGGTGCGGGACCAGTGCCGACGGCCGGGCCTCCTTCACCTGGAGCACCAGCGGCTGCTCGCGGTGGTCGAGGAGCAGCACGACGTAGGACCGGGTGCCGACACTGCCGGTGCCGACCACCCGGAAGGCCACGTCGTGCACCGCGTGCCGGGCGAGGAGGGGGTGCCGGTCCTCGCCGAGGGTGTGCACATACTCCTCCAGGGACGCGGCGACCCGCGCGGCCTCGCCGTCCGGGATCCTGCGCAGCACGGGCGGAGCGTCCACGAACCGGCGTCCGCCGTCCTCCACCGCCTCGGTCGACTTCGCCGCGAACCGGCCGCTCGTGTTGGCCCGGGCCTTCTCCGAGACCCGCTGCAGGGTGCCGAGCAGGTCGTGGGCGTCGGTGTGGGAGACCAGCTCCTCGTCGGCGATGGCGTTCCAGGCGTCCAGCACGGGCAGCTTCGCCAGCAGGCGCATGGTGCGCCGGTAGGCACCGACCGCGTCCTGTGCCGCCGCACGGCAGGTGTCTCCGTCGGCGCCGGCCTCCCGCCCGGCGAGCACCAGCGAGGCCGCGAGCCGCTTGAGGTCCCACTCCCAGGGGCCGTGCACGGTCTCGTCGAAGTCGTTGAGGTCGATGACCAGGTCACCGCGGGCGTCTCCGTACAGGCCGAAGTTCGCCGCGTGCGCGTCACCGCATATCTGGGCACCGATCCTGGTCATCGGGGTGCGGGCCAGGTCGTACGCCATGAGTCCGGCGGATCCGCGCAGGAAGGCGAAGGGGCTGGCCGCCATCCGGCCCACCCGCATCGGGGTCAGCTCGGGGATGCGGCCTGCGTTGGAGTCCTCGACCGCGCTCACCGCGTCGGGGCGTGCGGCGTCCAGGTCGAGGGTGCGGTGCGCGCCGCGCGGCACGCGCGCGCGGAGCGCCTTGCCCTCCTCCTTGGGGGAGCCCTGCGCCGGCCAGCGGCTGAATCCGCGCACCCGCGGCAGCCGGCCTGCCCCCTGGTCCTGCGCGTGCACCGCGCCCCCACCGGTTCCGGTCACCGTGACCGCCTCCCCCGAACTGTCCACACGCCCCGACCAGGCGCCCGCACGAACATCAACTCGTGGAGACCGTACAGCGGGTGGCCGAAACGCGTCAGAGCCTGTGGACAACTCGGTACCTGTGGAAAACCGGCGCCCCGCCCCTGCCCTCTCACCGGCCCCGGCGCTCAGGCCCGCAGGAACGCCAGCACCGCCAGCACCCTCCGATGCGTCTCCTCGGCCGGTGGCAGGTCCAGCTTGGTGAGGATGTTGCCGATGTGCTTGCCGACGGCCGCCTCCGAGACCACAAGGTGGCGGGCGATCGCCGCGTTCGACCTGCCCTCGGCGACCAACGCCAGCACCTCCCGTTCGCGCGGGGTGAGCCGCTCCAGCGGGTCACGGCGGCGGCGCAGCAACTGCCGTACGACCTCGGGGTCCACGACCGTGCCGCCGTCGGCGACCTCGTCCAGCGCGGCGACGAATTCCTCGACCTGGCCGATCCGGTCCTTCAGGAGGTATCCGACTCCGGTGCCGTCGCCGGAGTCCAGCAGATCGGCGGCGTAGGCGCGCTGCACGTACTGGCTGAGGACGAGCACCGGCAGCGTGGGCCGGCGGGTGCGCAGGCGGACGGCGGCGTGCAGACCCTCGTCCTGGAAGCCGGGCGGCATCCGTACGTCGGTCACGACGATGTCCGGGTCGTGCGCGTCGACCGCGGCGAGCAGCGCGTCAGCGTCGCCGACCGCGGCCACCACCTGGTGCCCGAACCGGCCGAGCAGCCCGGTCAGGCCCTCCCGCAGCAGCACACTGTCCTCGGCGAGGACTACGCGGAGCGTTCGGCCCGTTCCCGGGGATCGCAAGGCTGGCACGGCAACTCCACACGCAGCAGGGTCGGTCCGCCCACCGGGCTGGACAGGGTGAGTGTGCCATCGAGCACCGACACCCGGTCGGCGAGCCCGGTCAGCCCGCTGCCCGCACCGGCCCGCGCGCCGCCCCGGCCGTCGTCGCACACCGCCAGCAGGAGCCTGCCGTCACGGTGTTCGCCCCGTACGCGCGCGCGTGCGGCGCCGCTGTGCCGCGAGACGTTGGCGAGCGCCTCGCAGACGACGAAGTAGGCGGCGGACTCGACGGCCGGGGGCAGCCGCCCCGGCAGGTCCAGTTCGACGTCCACGGGCACGTCGGAGCGGTCCGCGGCATCGAGTACGGCCGCCTGGAGGCCGTAGTCGGTCAGGACCTTGGGATGGATGCCGTGGATCAGCTCGCGCAGTTCGGCGAGGGCCAGGCCCGCCTCCTCGTGGGCCTTGCCGAGTTGCTCGGCCAGCGGTCCGGACGGCGCGTCCAGCCGGGCCAGCCCGAGGGCCATGGTGAGGGCGACGAGCCGTTGCTGGGCGCCGTCGTGCAGATCGCGCTCGATGCGCCGGCGCTCCGCCTCGAAGGCGTCCAGCAACCGGACCCGGGAGCGGGTGAGTTCGACGACCCGCTCGCTCGGACCGGGGTCCAGCAGCAGCCGGGTCAGCGCGGCCCGGGCACCCGCGACGACGCCCAGCAGATAGGCGCCGCACACCAGCAGGGCCGACCCCGCGAGGGCCACCCCGAAGGCTTCCGGCCACCCCGTGAGCGTCCACAGCTTGAGCACCTTCACCTCGCGGCCCTCACCGACCGTCGCCATCAGCAGCGGGGTGGCCAACAGGGACAGCGGACAGCCGAGGGCCAGTACGACCGCGAGCGCGTCGACCGGCCACAACGCCACGGCGAGCAGCAGGGCGTACCCGAGTTCCCGCCAGGTCGCCCGCTCCCGCAGCCGGGTCGCCAGCCAGGACCGGGGCCCGGTGTCCGTCGGCGCGCGGTGCCGGTCCCGGATCGGCATTTCACCGAGGAGGCGCAGCCTGCGCCGCTCCACCGCGGCCACCGGGATCCCGGCGAGCGCCGCGGCCACCAGCAGCGCGAGTCCCACCAGAACCACGGCGAGTGCGGTGCCGGCCACCACGGTGCCGGTGATCGCCACGAGGGTCACGGCGCCGGTCGGCACACCCGTGAACAGGTAGGCGGCCGACCGCCAGGGCCAGGCCGACAGCGCGTAGCCGGGCCGGGTGAGGGCCTGCCACACGTTCCGAGAGGGCTGCATAGGGATCACCGTAGGCACCGCGCGCGGGACCGGACCATCCGTCCAGGGGGAGGTCCGGGGGTATGCCTGGCCCTACCCCGGGTCTCGGTCCTGGCGCACTGCGCCGCAGCACCCCCGGACGGTTTCGTGGACCCCGAACCGACGGCCCCGAACGGGACGGCCCGGAACCGCCGACCGGCCTCCTCCCACCTCCACCAACCGGCCTCTCACCCAAGGGGATTGGATGAACGAGCCCGCGATCGCCCTGCACCGCCTCAGCCGACGCTACGGAACGGGCAACGGCACGGTCACCGCACTCGACCAGGTCACCCTCGCCTTCCCGCGAGGCAGTTTCACCGCCGTCATGGGCCCCTCCGGGTCCGGCAAGTCGACCCTGCTGCAGTGCGCGGCGGGTCTGGACCGGCCCACCTCCGGCTCGGTGACCGTCGGCGGGACGGAGCTGACGGTGCTGAGCGAGCGCCGGCTGACCCTGCTGCGGCGCGAACGCATCGGCTTCGTCTTCCAGGCGTTCAACCTCGTGCCGTATCTGACCGCCGAGCAGAACGTGGCACTGCCGCTGCGCCTCGCCGGCCGCCGCCTCTCTCGCGCGCGGGTCCGCGAGGTGCTCGCCCAGGTGGGTCTCGCGCACCGCGCACGGCACCGCCCGGCCGAACTCTCCGGCGGACAGCAGCAGCGCGTGGCCCTGGCGCGCGCTCTGATCACTGGCCCCGAGGTCCTCTTCGGTGACGAGCCGACCGGGGCCCTGGACTCCCGTACCGGCCGCGAGGTGCTGGAAATGCTGCGCGGCATGGCCGGTCGCGGGGGCCGCACCGTCGTCATGGTCACGCACGACCCGGTGGCCGCCTCGTACGCGGACCGGGTGGTCTTCCTCGTCGACGGCCGGCTCAACGGCCAACTCACCGAAGCGGACGCGGACGAGATCGCCACCCGCATGACCCACCTGGAGGCCGCCACATGCTGAGCCTCGCCGCCGGCCTGCCCGGCCCCGACAAACCACCACATGCTGGCCCTGGCCACCGGCCTGTCCTACCTGGTGGCCATCACATGCCGAACCTCCCCACCCACCTGCCCCGCCCCCCAGGCCACCACATGCCGATCCTCCCCACCCGCCTGCCCGCCCCGGAGGCAGCCACATGTTGAGCCTCGCTCTGCGTACGCTGCGGGCCCGGCGGTCCGCCTTCGTGGGCAGTTTCGTCGCCCTCGCCCTCGGTACCGCCCTGCTCACCGTGATGGGTCTGGCCCTCGCCGCCTCCCTGGACGCCCCGGACCGCGAACCGGAACGGTTCGCCGCCGCTCCCGTGGTCGTCAAGGGCGCCGACACCCTGCGCGTGCCCACCGCGACCGGCGACCGCGTCCGCGCACTGGCCCGTCCCAGACCCCTACCCGCCTACGTCGTGGAGAAGTTGCGGACGCTGGGAACCGTCGTCGAGGACCGGTCGTTCCCTGTACGAGCGGACGGAGGACCGGCGGATCTGGTCGGCCACCCCTGGTCCACCGCACCCTTCGCCCGCTACGCCCTCGACGCCGGACGCGCCCCCCGCCGCGCCGACGAGGTCGTCGTCACCGGCGACTGGGCCCGTCCGGGCACCCGCCTCGGCACGGACCGCGGCCCGGTGCGCGTGGTGGGCACGGTCCCCGCACGGGGCTTCGAGCACGCCGTCTTCTACACCGACACCCGAGCGGCCCGACTGGCCCCGGTCAGCACGCAGTTGGCGACGGACGCCGACCCGAGATCCGTGACGGAGGTGGTGCGCGGCACCGGAGCCCAGGTCCTCACCGGCGACGAGCGATGCCGTGCCGAACCCGGCCCCGACCGGGACCGGGAGGCGCTGACCGCGCTGAACGCCCTGTTCGGCACGGCCGGCGGAGTCGCCGCCTTCGTGTCGGCGTTCGTCGTGGCGTCCACGTTCGCCTTCGCGGTCGCCCAGCGGCGCCGGGAGTTCGGGCTGCTGCGCGCCGCCGGAGCCACCCCGGGCCAGGTCCGGCGGCTGGTCACCGCCGAGGCCCTGCTGGTCGGCGCGCTCGCCTCGGCCGCGGGCTGCGCGCTCGGCGGATATCTGGCGCAGCACCTGATCGCCCGGGTCGTCGCCGAGGGCCTCGCCCCGCGCTGGTTCCGCCTCGGTGACCACGGCCGGCCGTACCACCTGGCCTTCTGGACCGGTCTGCTCGTCGCACTGTGCGGGGTGCTGGCCGCCTCCCGACAGGCGGGCCGCATCGGTCCGTTGCAGGCGCTGCGCGAAGCCGACGTGGACGCCCGTGCGACGACCTGGGGCCGCCGGCTGGCCGGTGGGGCGCTGCTGCTGACGGCCGCCGTCACCCTCGCGTCGGCGCTGGCCGGTGACCCGGGTGAGCTGCTGCACCGCAAGTCGTACGTCAGCCGCCCGATGCTGGTGACCGGCGCGGTCGCGCTGCTGGCACCGGCCCTGGTGCGGCCTCTGGTGCGCGCGCTGGTCCGGCTGCCCGGTGCCACGGGCCTGTTGGTGCGGGAGAGCGCGGCGGGCGCGGTGCGGCGCACGGCGGCGATCGCCGCGCCCGTGCTCGTCACGGTCGCCCTCGCGGCCGCGCTGCCCGGCACCACCGCGACGCTGCAGGCGGCGCGGGCCGCCGAGGCGCGGGCGCGGACGGCCGCCGCGTTCGTCGTGAGCCCGCCCGCCGGGGCGGGGTTCGACACGGCGACCCTGCGGCGGCTGCGGGCGGTGCCGGGCGCCGAGGTGTCGGCGACCGCGTCGGACGAGGTGTACGTCCTGGAGGACGGTGTCGCCCTGATCAGGTCGCAGGCCCGGGCCGCCGACCCGGTCGGGCTCGCCGCGACCACCCGCCTGCCGCTCACCGCCGGGGACGTCCGCGCCCTCGACGACGACTCGATCATCGTCAACGAGGAGTGGCGGCGGCACACTTCGGGCTCGCGCGTCACCGTCTGGCTCGGCGACGGCACCCGGCGCACTCTGCGGATCGCGGCGGTGATGGCCACCGGCACGGGTGACAACGGCGTCTACGTCACCCCGCGCAACGCCCCGGGCGCCCCCGTGGACCGGGTCGACGTCGCCGTCGCCGAGGATGCGGACCCGGCCGCGGTGGCCGCCGGACTGCGCGCGGCCGTGCGGGAGGCGCACGGCCGGGTCCGCACCGGTCAGCAGTGGGTGGAGGCCGGTCACCCGGCGAACGACCGCACCACCCGGCTCGGGCTGCTGCTCGTGCTGGGCATCGCGCTCGTCTACACCGGCATCTGTGTGATCAACACCATGGTGATGGCGCACCGCGACCGTCTGCGCGACCTGGTCGTCCTGAGGTCGACCGGGGCGACACGGGGGCAGCTGCTGCGGTTGGTGGCCCTCGACGCGCTGACGGTCGTAGCGGTCGGCACCGTGCTCGGTCTGCTCACCGCCGCCCTGCACCTCGCCGGGATCGCCGCCGCCCTGCACCTGCTGTCGGCCCCCGCGGTCGTGCGTGTGCCCTGGAGCGTGATCGGCGCCACGGTGGGCGTCTGCGCGCTGCTCGCCGTGACAGCCGCGACCGTCCCGGCCGCGTTCGCACTACGCCGCCACAGCGCCTGAGAGCTTCCTCACAAGAAAAAGGACAACAAAACGGCTACGGGCCCACCGTTTTCACGATGGGCCCGTAGCCTCGATGTGCGCGAGGGGGGAGTTGAACCCCCACGCCCTTGCGGGCACTGGAACCTGAATCCAGCGCGTCTGCCTATTCCGCCACCCGCGCATTGGGTGTGTCTTCCGGTCCCGGCCCTTTCGGGCTGGCCCCTTCCGACACCCAGAACATTAGCACGTCGTACGGGGTGGGTTCACATCCCTTACCCGCCGCCCGGACCGGGCCCCACGGCCCCCGCAGGTATCAAGGAGTACCGGTTCACGTATCAACCTCGTACCGGTCCCGGCCATCTCCCCAGGAGGCGGACCGGGTGCACAGCCAGGTGCGGGACACTGGACTTCGCCCGCCTCTACGATCCATGCCGGGAGGAGGTCCCGGCGCGGGTCCCGGAGGAGTCCCCGGACGAGTTCTGGGGAGGAGTTCGAACGGGAGCCGCTGGGGGAACCGGCTGATTGCCGGGCGCGTAGATACGATCAGTGAGCAGTACCAGCAGTACCCGGCAAGGCAGCGGCACACAGCAGGGCAAGGCAACGGCAGCGACGGAGGAGGTGCCCCATGGGAGTCCTGAAGAAGTTCGAGCAGCGTCTCGAAGGTCTGGTGAACGGCACCTTCGCCAAGGTCTTCAAGTCCGAGGTCCAGCCCGTGGAGATCGCCGGTGCGCTCCAACGGGAGTGCGACAACAACGCCACTATCTGGAACCGTGACCGCACGGTCGTACCCAACGACTTCATCGTGGAGCTGAGCGCGCCGGACCACGAGCGCCTCAGCCCCTACTCCGGGCAGCTCGGCGACGAGCTGGCCGGGATGGTGCGCGACTACGCCAAGCAGCAGCGCTACACCTTCATGGGCCCGATCAAGGTCACCCTGGAGAAGGCCGACGACCTCGACACCGGGCTGTACCGGGTGCGCTCACGCACCCTGGCGTCCTCCAGCAACCAGCAGGCCCCCGCCGCCCCGGCGGCCGGCCGGCCCGCTCCGGGCGCCCCGGGTGGCTACGGCTACCCGCCGGCCGCGCCCGCCGGGGCACCCCCGATGCCGTCCGCGCCGCCGCCCGGCGCCCGCCCCGGCGGCTACGGCTACCCCCAGCCCGCCACCCAGCGGCCCGCGGCCGCGCCGATGAGCGGCGGGCGCACCCGCTACTGGATCGAGATCAACGGCACCCGCCACCAGATCTCCCGCCCGACGCTGGTGCTGGGCCGCAGCACCGAAGCCGACGTGCGGATCGACGACCCCGGCGTCTCCCGCCGGCACTGCGAGATCCGGACCGGAACGCCCTCGACGATCCAGGATCTCGGCTCCACCAACGGCATCGTGGTGGACGGGCAGCACACCACCCGCGCTACGCTCCGCGACGGCTCGCGGATCGTCGTGGGCAGCACCACCGTTATCTATAGGCAAGCCGAAGGGTGAAGCGGGGGCAATGTCAGAGCTGACCCTCACGGTCATGCGGCTGGGTTTCCTGGCCGTACTGTGGCTGTTCGTGATCGTGGCCGTGCAGGTCATCCGGAGCGACCTGTTCGGAACGCGCGTCACCCAGCGCGGATCGCGTAGGGAGGCCGGGCGCCAGCAGCAGCAGGCGGCCCGGCAGCAAGCGCCCCGGCAGCAGGCCGCACCCCCGCAGCAGCGGGGCCAGCAGGGCGGCGGCGGCCGGCGCGGCCGCAACGCCCCCACCAAGCTGGTCGTGACCGAAGGCACCCTGACCGGCACCACGGTCGCGCTGCAGGGCCAGACGATCACGCTGGGCCGGGCGCACGACTCCACGATCGTGCTGGACGACGACTACGCCTCCAGCCGCCATGCCAGGATCTACCCGGACCGCGACGGCCAGTGGATCGTCGAGGATCTCGGCTCCACCAACGGCACCTACCTGGACCGGTCCCGGCTGACGACCCCCACGCCGATCCCGCTGGGCGCGCCGATCCGCATCGGCAAGACCGTCATCGAGCTGCGGAAGTAGTACGACAATGAGCGAGCGGAGCGAGCACGCAGCGGCAGGCCGCCACCCGGTCTCCGGCGCGCTCCCGACCGGAGGGTGGGCAGTGTGGCTCGACACGACCGGCTGTACCCGGAGCCGACGGGCGAGGTGCGCATGAGTCTGTCACTGCGCTTTGCCGCCGGATCGCACAAAGGCATGATCCGGGAAGGCAACGAGGACTCCGGTTACGCCGGTCCCCGCCTGCTCGCGATCGCGGACGGCATGGGCGGCCAGGCGGCCGGCGAGGTCGCCTCCTCCGAGGTCATCTCCACCCTGGTCACGCTCGACGACGACGTGCCCGGCTCCGACATCCTCACCTCCCTCGGCACCGCGGTGCAGCGCGCCAACGACCAGCTGCGCTCCATGGTCGAGGAGGATCCCCAGCTCGAGGGCATGGGGACGACCCTGACCGCCCTGCTGTGGACCGGGCAGCGGCTCGGGCTCGTGCACGTCGGCGACTCCCGCGCCTATCTGCTGCGGGACGGCGTGCTGACGCAGATCACCCAGGACCACACCTGGGTGCAGCGGCTCGTGGACGAGGGCCGGATCACCGAGGAAGAGGCCACCACCCACCCGCAGCGCTCCCTGCTGATGCGCGCCCTCGGCAGCGGCGAGCACGTCGAGCCCGACCTGTCCATCCGCGAGGTCCGGGCCGGCGACCGCTATCTGATCTGCTCCGACGGCCTGTCCGGTGTCGTCTCCCACCAGACGATGGAGGAGACCCTCGCCAGCTACCAGGGTCCGCAGGAGACGGTGCAGGAGCTGATCCAGCTCGCGCTGCGCGGTGGCGGCCCCGACAACATCACCGTCATCGTCGCCGACGTCCTCGACCTGGACACCGGTGACACCCTCGCCGGACAGCTGTCCGACCAGCCGGTCGTGGTCGGCGCCGTCGCCGAGAACCAGCACCACCTGCACGACAACGGCATCATGCAGACCCCGGCCGGCCGCGCCTCCCACCTGGGCCGCCAGGGCCACGGGGGCGGCGAGTTCGGGCCGCCCGGCTCCGGCGACACCACCGGCTACGCCCCGGCCGGCGGTTTCGGCGACTACGCGGACGGCGACTTCACCAAGCCGCGCAAGCAGCGCAGGTGGCTGAAGAGATCCCTCTACGGCGGCCTCGCCCTCGCCGTCATCGGCGGCGGCCTGTACGGCGGCTACCGCTGGACGCAGACGCAGTACTACGTCGGCGTCAAGGACGAGCACGTCGCGCTGTACCGCGGGATCAGCCAGGACCTGGCGTGGGTCTCGCTGTCGGAGGTGGAGAAGGACCACCCCGAGATCGAACTCAAGTACCTGCCGCCCTACCAGCAGAAGCAGGTCAAGAACACGATCGCGGCGGGCGGTCTGAAGCAGGCCCAGACGAAGATCGAGGCACTGTCCGTGCAGGCCTCCGCGTGCAAGAAGCAGGCGGACCGCGCGGCCGCCGAGAGCGAGAAGAACGCGAAGACGGGCCAGGGCGAGGCCGGAGGCACCACAGGAACCACTTCCGCCTCCTTCACGTCCAAGGCATCACCGACGCCGAACCCGTCGGCGTCGAAGACGTCCCCGACCTCGCCCTCGAAGTCTCCGAACCCGTCCACGACTGCCACGCCCAACCCCGGCCCGAGCCTCTCCGAGGATGAGCAGAAGGTCGTCGATCAGTGCGGCAAGCAGTAGGCACGCCGTGAGAGGCCCCGTCACACGATGAGCAGTACGTCCAATTCGCCGACGCACCACACGTCCACGATCGGCGCGATCGGCGCGCCGAGCCGCCGCAACACCGAGCTGGCCCTGCTGGTCTTCGCCGTGGCCATCCCGGTGTTCGCCTACGCCAACGTGGGCCTGGCCCTCGACGACCAGGTGCCCGCGGGCCTGCTGAGCTACGGCCTCGGTCTCGGCCTGCTGGCCGGCGTCGCCCATCTCGGCGTACGGAAGTTCGCCCCGTACGCCGACCCGCTGCTGCTGCCGCTGGCCACCCTGCTGAACGGGCTCGGGCTCGTGTGCATCTGGCGGCTGGACCAGTCGAAGCTGCTGCAGTCGCTGCCCAACTTCGTCACGGCCGCGCCCCGTCAGCTGCTGTACACCGCGCTGGGCATCGCCCTGTTCGTCGTCGTGCTGGTCTTCCTGAAGGACCACCGCGTCCTGCAGCGCTACACCTACATCTCCATGTTCAGCGCGCTGATCCTGCTCATCCTGCCGCTGGTGCCCGGACTCGGGGCCAACATCTACGGCGCCAAGATCTGGATCCGGGTCCCCGGCCTGGGCTCGCTGCAGCCCGGCGAGTTCGCGAAGATCGTCCTCGCCGTCTTCTTCGCCGGCTACCTCATGGTGAAGCGTGACGCCCTGGCCCTCGCCAGCCGCCGTTTCATGGGCCTGTACCTGCCGCGCGGCCGCGACCTCGGCCCGATCCTGGTCGTCTGGGCGATCTCGATCCTCATCCTGGTCTTCGAGACCGACCTCGGCACCTCGCTGCTGTTCTTCGGAATGTTCGTCATCATGCTGTACGTCGCCACCGAGCGGACCAGCTGGATCGTCTTCGGTCTGCTGATGTCCGCGGCCGGCGCCGTCGGTGTGGCGAGCTTCGAACCGCACATCCAGACCCGTGTGCAGGCCTGGCTCGACCCGATGCGCGAGTACCAGCTCAGCCGCAGCGGGGCCAATGACGGCATCCTCCACTCCGAGCAGGCCATGCAGGCCCTGTGGGCGTTCGGCTCCGGCGGCACCCTCGGCTCCGGCTGGGGCCAGGGCCACTCCGACCTGATCCGGTTCGCCGCCAACTCCGACTTCATCCTCGCCACCTTCGGCGAGGAGCTGGGCCTGGCGGGGATCATGGCGATCCTGCTGATCTACGGCCTGATCGTGGAGCGCGGCGTGCGCACCGCCCTCGCCGCCCGCGACCCGTTCGGCAAGCTGCTCGCCATCGGCCTGTCCGGCGCCTTCGCGCTGCAGGTCTTCGTCGTGGCCGGCGGTGTGATGGGCCTCATCCCGCTGACCGGTATGACGATGCCCTTCCTCGCGTACGGCGGTTCCTCCGTGCTGGCCAACTGGGCGCTGATCGGCATCCTGATCCGCATCAGCGACACCGCCCGCCGCCCGGCACCCGCACCCGCGGCCAATCCCGACGCCGAGATGACCCAGGTGGTCCGCCCGTCATGAACAAGCCCCTGCGCCGGATCGCGATCTTCTGCGGCCTGCTCGTCCTGACCCTGCTGCTGCGGGACAACTGGCTCCAGTACGTCAAGACCGACAGCCTCAAGGACGACCCGAACAACCGCCGCGTCACCATCGCCCGCTACGCCACCCCGCGCGGCGACATCATCGTGGACGGCGACCCGATCACCGGGTCCACCGAGACCAGCAAGACCGGTCTGAACGACCTGAAGTACAAGCGGACCTACAAGAACGGCCCCATGTGGGCGCCGGTCACCGGCTACGCCTCGCAGGCCTTCGGCGCGACCCAGCTGGAGTCCATCGAGGACGGCATCCTCACCGGCAACGACGACCGGCTGTTCTTCCGCAAGACCCTGGACATGATCACCGGCAAGGAGCAGCAGGGCGGCAACGTCGTCACCACGCTCAACGCCTCCGCGCAGAAGGCCGCGTGGGACGGCCTGAAGTCCCGTGGCGGCAAGGGCGCCGTCGTCGCCCTGGACCCGTCCACCGGCAAGATCCTGGCACTGGCCTCGTACCCGTCGTACGACCCGTCGTCCTTCGCGGGCAACTCCACCGACGTGGACGCCAAGGCCTGGAACAAGCTGCAGAAGAAGAACAACCCGGCCGACCCGATGCTGAACCGGGCGCTGCGCGAGACCTACCCGCCGGGCTCCACCTTCAAGGTGGTCACCGCGGCGGCCGCGCTGGAGAACGGCAAGTACACCTCGGCCGACCAGAGGACCGACTCCCCGCTGCCGTGGACCATGCCGGGCACCACGACCCAGCTGAAGAACGAGGGCCCCATCCCGTGCGAGAACGCGACCATGCGTGAGGCACTGCGGGTGTCCTGCAACACCGTCTTCGGCAAGATCGGCGCCGACCTCGGCAACGACAAGATGCTGGCCGAGGCGAAGAAGTTCGGCTTCGACGCCGAGCAGTTCACTCCGGTCCGCTCCAGCGCCTCGGTGTTCTCCGACGACATGAACCCGTCGCAGACCGCGCTGTCCTCCATCGGCCAGTACAACACCGCCGCCACCCCGCTGCAGATGGCCATGGTCGCCTCGGCGGTCGCCAACGACGGCAAGCTGATGAAGCCGTACATGGTCGACGAGCTGCAGTCCTCCAACCTGGACCCGGTCGCCAAGACCGAGCCGGAGGAGCTGAGCCGGCCGCTGTCGCCGGAGAACGCGCAGATCCTGCAGTCGATGATGGAGACGGTCGTCAAGGACGGCACGGGCAAGAACGCGCAGATCGGCGGCGGGGTCACCGTCGGCGGCAAGACCGGTACCGCCCAGCACGGTGTCGCGAACAGCGAGAACCCGTACGCGTGGTTCATCTCCTACGCCAAGCTCAGCGACGGCAGCTCGCCGGTCGCCGTGGCCGTGGTGGTCGAGGACGAGAACGCCAACCGCGACGACATCTCCGGCGGCGGTCTGGCCGCGCCGATCGCGAAGAACGTGATGGAGGCCGTCATCAACTCCAAGAAGTGAGACCCCTCACATCCCCTTCACATCGATGCACGTTGCGATACCGGTCCTGTATCGGGTTCCGGGCTTGGCCAGGTCACACAAAGCGAGCCGGGTACGGTAGGCCCGGACGGCAGCCTCGGACGCACATGGACGTGACGGCCGAGACCGACGGAGAGGGCTGGTAGGTAGCTATGGAAGAGCCGCGTCGCCTCGGCGGCCGGTACGAGCTGGGCCAGGTGCTCGGCCGTGGTGGCATGGCGGAGGTCTACCTCGCGCATGACACCCGCCTCGGCCGCACCGTGGCGGTGAAGACGCTACGCGCGGATCTCGCGCGTGATCCGTCCTTCCAGGCCCGGTTCCGCCGGGAGGCCCAGTCGGCCGCCTCGCTCAACCATCCCGCGATCGTCGCGGTCTACGACACGGGCGAGGACTACATCGACGGGGTCTCCATCCCGTACATCGTCATGGAGTACGTCGACGGCTCCACGCTCCGTGAGCTGCTGCACTCCGGCCGCAAGCTGCTGCCCGAGCGCGCGATGGAGATGACCATCGGCATCCTCCAGGGTCTGGAGTACGCCCACCGCAACGGCATCGTCCACCGCGACATCAAGCCGGCCAACGTCATGCTGACCCGCAACGGCCAGGTCAAGGTGATGGACTTCGGTATCGCCCGCGCGATGGGCGACGCCGGCATGACGATGACGCAGACGGCGGCGGTCATCGGTACGGCCCAGTACCTCTCGCCGGAGCAGGCCAAGGGCGAGCAGGTCGACGCCCGCTCGGACCTGTACTCGACCGGCTGCCTCCTCTACGAGCTGCTGACGGTCCGCCCGCCCTTCGTGGGCGACTCCCCGGTGGCCGTGGCCTACCAGCACGTGCGCGAGGAACCGCAGTCTCCTTCGGTCTTCGACCCCGAGATCACGCCCGAGATGGACGCCATCGTCCTGAAGGCGCTGGTCAAGGACCCGAACTACCGCTACCAGTCGGCCGACGAGATGCGCGCCGACATCGAGGCCTGCCTCGACGGCCAGCCGGTCGCGGCCACGGCCGCCATGGGCGCGGTGGGCTACGGCGGCTACCCCGACGACCAGGCGACCACCGCCCTGCGCTCGGACGCCGGCGCCGGAGCGACCACCATGCTCCCGCCGATGCACCCGGACGACGGCGGCTACGGCTACGACGACCGCCCCGACCGCCGCCGCCAGCAGAAGAAGAAGTCCAACACCTCCACGATCCTGCTGGTGGTCGCGGGCATCCTCGTGCTGATCGGCGCGATCCTGATCGGCAAGTGGGCCTTCGGCGGAGGCAACACGGACCAGTCCTTCGAGGCTCCGAACTTCGTCGATCACACCTATACCGAAGCCCAGAAGATGGCGGTGAACTCCGACCTGAAGCTGGCCCCGCCCACACGGAAGCCCTGCGAGAACCAGCCGAAGGGCACCGTCTGCTCCCAGGACCCCACGGCGGGCACAGAGGTGAACAAGGGCGACACGATCACCCTGGTGGTGTCGACCGGCGCGCCGAAGGTCGCGGTGCCCAGCGTGCTCGGCCAGAGCTTCCAAGAGGCCAAGGCGACGCTGGAGGGCGACGACTACCAGTTCAGGGTCGTACGCAAGGACGAGATCTCGACCACGGAGCAGGCGGGCACCGTCCTGCAGCAGAACCCGAAGCTCGGCGCGGAGGTCGAGAAGGGCTCCACGATCACCCTCACCGTTGCCAAGGCGGAGGAGAAGATCACGGTGCCCAGCGACCTCGTCGGCAAGTCCTGCGACGAGGCGAGGGCCGAACTGACGCAGCTGGGCCTGGTACCGACGTGCAGCGACACCCCCGTCGCCGACCCGAACCAGGACGGCAAGGTCCAGAGCACCAACCCGCTGGCGGGCAAGCAGGTCTCCAAGAACACGCCGATCGCAGTGAACGTCGGCAAGGTGCAGAACCAGCAGGTCCAGATCCCGCAGGATCTCGCGGGCAAGCGCCTGAAGGACGTCAAGAAACAGCTCGAGGACTTGGGCCTCCAGGTCAACGTCCCGGGCGTCCAGGACGACAACGCCCTGGTCGTCACCTCCAACCCGGCTCCCGGCAGTCCCGTGAACCGGGGCGACACGGTCACGTTGTTCACGACGGCCCAGAACGGCGGCGGCAACAACGGCGGTGGCGACAACGGCGGGTTCTTCGGCGGCATCAACTAGGCCTTGAGCCGCCAGGGGCGGTGAGAGCCGGAAAACGCGAGCGGTGCGGTCAGGCGACGGAGGTTGCCCGACCGCACCGCCTTTTCATCGCTCAGCAGTGCTCGGCGAGGTTCGCGTTACCGCCCCAGTACGAGGCGATCCGGCCGTTGGTCGGGTGCCAGATGTTGGCGTAGAGCCGGATGCAGCGGTTCGGCGCGTACACCCTCACCGGGCCGGCGTAGGAGGTGTAGGTGCCGCTGTCGTCGTCACTTGCGTCCGTCGTACACGCATCCCCCGTCGAGGCACCGGCGGTGCAACGAAAGATCGAGACGGTCGTCTTGCCGGCGGTGCCGGCGCCACCGGCGCTGTTCTTGACCGCGACGGCACAGTTGTACCCGGTCGCGGAGTCGTAGTAGAGGTACAGATTTCCGTACACCACCCTCTGGGTGGTTCTGATCGGGTGCTTGTCGATCAGAGAACCGCCGCACCCGTACCCCGCGGCACTCGCGGAAGGCGCGGTGATCAGCGCGAGCCCTAAGAGGGAGAACAACACGGAAAGAACGGAAACTATGCGCTTAGTACGCACTATCGATTCCTTTTCTGTTACGAGTAGCCCATTCGTGTCAAAACGAGCCTTCGCAAGGCTA
This sequence comes from Streptomyces sp. NPDC048521, assembly GCF_043199855.1. Taxonomy (NCBI): domain Bacteria; kingdom Bacillati; phylum Actinomycetota; class Actinomycetes; order Kitasatosporales; family Streptomycetaceae; genus Streptomyces; species Streptomyces sp. NPDC048521. The sequence goes on from NZ_JBICWR010000005.1 coordinate 330,339, forward strand.
TCGCCGAGATCATGTGCAGAACAGAACTCGAAAGAGCGGTTTATGCGCAGGGCCTTCGGCGGCGGAAATCAGCCGTTCAGTTCTTTCGGCGGTGTCCGCTCGCTGTCCACCTTCTCCACGCGGACCAGTTCGCCCCACACCACGTACCGGTAGCGGCTCGTGTAGACCGGGGTGCAGGTCGTGAGGGTGATGTAGTGGCCGGCCTTCTTCCTGCCGGACTCCTCGGGGACCGACGACAGGACCTTGACGTTGTACTTCGAGGTCTCGGGGAGGATCGAGTAGACCTTGTAGACGTACCAGTCGTCCTTCGTCTCGAAGACGATCGGGTCGCCCTTCTTCAGCTTGTCGATGTTGTGGAACTTCGCGCCGTGGCCGTCGCGGTGGGCGGCGAGGGTGAAGTTTCCGTTCTTCCCGGTGGTGGGGAGCGTGGCCTTCATCGGGTCCGTGTAGTAGCCGGCCACACCGTTGTTCAGGACGTCCTCGTCGGTGCCCTTCTCGACCAGCACCTCGCCGTTCCTCATCGCCGGCACGTGCAGAAAGCCGATGCCGTCCTTGGTGTCCAGCGCACCGGGGCCGGAGTCCGTGGCACGGGCCCAGTGGTCACGGACCTTGTCGGCCTGCCTGTCGGCCTTACGGTCCGCTATGACGTTCGTCCACCACAGGGAGTAGACGACGAACAGGGCGAGCAACACGCCCGTGGTGATGAGGAGTTCGCCGAAGACGCTGACCGCCAGGGCGATCCGGCCGGGTCGCCGGCGCGGGCCGGGCTCCGGGGCGGACGCGTCCGGATGTGCTTCGGTCTCGTCGGCGGTCGCTGCCACAGTTCCTCTGCCCTTACTCGATGAGCCCTAGTCGATGAGCGCGTCCGGCTTGCCCTTGTCGCGCGGGCGTTCCTCGACCATCTTGCCCCAGACGATCAGCCGGTACTTGCTGGTGAACTCGGGCGTACAGGTGGTGAGGGTGATGTAGCGGCCGGGCCCGGTGAATCCCGAGCCCGGGGGAACCGGGTCCAGCACACTCGTGTTGGACGGCGGTGTCACCGGAAGCATCGAGGTCACCTTGTACACGAAGTACTTGTCCTGTGTCTCGACCACGACCGCGTCGCCGCTCGTGAGCTTGTTGATGTACCGGAACGGCTCACCGTGCGTGTTGCGGTGGGCCGCGAGACCGAAGTTGCCCGTCTTGGCGTCGGGCATCGCCGTCTTCAGCGGGTCCTCGCCGTAGTGCCCGACCATGCCCTTGTCGAGCACCTTCTTGTTGCTGACGCCCTCCGCGATCGGCGCGACCACGTCCAGCTTGGGGATGTGCAGGATGGCGAAGCCCTGACCCGGCGCGAAGACACCCGGGTTGCGCTTGCCGCTGGCCCAGTCGTCCTGGAGCTGGTGCGTCTCGCTGCCGGCCTGCGCATGCGCGCGGACATTGGTCCACCACAGCTGGTAGGTGACGAACAGCAGCATCAGCACCCCGGTGGTGATGAACACCTCGCCGATCGCCCGGCTCGCGATGACGGCCGGGCTCGGCTTGCGCAGCCGCGCCTGCCGCCGGGCCTCCACCCGGGACAGCGGTCGGCCGGACGGCGGGGTCGACGGGGGCGCCGTCTCCCGGTTCCCGCCATGGCGGCCACCACGCCGCTTGGCCGCCCTTCTGCGGGCCGCACGGCCGCCCGGTGTGACTCCCGTGGCAGGAGAGGCAGAGGAGGCCCCAGAGGCGCCTGTGGGCTCGCTCTCCGGGCCGGCGGCCGGCGGACCGGGAATCCGCAGCGCCATCGTCTCGTCATCGACGGCACGCAGGGGGTCGACGGAGGGCACATCGACGGTGGACACAGGGGCGACGGCCGGCACGGGGTCCACCACGGGCATCGGCGACGTCGGCGGATCCTCATGGCGCCCTGCATGGCGACCCGCACCGCGGCCGGCGTTCGGCGCACCGCCGTGGGACTCGTACGGGCTCTCGCCGTACAAGTCCTCGCGCTCGGGGCGCAGCGCGGTCACGCCGTGGCCCTGCCCACCACCGGGGCGAGCCCCGCCGACCTCGCCACGGCACCCTGGTCGCCGCACTCCGCCAGCCAGTTGGCCAGCATCCGGTGCCCGTGCTCGGTCAGCACCGACTCGGGGTGGAACTGCACGCCCTCGACCGGGAGTTCACGGTGGCGCAGGCCCATGACGATGCCGTCGTGCGTGCGGGCGGTCACTTCCAGCTCGGCCGGGACCGTGGCCGGTTCCGCCGCCAGGGAGTGGTAGCGGGTCGCCGTGAAGGGAGAGGGCAGGCCCGCGAAGACGCCCTTGCCCTCGTGCTCGACCGGCGAGGTCTTCCCGTGCAGCAGCTCCGGCGCCCGGTCGACCACACCGCCGTACGCCACCTGCATCGACTGCATGCCGAGACAGACGCCGAAGACCGGCACCCCGGTCGAGGCGCAGTGGCGGACCATGTCCACGCACACGCCCGCCTCCTCCGGCGTCCCCGGGCCGGGCGAGAGCAGCACCCCGTCGAAGCCGTCCTGGGCGTGCGCCGTCGACACCTCGTCGTTGCGCAGCACCTCGCACTCGGCACCCAGCTGGTACAGGTACTGGACGAGGTTGAAGACGAAGCTGTCGTAGTTGTCGACGACGAGAATCCGCGCACTCACTGGTTGTCCACCGTCACATCGTTGAAGGGCAGCAGCGGTTCGGCCCACGGGAAGACGTACTGGAAGAGGACGTAGACCAGAGCCAGGACCAGTACGAGTGAGATGAGCGCCTTCACCCACGCGTTCCCCGGCAGATGCCGCCAGATCCAGCCGTACATGCCGTCCCTTTCGTATCCCCACGGCACCAGACTCCGCCGTACGTCACCAGACTAACGGCGCAGAGCCTTCGGTTCGCCTGCCTCCACAGGCTGTGTGGAGTCCAGGTCTGCCCAGACGATCAGCCGGTGACTGGGTCCCCGTTCCGGATCGCACGTGGTCGGCGGCGGATACCGTCCGGACGCCCGTACCCGGACTTACGTGGCACAGGGTCGATCACCTCAACGACCTTGGGAACGGATTTGCGAGGCCCTTCCGGTTCCACGTGAAACCGAGCCGCGGGACAGGGGACCCCCCTACTCCACCGGCTTCGCGTAGTGCAGGTCCACTGTGCCCGTGTAGCCGGGAAGAGTCACCGTGCCGTCCTCGGTCACCTTCCAGCCGAGGCCGTAGACGTTGACGTACACCATGTACGTCTGGATCGCCTTGCTCGCCGCGAGCGCCTGCTGCAGCTTGTCCGGGTCGCCGACCGCGGTGATCTTGTACGGGGGTGAGTAGACGCGGCCCTGGAGGATCAGGGTGTTGCCGACGCACCGCACGGCACTGGTGGAGATCAGCCGCTGGTCCATGACCTTGATCCCTTTGGCGCCGCCCTGCCACAGGGCGTTCACCACGGCCTGCAGGTCCTGCTGGTGGATGACCAGGTAGTCGGGCTGCGGCTCGGGGTAGCCGGGGAGCTTGGCCGTGGCGTTGGGCGGGGCGTCGTTCAAAGTGACGGTGATCGCCTGGCCGGTCAGCTTCTGGGTGCCCGCGTTCTTCTCCAGTCCGCTGAGCTTCTCGTCCTGGGCCTTGGTGCTTCCGTCGTCGCTCTCGGCGAACGACTCCACGTTGTCGCGCAGGGTCGCGTTGGACTCGTCCAGCTCCTTGTTCTTGCGGCTGCGCTCCTGGATCAGGTCCGACAGCTTGAGCAGCGAGGCGTCCTGCCGGATGTCGGTGCCCTTGGCCGTGTTGAAGCTGGTGAAGAAGATGAGCCCCGCGAGGGCGAAGACGGCGGCCGTGAGTATCCGCACCGGCCGGACGCGCAGCCTGCGGCCGGGGCCGGAACCCGTTGATCCCGTCCCGGGGGAGTCGGCAGAATTGCTCAACGTACCCTTATCTCCTTCGGCGCCACGGAAGCACTACGCTAACGGACGCCCGGGGGAGCACACAGAGTCGTCATGTTGGCCCCTTGTACGCTGCCCCGAGCCCGACCCCCGTTACCTGCGCGGCCACGCAGCGCATCGACAGGAGAGACCCTCGTGCCGAAGTCACGTATCCGCAAGAAGGCAGACTTCACGCCGCCGCCGGCGAAGCAGGCCGCGGCGATCAAGCTGACCAACCGTGCGTGGGTCGCCCCCGTCATGCTGGCCATGTTCCTCATCGGCCTGGCCTGGATCGTCGTCTTCTACGTGACCGACGGCTCCCTGCCCATCGACGCACTGGACAACTGGAACATCGTGGTCGGCTTCGGCTTCATCGCCGCCGGCTTCGGCGTCTCCACGCAGTGGAAGTAGCGCCCACCAGCGCGGTGTCGGCAGCTCTCCCCACGGCTCTCCACTGAGTTATCCACAGGTCAGCAGACGTATCCACATCCCCCTGGGGAAAAGACTACGATCTGTGGATAACTCATCGAGGGTTGACGCCGGTGTGACTGCCCCACAACCCCTCGTACACCCTTTCGCTCCCACCTGACCTGCGGAAACGCATTCGAGCGACCGGGGGCACAGGTGTGCCCGCACGGTATGCACAAGATCCGCCACCCGCTGTGGACAACGGTTCGGTATCAGGTGAGCTGGGCGGTTCTGACCAGCGTCATGACCGCCACCACAGCCAGCACGAGCGCACAGGTGCCGTACTGGATCAGCGTCCGCTTCCGGCGGGGGGCGTGGACCATGGCGTAGCCGGTGACGACACCGGCGACCAGGCCGCCGATGTGGGCCTGCCACGAGATGTTGCTGAAGCCGAAGGTGATGATGAGGTTGATCACCAGCAGCGCGATGACCGGCCGCATGTCGTAGTTGAGCCGGCGCATCAGAACGGCGGTGGCGCCGAAGAGACCGAAGATCGCGCCTGAGGCGCCCAGCGAGGGCTGGTTCGGTGCGGCGATCAGGTAGCTGAGCGCGCTGCCCGCCAGGCCCGAGACGAAGTAGAGGATCAGGTATCGGGCGCGGCCCAGGGCGGCCTCGAGTGGGCCGCCGATCCACCACAGGCTCAGCATGTTGAACGCGATGTGCGCATAGCCGCCGTGCAGGAACATCGCCGTCAGCATCCGGTAGTACTGGCCCTCGGCGAGGCCCTGCACCCCGTTGAGCGGCGGGGCGTAGGCCTGGCCGATGAGCTCGAACCGGTTGGTGAAGCTGTCGCCGACGGACAGCTGGACCAGGAAGAGGGCGAGGTTGATCCCGATCAGCAGTTTGGTGACCAGCCGGGGGTCCGCCGCCACCGTGCCGCCCGCCACGGTGCGCGGACGGGACACGGTCGGCGCATGGCCGGTGCCCGAGCCGTCGCGGACGCAGTCGGGGCACTGAAAGCCGACCGAGGCGCTGACCATGCACTCCGGGCAGATGGGGCGGTCGCAGCGGGTGCAGCGCACGCCGGTCTCACGGTCCGGATGCCGGTAGCACACGGGCACGCTCCGGGCGTCCTGCGCGCTGCCGCTGCCTGCGGCCTGGTCCATCAGATCCCCTTGCTCGTCGTGGCACTACCCGGCAAATACCCCGCCCCGCTCATCCTTACGGACGAGCGGGGCGTTTGGTTCCCTGCGGGAGGTTCCGGGAAACGGTGGGCTCAGCCCTCACGCTTCTCGATCACGACCGACTCGATGACGACGTCCTCGGCCGGACGGTCGTTGCGGACGGTGGGCACGCCGGCGATGGCGTCCACGACCTTCTGGCTGGCCGGGTCGGTGACCTCGCCGAAGATGGTGTGCTTGCGGTTCAGCCACGTGGTCGGGGCGACCGTGATGAAGAACTGCGAGCCGTTGGTGCCGGGGCCGGCGTTGGCCATGGCCAGGAGGTAGGGCTTGCTGAAGGACAGGTCCGGGTGGAACTCGTCCTCGAACTTGTAGCCCGGGCCGCCGATGCCGCTGCCCAGCGGGTCGCCGCCCTGGATCATGAAACCGCTGATGACACGGTGGAAGATCGTGCCGTCGTAGAGCCGGTTCGTGCTCTTCTCACCCGTGCCGGGGTGCGTCCACTCGCGCTCGCCCTGGGCCAGCTCGACAAAGTTCTTGACCGTGACGGGCGCGTGGTTCGGGAACAGCCGGACCTCGATGTCGCCGTGGTTGGTCTTCAGGGTGGCGTAAAGCTGCTCAGCCACGATCTGCCTTCCGTTGTCTTCCTGTGACTCCCCGATCCTCGCACGGACGGGCCCGTACGTCGCCCGGCGGCCACCAGTTGTGCCAGGAAAGCAGCGCCCGGCAGCGATTCGTGGCAGGGTCGAAAGAAGCTCCTGTTGCCCGTAATCAAGCCGAAGAGAGCGATCAGCACCCATATGCCCGCCCTCGCATGCCGCCCGGACCGTTGGCAGGCATGATCCGTAAAAGGGTGGAAAGTCGAAATACCGTACGCCACCGAGGAGGAGGAACCCGTGACCCGCATCGACAGCGTGCGCGCCGCGACCGGCTCGGCGAAGGACAGCGTGCTGCACGCCGCGGAAGTGGTGGCGCCCTACGCCGACACGGCCAAGGAGCGTGCCGCGCATTACGCGCAAGAGGCACGCGTACGGCTGGCGCCCGTGGTGTCGCAGGCCGCTGAGCAGGCCCGCGACCAGTACGACGCCCGGCTCGCCCCGCGTCTGGAGCAGGCTCGTGCGCATGTGCCGCCGAAGGTGGACCTGGCCGCACATGAAGCCGCCATTCGTACCCGTAAGGCCGCTCGGCAGGCCGCCGTGTACTCGCGTCCGAAGATCGAGCATGCCGTGGCCGCGACGGTCCCGGTACGCGACGAGGCCGCCGCGCGGGGCGCCGCCGCCCTGGCCGCGCTGCGCGGTCAGGTCTCGGCGCAGGATATTCAGAAGCTGGTCCGCAGGAACCAGCGGCGGTCCAAGGTCGGCCGGAGCGTGAAGGTGCTGGCGCTGCTGACCGTGGTGGCCGGCGGCGCCTTCGCGGCTTGGAAGTGGTGGGACAAGCAGGCCAACCCGGACTGGCTGGTCGAGCCGCCCGCGGCCACGGAGGTGCCCGAGTCGGGTCGGCTCAGCACCGTGGACGGCAGCGGCACCTCTGTTCTGGACCCTGAGGTGGAGGCGAAGCAGGCAGACGAGGAGGCCGCGGACCGCGACGATCAGGGATGAGACGTCGGGCTCGCACCGAAGTCGGAACGGGCCGTGGGACCGGGTGAGCACCAACTCGCCGGTCCCACGGCCCGTTTCACGTGAAACCAGACCGGCGACGGCCGATGAAAAATGCCCTCCGAAGCCTGCTTTCCGCAGGTCGGAGGGCATTTTCGCAGTGGAGCCTAGGGGAGTCGAACCCCTGACATCCGCCATGCAAAGACGGCGCTCTACCAACTGAGCTAAGGCCCCGGGAAGGAGCGACCGGCCGGAAGGATCACGTTCCGGCGGGTGCCGCAGACCAGAGTACCGGGTCACCCCCCGTATCCCGCAAAAAGATTGGGGGTCCCCGCGGATGACCACTCTCCGTAAGATGCTCGACGTGGTTCGCTACAGCGAACCGCGGTTTTTCAGGGGAAGCGATGGGGAGACGCAATGGACGCCGCACAGCAGGAAGCCACCGCCAGAGCGCGGGAGCTGCAGCGGAACTGGTACGGGGAGCCGCTGGGGGCGCTCTTCCGTAAGCTCATCGACGATCTCGGGCTCAATCAGGCCCGTCTCGCGGGGGTCCTGGGCCTGTCCGCTCCGATGCTGTCGCAGCTGATGAGCGGCCAGCGCGCGAAGATCGGCAATCCTGCTGTGGTCCAGCGGGTGCAGCTGCTGCAGGAGCTGGCGGCGCAGGTGGCGGACGGCAGCGTCAGCGCCGCCGAGGCGACCGAGCGCATGGACGAGATCAAGAAGTCGCAGGGGGGCTCCGTGCTCAACAACACCACCCAGACCACGAGCGGTTCCGGGGCGCCCACGGTCAAGCGGGTGGTCCGCGAGATCCAGTCGCTGCTGCGCTCGGTGGCCGCCGCGGGGGACATCATCGATGCCGCGGACAGCCTCGCCCCGACCCACCCCGAGCTGGCCGAATTCCTCCGGGTCTACGGTGCCGGTCGCACGTCGGACGCGGTCGCGCACTACCAGTCCCACCAGAACTGACCCGGAGGCCCGGTTCTCCGGAGGGGGTCCGGGGCCGGGCCACGGGCGCAGCCGACGTCCGGGGGGAGCAGGCGTTCGGGGGGGAAGCGACGGGGCGGCGGAGCAGGAGGGGAACAGAGAGGAAGCAGAGGTAGACGGGAAGCAGGGGTCGCGGGGGACCGCGGGGCGTAGGGGGAGGAGCGGCGGACTGTCATGGGTGAGGTCTTCGCCGGCCGGTACGAACTGGCCGACCCGATCGGGCGCGGTGGCGTGGGCGCCGTGTGGCGCGCCTGGGATCATCGCCGACGGCGTTATGTGGCCGCCAAGGTGCTCCAGCAGCGGGACGCCCACTCCCTGCTGCGTTTCGTACGGGAGCAGGCGCTGCGGATCGACCATCCCCACGTCCTCGCTCCGGCCAGCTGGGCCGCCGACGACGACAAGGTCCTGTTCACCATGGATCTGGTCGCCGGAGGCTCCCTGGTCCACCTCGTCGGCGACTACGGTCCCCTCCCTCCGGCCTTTGTGTGCACCCTGCTCGACCAGCTCCTTTCCGGGCTCGCCGCTGTCCACGCGGAAGGGGTCGTCCACCGGGACATCAAGCCCGCCAACCTGCTCCTCGAAGCGACCGGCACGGGCCGGCCGCGGCTGCGGCTGTCCGACTTCGGCATCGCCATGCGGCTCGGCGAACCGCGGCTGACCGAGACCAATCTCGTGGTGGGGACGCCCGGTTATCTCGCCCCGGAGCAGATACTCGGAGCCGAACCCGACTTCCCGGCCGACCTCTTCGCCGTCGGCCTGGTCGCCCTGTATCTCCTCGAAGGCGCGAAGCCCGACGCCAAGGCGCTCGTGCAGTACTTCGTGGAGCACGGCATCCCTGGGGCGCCCAAGGGCATCCCCGAACCGCTGTGGCAGGTCGTCGCCATGCTGCTCCAGCCCGATCCGGCGGCCCGTTTCCGCACCGCCACGGGTGCGCGCAAGGCACTCGCCTCCGCCACGGAACTCCTGCCGGAGCCCGGGCCGGACGACGAGCTGATCGAGATCTTCGACCAACTCGGCCCGCTGCCGCCGGGGTTCGGCCCCGACGGGCCCCTCGAGAAGGCCAGGGCGGCTTCCGGTGGGGAGAGGACCTCCGCCGGCCCGGACCTCCCTTCCGACCCGCGTACCGCCTCCCGTACGAGCGTCCCCGCCGACCCGTACACCTCCCCGCGTACAGACGCCGCCTCCCGCACGGACCCGCCCGCAGGCTCCCGTCCGGACTCCCCCGCACACTCCCTCACGGATTCCAACCCCCACCCGAGCGCCCACGCTCACGTACACACCAGCTCGCTTTCGGACACCGGGAGCTTCCGACTCCCGCCGCCCCAGGGGCACTTGGCTCCCCAGTCCCACCCTCGGCCGACACCCCGACATGCCGAGGAGCAGGGCGAGTACGGCTCGCAGCACCCACCCCAGGTCCCGGAGCGTCCCTCGCACGATCCGACGCACGCCCTCTCCCCCTCCTCCCCGCCCCACGCGCCCTGGAGCCCTGTCCCGCCCCCGACTGCGGTGCCAGGGCATCGCGGTGACGCCTCTACTGCTTCGTACACCGCTCAGGACCCGCAGGTTCCCGCTCCCGCCCCACCGATGTCCGCGGCACCTGCCGGGCACGGCCGTCGGGCGCGCCGTGCGAACCGCCGTCCCGGGCCCCCGGCCAAGGTCGCGGTGCCGGTCCTGCTGCTGGCGCTGGCCTGCTACGCGGTGGGTTTCTGGGCGCTGACCCGGGTCTGAGCCCGCCGGGCGGCCGCCGTCCATCCGCCGAGCACCAGCAGCAGCACGGTGCCCAGGCCGATCCCGCCGGCCGCGACCAGCTTCATCACCGTGCCGTCCGCGTCTTCGGTGCCCCCGGTCAGCGCCGCCTCCCGGTCCCGTTCCGTGACGGTGAAGACGTCCGCCGGTTCGGGACTTCCGGCATAGCCCGGCCCGGCATGTGCCCGCCCGTCCACCCGTATCCGCAGCGTCACGCCGAACGGACCCCGCCCGAAGGTGCCGGCCATCTGCTCGCTGAGGTGCACGACCAGGTAGTACGCGCCGGCGAAGCGGACGGAGGTGACCCCGGCGGGGACGGCGTGGCGGTTGGCGTACTCGACCGGCGGGAGCGGGTCGAGGGCGACGGTTTTCCCGGTGCCCGTGTAGCCGAGGGCCGCGTCGTCCACGGGGCCCCGGACGGGGTTGTAGAGGGAGAGGTTCAGGGCGCCGCCGACATAGCCGTGGCCGGGGGAAGGGCCCAGGTCGGCGGAGGCGTGCAGGTGGCGGCCCCAGTCGAGCGGCACCTTGTAGAACCGGGTCTCGCCGGGCACGAGGACGGTCTGCCAGACCCCCTGGCCCACCGGTTCGGCCGAGGCGAAGCCGGTGCCGCCGGACCGGTCGCGGGGCTCGCCGGTGAGCGGCTCGGGCGTGGCGGAGTCCCAGGCCCGCGGCGCGGTGGTGGGACCGGGCCGGGCCGGGCCCGGTTCCGTGGCGGGCGCGATCTCCAGGTCCCAGCGTTGGGGCGAGACCGCCGTACCGGAGCCTTCGGCGTCGAGGCGTTCGACGAGCAGGTAGTACGTCCCCGCGCCCTGGCACAGCGCCTTTCCTGCCTCGCGCTCCGCCAGGGCCGTGACCGGGCGGGGGCTGAGCCCGGCGCCGAAGCGGGCGGCGGCGTAGGAGCAGGGGGTGCCGTCCGCGTCCCGGACCGACACACGGATGCCGTCGGTGGCGGAGACGGTGGCGTCCGCGGGCGGTACGGCGGTGACGGGGACGTACGCCGTGTCCGTGGCGGTGAGGTGGAGGCGGTAGTAGAGCCTGCCGTTCTCCGGGAGGGCGCTCCGGTAGGTGCGGCCGGGGTCCAGCTGTTCGGCCTCCGCGGTGCCCGCGGCGCCCTCGACCGTACGGGCGCCGGGCGTGAAGCCGTACCGCTCCGCCCACCCGTCGGCGGCGACCGCGGTGCCGCAGGGCCCGGCGACCAGCGCCCACAGCCCCAGCAGAAGGACAAGGGCACGCAACCCCGGCAGGACGAGGACGGGACGCGGCCCGGGCCGCACGACCGCCGCACGCCGCCCCAGCCGCGCGACCACGGCGAGCGGACGCGGGGACCAGTCGCCCCGCCACCACGCCGTACGCTCTCGCCACCGCCGCATCCGCCACCCCCCTGACGCCCGCAACCGCACCCCGGGCCGCTCCTCGCGACCGCACCGGGCCGTGGCCCATCCTGCCCCGATCGCCCTTGCGCCATCCGGGCAACGCGTACGGCCGTCCGAAACGCCCATCAACGCCCGGCGGCGCGCGGCGGATCCTCGTACGGGTTCCCGGACGCGTACCTCACCCGCCGCGACCCCGCAACACGGGACAACGCAAAACCCCGACCGCGAGGGCGGCCGGGGTCTGTTTCAGTTTCTGGTGTCGGGACTCACGAACCCGTGGGCACGGAGTCAGTCGCCTCCGTCCACAGATCCTGCTCGGCGCGATCCGCCTGGATCTGGCGGTACACGAGGAGCCCGCCGATGGCGGCCAGTGCGACCAGGAGCAGCTTCTTCACCGCGCGACCTCGTCTTTCCTTGACGTAGGGGACCTCTCTGGCGCCCGACTATACACACCGACCGATATCGATCGGTGACCTGCGTCGTGGCTCAACTCCCGCCTCCGGCAGCGCAGTAACCGGGCCCGGCGCCGTTCGGATCGGAGGGTGATCACACCTCCACACACCGTTACCTTTCTCCCCTTTCGATAGCTCTCGCTAGGATTTGCGACCTTTCGACGCTCTTGCGTCCATCCGAGTGGTGTTCATCGGAACATCAACGCGCCACGGGCGTCGGTCCACCACTTCGCGATCCTCATACACATCATGAGGAAAGTACGCAAATCGCCCGACCCGAAAGTGAGGGGCCATGACCCAGAACAAGGTCATGAAGCTGTGGACCGCCATCGTCACCGCCTTCCTCGCGCTGTGCACGGCGCTCGGACTCGTCGCCGCGGCCACCGCGCCGGCCGCCGCCCAGACCGAGAGCCCCCGCACCGGCGCCACGCACCGCACGGCCCCGACGATCCCGGCGACACACCACTGGCTCTGGTCCCACGCCAGGGCCCTGCCCCCCACGATGAAGCAGCGCATCCGGGCCGAGGCCCACGGAAAGTCCCCGAGCTGCCGGCACCGCCCCCTCACCGAGACACAGGCGGAGAACACGGAGACCACCGACCAGGACCCCGCGGCGCTCGACTGCTGATCCCGATCGATCCGCTGCTCCGCCGGCCACCCACGGCAGGAACGGCACGCAGCACCGCAGACGTCTCGACACCAGGCGACTTGCGTACGCATCAGTCGACACGGAAAGACCCCCGGCCGGGCTCGGCCGGGGGTCTCGCGCTGTTTCCCGCATGCGGCATCCTCGTACGGAACGATCACGATCCTCCTGCGACGACCCACGATCCTTACGACCGGGCCCCCCGCCTGACGGAAAGGTGGTGAGTGCTGCCGTGAGCCGGCGCGTCACCGTTGTCACCGCTGTCCACGGCCCGTCCGCCGGGTTCCTGCCGGACGCCTACAGGTCCCTGTGCGCCCAGCGGCTCCCCGACGGCTGGGACTGGCAGTGGCTGATCCAGGAGGACGGCGGCACGGACGCGGTCCACCCCTACGTCCCGGACGACGAGCGGGTGACCTTCCGCCAGGGCCGGCCGGGCGGTCCCGGTGTCGCCCGGACGATCGCGCTGGCTCGCGCGGAGGGCGCGTACGTCAAGGTCCTCGACGCCGACGACCAGCTCACCCCGGGCGCGCTGGCCCGCGACCTGGCCGTGCTGGAGGCGGACCGCACCGTGGGGTGGACGACGTCCCGCGTGCTCGACCTGCTGCCCGACGGCTCCACGGCCGGTTTCCCCGGCGATCCGGCCGACGGCCCCCTCGAACGCGGTGTCGTGCTCGACCACTGGAAGCGGAACGACTACCTGGCGCCGGTCCACCCGGCGACCCTGTGCGTGCGACGGGACCTGCTGACCGCCCTGGGGGGCTGGATGGCCCTGCCGGCCTCCGAGGACACGGGCCTGCTACTGGCGCTGAACGCGGTGAGCCGCGGCTGGTTCTCGGGCGAGGTCGGCCTGCTGTACCGCAAGTGGCACGGGCAGGTCACGGGGCAGCCGTCCCACGTGGACGCCGCCGAACGCGAGGCGCGCATGGCGGTCGCGGAAGCCAGGGCCCGTGCGCTGGCGGAGTTCGGGTGGACGTATCCGGCCGACCGCTGAACACGGACGGCCCCGGCCCCCGTGGGGACCACGCCCGTGTGCCGTCATTCCGTGAGCCTGATCGCCTGCGAAGGGCACTTCTCGGCCGCCTCCGCGACCCGCGGGTCGTCGGCGGACTCCTCGCGGCCGGGCCGTACGACGCCGTACCCGTCCTCGAACTCGAACACCTCCGGCGCCCGGTGCGCGCACTCGGCGGAGCCGTAGCACAGGCCGCGGTCGACAAAGACCTTCATGCGTCCTCCAGCCGTCAGCGACCCCCGCCGATGACGTCCGGCCGGGGTCTGGTCGGTGACTTCCAGGACGTCACTGCCCGGCGAGGCGGCCGCTGAACCGGCCGGGTCCACCGCCCGGCGGGACGCGCGCCGAACCGGCCGCACCGCCCGTCGAGCCGCGCCGGCCGGGAGACTTTGGAGGACCCCGTCCCCGCCGACGGCACATCCGAAGCAGAGCCCCTGACCGTCCGGCACCGGTCCCTCCCCTCGTGGGGACCGGTACCGAACGGTGCAGGGCATGTCGACCCGCGCCATGTCGGCGCATCGGCACGGGTCGCAGTAAGGGGGCCGTTCCCGCAGGCGCTCGCGGGTTCAGCCGTGGGCGTCGTCGTCGCTCACTGCTTCCCACGGCACCCGCTCGCGCCCTTGCGGCGGAAGTTGACCGAGAACGTTCGCTGCCATGGGCTGTCTCTCCGAGCGCCGAGCCGGTGGCCTGTCCAGACGGTGTGTGATCAGTCCGCTACTGGGTTCGGATCCTGCCATCTGTCGCCCCCGCCGAGGAGGTTCCGGTCTCCGGTCCAGGCCTTATCCGCAGGTCAGCCGTATAAGGTGAGTTTTCCGGTCCGGACGTCCAGATACGGGGGGAAGTAAGGGGTGGGACCTTGAGTTCCGGCTCAGGGGCACGCACAGCCTTCGCCGAGCGTCTCGCGCTGCTGTACAAGGAGGCCGGCAACCCTCCCCTCAAGAGCGTCGCCGAGGCGGTCGTACGACTGCAGCGGATCGACGAGCGCGGCCGGCCCGTACGGGTGTCCGCGCAGCGGATCAGCGACTGGCGCCGGGCCCGGAACGTGCCGGCCCAGTTCACCGCACTGGCGGCGGTCCTGCACATCCTGATCCCGGAGGCGCGACGTCTGCGGCCCGCGCCGGTGTCCAGCGGCCTGTACGACCTCGCCCACTGGCAGCGCCTGTGGGAGCTCGCGGTCGCCGACCCGGTCGGCGACCGGCCCGCGCCGCCCGCGCAGCAGGACCGGCGGCCCCCGGCCCAGGCCCCGCCCGTCGCCGGTGGTGTGTGCCCGTACCGGGGGCTGGCCCCGTACCGGCTGGAGGACGCGCGGTGGTTCTTCGGCCGGGAGCGGAGCACGAACGCGCTCGTCGCCCAGCTGCGTGCCGCGGAGCGGACGGGCGGCCTGGTGATGCTGGTGGGCGCCTCGGGTGCGGGAAAGTCGTCCCTGCTGAACGCCGGCCTGGTCCCCGCGCTCCGCGACGGCGCCCTCGATGCCGCGACGGCCGACGGGACAGCGGCGCCCGCGGGTACCCCCGCCCCCGCGTCCGCCGACGTCACCGGCATCCCCCCCGACGACGACACCGCCGTGGACGCCACCGCCTCCTCCGGCCCGGTACTGCAGCTCGTCCCCGGTGCCGATCCCCTGGGGGAGCTGGTCCGCCGTATCCCCGACCTCGCCCCCGTCGCCGCCGACGCGCGGAAGGCCGAGCAGGAGGCCACAGAGAACCCGGCCGCGCCCGGCTCCGACGCCCCGCGGCTCGCCCGGGCGGCGCGCGAGGCCGTCTCGGCATGGGCGCGCCGCGAGATGTCCCCGGACGCCCGGCCGGTCGTCATCGTGGACCAGTTCGAGGAGGCGTTCACCCTCTGCGCCGACGAGGCCGACCGGCGTACCTTCATCCAGCTCCTGGCCGCCGCGTGCACCCCGCCGGCCCGCTGGGGCGCGACCGCCCCCGCACTGGTCGTCCTCGGCATCCGCGCCGACTTCTACGAACAGTGCCTCGGCTACCGCGACCTGGCCGACGCGCTGCAGCACCGGCACATGGTGCTCGGCCCGCTGAGCAGCGGTGAGCTGCGTGACGCCGTGACCGGTCCGGCCAAGGCGGTGGGCCTGGAGCTGGAACCGGGGCTCGCCGAGCTGATCGCGCGCGAGGTGAGCGCAGACGGCCCGCGCGGAGCGCACGACGCGGGCGTGCTGCCGCTGCTGTCCCACGCCCTGCTGGCCACCTGGCAGCGCCGGAAGGCCGGGCGGCTGACGCTGGCCGGATACCGTGCGGCGGGCGGCATCCAGGGGGCCGTGGCGGCGACCGCCGAGCGCGCCTGGTCCGGCCTCGACCCCGCCGCCCGTACGGCCGCCCGGCTGCTCCTGCTGCGGCTGGTCCGGCTGGGCGAGGACACCCAGGCCACACGGCGGCGGGGCACCCGGCGGCAGCTGGCGGACGAGTCGTCGGACCCCGGCAAGACCGAGGAGTCCCTCGAGGCGCTGGTGCGGGCCCGGCTGGTGACGCTGGACGCGGACACCGTGGAGATCACCCACGAGGCGCTGCTGCACGCCTGGCCGCGGCTGCGGCACTGGATCGACGACGACCGCAACGACCACCTGCTGCGGCAGCGGCTGGAGGAGGACGGCCGGGCCTGGGAGGACTCCGGCCGGGACACCTCGCTGCTGTACCGCGGTTCCCGACTCGAACAGGCCCGCAGCTGGGCGAGGTCGGCCGGGGACACCTATCTGACCCGGAGCGCGGTGGAGTTCCTGGCCGCCTCGGTCCGGCTGCGCAAGCGCTCGGTGTGGCTCAGCCGGGCCGCGGTGGCGGCGCTGGTCGTGCTGGCCCTGCTCGCCGGCGGGTCCGCGGTGATCGCCTGGCAGCAGCGGGACGACGCCGTGTTCGCGCAGGTCCTCGCCGAGGCCGACCGGGTCCAGCACACCGATCCCTCCCTGGCCGCGCAGCTCGACCTGGTCGCCCACGATCTGCGCCCGGACGACGAGGGCACGTACAGCCGGCTGATCTCGATCGTCAACGCGCCGCTGGCCACCCCGCTGTCCGGCCACTCCGGCGCCGTGTACCTCACCTCCTTCAGCCCCGACGGCAAGACCCTGGCCACGGCCAGCTACGACCGCACGGTCCGGCTGTGGAACGTGGCCGACCCGAGCCGCCCGAAACCGCTCGGCAAGCCCCTCACCGGCCACACCAGCTGGGTGAGCAGCGCGGTCTTCAGTCCGGACGGGCACACCCTGGCAAGCGCGGGCGACGACGGCACGGTCCGCCTGTGGGACGTGACCGACCCCGCACACCCGTCGCCGCTCGGCCGGCCCCTGACCGGCCACACGGGCACGATCTACCTGGTCGCCTTCAGCCCCGACGGCCGCACCCTGGCCTCGGCCGGCGAGGACCACACCGTGCGTCTGTGGGACGTGGCCGACCCGCACCGGCCGAGGGCCCTGGGCGCGCTGCGCGGCCACACCGCGGCGGTGCGCTCGGTGGCGTTCAGCCCCGACGGGCGGACGCTCGCGGCGGGCGGCGACGACGCCACGATCCTGCTGTGGCGCACGGCCGACCCGCGCCGGCCCGAGCCGGTCCGCACCGTGCTGGAGGGCCACACGGACATCGTGCACTCGCTGGCCTTCAGCCCGGACGGCAGGACCCTGGCCAGCGGCGGCGCGGACGACACGATCCGGCTGTGGGACGTGACCGATCCGGGCCGCCCGGCAGCGCTCGGCTCGCCGCTGACCGGCCACACCGGCCCCGTCTGGTCCGTGGCGTTCAGCCCCGACGGCGGCAGGCTGGCCGCCGCGAGCGCGGACAGCACGGCGAGTTTGTGGAACGTGAGCGATCCGGGCTCCCCGTCGCAGGTCGGGGAGCCGCTCGCGGGCAGCAGCGGGGAGATGTACGCCCTGGGGTTCAGCCCCGACGGGCGGACCCTCGCCACCGGCAGCGGTGACAGCAAGGTGCGCCTGTGGTCGATACCGACCTCGGACATGATCGGCCGGAACGGAGCGTTCCGGCCGGACGGGCGGGTGCTGGCCACGGCCGCGCGGGACGGCAGGATACGGCTGTGGAACGTGGCGCGTCCCGGTCGGCCCGTGCCGCTGGGGAAACCGTTCATGCGCGCTGACGGCGACCAGCGTTCGCTGATGTTCTCCCCCGACGGCCGCACCCTCGCCGTCCTCACGGGAACCAAGGCCGTGTACCTGTGGAACGTCTCCGATCCCTCCCACCCGGTGTCCGCCGGACCGCCCCTGGCCCTGCGCACCCGCTTCATGGGCTCCGACGCGCTGGCCTACAGCCCGGACGGCCGCACGCTGGCCACGGCCTACGACGACCGCACCATCCAGCTCTGGGACGTCACCGACCCCGCGCGCTCCGTCCCGCTCGGCAGGCCGCTCACCGGCCACCGGGGCTACATCGACGCGCTGGTCTTCAGCCCGGACGGCCGCACGCTGGCCAGTGGCAGCGCGGACAGCACGATCCGGCTGTGGAACGTCACCGACCCGGCCCACCCGGCCCCCGCCGGCACACCGCTCGACCAGCACTCCGGTCCCGTCAACGCCCTCGCCTACAGCCTGGACGGGCACACCCTGGCCAGCGGCAGCGACGACGACACGGTCCGCCTCTGGGACGTCACCGACCCCGCCGCGGCGAGCCCGCTGGGCGCACCGCTCACCGGCCACAGCGAGGCGGTGACGTCACTGACGTTCAGCGCGGGCGGCCAGATCCTGGCCAGCGGTGGCAACGACAACACGGTCCGCCTCTGGAACGTCACCGACCCCGCCCGGGCGACCGCGATCGGCCAGTCGATGACCCCCAACGCCAAGACGGGCACGTTCCTCAGCTTCAACCCCCACAGCCACGTCCTCGGCGTTTCCAGCGGCGCCGACACGGTCCGCCTGTGGCGGCTGGACGCCGACGAGGCGATCCGGCACATCTGCTCGGTCACCCGGGGCGTCCTGACCCCGCAGAAGTGGCACGAGTACCTTCCCCGCCTCTCCTACGACCCCCCGTGCGGATGATGATCGGCCAACCTGATGGATTACCCGGTGACTTGGCCCCACGGACCGCCCAAGCTTGTTACCCTTGGCCATGGCCCGATCGCTGGTGCATCCCCCGTCGCCAGCGGTCGGGTCTTTTCTCATGCCCTGAGGAACCTCCAGACGTCAAAAACCCCCAGCCGGTATCGACTGGGGGTCTTTGTGTGCGCAGCGTACTAGGCCTGTTCCCCGGTCGTCTCTGCCCTGAGTTTCACCGCCCGCTCACGCGGGTCGTACCCAACACCAACGCCCTCGACGAGCACGACGTCCCCATCGATGTGATCGGTCCGCAGCCGCAGGATCTCCTGATACGCGGGGGACGCGTACCAGGCGCGGGCCTCGGCTAGGCCGGGGAACTCAATCAGCACCATGCTGCCTGGCCAGCTCCCCTCCACCACCTCAGTCGGCGGGCCGTGGATCAGGAAGCGGCCGTGAAATGGATCGAGGGTGTCTTGGATGCGTTCCAAGTACTCAAGGACATCAGGGTGATGACGGCGATCACGTAGGTGGGCAAAGCCGTATGCAGGCACGTCCCCTTCCCTTCGTTCGCTCCGGTACGACGACTTGAACGTAGCCGCGCGCCCCGCACGCCGCGATTACCTTCGAGGTAATCGCCGAACGGGCCGCTCTGACTCGACTTGGTCGCTCCCGAAATGCCCCATAGCTGAACCCCTTCCCCAACCCACCAGGCATCGTTCTGACCGCTGGCCGCTATGCGGTGATCGCCGACCCTATCCACATGTGGGTAGAGAAACCTGTAACAGCTTGGTCCTGCGGGCGCTGGTCCTGCTCACGCAGCCGGCGAATCAGGGCACTCATCGGCTGATGTCAGCCGTGGATGTCAAAAACCCCCAGCCGGTATCGACTGGGGGTCTTCGTGCTGGTGGGGCTAACAGGATTTGAACCTGTGGCCTCATCCTTATCAGGGATGCGCTCTAACCAACTGAGCTATAGCCCCGCCGCGCTGTGCGGTGTGTGTCCCGCGCGCTGACTCCTGAAGATTAGCGCACGACCGCGTCAGTCCCAAAATCGGTTGTCGGGGGACCGTCAGGTCAGGGCACCGCGGGCGGTCACTCGTCCTCGGCCAGGGTGAGCTCGACACCGCCCACGAAGCCCGCGGAGAGGTTGTAGATGAACGCGCCGAGGGTCGCGAGCGCCGTGGCCAGGACCACGTCGATGACCGCGATGATCGTCGTGAACATCAGGACGTGGGGGAGCGACAGGAACGCCTGGAGGTCGAAGCCGTTCGCCTCGTTGGAACCGGTCGCCTCGGAGATCGTGCCGCCGACCGTGGAGAAGACGCCCATCGCGTCCATGACCATCCACAGCACCGCCGAGGCGACGATCGTGCAGATGCCGAGCGCGATGGAGAGCAGGAAGCTGACCTTCATCACCGACCACGGATCGGCCTTGGCCACCCGCAGCCGGGCCTTGCGGGTACGGGGCGCGGTGCGCGCGCCCGTGCGCGGCCGGCGTACGCCGTCGGCGGGGGGCTGGGCCGGATAGGCCTGCGGCGGGTGGTAGGGCCCGGCGTGCTGCTCCTGCGGCCGCTCTCCGGGCAGCGGGGACGCCGACCGTGCCTCACCGGCAGCGGCCGGTCCTCGGGTGTCCGTCACAGTTCCCCCCTGGGATTCCCGCGTGCCGGCAGAGTCCGTCACGGAAGCCTTCACCGGCTTGAGATTGGTCGTGTGCGGGTCGTTCGCCGACCCCGCACGCGCGGCGGAGCCACGGCCGCCGCCGTCCGTTTCCGTACCCCTGGAGGTACCGGCCGATCCGGCGCCCGTGGCTCCGCTCACGATGACTCACTCCTCGTGCTACTCGGCCGAGGGCGCCTCACCCTCGTCCGTGCCGGTGGTCGCGGCGCCCTCGGCGGTCTCGTCGACGGCATCCTCGCCGTCGACCTCCTCCGCCTCGCGCCCCGCCTCGGCGTTACGTGCGATACCGACCACGGCATCGCGCTTGCCCAGGTTGATCAGTTGGACGCCCATGGTGTCACGGCCCGTCTCCCTGATCTCGTTGACTCGCGTACGAATCACACCACCGGACAGGGTGATGGCGAGGATCTCGTCGTTCTCCTCGACAATCAGCGCGCCGACGAGCGAGCCGCGGTCCTCCACGATCTTGGCGGCCTTGATGCCGAGGCCGCCGCGACCCTGGACGCGGTACTCGTCGACGGCGGTCCGCTTCGCGTACCCACCGTCCGTCGCAGTGAACACGAACGTACCGGGTCGAACAACATTCATCGAGAGAAGCTCGTCGCCCGCACGGAAACTCATCCCCTTGACGCCGGAGGTGGCGCGGCCCATCGGGCGCAGGGTGTCGTCCGAGGCGGTGAACCTGATCGACTGTGCCTTCTTGCTGATCAGAAGGAGATCGTCGTCGGCCGAGACGAGTTCGGCACCGATCAGTTCGTCGTCGGAACCGTCCTCCCGCTCACGCAGATTGATCGCGATGACGCCGCCGGAGCGAGGCGAATCGTAATCCTTCAGTGGCGTCTTCTTCACCAGGCCGGACTTGGTCGCCAGGACCAGGTACGGCGCGGCCTCGTAGTCCCGGATCGCGAGGATCTCGGCGATCGCCTCGTCCGGCTGGAAGGCGAGCAGGTTCGCCACGTGCTGGCCCCGCGCCTCCCGGCCGGCCTCGGGCAGCTCGTACGCCTTCGCCCGGTACACCCGGCCCTTGTTGGTGAAGAACAGCAGCCAGTGGTGCGTGGTGGAGACGAAGAAGTGGTCGACGATGTCGTCTTCCTTCAGCTTCGTACCGCGTACGCCCTTGCCACCGCGCTTCTGCGCCCGGTAGTCGTCCGTCTTCGTCCGCTTGACATAGCCGCCGCGCGTGACGGTGACGACGATGTCCTCCTCGGCGATCAGGTCCTCGATGGACATGTCGCCCTCGTACGGGATCAGCTTGGTCTGGCGGTCGTCGCCGTACTTCTCGACGATCGCGGCCAGTTCCTCGCTGACGATCCCGCGCTGACGGACCGGCGAGGCGAGGATCTCGTTGTACTCGTTGATCTTCGCCTGCAGCTCGTCGTGCTCCTGGACGATCTTCTGCCGCTCCAGGGCGGCCAGACGCCGCAGCTGCATCTCGAGGATCGCGTTGGCCTGGATCTCGTCGATCTCCAGGAGGTCCATCAGGCCCCCGCGCGCGACCTCGACGGTGTCACTGCGCCGGATCAGCGCGATGACCTCGTCGATGGCGTCCAGGGCCTTCAGCAGACCGCGCAGGATGTGGGCGCGCTCCTCGGCCTTGCGCAGCCGGAAACGCGTCCGGCGGACGATGACCTCGATCTGGTGCGTCACCCAGTGGCGGATGAAGGCGTCGAGGGAGAGGGTGCGCGGGACACCGTCCACCAGCGCCAGCATGTTGGCGCCGAAGTTCGTCTGCAGGTCGGTGTGCTTGTACAGGTTGTTCAGGACGACCTTGGCGACCGCGTCCCGCTTGAGGACGATCACCAGGCGCTGTCCCGTACGGGACGACGTCTCGTCGCGGACGTCCGCGATGCCGCCGATCTTGCCGTCCTTCACCAGGTCGGCGATCTTCTGCGCCAGGTTGTCCGGGTTCACCTGGTACGGCAGCTCCGTCACCACCAGGCACTGGCGGTTCTGGATCTCCTCGACCTCGACCACCGCGCGCATCGTGATGGAGCCACGACCGGTGCGGTAGGCCTCCTCGATGCCCTTGCGGCCGACGACGAGCGCGCCGGTCGGGAAGTCGGGGCCCTTGATGCGCTCCATGAGCGCGTCCAGCAGCTCCTCGTGCGAGGCCTCGGGGTTCTCCAGGTACCACTGGGCGCCGGCCGCGACCTCGCGCAGGTTGTGCGGCGGGATGTTGGTCGCCATGCCGACCGCGATCCCGGCGGAGCCGTTGATCAGCAGGTTCGGGAAGCGGGCCGGCAGGACGGTCGGCTCCTGGGAGCGGCCGTCGTAGTTGTCCGTGAAGTCGACGGTCTCCTCGTCGATGTCACGGACCATCTCCATCGACAGCGGCGCCATCTTGCACTCGGTGTAGCGCATCGCCGCCGCCGGGTCGTTGCCCGGGGAGCCGAAGTTGCCGTTGGAGTCCACCAGCGGCATCCGCATGGACCACGGCTGCGCCAGGCGGACCAGCGCGTCGTAGATCGAGGAGTCACCGTGCGGGTGGTAGTTGCCCATGACGTCGCCGACGACACGGGCGCACTTGTAGAAGCCGCGATCGGGGCGGTAGCCCCCGTCGTACATGGCGTACAGCACGCGGCGGTGGACGGGCTTGAGGCCGTCCCGGACGTCGGGCAGCGCACGGGACACGATGACGGACATCGCGTAGTCCAGGTACGAGCGCTGCATCTCCGTCTCGAGCCCGACGGGCTCGACACGCATCACGAGTTCGCCGCCCTCTTCAGGGGTGACGGGAGTGTTCTCGTCGGCCATTGCTGGTGAAGATCCTTCCTGGTGCGGTCAGCTGAGACCGACTCAGATGTCGAGGAAGCGGACGTCCTTGGCGTTGCGCTGGATGAACGCGCGGCGTGCTTCGACGTCCTCGCCCATGAGGACCGAGAACAGGTCGTCGGCCTGGGCGGCGTCGTCGAGGGTGACCTGGCCGAGGACCCGGTGCTCCTGGTCCATCGTGGTCACGCGCAGCTCCTCGGCGTTCATCTCACCGAGACCCTTGAAGCGCTGGATCGAGTCCTCGCGGATGCGCTTGCCGCGCTGGCGGCCCATCTCGATCAGCGCGTCGCGCTCGCGGTCCGAGTACGCGTACTCGATGTCGTCCCGGCCCCACTTGATCTTGTACAGCGGAGGACGGGAGAGGTACACGTGCCCGGCCTCGACCAGCGGCCGCATGAAGCGGAACAGGAAGGTCAGCAGCAGCGTGCTGATGTGCTGGCCGTCGACGTCGGCGTCCGCCATCAGGATGATCTTGTGATAGCGGAGCTTCTCGATGTCGAAGTCCTCGTGCACGCCGGTGCCGAAGGCGGAGATCAGTGCCTGGATCTCCTGGTTCTGCAGGATCTTGTCGATCCTGGCCTTCTCGACGTTGAGGATCTTGCCCCGGATCGGGAGGATCGCCTGGTACTGAGGGTTGCGGCCGGACTTGGCCGAGCCGCCGGCGGAGTCACCCTCGACGATGAAGATCTCGCACTTGGTGGGGTCGTTCGACTGGCAGTCGGACAGCTTGCCCGGCAGGGACGCCGACTCCAGCAGACCCTTGCGGCGGGTCAGGTCGCGGGCCTTGCGGGCCGCCACGCGCGCGGTGGCCGCCTGGATGCCCTTGCGGACGATGTCCGCCGCCTCGACCGGGTTGCGGTCCAGCCAGTCGTTGAGGTGCTCGTAGACCGCCTTCTGCACGAAGGTCTTGGCCTCCGTGTTGCCCAGCTTGGTCTTCGTCTGGCCCTCGAACTGCGGCTCGCTCAGCTTGACCGAGATGATCGCGGTCAGACCCTCACGGATGTCGTCACCGGTGAGGTTGTCGTCCTTCTCGCGCAGCAGCTTCTTGTCGCGCGCGTACTTGTTGATCAGCGAGGTCAGCGCCGCCCGGAAACCCTCTTCGTGGGTACCGCCCTCGTGGGTGTGGATGATGTTCGCGAAGGAGTACACGCCCTCGCTGTAGCCGCTGTTCCACTGCATGGCGACCTCGAGGGACAGGCTCTTGTCCTTGTCCTCGGCCTCGAGGTCGATGACCGTGGGGTGCACCGCGTCTCCCTTGCGGGAGTTGAGGTACTTCACGAAGTCGACGATGCCGCCCTCGTAGTGGTACGTGACGGTCTTGACCTCGTCCTTCTCGTCCGCACCCGCCTCGTCGGCCCCGGCCGTGGCCTTCGCGGACTCGCGCTCGTCAGTGAGTTTGATCGTCAAACCCTTGTTGAGGAACGCCATCTCCTGGAAACGCCGGGACAGCGTCTCGAAGGAGTACTCGGTGGTCTCGAAGATCTCCGGGTCGGCCCAGAAGGTGACCGACGTGCCGGTCTCCTCGATCGCCTCGTGCTTGGCCAGCGGGGCCGTCGGGACGCCCATCTTGTAGTCCTGCGTCCACCGGTGTCCGTCGGTCCTGACCTCGACGGAGACCTTGTTGGACAGGGCGTTGACGACGGAGACACCGACACCGTGCAGACCACCGGAGACGGCGTACCCGCCGCCGCCGAACTTACCGCCCGCGTGCAGCACGGTCAGCACGACCTCGACGGCCGGCTTGCCCTCGGAGGGCACGATGCCCACCGGGATGCCACGGCCGTTGTCGACGACGCGCACACCGCCGTCGGCGAGGATCGTCACGTCGATGGTGTCCGCGTAGCCGGCCAGCGCCTCGTCGACCGAGTTGTCGACGACCTCGTACACCAGGTGGTGCAGACCGCGCTCGCCGGTGGAACCGATGTACATGCCGGGCCGCTTGCGGACCGCGTCCAGCCCTTCGAGCACGGTGATGGCGCTGGCGTCGTAGGAGGCGGAGACTGCGCCTGATTCGGCGGCCTCGCCGTTGACGCCGGCGTCGGTGGACGGGATGTTCTCGTTGGGGTTGCCGGAATCGGCCACGAAGCGCCCTTTCTGGCACAGCACGAGCCGGGCTCGTCGGCAGGTTGCCGGAGCGGCTGCGGCATGTTGCGTTGGTCAGCCTTGATCAGCGTTGCTCAGCTTTTCCCGGGCGGTCCCCACATTGGGGCGGGATTGTCTTCCAGTCTACCGGTAGCGCTGACATCGATGGGGGTTTGCCGGTACCTGAGCCCCCATGTGCCGCCCTCAACCGGTCTCCGCCGGGTCCCGATATGTGCCTGGGGGCTCCGAGGGGCTCACAGCGGCACTCAGCGCTTCGAGCCGTCAACCCATGGCTACTGGGGGGTCAGATGGCGATCCGGCGGCGATGCCGTGGTGATCCACAGCTGTGGACAGAGGTACGGCGGCACGCCGAGGGAAACCCCGGACGTGAGGTACGTCACCCGTACGTATCGCCCGGGCCGGTGCTCCCCGGCGCCCGCAGCGGGCCGTAGCGGCGGGAGGGGCCACCAGGATTGAGCACCTTGATCATCCGTACGCTGCCGTGCCCGAGGTCCTCGTTGAGCCGGGCCACCAGCGTGGGCGCGAGCACCCGCAGCTGGGTCGCCCAGGCCGTCGAGTCGCACTGCACGGTCAGCACGCGCTCGTCCTCGTCGTAGCGCTGCGGCACACAGTGCTTGGCCAGGTCCTCGCCGACGATCTCCGGCCAGCGGCCCATCACCCCGCCCACCGCCGCGGGGGTCTCCCAGCCGCGTTCGTTGATCAGCCGGTTGATCGCGGCGCCCAGCGCCATCGGATCGCGGCCGTCGGCGCGGGCGCCGGAACGCAGACCGCCGCCGCGCCGCGCCTGCTTCTTCTGCCGCGCGGCGTCCCCACGCGCGCGTGCCTGCTCCTTCGCCGCGCGCAACGCCACGCGCGCGAGGTCGACACCGGAGGGTTCCCGCCGGCCGGCGGACTCCTTCTTGCCGGAGCGCTCTTTCTTGTCCGGGGCGGGTCCGTCGGTACTCATATGCGTTCCACCGTCCCGTCGGCCACCGCGTACCGGGCACCGGCCAGCACATGCGGCACGTCGTCGTCCACGGCGGCGGTGACCAGCACCTGCTCGCCGGGCGCGACCAGCTCGGCCAGCCGCTCGCGGCGCCGGGCGTCCAGCTCGGCGAAGACGTCGTCCAGGATCAGCACCGGCTCGTTGCCCTCGGCGCGGAGCAGGTCGTACGAGGCCAGGCGCAGGGCGAGGGCGTAGGACCAGGACTCGCCGTGCGAGGCGTATCCCTTGGCGGGCAACTGACCGAGTTTGAGAACCAGATCGTCCCGGTGCGGGCCCACGAGCGTGACGCCCCGCTCGATCTCCTGCTTGCGCGCCTCGGCAAGCGCCGCCATCAGCTGGGCGTAGAGGTCCTCGCGCGTGTGGGCCTCACCGGGCGCGGACGGCCTGTACTCCAGCGCGAGGGGCCCGCCGCCGGGGGCGAGCTGGTCGTACGCCTTGTCGGCCAGCGGTTGCAGCGCGGCGATCAGGTCCAGACGCTGGGCGAGCAGCTCGGCACCCGCGCGCGCGAGGTGCTGGTCCCACACGTCGAGCGTGGACAGGTCCATGGACCGGCCGCCGTGCCGGCGGGCCAGCGCGGCCGTCTTCAGCAGCGTGTTGCGCTGCTTGAGGACCCGCTCGTAGTCGGAGCGCACGCCCGCCATGCGCGGCGAGCGCGCGGTGATCAGCTCGTCCAGGAACCGCCGCCGCTCACCGGGGTCTCCCTTGACCAGCGCGAGGTCCTCGGGCGCGAACAGCACGGTCCGTACGATGCCCAGCACATCCCTCGGCCTGACCTGCGAGGACCGGTTGATGCGGGCGCGGTTGGCCTTGCCCGGGGTCAGCTCCAGTTCGACCAGCTGCTGCCGCTCGCCCTGCCGGACCTGCGCCCGGATGACCGCCCGCTCGGCGCCCGTGCGGACGAGCGGGGCGTCGGAGGCGACCCGGTGGCTGCCCAGGGTCGCCAGGTAGCCGACGGCCTCGACCAGATTGGTCTTGCCCTGGCCGTTGGGGCCGACGAAGGCGGTGACGCCCGGGTCGAGCGGGACCTCGGCCCGGGCGTACGAGCGGAAGTCGGCCAGCGAAAGATGCGTGACGTGCATGGTCGTTCCGCCGACCTCCCCCAGAGTGGTGATGGCTGTGGATCGCGGGGGCGACCCTGTGGATCTGTGGATTACTTCTTCTCTACGGCGTGGCCGCCGAACTGGTTGCGCAGCGCGGCGATCATCTTCATCTGCGGCGAGTCCTCCTGGCGGGAGGCGAACCGCGCGAACAGCGACGCGGTGATCGCCGGCAGCGGCACCGCGTTGTCGATGGCGGCTTCCACAGTCCAACGTCCCTCACCGGAGTCCTGTGCATAACCGCGCAGGTCCTCGAGGTGCTCGTCCTCGTCGAGGGCGTTGACCGCGAGGTCGAGCAGCCAGGAGCGGATGACAGTGCCCTCCTGCCAGGAGCGGAAGACCTCGCGGACGTTCTCCACGGAGTCGACCTTCTCCAGCAGCTCCCAGCCCTCGGCGTAGGCCTGCATCATGGCGTACTCGATGCCGTTGTGGACCATCTTCGCGAAGTGGCCCGCGCCGACCTTGCCCGCGTGCACCGAGCCGAAGTCGCCCTCCGGCTTCAGCGCGTCGAAGACCGGCTGCACCTTGGCGACGTTCTCGGCGTCGCCGCCGTACATCAGCGCGTACCCGTTCTCCAGGCCCCAGACGCCGCCGGAGACACCGCAGTCGACGAAGCCTATGCCCTTGGCGGCCAGCTCCTCGGCGTGCTTCTCGTCGTCCGTCCAGCGGGAGTTGCCGCCGTCCACGACGACATCGCCGGGCTCCAGCAGCTCGGCGAGCCGGTCGACGGTCGACTGGGTGGCCTCGCCGGCCGGGACCATCACCCAGACCACGCGCGGACCGCTGAGCTTGCTCACAAGCTCTTCCAGGCTGTGGACATCCGCGAGGTCCGCGTTGCGGTCGTACCCGATGACGGTGTGGCCCGCGCGGCGGATCCGCTCGCGCATGTTGCCGCCCATCTTGCCGAGGCCGACGAGACCGAGCTCCATCAGTGATGTTCCTTAAGGTCGCTGTGGCGTGAGAGGCACCTTCGTGCCGAGCCGAGCCTAAACCCGGACGCTCGTGCACAGCTGTGGGCATACGCGCTCATGCGTATGGCCTCCGACCTGCGGCTTTTGCACCGACATGGCTGCGGCAGCCGGGAATCGCCGCACCTGTGGGGCGGAACCCGGTCCCGAAGAAGGGCGGCACCCCGGCGTGGGTCGGCGAGGTCCCACCCTCCCGGCTACAGCACCGGGCACCCACAAGAGCACCCGGAACTGTGCACAGCTGTGGACAACCTCAGCCGCTGAGCCGCACGGGCATGATCAGGTACTTGTACGCGTCGTCCGCCTCGGCATCCACCGCCGGCTTCCCACTGAGGAGCGCCGGCTTGGTGGACGTGGTGAACGACAGCTGAGCCACCGGGGAGTCGATCGCGCTCAGGCCGTCCAGCAGGAACGTCGGGTTGAAGGCGATCGAGATGTCGTCACCCTCGAGCTGGGCGTCGACCCTTTCCACAGCCTGTGCGTCGTCGCTGGAACCGGCCTCCAGGATCAGCACACCCTGCTCGAAGCTCAGCCGCACCGGGGTGTTCCGCTCGGCCACCAGCGCGACACGCTTGACGGCCTCCACGAAGGGCGCGGTCTCGATCACGGCGACGGAGTTGAACTCGGTCGGGAACAGCGTGCGGTACTTCGGCAGGTCACCCTCGAGCAGCCGCGTGGTCGTACGACGGCCCGCGCCCTCGAAGCCGATCAGGCCCTCGCCCGCGCCCGAGCCGGACAGCGCCAGCGTGACGCTGTCCCCGGCGCCGAGCGACTTGGCGGTGTCCAGCAGCGTCTTCGCCGGGACCAGGGCGACCGCGGAGGCGTCCGGGTTCTCCGGCTTCCACAGGAACTCGCGGACCGCGAACCGGTAGCGGTCGGTGGAGGCCAGGGTGACCGTGTCGCCCTCGATCTCGATCCGCACACCGGTGAGGACGGGGAGCGTGTCGTCACGGCCGGCCGCGATGGCCACCTGGGAGACGGCGGCGGCGAAGACCTCGCCGGGGACGGTGCCGGTCGCGTTCGGCATCTGCGGCAGCGCCGGGTACTCCTCCACAGGCAGGGTGTGGAGTGTGAAGCGGGAGGAGCCGCAGACCACGGTCGCCCGTACACCGTCTGTGGAAATCTCCACCGGCCGGTTGGGCAGGGCACGGGAGATGTCGGCGAGCAGACGGCCGGAGACGAGGACGGTGCCCTCCTCCTCGACCTCGGCCTCGACGTTCACGCGTGCGGAGACCTCGTAGTCGAAGCTCGACAGGCTCAGCTGGCCGTCCTCGGCCTTCAGCAGCAGGCCGGCGAGGACAGGCGCCGGCGGACGGGCCGGGAGGCTGCGTGCCGCCCAGGCCACTGCCTCCGCGAGTACGTCGCGTTCCACCCGGATCTTCACCGTAAGCCGCCTCCTGCTGTTGCTACTGAGTCCTCCGACTCGGTGTCACCGCCCACTGCGAAGGGAAGGACACCGGGGACCAGTCTGACGCACGGCACTGACAGTAGGTGCCCGTCGGGGTCAAGTCGCTCCGAGGGGCAGCCGGGCTCGAGACAGCGAGTTGTGCACAGGCCCCGCTTCGAAGCGATTGCCCAGCTCTCTCTAGTCGGGAGTAGTAGTAGGGCCTGTGGATACCGTGGATAACCACGTTTTCCCAGCTCAGAGCAGGAATTTTGTCCACCGGCCCTGTGGGCGGAGGCGGTGGACAACCGGGGGTGTCTGTGGAGAACAGAAAGTTCTGCACACACCGCCCACAGCCCGAGGGCAGTTCTCCCCAGCTGCGTCCCCAGGTTTACCCACGTTTCCCACACCCCAACCCGGCACCTTCGTGTGACGGCTTTCACTCGACGCGGTGAGCGGGGGCGCTGGGTTGCCGAACAGTGGACAGCCATGTGGAGAAGCCGGGGATCGCTGGGGACAACCGCCCCCAGCCTGTGGGTCACCGGTGGACAACTCCGTGCACAGCCTGTGGATCCCCGCTTCGTCCACAGTCTGTGGAGATCGTTCGTCCACGATTCCACAGGCAGCTGAGCTGGGCGGATGTCGTATGAACAGGTTGCCTGTGGACAGGGTTCGGGACAACTCCACAGTCCCCAGGATGTGGACGGCAGAAAGTCACCGAATCTGTGGAGAGTGGCCGTAACCAGGCACGTAATCGAACACTCGGTGGCGAACGGGAAACACCCCACAGCCCGCCCGGCCGCTTCCACAGAACGGTGGGCGCCGCCCGGAGACCCTTTCCGTGAGCGTGGGCGCCGCTCCGGAACCGTGGGCGTGGGTCGCCGGGACGCCTTCTGTGGGCGTGGGCGTGGGCGTGGGCGTGGGCGTGGGCTGTGGGCGCGGGCGAGGGCGCCGGGACGCCGGAGGGCGCCCGCGGGATCCGATCCCGAGGGCGCCCTCAGCGCTGTCGTGCGGCCGGCGTCAGCCGTTCTTGATGCGGTTGGTCAGCTCGGTCACCTGGTTGTAGATCGAGCGCCGCTCGGCCATCAGCGCGCGGATCTTGCGGTCGGCGTGCATGACGGTCGTGTGGTCGCGGCCGCCGAACTGCGCGCCGATCTTCGGCAGGGACAGGTCGGTCAGCTCACGGCACAGGTACATGGCGATCTGCCGGGCGGTGACCAGCGCGCGCCCGCGCGAGGTGCCGCACAGGTCCTCCACCGTCAGCCCGAAGTAGTCCGCCGTGGCCGCCATGATCGCCGTCGCGGTGATCTCCGGAGCACTGTCCTCCCCGCCGGGGATCAGGTCCTTGAGGACGATCTCGGTCAGGCCCAGGTCCACCGGCTGCCGGTTGAGCGAGGCGAACGCCGTCACCCGGATGAGCGCGCCCTCCAGCTCGCGGATGTTCCGCGAGATCCGGGAGGCGATGAATTCCAGCACCTCCGGCGGCGCATTCAGCTGCTCCTGCACCGCCTTCTTGCGCAGGATCGCGATGCGCGTCTCCAGCTCGGGCGGCTGGACGTCGGTGATCAGGCCCCACTCGAAACGGTTCCGCAACCGGTCCTCCAGCGTGACCAGCTGCTTGGGCGGCCGGTCGCTGGAGAGCACGATCTGCTTGTTGGCGTTGTGGAGCGTGTTGAAGGTGTGGAAGAACTCCTCCTGCGTCGACTCCTTGTCCGCGAGGAACTGGATGTCGTCGACGAGCAGGATGTCCATCTCGCGGTAGCGCTTGCGGAAGCTGTCGCCCTTGCCGTCGCGGATGGAGTTGATGAACTCGTTGGTGAACTCCTCCGAGCTGACGTAGCGCACGCGCGTGCCCGGGTAGAGGCTGCGCGCGTAGTGCCCGATGGCGTGCAGCAGGTGCGTCTTGCCGAGCCCCGACTCTCCGTAGATGAACAGAGGGTTGTACGCCTTCGCGGGCGCCTCGGCGACGGCGACCGCGGCCGCGTGCGCGAACCGGTTCGAGGCGCCGATGACGAACGTGTCGAAGAGGTACTTCGGGTTCAGGCGGGCCGTCGGCTCGCCGGGGCCGCTCGCCGGGGCGGGCTGCGCGGCCAGCGGGCCGGGGGCACCGGTCGCGGGCATGTCCGGGCGGCCGGGCCCACCGCGGTGCGCCGGGCCGCCGCCCGCCGGCTGCTCGGGCAGCTCACGGCGGACGGGGTCGCGCTGGTCGTACTCGGTCCGGCCCGGCTCGTACTCCGAGCGGCCCGGGTCGTACTCCGGGCGGGAGGGTTCGTAGTCCGCGCGCGGACTGTCGTACTCGCCGCGCTGCTCGTACGGCGGGCGGTCCGTGCCCTGCGGGCGGTAGTCCTGAGGCCGCGAGCCGTAGGAGTCGGGCCCGGAGCCGTAGGGGTCCTGGGACGACGGGGACGCGTACGGGTCCCGTTCCGGGAAGCCCAGCCGCGGCTGCTGCCAGCCGTACTCGTCCTGCGCGGGGCGCGGCCAGGCGCCGGGCTCGGGGCGCTGGTACTCGGAGGGGTACGCGGGGCGGGCCGTGGGGAGCTGGTCGGCGCGCGGCTGGGGCTCGCTGCCCGGCAGCTGGTCGCCGGCGCGGTGACGGCCGTAGCCCTCGTACGGACCGGACGGCAGCTCCGGCTCCTCGTAGCGCGGCCTGGGCGCCTGCTGCGCGGGGGGTGCCGCCGGGGCCGGCGGTTCGCCGGCCGAATCGTCGACGGTGATCGCGATACGGATGGGCCGGCCGCACTCGCGGCTCAGGGTCTCGCTGACGATCGGAGCCAGGCGGCCCTCGAGCACGTTCTTCGCGAACTCGTTCGGTACGGCGAGCAGCGCGGTGTCCGCGACCAGCGCCAGCGGCTGGCAGCGGCGGATCCAGTGCTCGTCCTTCGCCTCGACACCCTGTCCGCGGCCCTCACCGAGGAGCTGCTCGAGTACTCGTGGCCACACTGCGGCAAGATCGGCAGGTACGTCAGCCACAGGGCACGCTCTCTCGCAGGTCCCACGAACGTGTGGTTCGAGGACGGGTCGGGGTGAAAATCGGGTTGGCCGGGGATAAGGGAACGAATCGGAGTCCAGCCACGGTAGTCAGCGCGGCGGGTGCGGTTCAAGTTGTTGTCCCCAGCCTGTGGATAGTGTCTCTCCGTGACCCCCGGTTTGACCGGATGGCGTAGCCCCGCGTACCGTAACCAGGTCGAGTTGTCGATGGCTGCTGCCGCCTGCCTCCGATGGGCACAGGTCACTTCAGGTGATCGGGAAGCGGTGCACTCGGGCGTGACGAGAGCTACTCGTGGGCGCACGGTGACAGCCAGGACGGCACCCCGCCACTACCGATTCTTTCTGGAGCCCCCGAGTGAGCAAGCGCACCTTCCAGCCGAACAACCGTCGTCGCGCCAAGACCCACGGCTTCCGGCTGCGTATGCGCACCCGTGCCGGCCGCGCGATTCTCGCGTCCCGCCGTAGCAAGGGTCGCGCCCGTCTGTCCGCCTGATTCCGATCAGGTCATGACGTCGTGCTGCCCACCGAGAACCGGCTGAGGCGGCGCGAGGACTTCGCGACCGCGGTGCGACGGGGTCGTCGGGCTGGCCGTCCGACCCTCGTCGTCCACCTTCGTAGCGGTGCCACGGACCCGCACGCGCCAGGGGAGAGCGCTCCCCCGACGCGTGCGGGTTTCGTCGTGAGCAAGGCCGTGGGTGGTGCGGTCGTGCGCAACACAGTGAAGCGCAGACTGCGCCATCTGATGCGTGACCGAGTCGCCCTGTTTCCCCCCGGTAGCCTGGTAGTCGTACGAGCGCTGCCCGGAGCGGGCGACGCAGACCACGCACAGCTGGCCCGAGACCTGGACGCCGCCCTTCAGCGGCTACTGGGAGGGGGCGCGCGATGAAGTACCCACTACTGGCTCTGATCAAGCTGTACCAGTGGACGATCAGTCCACTGCTCGGGCCGGTGTGCAAGTACTACCCGTCGTGCTCCCACTACGGCTACACGGCCATCGACCGGCACGGTGCGATCAAGGGAACGGCACTCACCGCCTGGCGCATCCTCCGGTGCAATCCGTGGTCGCTCGGCGGTGTGGACCATGTTCCGCCGCGCAAGCGCCCGCGGTGGCACGAAATGCTGCGCAACGCTTGGCGTGCACGCAGGGGCGGACCCTCCGCCGCCGACCCGGCCACCGAAGAGAAGCTCTCTTCCGAGCTTCCTCCGAGCCCGGCCGCAGAGACTTCGTCCCATGCCCAAGGAGCATGATTAGTGGACACGATTGCCAGCCTCTTCAGCTTTATCACCACACCCGTCTCCTGGGTCATCGTCCAGTTCCACGCGGTGTACGGCGCCATTTTCGGCCCTGACACCGGGTGGGCCTGGGGCCTGGCCATCGTGTCCCTGGTGATCCTGATCCGCATCTGCCTGATCCCGCTCTTCGTGAAGCAGATCAAGGCGACCCGGGCCATGCAGACGCTCCAGCCCGAGATGAAGAAGATCCAGGAGCGCTACAAGAACGACAAGCAGCGTCAGTCCGAAGAGATGATGAAGCTGTACAAGGAGTCGGGTACCAACCCGCTCTCCTCGTGCCTTCCCATCCTGGCGCAGTCCCCGTTCTTCTTCGCCCTGTACCACGTGCTCAACGGCATCGCCTCGGGCAAGAAGATCGGCGTCATCAACGACTCGTTGCTGGAGAGCGCCCGTCAGGCGCACATCTTCGGGGCCCCGCTCGCCGCGAAGTTCCGTGACGGCTCCAGCACGATCGAAGCGCTGGGCGCCTCGGTCACCGACGTGCGCGTCGTGACCGTGGTCATGATCGTCCTGATGTCGGCGTCGCAGTTCTACACGCAGCGCCAGCTGATGACGAAGAACGTCGACACGACGGTGAAGACGCCGTTCATGCAGCAGCAGAAGATGCTGATGTACGTCTTCCCCCTGATGTTCGCCTTCTTCGGCATCAACTTCCCGGTCGGTGTCCTCGTCTACTGGCTGACCACCAACGTGTGGACCATGGGTCAGCAGATGTACGTCATCCACAACAACCCGACCCCGGGTTCCAAGGCCCAGGCCGCCTACCTGGAGCGTCTGACCAAGCACGTCACCCACCACGGCAAGATCCGCCGACGCGGCGAGAAGGCCATCGTCAAGGCGATCGTCGCCAAGGGCCGCGACCGCAACGAGTCCGAGCGCAAGTTCATCAACGCCCTGAACAAGGCCGGTCTCGCTGCCCAGGCCGACGGCACCGTGGTGAAGAGCACGACCCAGGCCGCGGCGCAGACCGAGGACGGTGTGACCACCACGACGGCCACCGCCACCGCGGTCCGGCGTCAGCAGCCCAAGCGTCAGTCCAAGGCCCAGCGACAGTCCGGTGGGCCCAAGCAGGCGGGCGACTCCCCTTCGCTGGAGAAGTCCGACGAGCCGCAGGACGCCAAGCCCGCCGCTGCCCAGCAGCCCCAGAAGCCCGGCTCCGGCACCCGCAGCAAGGCCCAGTCCGGCCAGCGCAAGGGTGGCCCGCAGCGGCCCAAGTCCCCGTCCAAGAAGTAAGAAGGAGCCCATCCCGTGACGGAAGGCACCACCTCCGCCGCTGCCGAGGGTGCAGACACCCTCACCCGCCTCGAGCAGGAGGGTGAGATCGCGGCGGACTACCTGGAGGGTCTGCTGGACATCGCCGACCTCGACGGCGACATCGACATGGACGTCGAGGCCGACCGCGCCTCCGTGTCGATCATCAGCGACACCGGCAGCCGCGACCTGCAGAAGCTGGTCGGCCGGGACGGCGAGGTGCTGGAGGCGCTGCAGGAGCTGACGCGTCTGGCCGTGCACCGGGAGACCGGCGACCGTAGCCGGCTCATGCTGGACATCGCGGGTTACCGGGCCAAGAAGCGGGCCGAGCTGTCCGAGCTGGGCGCCAAGGCCGCCGCCGAGGCGAAGAGCAGCGGCGAGCCCGTGAAGCTCAACCCGATGACCCCGTTCGAGCGCAAGGTCGTGCACGACGCGGTCAAGGCCGCGGGACTGCGCAGCGAGTCCGAGGGCGAGGAGCCGCAGCGCTTCGTCGTCGTGCTTCCCGCCTGATCGGCACTCCACGTTCCACCGGCCCCGTCTGTTGAGCAGACGGGGCCGAACTTTGTCAGCCTGGTAGTTCTGGTGGCCGGTGCGCGAAGCGCCGGCGCTGTACGGAAGGACGGTCCCCGTGACGGAGGCAGCGGAGCTTCCCCCCGCGCCCGAAGAGGCGCGGGAAGTGTTTGGTGAGCGCTTCGCCGATGCGGTCCGCTACGCGGAGCTGCTCGCCGAGGCGGGCGTGCAGCGTGGCCTGATCGGCCCGCGGGAGGTGCCCCGCCTGTGGGAGCGGCATCTGCTCAACTGCGCGGTGCTCTCCGAGGCAGTTCCCGAGGGAGTGACGGTCTGCGATGTGGGTTCCGGTGCCGGGCTGCCGGGCATCCCGCTGGCCCTGGTCCGGGAGGACCTGAACATCACCTTGCTGGAGCCCCTCCTGCGGCGCACCAACTTCCTCACCGAGGTCGTCGAGCTGTTGGGCCTGGACCATGTCACCGTGGTGCGCGGCCGCGCCGAGGAGGTCCTGGGCAAGCTGCCGCCCGTCCATGTGGTGACCGCCCGGGCCGTGGCCCCGCTGGACCGTCTGGCCGCATGGGGTATCCCGCTGCTGCGCCCGTACGGCGAGATGCTCGCGCTCAAGGGCGACACCGCCGAGGAGGAGCTGAAAGCCGCGGCCAGCGCGCTCAGCAAGCTCGGTGCGGTGGAAACGTCGATCCTGCACGTGGGTGAGGGCGTGGTGGACCCGCTGTCCACCGTCGTCCGGGTCGAGGTCGGGGAGAGCCCGGGCGGTGTGCGCTTCGCGGCGAAACGGGCGAAGGCGGCTCGGACGGGCCGGGTGCGCAGGCGTCGTTGAGCCGACCAGGTGACGGGCCGAACGTACTAATCAGAGGTACTGATCCGTCCTGACGACGAGACGTACTCCACACAAGCTGCCGAACCTACGCGGGACGGAGTGTCGCGAAGGTTCGGTCGCAGCCGCTGTGCATCGTGTTTCACGTGAAACGTCGCTCACTGCTGCAAGGAATCATCAGTCGCGGCCGCGCTGCGGCCGAACCTCGGGACCGGAAGCCTCTCGGAGCACTCCGAGAGGAGACCGCTTCCCAGGGCACTCCGGCCCCCTCCCGGGGCACGGAGTTGTCCACAGAGGTGGATTTCTCCACAGAAGACCAGGCCTCACTGGTTCACGACCCCGGAGACATGGGAGGCTCTGTTCATTGCGAGCCTGAAGTCGAGGAGAGTGAATCCTTGCGGTCCGACGCCAACATCGCGGGACCGATGACCGATCCGGTCCCCGGTCCCCGTACCGAGTCGATGGGAGCGGATGTTTCACGTGAAACACCGCCCCCGATGGACGACACTCCCATCGGTCGTGCTGCCCAACTGGCGATGGAGGCTCTCGGCCGCGCTGGCGAGGGCCTGCCGCGACCGGAGCAGACCCGGGTCATCGTGGTCGCCAACCAGAAGGGTGGCGTGGGCAAGACGACGACGACCGTCAACCTTGCCGCTTCGCTGGCTCTGCACGGTGGCCGCGTCCTGGTGATCGACCTCGACCCGCAGGGCAACGCATCCACGGCCCTGGGGATCGACCACCACGCCGACGTTCCTTCCATCTACGACGTGTTGGTGGAGAGCAAGCCTCTCGCCGAGGTTGTCCAGCCAGTACCCGATGTCGAAGGCCTCTTCTGTGCGCCCGCCACCATCGATCTCGCCGGTGCGGAGATCGAGTTGGTGTCACTCGTGGCCCGGGAGAGCCGACTGCAGCGGGCGATCCAGGCCTACGAGCAGCCGTTGGACTACATCCTCATCGACTGCCCGCCCTCGCTCGGCCTGCTGACGGTCAACGCACTGGTCGCGGGGCAGGAGGTCCTCATCCCGATCCAGTGCGAGTACTACGCCCTCGAGGGCCTGGGACAGCTGCTGCGCAACGTGGACCTGGTACGGGGACACCTCAACCCCACGCTGCATGTGTCGACCATCCTGCTCACCATGTACGACGGCCGGACCCGTCTTGCCTCGCAGGTCGCGGAAGAGGTGCGCACCCACTTCGGCGACGAGGTGCTGCGGACGAGCATTCCCCGCTCGGTCCGTATCTCCGAGGCGCCGAGCTACGGGCAGACGGTGCTGACTTACGATCCTGGATCGAGCGGCGCCCTCTCCTACCTTGAGGCCGCCCGAGAAATCGCGCTGAGGGGTATCGGTATCAGCTATGACGCGAGCCAGGCCCATATCGGCGCCCAGAACGACCCGAGCATGGTGGAGGGGATCCAGTGAGTGAGCGACGGAGGGGGCTGGGCCGTGGACTTGGCGCACTGATCCCCGCTGCCCCGACCGAGAAGACGTCGGCCCCGGCTGCGATGGGGGGCGGAGCGTCGCCCTCCCCCGCGGCCGTGCCGATGCTGACGACCGACCGCGGTGTGGCTGCGGCAAAGGTGGCCACCTTGCCGCCTGTCGCACAGGAAACCGAGGAGCCGCCGGCGAGCCCGGTCGTGGAGACACCCGCCTCTCCGATGGGTGCCCACTTCGCCGAGATCCCGCTTGACGCCATCACGCCGAACCCGCGTCAGCCGCGCGAGGTCTTCGACGAGGACGCTCTCCAGGAACTGGTGACCTCCATCAAGGAGGTCGGTCTCCTGCAGCCCGTGGTGGTACGGCAGCTGGGACCCGCCCGCTATGAGCTGATCATGGGCGAGCGGCGCTGGAGGGCCTGCCGCGAGGCCGGCCTGGAGGCCATCCCGGCCATCGTCCGGGCCACGGAGGACGAGAAGCTCCTTTTGGACGCGCTGCTGGAGAACCTGCACCGCGCGCAGCTGAACCCGATCGAAGAGGCTGCCGCCTACGATCAGCTGCTGAAGGACTTCAACTGCACACATGACCAGTTGGCCGACCGGATCGGGCGTTCCCGCCCGCAGGTCTCCAACACTCTGCGTCTGCTCAAGCTCTCGCCGACCGTCCAGAAGCGGGTGGCCGCCGGTGTGCTGTCGGCCGGCCATGCCCGGGCACTGCTGTCCGTCGAGGACTCGGAGGAGCAGGACCGGCTGGCGCACCGCATCGTGGCCGAGGGGCTGTCGGTGCGGTCCGTGGAAGAGATCGTCACGCTGATGGGCTCACGGCCTCAGAGGGCCTCGCGCTCCAAGGGCCCACGGGCCGGGTCCGTGCCCTCCCCGGCGCTGAGCGAGCTGGCTACCCGGCTCTCGGACCGCTTCGAGACGCGGGTGAAGGTCGAGCTGGGCCAGAAGAAGGGCAAGATCACCGTCGAGTTCGCGTCCCCCGACGACCTTGAGCGGATCCTCGGCACACTCGCCCCCGGCGAGCGGCTGGCCCTCCAGAAGGCCGCGAAGGAGGACGAGTCCGAGGAGACGGACGACTGATCCTCAGGCGGCTGTGCCGTTCAGTTGTGCAGAGAAGCGGGCCGTGTCCGGTGTGCACCGGAACACGGTCCGCTCTTTGCTTTGAGGCGGTATCGAGTGAATCGCATCGTGGATACGATGCGAACAGGTATGGCGCACCACCGGACAGCATCTGCATCTCTGAGTGGGGAGTCGGGGGCGATGCGATCGATGAGCCGCACCGGACTGGTGGGCGCGGGCCTGAGCCTTGGCGCGGTCGGCGGTTTCGTCGGCAGCCTGCTCAGGGAACGCAGCGCTCTGACAGCCGCGCGCGATGCGGCCGGCGAAGGAAGCGAGGAACATGGGGCGTCGGCTCGTGCCGCTCACGCTGGACAACCTTCAGGATCTCCCCCAGCGGTGCCGTTCGTGTGTCTTCTGGGAGCTGGACCCCGTCAGCGGTGAAGCGGCGGTGAAGGCCGGCACGTCCGCGCTGGAGAAGGAGTCCTGGATCTCCGCCGTCCTGCTGGACTGGGGGTCGTGCGGCCGTGTGGCGTACGTCGATGATGTTCCGGTGGGTTACGTGCTCTACGCACCGCCGGCCTATGTCCCGCGCTCGACGGCCTTTCCCACGAGCCCGGTCTCACCAGACGCCGTACAGCTGATGACGGCCTTCATCATGCCCGGCTACCAGGGGCAGGGGCTGGGCCGGGTGCTCGTACAGACGGTCGCCAAGGATCTGCTGCGCCGGGGTTTCAAGGCGATCGAGGCCTTCGGAGACGCCCGCTGGAAGGAACCGGCCTGCCTGCTGCCCGCCGACCATCTTCTGGCCGTGGGCTTCAAAACGGTCCGACAGCATCCGACGTATCCCCGGCTGCGGTTGGAGCTGCGGTCGACGCTCTCCTGGAAGGAAGACGTGGAGATGGCGCTCGACCGTCTCCTGGGAGCAGTTCACAAGGAGCCGGCGCTGAGGCCGCTGTAAGGGCCGACGGGGCCGGAGGCTGCCGAGAGTGATAAGCGAATGGGCCAACCCAGAGGGGTTGGCCCATTCGTGTTTCACGTGAAACATCCGCCGCCGACAGGCGACGGCACCGCTTGGCTCTCCGCCTTACTCGGCGATGAACTCTTCCAGGTCGCGGACGATCGCGGCCTTGGGCTTGGCGCCAACGATGGTCTTGGCGACCTCACCGGCCTGGTAGACGTTCAGGGTCGGGATGGACATGACGCCGTACTTGGCAGCCGTGCCCGGGTTCTCGTCGATGTTGAGCTTGACGATCTCGATCTTGTCGCCGTACTCGGCCGCGATCGCCTCCAGGGACGGGGCGATCTGGCGGCACGGGCCGCACCAGGCGGCCCAGAAGTCCACCAGGACGGGCTTGTCGCTCTTGAGGACGTCCTGCTCGAAGGTATCGTCGGTCACATTCTTCAGGGTGCCGGCCACGGCGGGCTCCTTGTCTCGGTCGTGTGGTGGGGCGGGGGAGGGAAAGATCAGACGGCGGCGGTCTTCTCGGGCTCCGCCTTCTCCTCGTCCGCAAGAGCGGCGAGGAAGCGCTCGGCGTCCAGCGCGGCGGAGCAGCCGGTACCGGCCGCGGTGATCGCCTGGCGGTAGGTGTGGTCGACCACGTCACCGGCGGCGAAGACACCCGTCACGTTGGTGCGGGTGGACGGGGAGTCGACCTTCAGGTAGCCCTCCTCGTCCAGGTCCAGCTGCCCCTTGAACAGCTCCGTGCGCGGGTCGTGGCCGATCGCGATGAACAGGCCGGTCACGGGCAGATCGGACAGCTCACCGGTCTTGACGTTGCGGAGCTTCAGGCCGGAGAGCTTCTGCTCGCCCTGGACCTCGGCGACCTCGCTGTCCCAGACAAACTTGATCTTCGGGTCGCCGAAGGCGCGCTCCTGCATCGCCTTGGAGGCACGCAGCGTGTCCCGGCGGTGGACGATCGTCACGGACTTGGCGAACCGCGAAAGGAAAGTGGCCTCCTCCATCGCGGTGTCGCCGCCGCCGATCACGGCGATGTCCTGGTCCTTGAAGAAGAAGCCGTCGCAGGTCGCACACCACGAGACACCGCGGCCGGAGAGCGCGTCCTCGTTCGGCAGGCCCAGCTTGCGGTGCTGGGAGCCGGTGGTGACGATGACGGCCTTCGCCCGGTGGACCGTGCCCGCGGTGTCGGTGACGGTCTTGATCTCACCGCTCAGGTCGACGGAAACGACATCGTCCGGAACCAGCTCCGCGCCGAACCGCTCGGCCTGGGCGCGCATGTTGTCCATGAGCTCGGGGCCCATGATGCCGTCGCGGAAGCCCGGGAAGTTCTCCACCTCGGTGGTGTTCATCAGCGCACCACCCGCGGTGACGGCACCCTCGAACACCAGGGGCTTCAGCGACGCGCGCGCGGTGTACAGCGCGGCCGTGTAGCCTGCGGGCCCGGAGCCGATGATGATCACGTTACGGACATCGCTCACGGCTTGATTCCTCGTCTCTGGTCTGCGTCAGTCGACCGGTGGGAGCGCCTTTCGGGACTCTCACCCCACCCAACGGATCCTACGGGGCTTGCATTCCCGAAGTGTCCGGGCACACGCATGGCCGCGTGCGGCTGACAGAACCTCGCAGACTCAGGGCCGGGAGTAGGACCGCTTCAGAAGAACCGTGCCGGTGGAGGCGGGCTGCTGATGGACGCAGGCAGCGTCGATGACATAGGCCGTGACACGCGTGCTGTCTTTGGTATCCGGCACGACGACCAGGTACGCGGCCTTACCGTCGTAGGTTCCCGTCTTGGCGCCCAGGACGGAGTCGCTCCGTCGGAGCGCATGCCGGACGCAGTCAGGGACCGCGGCGTCGGTCTGGATCAGGGTCTTCGGGCTTTCGGTCGTGCCCGGAGTGTTCTGCCCGCTCCCGACGTCCCCTCGAGGCGACTGGCTGTCGGTGCCCCGTCGCGTGTCCTTCTTGGTGGCGAGGAGGTCCTTCACCTGGCTTTGGACACTGTTGCCCGAGAAGGGCCCAGCGGAAGGGGTCTGCTGCCCGTGAGCAGTGGTGTCGCCGGAGTGGTCACCGAACGACTGCAGGACCAGGGACCCCGCCCCCAGAACGGCTGCGGTGAGGACGGCACCCAGGACCACATGCCGTCGGCGCCGACCGCGGTCGCGCCCCTTGCGTCCTGGACCGGTCGCTGCTGACGGACGCCCGGCGGGCCGATCAGAGGGGGTCGTTGTTTCACGTGAAACACGCCCCTCGTCGTCTTCGCGGGTGGCCTCGGCCGAGCCGATAATGTGCGCGTCCATGCGCGGCGCGGAGGCGCTGAGTAGCGCCTCGGCAGCGAGAGCGGCATCGATACGCCCGGCCACGTCGGCCGGCATGCGCTCCACCTCCGGTACGGATCCCAGCAGTTCCTGGATCTCTTCCAGCGAGGCATGGACGTCCGCGCACAGCTCGCACGCCTCCAGATGGCGCCGTATGTGCGCGCTGCGGTCCGGAGGGAGCAGGCCTTCGGTGAGGTCGGAGATCTCCGCGACGTCCGGGTGCCCGGCCGTGTCTGTCGTGGAAGTCACGCTCGCCCACCTCCGCCCTTCACTACGGCTGCATCGCTCGGTCCCGGGTCCTCGGGACTTTCACCCGGAGACTCCGTTGCCGGTGGGACGGATGTCCCCGTCGCCCGGTTCCGTCCCATGCCGGATTCTTTTTCGGCTCCGGCACCCTCGGGCCGTAGGTGGGTGAGCAGGGGCAGCAGCCTGGCTCTGCCCCGGGCGCAGCGACTCTTCACCGTTCCCGTCGGCACGTCGAGGATCCGAGCGGCCTCTGCCACGGGGTAGCCCTGCATGTCCACGAGCACCAGAGCGGCCCGCTGTTCGTGCGGGAGGGTGCCGAGCGCTTCGAGGAGCTGGCGGTGGACATCGTTCCGTTCGGCCGGCGCCGACGCCGACTCGTGCGGCTCCAGCAGCTGCTCCAGCCGCTCGGTGTCGTCGACCGGCGCGGTCTTCCGCGAGGCCGCCTTGCGGGCCCGGTCCAGGCAGGCGTTCACCGTGATGCGGTGCAGCCATGTCGTGACGGCCGACTGCCCTCGAAAGGTGTGAGCGGCCCGGTAGGCCGACACCAGCGCGTCCTGGACCGCGTCAGCGGCCTCCTCGCGGTCCCCCAGCGTCCGCAGGGCGACCGCCCAGAGCCGATCCCGATGCCGCCGCACGATCTCACCGAAGGCCTCGGGGTCACCTCCCACATGGCGGGCGAGCAGATCACGGTCGCCCACTCCGTCGTATCCGGCGCCCTCCGCCATCTGCCCCCTCCGGTCCGGGTGAGACGTCAGCCCGCGAACTTCACTTCGCTGATGGCCTGCTTGTAGCCGGCACCGGCGTACAGGGTGGAGTCGTAACCCGACTTCGGCACGGCTGTCAGCCAGACGAGGACGTACTGCGTCTTGACCGACTTGGTGGGCTTCACGGTAGCGGTGGTGCTCGCCGTCGTGACGCTGCCGATCCGATTCATCGAGTCCAGCGACACGGGCGACAGCGAGTCGGCCGCATACAGCTCGACCGTCGTGTGGTCGCCGGGATAGCGAAGTCCGATGGTGGCCGTACTGATCTGCTTCGCCGAGCCCAGGTCGTAGAGGATGCCGACACCCGGCTTCAGGGGCGCGATCGAGGGACCTTCATTGAAGCTCTTCGTCCGCCAGTATGTGTTCGTGTCCCCGTCGTACGTCTTGGCCACGTCGTTGGGGTGCTGGGCGTCCCCCTCGGCCACGAACTCCCGGCTGTCCTGGATCTTTATCTGTGCCGTCTTCGGCTTCGCGGTGTTCTTGTCGCCGTCGTCCGTCGGCTGGCTCTTGTTGGTGTCGTCGGAGTTGTTGCCCTGGTCCATCAGCGCGTCCGCCAGCTGCCAGCTGCCGAGGCCGAGGGCGGCGATGAGGAGGGCCGACACCGCCCACTTCAGGGCCTTGCCGGTGCGGCTCTGCAGCGGAGGCGGCGGAGGCGCGATGGGCTGGGAGGCGCCGGGGTGCGGCGCCGGACGGCCGTAGGTGCCCTGCTGGTAGGTCGTGCGCTGGTACTCCGGGGGGGCCGTGAACGCCGGCTCCGGCGGGCGGATGCGCGGCATCTCGCCGATCGCCTTCACCAGCTCCTCCGGCGTGGTGCACGCGGCCTCGTGGCGGGACGCGGTGGCCCCGTCGTTGACCAGTGCGCGCATGGCCAGTTCGGACAGGCCGCGGTGGACGCCCGCCCGTACCTGGTCCGGTGCGATGAGCCCGATGTCCTTGGGGAGGCCGGACAGGCCGTACGCGTCGCTCTCGTACGGCCAGCGCTGGGTCAGTGCCGCGTAGAGCAAGGCGCCGATCGCCTCGGTGTCGGCGCGCTGCGGGGTGTCGGAGCTGATGCCACGCAGCGCGGCGTTCACGGCGAGGCCGCGGATGCGCCACTGGCCCGTGGACGTGCGCAGGACGGCGTTCGGGTTCAGCCGCAGATGGGCGAGGCCCTCGCGATGCGCGGCGGCCATGGCGGAGGCGACCTGAGTGACCATCTGGTAGGCGTCGTGCGGCTCCAGCGGGCCGGCCGCGAGGAGCGCGGTCAGCTCGGTGGCGTCGGGCAGCCACTCGTGCACGACGTAGACGAGGTCGTTCTCCTCGACGGCGTCGAGAACCTGGACGAAGCGGGGATCGCCGAGCAGTGCGGAGGAACGAGCGGCAGCCAGGACGGAACGGGCCCGCGCGTGGTCCGCTGGCAGGATGTGGACGCCGACAG
Source organism: Streptomyces sp. NPDC048521 (assembly GCF_043199855.1). Taxonomy (NCBI): domain Bacteria; kingdom Bacillati; phylum Actinomycetota; class Actinomycetes; order Kitasatosporales; family Streptomycetaceae; genus Streptomyces; species Streptomyces sp. NPDC048521. The sequence continues at coordinate 374,631 of NZ_JBICWR010000005.1, forward strand.
CACGACGGAGTTTCTCGTCGACCGCACGCCAACTGCTGAATCCGTCCAGACGGGTGACGCACTCCTCCAGCCGGTAGCGTCTGGCGAGCTTGTGACCGCTGTGCAGTTCGGGCGGGGCGGCCTTCCGCCCGGGACCCTCGATTCCGTCGCTCCCCTGCGCTTCTTCGCTGTCCGTGTCCCGCTCCGGGTTCTTGGCCACCCCGTCGGCCGTGGACTGGTCCGCCTTGGCGGTCAGCGGCTGATCACCGCTGTTGTCTGCCACGTCGACGGCAGCCGTGCTCCGTTCCGCCACCGTCGTCCCTGCCTCCCCATCCGTTGCACGCTGTCCGACGCCGAAACCAATTGTGCCCACAGTCGGCCGCTATGCACGACACACAGCAGCGGACGATGGTTGTGCGCCTACCCCCGCCTCAGCGCCCCAGACGCCCGCGGACCATTCCCACGAGCGAGTTGAGCTCATCGATCCGCATACGGCGGGCGGCGACGAAGAAGACGCCGAGCAGGACGGCCCCACCCGCGAGCAACGCGGCGAAGGAGCCGACCACTCCCTGGCCGAGGGCGTGCCCGATGCCGTAGCAGGCCACGCCGCTGAGCAGGGCCGCCGGCACCGAGGCGATGCCCAGCCGCGCGTACGTGCGCAGCACCCGCGTCCCGTCCAGGTCGCCGCCGAGCCGCTTGCGCAACCGCCGCCAGGCGACGCCGACACCGATGGCGTAGGCGAGGCCGTACGCGGCGGCCATGCCGGCAACCGCCCAGCGGGGCGGCAGCAGGAAGTAGCAGAGCACGGAGGCACCCGCGTTGACCGCGGCCACGATGACGGTGTTGTAGAACGGCGTGCGGGTGTCCTCGTAGGCGTAGAAGGCGCGCAGGACGACGTACTGCACCGAGTACGGGATCAGGCCGAGGCCGAAGGCCATCAGCATGAAGCCCATGTTGGTCGCCGCGCCGGTGCCGGCGGAGCCGAAGATCAGCGTGCACATCGGGATGCCGAGCGCGAGGAAGCCGAAGGCGATGGGCACGATGGCGACCGCGGTGGTGCGCAGGCCCTGCGAGATGTCGTCGCGGACGGCACCGGTGTCGTCCTCGGCGGCCGAACGCGAGATGCGCGGCAGCAGGGCGGCCATGAGGGACACCGTGATGATGGCCTGCGGCAGGCCCCAGATCAGCTGGGCGTTCGCGTAGGCCGCGAAGCCGGTGCCCTTGACGCCGGAGTCCTTGCCGGCGGCGGTGGACAGCTGGGTGACCACCATGGCGCCCGCCTGGTTGGCGAGGACGAACAGGACCGTCCACTTGGCGAGCATCGCGGCCTTGCCCAGGCCGTGGCCCTTCCAGTCGAACCGCAGCCGGATCCGGAAGCCGGTCTCGCGCAAGTAGGGGATCATCGCCAGCGCCTGGACGACCAGGCCGAGCAGCACACCGACACCCAGCAGCCGTTGCCCCTCCGGCGGGATGTTGGTGACGTCCATGTGGGAGTTGGCGGCGGTGCCGTAGACCCAGATGAACATGCCGAGCGTCACGATGATGACGATGTTGTTCAGGACCGGGGTCCACATCATCGCGCCGAACTTCCCGCGTGCGTTGAGGATCTGACCCATCACCACGTGGATGCCCATGAAGAAGATCGAGGGCAGGAAGTAACGGGTGAAGGTGACCGCGACCTCGTTCGCCGCCTGGTTGGTGGCCACGGGGTTGGACAGCAGCCGCACCAGGAGAGGCGCCGCGAACATCGCGAGGCCGGTGAGCGCGGCCAGCGCCACCATGACCAGGGTCAGCAGACGGTTGGCGAAGGCCTCGCCGCCGTCCTCGTCCTCCTTCATGGACCGCACCAGTTGCGGTACGAAGACGGAGTTGAGACCGCCGCCGACGGTGAGGATGTAGATCATCGTCGGCAGCTGGTAGGCCACCTGGAAGGAGTCGGCGAGGAAGCCGAGGCCCAACGCCGCGGCGATCAGCGCCGAGCGGATGAAGCCGGTGAGGCGGGAGACCATCGTGCCCGCCGCCATGACGGCACTGGACTTGAGCAGCCCGGCAGCCTTTCCGCCCTTCTTCGCGGGAGCGGCGGGAGCCGCGGCTGCCATGGGCTCCGCGGAGCGAGGTGCACCGGCCGGGTCCGGGGTCGCGGCCGGTGCGGGGACCGGGGGCTGCAGCGGGTTGCCGGCGGCGTGGGGAGCGGCCGCGTACGAGGCCTCGCCGTAGGCGTGCCCCTGCTGCGGGGCCTGACCGTACGACGGCGGGTACGGTGCCGCGCCTGCCTGCCCGTAGCCCGGCGCGGTGGTCGTTCCCGGGAAGCCCTGGGGGTCCATGGGCGCGTGCCCGCCGCTCTGCTGCTGGTCCTTGAAGAGATGCGCGAAGGCGTCCGGCTCGTGGTACTCCTCGCCTGAGTGCGTCACCAGGTCGTCGACGCCCACGAACTGCGTCGTGCGCGGGTCGTCACCGTACGGCAGGTACTGGGTCGCGGCCTCCGGCTCCGGCGCCGGGGTCTGTGCCCACACGCGCGGGTCCGGGGCGTAGGGCGACTGGGCGGGCGGGGCGTAGAGCGGCTGCTGCTGGTCATAGGTACCCGGGGGTGGCGGTGGGTGCGCGGCGCGGTCGTAGAGCGCCTCGGCGACCGGGTCCTGGGCCGTCAGGTCCTGCGCCCGGTAGGGGTCCTGCTCGTAGGCATCCTGGAGATACATGTCCGCCGCGTGCTGCGGCGGCACCTGGCCGGGCTCGGGCGGCGTCTCGGGGTAGCCCGAGCCGGCCGCGCCCTGGCCGCGTTCACCGTCGTACGGCGCGTTCATGCTTACCCCACCTCATCGTCCCCGGCCCACCGGCCACGACATCGCTCAACGGTCCACTCTCTCACCCGTCCCCGACGGGTCGGCGCTTTCCGGTGCGGTGTCCGGTGCAGGGTCACTCGGCTGCTCCGGGTCGTCTGCCCCGGAGTGGGAGTCGGACTCTTCCTGGAGACGGTCTCCGGGCGCCTCCGGGTTCCCGGACTCGTCGGTGCCCTCCGCCTCCGTGCCGGGGCCGTCCTCCTCGGCCCGGCGGGCGGCCGTGCGCTTGCGCTGGGTGTACATCCGGAAGCCGGCCAGCACGAGGAGGAGCACCCCGCCGCCGATGACCAGCATCACCGTGGGCGTGACCTCGGTGACCTTCACGTCGAAGCTGACGGGCGAGCCGTACTCCTGGCCGTCCTCGGTGTACAGCTGGGCGATGACCGTGACCCGGCCGTTGGCGTTGGCCGAGGTGGTGAACTTCACGGACTGGCTGTGCCCGCCGGAGACCTCCACGGGCTGCTCCGCGTAGGGCTTCCCGTGGATCTTCAGACGGGTCGGCATGGTCGAGGTGAGACGCAGGACCAGATGGCCGACGGGCTGGACCAGGTTGTTCTGGACCGTCACCGGGATGGTGGCGCTGCGGCCGGAGAGCTTGGTCTCCGACTTGTCGATCAGCTTCACCTGGTCGGCCAGGTCATCGAGCCATGCCTCCACGCCGCTCCGGTAGCTGCCCGCCTCCCCGTTCCGGCCGCGCCACGAGGTGGACATCTCACGGTTTATGGCCCGCCCGAACGGGGTGACCACGCGCGACTGCTTGGAGAGGATCACCTGGAAGTTGTCGAGCTTGTCCTGGGTGCGCGCGATCTGCTCGAAGGCCGACCTCGGCAGCTCCTGCCGGCGCAGCGAGGAGGGGTATGCGTACGTCGACGGGACGCGCGTGGTGGCGCGAGGGTCAGGACTGGCCTTGGCGGCCGCGGTGAGGTTCTGGGACTGGGTCCAGGCACCGGCCTGGAGCACCTTCAGCGCCGCCGCCATCGCCTGTGCCTGGCTTGCCGTGGGCATGCGCTGGGGGGCGACGACGATGCTGCGCTGCTCGTCGGTCTGAGCGTTCACCTCGAGGCTCTGGGCCAGGAACTGCTGCACGGCGAGCGTGGCCGAACCCGCCTTCGTCAGATCCCCCTCGAAGGCGGTGGACAGCCGGGCATCGGAGACCACCGCGGTGGTGCCTCCGCCGACCGGGCGGGCGGCGGAGGGCGTGTACGACAGGCCGGCGGTCTCCTGGAGGCTGTCACTGCGGGCGATCACCCGGTCGGCTCCGGCGGAGGTCGCGACCTTCATGATCGACGGGTCCACCGCCCCCTCCACCGGCCAGGCGAAGTCGGTGCTCGGTGTGACGTGGAGCACGGTCTTGACGGTGATGGCGGCGACGTCGGTGGCGTCCTTGAGATGGCTGAGCGAACCGGTGACGCGGGTGCCGTTGTGCGCCAGGGAGGCCAGGTCCGGGTCGCCGAAGGGCAGTGCGACCACCTCCTTGCCCGTCACTGCCTTCTGCAGGTTCGCAAGCCACTGCTTGGCGATCGCCTGGTTCTCCCGGGATCCGGGCGTGGTGGTGTCGCCGTCACCCGTGAGCCGGTAGTTGCCCACCGCCATCGCGTCCACCGAGGCCAGCAGGTCCGGGTCGATCACCCAGGTGATGTCGAGGTCCTTGCCCAGATCGACCATCTGCGCCAGCCGGCCGCCCGGCGCCAGCTCCTTGGCCAGGTCGTCGTCGAGGAACACCGGCGCCTGCTGCTCGCCGGCACCCGTCTTGGCCGTCATGTGGATCCGGGAGAGCAGCGGCCACAGGAACGTCGTTTTCGTCCTGGTGTCGGCCTCGGAGGGCTGCCACGGAAGGAACGTGCGCTGGATGCCGAGCACCCGCTCCCAGGGCCGGGCGGAGGTCTGGCCGGACAGGGAAACCCCGAACTCGTAGACGCCGTCCTCGCCGAGGTCGAGCTTGTCCACGGGGACCGCAATGCTGAAGTGCTCGGCGACGCCCGGGGACAGCTTGGCGAACTTCTGCACGTACTTGCCGCCGACCTCGGAGCCGGTTCCGGTCTGCAGGTCGTCGGGGTGGCTGGCGATGGCGTCGATGGCCGAGCGCGTGTTCAGCAGCGGCCCCACCCGTAGGCCCACGTGGGCGCCGGTGACGGCCTGCTTGCCGTTGTTGGTCACCGTGCCGGAGACGGTCAGCGTGTCACCGTCGCTCGGGGCGTTGGGGCTGAGCGAGTCCAGGGAGACGGACACCGCGTCCGAGGAGGCGGCCTGAGCGGGGCCGGCGGCGGGCAGCTGGAGCAGCCCGGCCAGCAGAGGCGCGCCGGCGAGCAGCGCGCCGGTGCGCCGCAGCCACCGGCGGGCAGGTGAGGCACTGGTCCCCTGGAAGTCAGCCGCCTCGGCCACGCGCTCGCCCGTCCCTCGTCGTCAGTGGTCGTCGGAATGTGCGTCCACGCATGGTAACGATGCGCGCCGAGGGTAAGTGCCGCGGTCTCCTTCACAAGATCGAAGGGGAACGGTGAGCCGTCCTCTATATCCAGTATCGAACGGAGAGAGGTGTACGCCGTAAGAGCAGTGCTTGCGCGGGTATGCAGGGAGCTGTCCGCGGCCCTTGACCGGGCGCCCGGGGTGGCGCGGGGCACGTACCCTTTTCTGTTGTGCCGAACCCCAACGAAGACACTCCCTCTGCCCTGAGCCAGGCGCAGCAGCGCGCGGTCACCGAGCTGCTGCGGGTGGCCCCGGTCGCCGACGATCTCGCCCGCCGATTCCAGGACGCCGGGTTCTCCCTCGCCCTGGTCGGCGGATCGGTCCGCGACGCGTTGCTCGGCCGGCTCGGCAACGACTTGGACTTCACCACCGACGCCCGCCCCGAGGACGTACTGAAGATCGTCCGACCATGGGCGGACGCCGTCTGGGAGGTGGGGATCGCCTTCGGCACCGTCGGTGCCCACAAGGGTGGCTACCAGATCGAGATCACCACCTACCGGTCGGAGGCCTACGACCGCACCTCCCGCAAGCCCGAGGTCTCGTACGGTGACTCCATCGAGGAGGACCTGGTCCGCCGCGACTTCACGGTCAACGCGATGGCCGTGGCGCTGCCGGAGAAGGAGTTCATCGACCCTCACGGTGGCCTGGAGGACCTTGCGGCGCGTGTGCTGCGCACGCCGGGCACGCCCGAGGAGTCGTTCTCGGACGACCCCCTGCGGATGATGCGGGCCGCACGGTTCGCCGCCCAGCTGGACTTCGAGGTCGCACCCGAGGTCGTCACCGCCATGACGGACATGGCCGGGCGCATCGAGATCGTGTCCGCTGAGCGGGTCCGGGACGAACTGAACAAACTGATCGTCTCCGCGCACCCGCGCAAGGGGCTGACTCTGCTCGTCACGACCGGGCTCGCCGATCACGTAGTGCCCGAGCTGCCGGCGCTGCGTCTGGAGAGTGACGAGCACCACCGGCACAAGGACGTCTACGAGCACACGCTGATCGTCCTGGAGCAGGCCATCGAGCTGGAGGAGGACGGTCCGGACCTCACGCTCCGGCTGGCCGCCCTGCTGCACGACATCGGCAAGCCGCGCACGCGCCGCTTCGAGAAGGACGGCCGGGTCTCGTTCCACCACCATGAGGTGGTCGGCGCCAAGATGACCAAGAAGCGCATGACCGCCTTGAAGTACTCCAACGAGCTGGTGAAGGACGTCTCACGGCTCGTCGAGCTTCACCTGCGCTTCCACGGCTACGGCACCGGGGAGTGGACGGACTCGGCGGTTCGGCGTTACGTCCGTGACGCGGGCCCGCTCCTGGACCGTCTGCACAAGCTGACCCGTTCCGACTGCACCACGCGCAACAAGCGGAAGGCGGCCGCACTGTCCCGGGCCTACGACGGTCTGGAGGAGCGCATCGCCCAGCTTCAGGAGCAGGAGGAGCTGGACTCGATCCGCCCGGACCTCGACGGCAACCAGATCATGGAGGTCCTGGGCGTCGGTCCCGGCCCGGTCGTCGGCAAGGCGTACAAGCACATGCTGGAGCTGCGCCTGGAGAACGGGCCCATGGGGCACGATGCTGCGGTCGCGGCTCTCAAGGAATGGTGGGCGGGGCAGAACTGAAGCGAGCCGGGTGCGGGCGATGTTTCACGTGAAACACCTGCCCGCACCGACAGCACCGAGGGGCGATGTTTCACGTGAAACATCGCCCCTCGGTTGTCGCCGGCTCACCGTCGCTCGAAGCGAGCCAGGCATGCGGCGACACCGCCGTAGATCAGGGCGACCAGTACGACCAGTACCACCGAGCGGCCGTCCGGTGGTAGCACCAGGGCCGCCACTCCTGCTGCGCCGACGAATGCCACGTTGAAGAGGACGTCGTACACGGAGAAGATCCGGCCGCGGAAGCCGTCCTCGACAGCGGCCTGCACGATCGTGTCCGTGGCGATCTTGGCGCCCTGCGTGACCAGTCCCAGAAGGAAGGCGGCGACGAGAAGCGGCCCGGTCGCGAAGGGGAGGCCCAGGGCCGGTTCCAGCACCGCGGCCGTGCCGGAGCACACCACGATCCAGCGGCCCGGTCCGAGCCGCCCCGCGGCCCACGGGGTCATCACGGCCGCCGCGAAGAATCCGGCACCCGACAGTGCCAGCGCCGTTCCCAGCAGCCGGAGTCCCTCCTCGGTGCTGCTGGAGAGGGCGTAGCGGCACAGCATGAGCAGCAGGACGAGGAGCGCGCCGTAGCAGAAGCGCATCAACGTCATCGCGGTCAGCGCCCAGACCGCTTCCCTGCGGCTCGGCGCGGCCAGGTGACGGACAGCCGCGAGCAGAGCGCGTGCGGTGTCGGTGAGCGCGGTACCCAGATGCGGCCGTGCCGGCTGTCGATCGGGGCCGAGAAGCCCAAGAGCCATGCTCAGAGATGCCAGGCCCGCACACAGGTACAGGAAGGCGCCCAGCAGTACCACCGCGGCGTCGGAGCCCGATGCCACGAGCCGTACGACGAAGGCGAGACCGCCGCCGGCGGTCGCGGCGAGGGTTCCTGCTGTCGGGGACAGGGAATTGGCCAGCACCAGGCGTTCGGTGTCGGTCACTCGGGGCAGGGCGGCGGACAGACCGGCGAGGACGAAGCGGTTGACGGCCGTGACGCACAGTGCGGAGACGTAGAAGAGCCAGTCCGGGACATGGCTGATCATGAGGACGGCGGTGGCCGCGGCCAGTAGAGCGCGCAACAGATTGCCGTAGAGAAAGACCTGACGGCGACGCCAGCGATCCAGCAGGACGCCCGCGAACGGCCCGACCAGCGAGTAGGGGAGCAGCAGGACCGCCATCGCCGAGGCGATCGCGGCGGCCGAGGTCTGCTTCTCCGGGGAGAAGACGACGTACGCGGCGAGCGCGACCTGGTAGACGCCGTCGGCGCCCTGGGACAGGAGGCGGACGTACAGCAGCAGCCGGAAGTTCCGCAGGCGCAGCAGGACGCGCAGGTCACGGACGACGGGCATGGATCACACCCTCACACATGCGGAGGGTCCCCGGGTCGGGAAACCCGGGGACCCTCACAGCCCTGGCAGGAGCGTTCTCGTGCGAGCGACGGCTCTCCGCGTCTTAGCGCTCGACCTCGCCGCGAATGAACTTCTCGACGTTCTCGCGGGCCTCGTCGTCGAAGTACTGGACCGGCGGGGACTTCATGAAGTAGGAGGACGCCGACAGGATCGGGCCGCCGATGCCACGGTCCTTGGCGATCTTCGCGGCGCGCAGGGCGTCGATGATGACACCCGCGGAGTTCGGGGAGTCCCAGACCTCGAGCTTGTACTCCAGGTTCAGCGGGACGTCACCGAAGGCGCGGCCCTCGAGGCGGACGTAGGCCCACTTGCGGTCGTCCAGCCAGGCCACGTAGTCGGACGGACCGATGTGGACGTTCTTCTCGCCGAGGTCCCGGTCGGGGATCTGGGAGGTGACGGCCTGCGTCTTGGAGATCTTCTTGGACTCCAGGCGCTCGCGCTCGAGCATGTTCTTGAAGTCCATGTTGCCGCCGACGTTCAGCTGCATCGTGCGGTCGAGGATGACACCGCGGTCCTCGAACAGCTTCGCCATGACGCGGTGCGTGATGGTGGCGCCGACCTGGGACTTGATGTCGTCACCGACGATCGGCACACCGGCCTCGACGAACTTGTCCGCCCACTCCTTGGTGCCGGCGATGAAGACCGGGAGGGCGTTGACGAAGGCGACCTTGGCGTCGATGGCGGCCTGGGCGTAGAACTTCGCGGCGTCCTCGGAGCCCACGGGGAGGTAGCAGACCAGGACGTCGACCTGCTTGTCCTTCAGGATCTGGACGATGTCGACCGGCTCGGCGTCGGACTCCTCGATGGTGGCGCGGTAGTACTTGCCGAGGCCGTCGAGGGTGTGGCCGCGCTGGACGGTGACACCGGTGCTGGGCACGTCGCAGATCTTGATGGTGTTGTTCTCGGAGGCGCCGATCGCGTCCGCGAGGTCGAGGCCGACCTTCTTGGCGTCGACGTCGAACGCGGCGACGAACTCGATATCGCGCACGTGGTAGTCACCGAACTGCACGTGCATCAGGCCGGGGACCTTGGACGCCGGGTCGGCGTCCTTGTAGTACTCGACTCCCTGAACCAGCGACGCCGCGCAGTTGCCCACGCCGACGATGGCTACGCGCACCGAACCCATTCCGGTTGCTCCCTGTGTGTACGAGTGAGGCCCTGAGTGGGACTCACGTGGCGGTGTCGTCGGGCGTATCCGTACCGGAGGTCTCTCCGGTACGGGGCAGGCCGCCCGTCGATCCAGATGTGGTGTCTTGATGAGCGGACCCCCCGGACACGGAACCTCTCAGGTCCCGCCCGGCCCGCTCGCTCTCGATGAGCTCGTTCAGCCAGCGCACTTCGCGCTCCACGGACTCCATCCCGTGGCGCTGGAGCTCGAGTGTGTAGTCGTCGAGACGCTCCCGGGTGCGCGCCAGGGAGGCGCGCATCTTCTCCAGGCGCTCCTCCAGGCGGCTGCGCCGGCCCTCCAGGACCCGCATGCGCACGTCGCGCGACGTCTGCCCGAAGAAGGCGAACCGTGCGGCGAAGTGCTCGTCCTCGTACGCGTCGGGACCGGTCTGCGAGAGCAGCTCCTCGAAGTGCTCCTTACCGTCCGCCGTCAACCGGTAGACGATCTTGGCGCGGCGCCCCGCGAGGGGAGCGGCAAGGGCGTCCTCATGGGTGCTGCCCGGCTCCTCGATCAACCAGCCGTTGGCGACCAGCGTCTTGAGGCAGGGGTACAGGGTTCCGTAGCTGAAGGCACGGAACACACCCAGTGATGTATTGAGTCGTTTGCGTAGTTCGTAGCCGTGCATCGGGGACTCACGGAGCAGGCCGAGCACGGCGAACTCGAGGATGCCGGAGCGCCGGCTCATCGTCGCCTCCCCTCGTCCCGCAGGTCGCTCCCGCAGGGCTCGCAGTGCTTCTCAGCGTCTTTATCTCGCGCTGATGTATCGACTCGATACATCAGCACGATAGAACGGCCTTCCGCGAGCGACAAGGGGGACGGCGGTGAACGGGATCACATCACCGATTCGTAGGAGGCAACTTGCCTGTTTTGGGGTGAACTTCGGGGCTCGGCGGGTTTTGGTGGTGCGTAGTCTGTGCGGCATGCACACCACCGGGAACCAAGTGGCGCCTGGGGAGCGTCATCGCCCCCGGTGCAGTACGGGTGAATGCAGAACCGACCACATCCGTACTTCGGGGGGACCGGAAACCAGCCGCCGTTCCAGGCGCGCACGGGTGCGCCTGCCCGAGGAGTAATCGTTCGATGAGCGAGCACCGTCGCAAACCGCCGCAGCCGCAGGGAGGCGGACGTGCCGCGGCCCGACGCGGCCAGTCCGGCTCGTCCTCCGGCCGCCGTGCGGCACCGCGAGGCGCCACCGGGTCTCCTGCCGATTCCTATGAGTCCAGTTCCTATGGATCGGACTCCTACGGCTCGGGAGGTGAAGAGCGCCCCTACGGTGGCCGGGCCGAGGCCCGCCGGGCGGCACAGAGAGGCGGCCGACGCAGAACGGCCGACAACGCGGGCCGGGGCGGCCCGAGCGGTCCCGGACGCGGCCGCACTGCGGCCGCACCTGCCAAGAAGCGGTTCATCGACTACCCCCGGGCCGGCAAGTACGGCTGGCACCGCTGGGTGCCTTCCTGGAAGCTCGTCTCCGGGCTGTGCATCGGCTTCCTCGGCAGCATGGTCGCGATGGTCGGCATCGGCTTCGCGATGGTGCAGGTCCCCAACGAGAACATCGCGGCCAAGTCCCAGAACAACGTCTACTACTGGGCCGATCACACCCAGATGGTGGCCACGGGCACTGGCGTCAACCGGCAGAACGTCAACATCGATCAGATTCCCGAGGCGATGCGCTGGGCGGTGATCTCCGCCGAGAACAAGTCCTTCTACCAGGACTCGGGTGTCGATCCCATGGGTATCGCGCGTGCGATGCTCAACATGGCGCGGGGTGGTCAGACGCAGGGTGGCTCGACGATCACCCAGCAGTACGTGAAGAACACGTACCTGAGTCAGGACCAGACCGTGACCCGCAAGTTCAAGGAGATGTTCATCTCCATAAAGGTGGGCACGAAGCTCGACAAGAACACGATTCTGCAGGGCTACCTGAACACCTCGTACTTCGGCCGGGGCGCGTACGGCATCCAGGCGGCGGCGCAGACCTACTACGGCAAGAACGCGGTCGACCTCAAGCCGAGCGAGTGCGCCGTCCTCGCTGCCCTGCTCAAGGGCCCGACGTACTACGACCCCGCCGGCAACACGGACCTCGACAAGTCGGCGACCCCGGAGGCCAACACCGAGCGTTCCAAGGAGCGCTGGCGCTGGATCCTCGGCGAGATGCACAAGGACAAGCACCTCTCCGACGCGGAGTACCAGAAAGCCGTCGTGAAGTACCCCATGCCGGACGGCCGCAAGGCGACCAAGGGCATGACCGGCCAGATCAGCTACCTGGCCGACACGGCGAAGAAGTATGTCCTCGCCCACTCCGACATCACGGAGGCGCAGTTCGACCGGGGCGGCTACCAGATCTACACGACGTTCCAGAAGGACAAGGTCAACGCCCTGGCCAAGGCCGTGAAGAACGTCCAGAAGGCACGCCTCGACCCGAAGAATCGCCCGAAGTACGACAAATACGTCCAGTTCGGAGCGGCCTCGGTGGTGCCCAACGACGGCGCGATCGTCGCCCTCTACGGCGGTGACGGATATGAGAACGGGCACTTCACCAACAACGCCGACACCTCCGGTGTCCCCGTCGGTTCGACGTGGAAGCCGTTCGTGCTGGCCGCCGCCATGGAGTACGGGACGTACAAGTCGGACGGCGAGGGCGTGTCGCCGCTGAGCAAGTACAACGGCAACGACCACCTCAAGGTCTACAAGCCGGATGGGTCGTTCTACCTCAACAAGGACAACTCGCCCTTCTATCAGAAGAACGAGAGTCCGCACCCCTGGGGCTACATCACCCTGCGCAAGGCGATGGAGCAGTCCATCAACACGCCGTTCGTGCAGCTCGGTGTCGACGTCGGGATGACGCACGTCCGGGACGTGGCAAGGTCGGCCGGCATCCTGCAGCAGAGCATGTCGCAGGACCTCAACCCGTCCTTCGCCATCGGTACGTCCACCCCCAGCGCGATTCGGATGGCGGACGCCTACGCCACGTTCGCCGCGTCCGGCAAGCAGGCGGAGCCGTACTCGGTGACGGCCGTCAAGGTCAATGGCGGCGAAGCGCCCAGCTTCACCAAGCCCAAGCGGGCCGCCAAGGACGCGATCGACCCGAACGTCGCCAACAACGTCACGGATGTCCTGCAGAACGTCATCCAGAACGGTACGGCTAAGAACGCCAAGGCCCTCGGCCGTACGGCGGCGGGCAAGACGGGTACCACCGACAAGAACAAGTCGGCCTGGTTCGTCGGATACACCCAGCAGCTGTCGACGTCCGTGGCGATGTTCCGCGAGAACCCCAAGGACCACGAGCTGCTCTCCATGAACGGCACGGCGAACACGGACTCCATTCACGGTGGTGACATCCCGACCCTGGTGTGGACCGATTACATGAAGGCCGCCCTCAAGGGGAAGTCCGACCCCGGTTTCCCGAAGGCCACCGAGATCGGCAAGGTCCAGGACGAGGCGGGTGCTCCCTCCCCGACTCCGTCCGTCACCGTCACGCCGAGCCCGACTCCCAGCGACACACCCACCCCGACGCCCAGTGCGTCGGCCACCACCCCGACGCCGACGCCGACGCCGAGCGAGACGTGCCAGTTCGGCTGGGGCAACAACTGCAACGGCAATGGCGGCACGGATACGGGCGGTACCGGCGGAGGCACCTCTCCGACGCCGACCGCCACGGAATCGACCGGAACCGGCAACACCCGAGGCAATGGAAACGGGGGCATTTTCGCAGGCCAGACCGGCTAGGCGCCGGATCTGACCGGTTGGCGGCCATATGGTCCGCCGCGGGTGTTTCACGTGAAACACGGGGCCGCCGCACCGACGAGGTGCGGCGGCCCTCGGCGTATTCCTGGACAGGTACGGCAGGATGTGGCCCATGCCCAGCGCAGAGATGACGCCCGCGAGTGTGCACGAGCCCGAGCCCGTGCGGCCCGCCTTGGCAGAACCGGTGCAGCCGACCAAGGAGGACGAGGTCGCCGCGGCCGGCAGTGAGCTGATCGGTGGTCCCCTCGGGCGGCGCGCCCTGCTCGGGACCTCCTGGTGGACCCCCGTACGGGTCGTCGTACTCGTGGCGATCGGCATGTTCGCCCTAGGCCTGGTCCAGAAGGCACCCTGCTACGACGGTGCCTGGTTCTTCGGCGCGAGCAGCCAGTACACGCACGCCTGCTATTCGGACATTCCGCACCTCTACCAGGGGCGTGGTTTCGCCGACCACCTCGTGCCCTATTTCGACAGGCTCCCCGGCGACATGGACTACCTCGAGTACCCGGTGCTGACCGGAGTGTTCATGGAGGTGGCCTCCTGGCTGACCCCGCACAGTGGCAGCATCCAGCACCAGGAGCAGTGGTACTGGTTCGTCAACGCCGGAATGCTCATGGTGTGCGCGGCCGTCATCGCCGTCTGCGTGGCCCGCACCCACCGCCGGCGCCCCTGGGACGGCCTGCTGGTCGCGCTCGCACCCGCCTTCGCGCTGACCGCGACCATCAACTGGGACCTCTTCGCGGTCGCCCTGACCGCCGCCGCGATGCTCATGTGGTCGCGGGGCCGGGCGCTCGCCTTCGGCATCCTCCTGGGGCTGGCCACGGCCGCCAAGCTCTATCCCGTTTTCCTCCTCGGCCCGCTGCTCCTGCTGTGCTGGCGGGCCGGTAAGTGGCGGGAGTTCTTCCAGGCCGCGGCCGGCTCGGTGGTCGCCTGGCTCGTGGTGAACCTGCCGGTGATGCTCACGCACGACGCGACGGGCTTCCACATCCGCGAGGGCTGGGCGAAGTTCTACACCTTCAGCAAGGAGCGCGGCGTCGACTTCGGCTCCTTCTGGCTGATCTGGGCGCAGAACTCCAGCCACCCACCCACCACCGAGTTCGTGAACACCACGGCCTCGGTGCTGGTGGTGCTGAGCTTCCTCGGCATCGGTGCGCTGACGTTCACCGCCCCGCGCCGGCCGCGCTTCGCTCAGCTGGCCTTCCTGATGGTGGCGGCCTTCATCCTCACCAACAAGGTCTACTCCCCGCAGTACGTCCTGTGGCTGGTGCCGCTGGCGGTCCTCGCCCGGCCCAAGTGGCGGGACTTCCTGATCTGGCAGGCGTGCGAGGTGGCGTACTTCCTGGGCATCTGGATGTACCTCGCCTACACGACCAGCGGAGACGCCCACAAGGGCCTGCCGACGCACGGCTACCACTGGGCGATCGTGCTGCACCTGGTGGGCACCCTGTACCTGTGCGCCGTCGTCGTACGGGACATCCTCATGCCGGACCGCGACGTGGTGCGCCGCTCGGGCGACGACGACCCCTCGGGCGGGGTCCTCGACGGCGCGGAGGACGTCTTCGTGCTCGGCGCGGCGGCCCACCCACCGCGGCACGCCGCCCCCTTCGACGGGCCTCAGGTGGACTGGGGCAGGCCTGAACCCATGTCCTCCGAGGGCCGTTCGCTCTGAGCGAACACCACGGGGCGGGCCATGAAGAAGGCCGTACACGCGCGATGCGTGTACGGCCTTCCCCTGTCCTGTACCGCGCGCTCCCTGTGCCGGCCTAGCGGTCCACGAGCCGGTCGAACTGGGTGGTCGTGTGCCGCAGATGGGCCACGAGCTCGTCACCGACCTTCGGCTCGGGGGCGTCCGACGGGACGAAGAGGATCGACACCTGCATGTGCGGCGGCTCGGCGAACCAGCGCTGCTTGCCGCCCCAGACGAACGGGGAAAGGTTCCGGTTGACCGTGGCGAGGCCGGCCCGTGCGACGCCCTTGGCGCGCGGCATGACGCCGTGCAGGGCCTTCGGGGCCTCCAGGCCCACCCCGTGCGAGGTACCGCCCGCCACGACCACCAGGAAGCCGTCCGAGGCCGCCTTCTGCTGCCGGTAGCCGAACCGGTCGCCCTTGGCCACACGCGTGACGTCCAGGACGGCACCGCGGTACTCGGTCGCCTCGTGGTCCCCCAGCCACAACCGCGTGCCGATGCGGGCGCGGAACCGGGTCTGCGGGAACTGTTGCTGGAGCCGCGCGAGTTCATCGGCCTTGAGGTGGCTGACGAACATCGTGTGCAGCGGCAGCCGGGCCGCGCGCAGCCGGTCCATCCAGCCGATGACCTCCTCGACGGCGTCCGAGCCGTCGGTGCGGTCCAGCGGCAGATGGATGGCGAAGCCCTCCAGGCGGACGTTCTCTATGGCCTGGTGCAGCTGCGGCAGGTCCTGCTCGCTGATGCCGTGCCGCTTCATCGAGGACATCACCTCGATGACGACGCGGGCGCCGACGAGGCCGTACACGCCGTCGATCGACGACACCGAGCGGACGACCCGGTCGGGCAGCGGCACCGGCTCCTCGCCGCGCCGGTACGGCGTCAGCACCAGCAGGTCACCGCCGAAGAAGTCCTTGATGCGCGCGGCCTCGTACGTCGTGCCGACGGCGAGCAGGTCCGCACCGAGCCGCGTGGCCTCCTCCGCCAGCCGTTCGTGCCCGAAGCCGTAGCCGTTGCCCTTGCAGACCGGGACGAGACCCGGGAACTGCTCCTGCACGTGCTTGTGGTGCGCCCGCCAGCGCGCGGTGTCGACGTAGAGCGTGAGCGCCATGGCCGGACCTGGAACCTTTCTCGTGGCTGCGGTGTATCAGAGGTGTGAAAGCAGTGAAGGCTATGGAATCAAACGCCCGCGGCTCAGCGGCGCGACATGTAGATGTCGAGAGCCTTGTGGAGCAGCTTGTTCAGCGGAAAGTCCCACTCGCCGAGGTACTCGGCGGCCTGTCCGCCCGTGCCCACCTTGAACTGGATCAGGCCGAACAGGTGATCCGTCTCGTCCAGCGAGTCGGAGATGCCGCGCAGGTCGTAGACGGTGGCGCCGAGCGCGTAGGCGTCGCGCAGCATCCGCCACTGCATCGCGTTCGAGGGCCGGACCTCACGGCCGATGTTGTCGGAGGCGCCGTAGGAGTACCAGACGTGCCCGCCGACGATCAGCATCGTCGCGGCGGACAGGTTCACGCCGTTGTGGCGGGCGAAGTACAGCCGCATCCGGTTGGGGTCCTCGGTGTTGAGGGCCGTCCACATGCGCTGGAAGTACGACAGCGGGCGGGGCCGGAAGTGGTCGCGCACGGCCGTGATCTCGTACAGCCGCTGCCACTCGGCCAGGTCCTGGTAGCCACCCTGGACGACCTCGACGCCGGCCTTCTCGGCCTTCTTGATGTTGCGGCGCCACAGCTGGTTGAAGTTCTTGTGGACTTCTTCCAGGGAACGATTGGCGAGCGGCACCTGGTAGACATAACGGGGCTGTACGTCACCGAAGCCGGCGCCGCCGTCCTCACCCTGCTGCCAGCCCATCCGGCGCAGCTTGTCGGCCACCTCGAAGGCACGCGGCTCGATGAAGTCGGCCTCCAGGTCGCGCAGGCGCTTGACGTCCTGGTCCTGAATGCCCTTCTTGATGGTCTCGGCGTTCCAGCGCCGGATGATCACCGGCGGACCCATCTTCACGGAGAACGCGCCCTGCTGCTTCAGATGCGCCAGCATCGGCTGGATCCAGTCGTCCAGGTTCGGCGCGAACCAGTTGATGACCGGACCCTCGGGAAGATAGGCGAGGTAGCGCTTGATCTTGGGCAGCTGACGGTAGAGGACCAGGCCCGCGCCGACCATCTCGCCGGTACGGTCGTCGAACCAGCCGAGGTTCTCCGAGCGCCACTCCGCCTTCACATCTGCCCAGGCCGGGACCTGCATGTGACTCGCCGCCGGCAGGCTCTGGATGTAGGCCAGATGCTGCTCGCGACTGATGGTCCTCAGGGTCAGGCTCATTCGGGGCGCTCCTCGGGCTGGTGTGTCCCCATGGGTACAGGGGCTCCGGCTCTCGCGCCGAAGCCTACTGCGCCTTGCGAGCGCCCCGACTGGGCCTACGGGCCTTAGCCGCTGATGATCCCGCCGAACAGTCCGCCGTGCGCCATCCCGATCAGGAAGCCGACTCCCGCCGCACCGAGACCCAGGATCAGACCGAAGCGCTCCCGCGTGGTCACCGAGATCCACTGCCCGTACACGCCGATGCCGAGCGCCACCAGGCCGGCCCAGGATGTCAGCAGATGGAGGCTGTGGAAGAACGACGTGATGAAGGACAGCAGGCCCAGGACCAGTGTCAGCACCGTGAGGGCGTCCTGGAGCGGATGGGGTTTGCCGTCCGTGGCGAAGAGGGATCCGGCTGTATTGGGCTGCAATGCTTGTGCCATAGGGCACCTCCTGCGGAAGGCGGCGCATGGTAGCGCCGTACACACCCGACGTGTACAGATTGGCGGCCCTCAGGGCCGGATTTCAACCGGAAGCGGGTGTGCGGGTAGTCTGTACCCTCTGCACCGGTGTCTGCTCAGGCCTGCCCAGTCGCACTGGGGCCAGACTGCGGGATCCCCAGGGGAACCCCGATTGTCAGTGGCGGCCGATACCGTTGCGTACGCATCACAACCCTCCTGCCACGGAACGACCGTGGCCGCTGAGTCCAAAGGAGGTGGGTTCCACATGCGTCACTACGAGGTGATGGTCATCCTCGACCCCGATCTCGAGGAGCGTGCTGTCTCCCCGCTGATCGAGAACTTCCTGTCCGTCGTCCGTGACGGCGGCGGCAAGGTTGAGAAGGTCGACACCTGGGGCCGTCGTCGTCTCGCCTACGAGATCAAGAAGAAGCCCGAGGGCATCTACTCGGTCATCGACCTGCAGGCCGAGCCTGTGGTCGTCAAGGAGCTCGACCGCCAGATGAACCTGAACGAGTCGGTCCTCCGGACCAAGGTCCTCCGCCCCGAGACCCACTGAGCTTTCCCGCTCAGCTGATCTCGGGATTCGAGTAGCAGCAACCAGCAGCCAGAGCAGCAAACCCGCCGAGAGGTTCCCCCATGGCAGGCGAGACCGTCATCACGGTCATCGGCAATCTTGTCGACGACCCCGAGCTGCGCTTCACCCCGTCCGGTGCGGCGGTCGCGAAGTTCCGCGTCGCGTCCACTCCCCGCACCTTCGACCGCCAGACGAACGAGTGGAAGGACGGCGAGAGCCTCTTCCTGACCTGCTCGGTCTGGCGTCAGGCGGCGGAGAACGTCGCCGAGTCGCTCCAGCGAGGCATGCGCGTCATCGTGCAGGGCCGGCTGAAGCAGCGGTCCTATGAGGACCGTGAGGGCGTCAAGCGCACGGTCTACGAGCTGGACGTCGAGGAAGTCGGCCCCAGCCTGCGCAACGCCACGGCCAAGGTCACCAAGACCGCCGGTGGCGCTCGCAGTGGCCAGGGCGGTTACGGCGGCGGTGGCGGCCAGGGTGGCGGCGGCTGGGGCGGAGGCCCCGGTGGCGGCCAGCAGGGCGGCGGCGCTCCGGCCGACGACCCGTGGGCGACCGGCGCTCCCGCCGGTGGCAACCAGGGTGGCGGCGGCTGGGGCGGAGGCTCCGGCGGCGGTGGCGGCTACTCGGACGAGCCCCCCTTCTAGGCCTTCGGGCCGGGGGTGGGTCGTACCCCAACTTCTTGATCACACAGGAGATACACCATGGCGAAGCCGCCTGTGCGCAAGCCGAAGAAGAAGGTCTGCGCTTTCTGCAAGGACAAGGTCACGTACGTGGACTACAAGGACACGAACATGCTGCGGAAGTTCATTTCCGACCGCGGCAAGATCCGTGCCCGCCGCGTGACCGGCAACTGCACGCAGCACCAGCGTGACGTCGCCACGGCCGTCAAGAACAGCCGTGAGATGGCGCTGCTGCCCTACACGTCCACCGCGCGCTAAGGGAAGGGTGACCGACTCATGAAGATCATCCTCACCCACGAGGTCTCCGGCCTCGGTGCCGCGGGCGACGTCGTGGACGTCAAGGACGGTTACGCTCGCAACTACCTGATCCCGCGGAAGTTCGCTATCCGCTGGACCAAGGGTGGCGAGAAGGACGTCGAGCAGATCCGTCGTGCTCGCAAGATCCACGAGATCCAGACCATCGAGCAGGCCAACCAGGTCAAGGCCCAGCTCGAGGGCGTGAAGGTCCGCCTGGCCGTCCGCTCCGGCGACGCCGGTCGTCTCTTCGGTTCCGTCACCCCGGCCGACATCGCCTCCGCGATCAAGGCTTCCGGTGGCCCCGAGGTCGACAAGCGCCGCATCGAGCTGTCCGCTCCGATCAAGACCCTGGGCGCCCACGAGACGTCCGTGCGTCTGCACCCCGAGGTTGCCGCCAAGGTCAACATCGAGGTCATCGCGGCCTGATCGCTGCATGATCGCTGCGCTCGCTTGAGCAGGTGAAAGGGGCCGCATCCGTGAGGGTGCGGCCCCTTTCCCTATGGTTCGGAAGCGCCATCGCTGCGGGCACGGCGGCATGTTTCACGTGAAACGGTCAACGGGTCGCGCCCGTGACGATCCAGCGGCCGGAGCGAGTGCGCAGCCACAGGGTCAGCATGCGGACGGTCATCATCAGCGTCATCGCGACCCAGAGGGCGGTGAGACCACCGCCGAACATAGGGACGAGCAGAGCCACGGGTGCGAACACCGCCAGAGTGACGACCATCGCCCAGGCCAGGTACGGCCCGTCCCCCGCGCCCATCAGGACGCCGTCCAGGACAAAGACGATCCCGCAGATGGGCTGCGACAGCGCCACCATCAGCAAGGCGGGCAATGCCGCGTCTTTGACCACCGAGTCGCTGGTGAACAGCGGGAGGAAGAGCGGTCGGCCGGCCACCACGAGCAGGCCGAGTACGACACCGGTCGCGATGCCCCACTGGACCATGCGGCGGCAGGCCTCGCGCGCGCCCTGGGTGTCGGCTGCGCCGAGGTAGCGGCCGATGATCGCCTGTCCCGCGATCGCGATCGCGTCGAGAGCGAAAGCCAACAGACTCCACAGGGACAGAATGATCTGGTGGGCGGCGATGTCGGCGTCACCGAGACGTGCCGCGACTGCCGTGGCGATCATGAGGATCGCCCTCAGTGACAGTGTGCGGACCAGGAGGGGAACGCCTGCCTGAGCCGAGGCTCGGATTCCGGCAGTGTCTGGGCGGAGGGAAGCGCCGTGTCGACGAGCCCCGCGTACGACCACGGTCAGATAGACGGCCGCCATACCGCATTGTGCGATGACCGTGCCCCATGCCGAACCGGCGATGCCAAGGCCGGCGCCGTATACGAGTGCGCCATTGAGCGCGCCGTTGGCGATGAAGCCGGAGATGGCGACGTAGAGCGGGGTCCGGGTGTCCTGCAGGCCACGCAGCACTCCGGTCGCGGCGAGGACGATGAGCATGGCCGGGATACCCAGCGAGGAGATGCGCAGATACGTCGTGGCGTAGGGGGCCGCGGTCGTCGAGGCCCCGAAGAGCTCCACGATGCCAGGGGCCAGCGGAAGGACGACGGCGATGACGGCGGTGCCGAGCAGCAGGGCCAGCCAGACGCCGTCCATGCCCTGACGGATGGCCGCCTGGAGATCGCCGGCGCCGACGCGGCGGGCCACGGCCGCTGTGGTGGCGTAGGCGAGGAAGACGAAGACGCTCACGGCGGTGGTGAGGAGGGCCGAGGCGACGCCGAGGCCGGCGAGTTGTGCGGTGCCGAGATGGCCGACGATCGCACTGTCCGCCATCACGAAGAGCGGCTCGGCGATGAGGGCGCCGAAGGCGGGGACGGCCAGCGCGACGATCTCTCGGTCGTGCCGTCGGCGGGGGGCCTTCGGTACCGCGGGGGCCTGTGTCATGAGCACTAATCTAACCATCCACAGGTAAGAGATACAACTGACTTCTGACCCTTACTGGACGTCTCGGATCGTGTCCTTTCGCGCACCGTTCGAAGCGATCTTGATCCGACTGGGGAAGTTTTTCTTCTGCACAGCCGGTGGATGGTAAAGCTGCAGGTCACGGGCTTCTCCTCTGGGTGAGCGAGGGCTTGTTCACAGGGCTGTCCACCGGGTCGTGCACAGGTTTCGGCGAGTTCTCCACAGCATCGGGGCGGTCGTCCACATGCCCTGTGGATAACCAGATTGGCTGACGGTGCCGACAGGCCTACCGTGGTGCGGCGCCCACTCCTTTCCCCGGCCCGGGTCGTGTCTTTCCCACGGGCTTGGAACCGTCACAAACGCGACGCGTGAGTACCGGAGTTGGGCCTCTCATTTGTCAGTGTCGTGCCGTACAAAAGAGGCCACGGCGAGGTCCGCTGTGCGGACGGGAGGAGGTGGCTCGGTGAGCATTTCCGAGCCCTTGGACGAGCCGTGGGCCGACAGCGGACCCAGCGATCGTCTGCCCGCCTCCCGACGGCGAAGCGACGGTGGCCGGGGTCGTGACGAACAACACGACCGGGGCCGGGAGAGCGGCGGCTGGGACGGCGGAGGGTCGTCCTTCGAGCGGGTACCGCCGCAGGATCTGGACGCCGAGCAGTCGGTGCTGGGCGGCATGCTGCTGTCCAAGGACGCCATCGCCGACGTCGTCGAGATCCTCAAGGGCCACGACTTCTACAAGCCCGCGCACGAGACGATCTACCAGGCGATCCTGGACGTCTACGCCAAGGGCGAGCCGGCCGACCCGATCACCATCGCCGCGGAACTCACCAAGCGCGGCGAGATCAACAAGGTCGGCGGCGCTTCGTACTTGCACACGCTCGTCCAGACCGTGCCGACCGCGGCCAACGCCGAGTACTACGCCGAGATCGTTCATGAGCGGGCCGTACTGCGCCGCCTGGTCGAGGCCGGTACACGCATCACCCAGATGGGATATGCGGCCGACGACGACGTCGACGAGATCGTCAACCGCGCCCAGGCCGAGATCTACGCCGTCACCGAGCAGCGCACCAGCGAGGACTATCTGCCGCTCGGCGACATCATGGAAGGCGCCCTGGACGAGATCGAGGCGATCGGCTCGCGCAGCGGCGAGATGACGGGCGTGCCCACGGGCTTCACCGACTTCGACTCGCTGACGAACGGTCTGCACCCCGGCCAGATGATCGTCATCGCGGCCCGACCCGCCATGGGTAAGTCGACCCTCGCCCTGGACTTCGCACGGGCCGCCTCGATCAAGCACAACCTCCCCAGCGTCATCTTCTCGCTCGAGATGGGCCGTAACGAGATCGCGATGCGTCTGCTGTCCGCCGAGGCCCGGGTCGCCCTGCACCACATGCGGTCAGGCACGATGACCGACGAGGACTGGACCCGGCTCGCCCGCCGCATGCCGGACGTCTCGGCCGCACCGCTCTACATCGACGACTCCCCGAACCTGTCGATGATGGAGATCCGCGCCAAGTGCCGGCGGCTGAAGCAGCGCAACGACCTGAAGCTGGTCGTCATCGACTACCTCCAGCTGATGCAGTCCGGCGGCTCCAAGCGCGCCGAGAGCCGTCAGCAGGAGGTCTCGGACATGTCCCGTAACCTCAAGCTCCTCGCGAAGGAGCTGGAGATCCCGGTCATCGCGCTCTCGCAGCTCAACCGTGGTCCCGAGCAGCGCACCGACAAGAAGCCGATGGTCTCCGACCTGCGAGAGTCCGGCTCCATCGAGCAGGACGCCGACATGGTCATCCTGCTGCACCGTGAGGACGCCTACGAGAAGGAGTCCCCGCGCGCGGGCGAGGCCGACCTGATCGTGGCCAAGCACCGAAACGGACCGACGGCCACGATCACGGTCGCGTTCCAGGGCCACTACTCCCGCTTCGTGGACATGGCCCAGACCTGATCCCCCGTTGTTGTAGGGTCTCAGATTTCGTGGCCCAGTCTCAGCCGTGATGGCACCATAGGGCCCGTGACTCCCGGACGGGCGCTCAGCGCCTCGTCTCGTACCTGGTCAGGATCACGCCGCAGGGAAACGCCCGCGTCTCCACCAGGTTCAGGTTCACCCAGCTGTCCAGCGCGGTGAAGAACGGCGTGCCGCCGCCCACCAGGACCGGCGCGGCGGCCAGCACGTACTCGTCAATCAGCCCGGCTCGCATGGCCGCCCCGGCGAGCGTCGCGCCGCCGATGTCCATCGGGCCGCCGTCCTCGGCCTTGAGTCGGGTGATCTCGGCGACCGCGTCGCCGGTGACCAGGCGGGTGTTCCAGTCGACCTTGTCGACCGTCGAGGAGAACACCACCTTCGACATGTCCCGCCAGCGGCGCGCGAACTCGATTTCCGCCGGGGTGGCGTTGGGCTGCTGGTCGCCGGTCGGCCAGTAGGAGCTCATCGTCTGCCACAGCTTGCGCCCGTACAGCGACAGGTCGGTCGCCTCCAACTGGTCGGACCAAAACTGGAACAGCTCGTCGCTCGGCACGCTCCAGCCGATGTCGTCGCCGGGCGCGGCGATGTAGCCGTCCAGGGTCAGGTTCATGCCGTAGATCAATTTCCGCATGGCGCCAGCCTTACGTGAGTCGGTCTCACGCATACAGACCGGCGCGGCGCGGGAAACTCATCGGTGCGCAATCCGAGCTCGCATGTAGTCCTCGTGCTCGGTGGCTCAGCCGCAGACTCCGCACCGGGCGCCGGCGGATCTCCTGCGCGTTCAAGGGTTCCTGGGCCGTCCGGCCGGGCCCGCCGGTCGCCGTGGTTGCACGCATGTCATGACGACGGCCGTCCTGACGCTCTGGCTCACTCCGTTACGGGCAGGCACTCGGCTAGCAGGCCGACGATGTCGCGCCGGCATCGCTGTGCGTGCTGCGGGTGATAGCCGACGCCGGGGAGCACGGTCTGGTCGACCGGCGGGTGGTGGAAGGCGTGCAGGGCTCCGCCGTAGACCACGAGGCGCCAGTCGATGCCCGCGGCCTGCATCTCGGCGGCGAAGGCGTCTCGTTGTTCAGCGGGCATGATCGGGTCCTCCGATCCGACCCCTGCCCACACGGAGCAACGGATGCGCGCCGCCTCGCCCGGTCGGCCCGTGGTCAGGTCGTTGACCGTCCCGATCACGCGCAGGTTGACGCCGTCGCGCCCGAGTTCCAGCGCGATCGCACCCCCGGTGCCGTAGCCGATAGCGGCGATCCGGTCGGGGTCGGCCTGCGGTTCGGCGCGCAGCACGTCGAGTGCCGCGTGGCCGATTCCCCGCATCCGGTCGGGGTCGGCGAGCAGGGGGGTGACGCGCGCCGGCATCTCCTGTGGATCGGTGAACCAGCGCCCGCCGTGGAGGTCGAAGGCCAGCGCCACGTACCCCAGTTCGGCGAGGGCGTCGGCCCGGCGGCGCTGGAAGTCGTTCAGCCCGGCCCCTCGGGCCCCATCAGGACTGCGGGCCGGCGGTCGACACCGGCGGGGAGCGCGAGGTGCCCGATCATCGTCAGGCCGTCCGCCGGGTATGCGACCGTGCGCGTTGTGACCGTCGTCATGGGCCTGGACTGTAGTGATGGTCGAGTCCCGGGCGGGCCGGTCTTCACCGTCGGCAGAACAGCGCGGGTGTGGGCCCGTGTGGGCTTGTGGGTGGGCACTGTGGAAGGCTCTGGTTCTGGCGGAGCACATCGGCACCGACGCGGACCAGGCCGCCGGCCATCGCGGAAATGAATTCGACGCCCGCCGCAGCAGCCGGTGGACTGGGCTCATGACGACATCTCACGAAGCGCTGCTCCCCGGCACCCGGCGTGCCTTGCTGCACCGGATCGCCGTCGCGCAGGCCGAAGGGCGGGCGCCGTCGCTGGTCGCCGCCGTGGTACGGGACGGAGAGGCCGTGTGGCACGGGGCGCGCACCTCGGTCCAGGGGCACGCGCCGGACGAGGGCGTGCAGTATCGGATCGGGTCCATCACCAAGACCTTCACCGCCGTACTGGTGATGCGGCTGCGTGACGAGGGCCTGCTCGATCTCGAGGATCCGCTGGAGAAGCATCTGCCGGGTACCGGCGCGGGAGAGGCGACCATCGCCGAACTGCTCGCCCACACCGCGGGTTTGGCGGCCGAGTCCCCCGCGCCCTGGTGGGAACGGACCCCCGGCTCCCTGCGGCCCGAGCTGAGCGATGTGCTCGGTGAGCAGCCCCTGCTGCATCCCGTCGGTCGACGGCACCACTACTCCAACCCCGGCTACACGGTGCTCGGCGCGCTGGTGGAGGAGCTGCGTGGCGCCCCCTGGGAGGAGGTGCTGCGCGGCGAGATCCTCGAACCGCTCGGACTGCACCGTACGAGCGTGCAACCTGAGCCGCCGCACGCGGGGGGATGGGCCGTGCATCCGTGGGCCGATGCCCTGCTGCCCGAGCCGCTGGAGGATCTCGGCCGGATGGCACCGGCCGGACAACTGTGGTCGACCACGGGGGACCTGGCGCGGTTCGCCGCTTTTCTGGCCCGGGGGGACGACCGGGTACTCAGCGCGGAGTCGGTACGGGAGATGCGGACCCCGGCGGCACCCGCCGAGGCCGCGGACGTGGTGGACGGGAACAGCTATGGCCTGGGGATGCAGATTCAGCGCCGCGACGGCAGGCTGCTCGTCGGGCACTCCGGTTCGCTGCCGGGCTTTTTGGCGAACCTCACCATCAGTGTGGAGGACGATGTCGCCGCGGTGGTGCTCGCCAACTGCACCAGCGGGCCGCTGCTGGGTGCGCTGGGCGCCGACCTCGTACGGATCGTCGCGGAGGCGGAACCCCGGATCCCTGAGCCGTGGCGACCGTTGCGCGAGGTCGACCCGACGGTGCTGGAATTGGCGGGGCAGTGGTACTGGGGGACTCATGCCTTCGGTCTGCGGGTGAGCGCCGACGGGCTGATCGCGTTGGGGCCGCTGACCGGGGGCGGACGCCGTGCCCGCTTCCGCTCGAACGGCGACGGCACCTGGAGGGGCCTGGAGGGTTACTACGCCGGCGAGCTGCTACGGCCCGTACACCGCCCGGACGGGTCCGTAAGCCACCTCGACCTGGGGTCGTTCGTGTTCACGCGGCAGCCGTACGACACCCAGGCTCCCGTGCCTGGCGGAGTGGACCCGGAGGGGTGGCGAGGAATCCGCTAGTCCCCACATGCGAGGGCGGTGTGTTTCACGTGAAACGCACCGCCCCGTTCTCTTGCCCCGTGGTGCCGTCACAGCTTCAGCTTGAAGCCCTCGTGCGAGGCCGTGAAGCCCAGCCGCTCGTAGAAGCGGTGTGCATCGGTACGTGTCTTGTCGGACGTCAGCTGTACCATCCGGCAGTCGAGCTGCCGGGACGTGTCGATCGCCCACTCGATGAGCCGGCCGCCGAGCCCGCTGCCCCGCTCGTCGGCGTGGATGCGCACGGCCTCGATGAGCGCGCGGGTCGCCCCTCGATGGGAGAGTCCGGGAATGATCGTGAGCTGCAGGGTTCCGATCACGCGGCCTTCGCGCACGGCGACGACGAGATGCTGGTTCGCGTCGGCGTCAAGGCGGTCCAGGGCGACCCTGTACGGGGTCAGGTCGTGAGGCGACTCGCGCTGGGCGCCCAGCGGATCGTCGGCGAGCATCGCGACGATCGCCGGCAGGTCCTCGGCGGTTGCGTGCCGTATTTCAAGATCTCCCATGCCCGCACCCTATGCGGGCACGTTCAGTGACTCCACGACCCGGACCAGCGGGGCCAGCTCGGGGTTCCTGGAGGCCTCGTCCAGGGCATCGCGCAAGGCGGCGTCATTGGTCGGTCGTGCCTCTTCCAGCAGGCGCAAGCCGGCCTCGGTGACGTTGGTGTAGATACCGCGCCGGTCGGTGGGGCACAGGTAGCGCTCCAGCAGGCCGCGGTCCTCCAGACGGGTCACCAGGCGCGTGGTTGCGCTCTGGCTGAGGACGACCGCGTCGGCGACCTGCTTCATCTGCAGATGCCCGCCCTCGCCGTCGTGCTGTCGGCTGAGCACGTCGAGCAGGGAGTACTCCCGCACGCTCAGGTCGTGGTGGGCCTGCAGGGCGCGCTCGATGTGCGCCTCGATCTTTCCGTGCAGCGCAGAGAGGGCGCACCAACCCTGGGCGAGGGCGGTGAGCGCGGGGTCCGTCGCTGTCATGGGCGTCTTCCTCCGATCCGGAGCGGCTGAAACAAGAGTAGAGCACTGCCGCAATAGTCGGCGGTTGCACTTAGCCCGCGTCTGCAACTATTGTGAACGCACGAAACGCGCTCCTGCAATCGTCTGGGAAGGTGTACCCCCTCATGCCTCTCGCGCTTCTGGCCCTCGCGATCGGGGCCTTCGGAATCGGCACCACAGAGTTCGTGATCATGGGCTTGCTGCCCGAGGTCGCGGGCGATTTCGGGGTCTCCATCCCCACGGCGGGCCTGCTCGTGACCGGCTACGCGCTGGGTGTGGTCATCGGTGCCCCACTGATGACCGTGCTCGGCACGAAGATCTCACGCAAGCGGATGCTGATGCTGCTGATGGGACTCTTCATCGCCGGAAACCTGCTCTCCGCGGTGGCCCCGACCTTCGCGATCATGCTGATCGGACGAGTGATCGCCTCGCTCGCCCACGGAGCCTTCTTCGGCATCGGCTCGGTCGTCGCGGCCGAGCTGGTGGCACCCGACAAGAAGGCCGGTGCCATCGCCATGATGTTCACCGGTCTGACCGTCGCCAATGTCGTCGGCGTCCCGCTGGGCACGCTCATCGGGCAGAACGTCGGCTGGCGCGTCACCTTCGGCATCGTCGCCGCCCTCGGGGTCGTCGGTCTCGCCGGCATCGCCAAGCTGGTGCCCGAGATGCCGCGGCCGGAGGGTGTGCATCTGCGGCACGAGCTGGCCGCCTTCAAGAACGCCCAGGTTCTGCTCGCCATGGCGATGACCGTCCTCGGCTTCGGCGGTGTCTTCGCGGCCATCACCTACATCGCGCCGATGATGACCCACATCGCCGGTTTCGCCGACGGCTCGGTCACCTGGCTGCTGGTCCTGTTCGGCCTCGGCATGGTCGGCGGCAACCTCATCGGCGGGAAGTTCGCCGACCGTGCCCTGATGCCGATGCTGTACGTCTCCCTGGGTGCCCTGGCCGTCGTCCTGGCACTCTTCACACTGACCGCCCACAACAAGTTCGCGGCCGCCGTGACCATCGCCCTGATCGGCGCCCTGGGCTTCGCCACCGTTCCCCCGCTGCAGAAGCGCGTCCTCGATCAGGCGCACGGCGCTCCGACGCTCGCCTCGGCCGTGAACATCGGCGCCTTCAACCTGGGCAACGCCCTCTCCGCCTGGCTCGGCGGCATGGTGATCGCGGCCGGCTTCGGCTACACCGCCCCCAACTGGGTCGGTGCCGTCCTCGCCGCGGCCGCCCTGGTCCTCGCCGTCGTCTCGGCGGCCCTGGAACGCCGCGACGGCGCGCACGGTGCTGTGATCGCCTCCGGCACGCCCGCCGGCGAGCGGACGCCCGTCCACCACTGAGCCCGGCTCACCGATACCCGACAGATCCCCGCACCGGGCTGTGCCCCAGGTGCGGCAAGCATCCGCCTCAGCACCACCAAGGAGAACGCTCCATGAGCACCACCGTCGTCGCCCCGCTCACCATCGAGGACGCCGAGCTGCTGGTCACCACGGCCCGCCGTGCGGCCGAGGACGCCGGAGTCACCGTCAGCGTCACCGTCCTGGACGCCGGCGGCCACCTGCTCGCCTTCCGCCGGGACGACCGCGCCGTGCTGATCTCCGGTGAGACCAGCACCCGCAAGGCCTACACGGCCCTCCAGCTGAACGCACCCACCGCCGATCTGGTCGACGCCGTGCAGCCGGGCGGCCTCTTCCACACGCTGCCCACGGCCCTCGACCGGCCCCTGCTGTTCATCGCGGGCGGTGTCCCCGTCCACCGGGACGGCCGGCTGATCGGCGCGATCGGCGTCGGCGGCGGTGCGCCGGAGCAGGACCACGGCTTCGCCACCGTGGCCGTGCAGGCGCTCGCCTGATCACACGGCCCGGACGGACAACGCCGGCCCCACCGCTTCGAGTGGTGGGGCCGGCGTTCGTCGTGCGGGGGCTCAGCCCGCGGCCACCGTCAGTGGCGCGAACCGGCGCGTCCAGTCCCCCGGGAGATCGGTGATGCCGTAGGTCATCACGGCATTGAAAGCCACGGAGGCCAGTCCCCGTGTCTTCGCCCAGCGCAGCAGCTCCTCGTGGCGCACGTCGATGTCGGTGCGCAGCGGGCGGTTCGTGCCGACCGCCAGCGAGGCGATGAGGGCCTTGGCGGTCTCCGTGTCCCGGGCGATCAGCGGGCCGACGACGTGGGTGTCCATGTTGGGCCACGCCGCCGTGTAACCGATGATCCGGCCGCCCTCCTCGGCCACTCGCAGCTGGTCGGCGAAGGCGGGCAGACGGGTGATGAGGGGTGTGCGGTCGGCGCCGAACACCTCCTCGTCCAGACGCAGGATCGCGGGAAGGTCCTCTGCGGTCGCGGCCCGCGTCGGCACCCCGGACTCCGGACCACTGGGAGTGAACGTGCCGGTCAGCATCTCCGCCCGGCCCGTCACCTTGAAGCCCAGCTCCTCGTAGAGGGGACGGCCGTAAGGAGTGGCGTGCAGGGTCAGCGGGGTGGTTCCCATGGCCGCCACGACGTGCTGCATCAGACGGCGCCCGACGCCCTGGCGGGCATGGCGTTCGGCCACCAGAACCATGCCGATGGCGCCGAGTTCCAGCCGTTGCCACGAGCCGTACTCGGTGACGACGCACGCGGCGACGAGGCCACCCTGGGGGTCGTCGATGCCGAAGCCCTTTCCGGCGGTGAGGAGGAAGCCCCACTTGTGCTCTTCGCGTGGCCACCCCCGGTCCTCGGACAAGTCGGCGCATGCACGGAGATCGCGAAGCGTCAGACGGCGGATGGGCAGAGCGGCGAGGGAAGGAGTCGGCACGCAGGTCAGGCTGTCCGACCGGCACCCCTGGCGTCCACCCGTTTCGACAGAGACGTACGTGCTTTTGGCCATGTCGTAGCCCTGCGTACAACCAGGGAACGGCTGTGAGTGTTTCACGTGAAACATCGGCAGCCGATTAGCCTCAGGGTCATGGCGAGACTTCATCTGTTCGATCTCGACGGCACGTTGTTGCACGGCACCACGGCACCGGTGGAGATTTCCCGCCAGTTGGGACTGGAGGCGGAGACGGTGGCGCTGGACCGGGCGATTGCGGAGGGACGCATCGGGCCGCCGGAGTACGCGGCGCAGGTGTACGACCTGTGGGCGGCCCTTACCGAGGCGCATGTGGACGCCGCTTTCGAGGCGGCTCCCTGGCTGGCCCGGATCCGTGAGGTGTGGGCGGAGATCAGAAGCGCGGGCGAATACTGCGCGGTGGTGTCCCTCTCGCCTTCCTTCTTCGTGGAACGCCTGCTGGATTGGGGTGCTCACGCAGCCCATGGGTCCCGTTTCCCCGCCGTACCGTTCACCGCGCCCGTCGACCCGTCCGGGGTGCTCAGCGCCGCGGCCAAGGTGGCCATCGCGGACCGGCTCTGCGCGGAGTTCGGTGTAGCGCGGGCGGACTGCGTGGCGTACGGCGACTCGTCGTCGGACAAGGAGCTGTTTGCTGTCGTACCGGTTTCCGTGGCGGTGAATGCGGACGGCCACCTGGACGGGCTCGCGACTCATTCCTACAGGGGACAGGATCTGTGGAATGCCTATGAATTGGTCAGCGGCGCCCGGTAATTGACGGCCTTCACGGTTCGCTCCCTGCCTGATTCCTGACGGAGGCAGGGGGGACTTGTGTGCGTGGCAACGGCCGGTAGGGTCGACTCCGGTTCACGTCCGGAACGGGGTCCACGCATCCCGTGCGGGCCGAGAGCAGGGCAGCAGCCTAAAGGGACGGAGAGATCGAAGAACCCGTTTCCGAGGATGCCCGCGGCATCCGATCGGATGGGAAGCTGCGGAGCAAGCGCTACGGCTGGCCGCCCGCCGGGGGAAAGCAGGCACTTTCCGAGGAGAAGGTGCGCGACCGACCGAGAGACGTTCGAGGCGAGGGCACACCATGGACGCTCCGACCACCACGTCGGGGGAGAACGGCATGTCGGCTGGGGGCGGCTGGTTCACGCCGCGCACGACGTCTTCGATTCCGCCGCCGGACGGTGATCAGGAGCCGCACGAGGATCATCCCGATGTCGCGGTCGCGCAGCGTGTGCCCGTTCAGCGGTCGGCGTCCGCTGTCGAGGAAGGGTCCCCGGACGCGATCCTCGTCCGCCGCACGATGGCCGAGATCGGCCCTGTCGCCGACAAGGTCACCTCGTACTTCTACGCGCTCCTCTTCGTCCGCCACCCCGAGCTGCGATCGCTGTTCCCAGCCGCGATGGACGCTCAGCGGGATCGGCTGCTGAAGGCCCTGCTCATCGCGGCCGAGTACCTGGACAACACCGCCGTCCTCGTCGATCACCTGCAGGACCTGGGCCGCGGGCACCGCAAGTACGGGACCCGCGCTGAGCACTATCCGGCCGTAGGTGAATGTCTGATCGGTGCGTTGAGCAAGTACGCCGCCGTCTGGAACCCGGAGACCGAGGCGGCCTGGGTGCGGGCGTACACGACGATCTCCCAGGTCATGATCGACGCGGCGGCGGCGGACGAACTTCGGACCCCCGCCTGGTGGCAGGCCGAGATCGTCACGCACGACCTGAGGACCGCCGATGTCGCGGTCCTCACGGTCCGCCCCGACCAGCCCTATCCCTTCCTCGCAGGCCAGTACACGAGCGTCGAGACGCCCTGGTGGCCACGGGTGTGGCGGCACTACTCCTTCGCCTCCGCACCTCGCTCGGACGGTCTGCTGACGTTCCATGTGAAGGCCGTCCCGGCCGGCTGGGTCTCCACCGCGCTGGTGCACCGCGCTCGCCCCGGAGACGTCATACGGCTCGGTCCTCCGGCCGGCTCGATGACCGTCGACCACACCACCGCCGGCGGTCTGCTCTGCCTGGGCGGCGGCACCGGCATTGCGCCTATCAAGGCTCTGGTCGAGGACGTTGCAGATCACGGCGCACGCCGATCGGTCGAGGTGTTCTACGGCGCGCGCAGCGACCACGACCTGTACGACATCGACACCCTGCTCAGACTCCAGCAGAGCCACCCCTGGCTGTCGGTCCGGGCCGTCATAGACCAGCAAGCCCATTTCCAGCTTCCCGACGCCGTACGCCAGTACGGCCCCTGGAACGAGTACGAGGCCTATCTCTCCGGGCCGCCCGGCATGATCCGCAGCGGAGTCGACGTGCTCCGGAACATCGGCATCCCGCCCAGCCGCATACGGCACGACTCGGTGGAGGAACTGCTCGTCGTCGGAGACTGACCGCGCTATCCGAGGTCGGGAGCATGCATGGCGCGTACCCCCTCGATATTGCCGTCCAGGTAGTGGCGCAGCGACAGCGGGACGAGATGGACGGAGGCGATGCCGACGCGGGTGAACGGGACACGAACGATCTCGTACTCACCGGCCGGCTCGTCCACTTCGGGGCCGTGGCGCAGGGAGGGATCCATGGATTCCAGTCGGCAGACGAAGAAGTGCTGCACCTTCACACCGGTGGCGCCGCCATCGTCACCGATGTGCTCCACGGTGTCCACGAAGCACGGCACCACATCGGTGATCTTGGCGCCGAGCTCCTCGTACACCTCTCGATGCAGGGCGTCCACGACGGTCGGATCGCCGGGCTCGACCCCGCCGCCGGGCGTGACCCAGTAGGGATCGACACCGGGCTTGGTGCGCTTGATCAGGATCAGGTCGTCACCGTCCAGCAGAACGGCACGGGCGGTGCGCTTGACCACGGGTCGGACGGTCATGGGAGAAATGTGGCCCGGCAGGTTCCACGTGAAACATCGCAAAGCGCCACCGTGCGACCGCAGGGAGTGCGCTCCTGGAAAGGCGCCGTCAGCACCAGGCCGCGGCAGCCCGCTGGAGCCACTCGAGGGCCCGGGCGATATGGGGCATGGCGAGGGTGCCGGTGCGCACCACCAGGAAGTATGTGCGCAGTGGTGGCACCACCGGGTCGTGCAGGCTGACGATCGTGCCGTGGGCGAGGGCGGGGACGCACAGGTAGCGGGGCAGCACCGCCAGCCCGGCGCCCGCGATCGCACAGGCGAGCACAGCCCGCAGGTCGGGGACGATGACCGCGCCCGAGGCAGCCGGGCGGGAGTCGAAGACGGAGGCCCAGTAGCGTGAGACGAAGGGCAGCGACTCATGGACCTCGACGACGGGCAGGTTCTCCAGGGCCGGCGCTCCCTTCAGGCGCAGCGCGTCCGAGCCGATCCGCTGTGCCCAGCGCGGGGCGGCGACCAGCAGGTGCTCCTCGTCGCAGAGCGGAGTGGCGGTGAGCAGGGCGCCGCGTGGCCGGGCGGTGCTGATGGCCAGATCGTGGTGTCCGGCGGCCAGCCCCTCCAGTGTTTCCTCCGCGGTACCGAAGGAGGCGCGCAGCGTGAAGCCCTGGCCGTCCTCGCCGGTCAGCTCGGTGAGGGCGGGCAGGGCGCGTTCGGCCGTGAACTCCGGCGGGCCGGCGAGATGCAGCGTCCGTAACGACGACTCGTCGTCCAGGCCGGTCTCGGCTATCTCCACCAGGGCGTCGAGGTGCGGTGCGGCCTTGTGCGCCAGCTCGTCGCCGATGGTCGTCGGGGTCACCCCGCGGGCCTGCCGGAGGAAGAGAGGTCTGCCCAGCTGGCGCTCCAGCGTGCGGATCTGCGAGGTGACCGCGGGCTGGGAGAGCCCGAGCAGGGCGGCGGCGCGGGTGAAGGAACCGGCCCGGTGCACGGTGACGAAGGTCCGCAGCAAGGCCAGATCCATGGCGTGCCCTCCCCTGTCCCTGCCGTCCTCCGGCCCCCGGGCAGGCAACTATAAATAAGTCGATAGGTCTCTGTCGCTAGCGTGATTGGACACTGACACAGAGTCAACTAGCCTTGTCCGGACGGTTCTCAGCACGCGGAACCGAGGACGGTCCGAGCCACGAGGGGGGAGGCTCGGACCGTCCGCCGACACCAGCGGGCGGACGCGTCCCAGCTCATTCGGTGGCTGCGGCCCGGCTCACTCCGCGGACTCGTCCAGGGCACGCTGCAGGTCGGCGATCAAGTCGTCGGGATCCTCGGCGCCGACGGACATGCGGATGAAGCCCTCCGGGACCGCGTCCCCGCCCCAGCGGCGGCGGCGTTCGGCCGTGGAGCGCACCCCGCCGAAGCTCGTCGCGTCCTCCACCAGACGCAGGGCCTCGAGGAAACGCTCGGCACGCGCGCGCGTGGGCAGCGTGAAGGACACCACGCAGCCGTAGCGGCTCATCTGCTGTGAGGCGATCTTGTGCGAGGGGTCGTCGGACAGACCGGGGTAGCGCAGGTCGGACACCTCGGGCCGCTGCCGCAGCGCCTCGGCGACCCGCAGGGCGGTGGCGTTCTGCCGGTCGACGCGCAGCTGGAGCGTGGCGATGGACCGGTGCGCGAGCCAGGCCTCCATGGGGCCGGAGATCGCCCCGACGATCTTGCGCCAGCGGCGTACGGCGGCCATCGCCTCGGCGTCCCGACCGCTGACGTAGCCCAGGAGGACGTCTCCGTGCCCGGTGAGCTGCTTCGTGCCGCTGGCCACGGAGAAGTCGGCGCCGAGCTCCAGCGGGCGCTGTCCGAGCGGGGTGGCGAGGGTGTTGTCGACGGCCACCAGAGCACCGCACGCGTGCGCCGCGTTCACCAGCCGCCGGATGTCGCACACGTCGAGCCCGGGGTTCGACGGGGACTCGATCCAGAGCAGCCGGGCGCCGTCGAGGACCTCCAGCTGGGCGTCGCCGCCGGTGGGCGCGGTGCGCACCTCGACGCCGTACGCCTCCAGCTGGGCGCGGACCAGCGGCAGCACCTGGTAGCCGTCGGAGGGCAGCACGACCGCGTCCCCGGCGCGCAACTGGGAGAAGAGCACCGCGGAGATCGCCGCCATGCCGGAGGCGAACACCAGCGTCTCGACGTCCTCCGCCCCCGGCGCCTCCAGCTCGGCGATGGCGCTCTCCAGCAGCGTCCAGGTCGGGTTGTCGTCACGGCCGTAGGAGTACGGCCCCGTCACCTCGCCGGGCAGGTGGAAGTGAGCCGCGAACACCGGTCCCGGCAGGGTCGGCTCGTGCTTGACCGGCTCGGGCAGTCCGGCCCGTACCGCGCGCGTGCCGTCGCCGATGGGGCCCTCGTCGTTGGTGGCGTCGCTCATGCGGCCCGTCCCTCCAGTTGTTCCTGTACGGCGGCGAGCAGACCAGTGCTCGCCGCTTCCACCATCTCAAGACACTCCTCGAAGCCGTCCCGGCCCCCGTAGTACGGGTCCGGAACGTCGAGGTCGCCGTCGGCGGTGAGATCGAACGAGCGCAGCAGGTGGATCTTCCGCGCGTCCTCCTCGGTGGGGGCGATGCGGCGCAGGGCCTGGAGGTGGCCGGTGTCGAGGGCGATCACGAGGTCGAGCCGGCCGAACCACGAGGGCTGGAACTGGCGGGCGATGTGCTCGGTGTCGTAGCCGTGCTCCTCGAGGACCGAGACGGTGCGCGGGTCGGCGGCCTCGCCCTCGTGCCAGCCTCCGGTACCGGCGCTGTCGACCTCGACCAGGTCCTCGAGCCCGGCCTCCGCCACGCGCGCGCGAAAGACGGATTCGGCCATGGGGGAGCGGCAGATATTGCCGGTGCACACGAAGCAGACGCGGTAGGACATGGCGCGTTCAGTCCTCGTCGGGCAGGACGACGTGCAGCGCCCAGGAGACGACGGAGACGATCAGACCGCCCAGGACGGCCGTCCAGAAGCCCTCCACGTGGAAGCTCAGGTCGAGCTTGCCGCACACCCAGGAGGTCAACAGCAGCATCAGCGCGTTCACCACCAGGGTGATCAGCCCCAGGGTCAGGATGAACAGCGGGAAGGTGAGTACCTTCAGGACCGGCTTGACCAGCCAGTTCACCAGGCCGAAGATCAGCGCTACGACGATCAGCGTGCCGGCCTTCTTGGCCGTGCTGTCACCGGTCAGGGTGATCTTGTCGAGCAGCCACACGGCGACCGCGAGGGCGCCCGCGTTGGCGATCGTCTTGACTACGAAATTCTTCATGTATCTGATCGTGGCAGACCGGAAGGGAAGCGGGCAGTGAGGCGAGGGCGGCAGCGGCGATGAAGGCATTCCGGCTGGACGAACTGGAGGCGGAGCGCGCCGCCAACGAGGGTGCCTACCTGCAGTTCCTGCGGGAGCGGAACATGTCGGTCGGCCTGTACGCCCTCAACGCGGGCGAGCACGACCCACAGAAGCCACACAATCAGGACGAGGTGTACTTCGTCGTCAGCGGACGGGCGTCGATCACGGTCGGTCTGGAGACGACCGAGGTGGCGCGGGGCAGCGTCGTGTACGTGCCCGCCGGGGTCGCGCACAAGTTCCACCACATCAGCGAGGACCTGAGGGTGCTCGTCGTGTTCTCTCCGCCCGAGGCGTGAGCCCGGACCCGGGGTTCCCTAGGGGACGCGTCAGGGGACGACAAGGGATACGCGACCCCCACGGCCCCCTTGGCGGCCCTAGCATCGAGTGCAGAACATCGACAACGCACGAGAACGCAAAGGACGAGGGCGATGCGAGAGATCTTCGCGGGGCTGCCGTGGTGGGTGAAGTGGGTCGCGGTGCCGATCACCGCCCTGGTCGTGTTCGGCGGCCTGATAGTGACCGTGGTCGGATTCGTGATCAACCTGCTGTTCAAGGCGCTGATCTTCGTCGCCCTGGTCGGCGGTCTGATCTACCTGGTGCGCAAGTTCATGACGAACTCCTCCACGCGCGGCGACTGGTGAGGAGGCGGGGACCGGCGACCGGTGAACGGTGAGGTGAACCGGTTCCCTCGGGGGAGGGAAGTTTCCCCGTGAGACCGCCTGCGCGCGGTGGCTGACGATTAGAGTCCGGAACTCCCCACGAAATCCGTGGTGGCGCAGACCCCCATCCGTGCTCTACCTCCGCACGGGCTGCCCCCTCGCGCTTCGGGAGTGACCCTTGGCCACGGTTGACACCGCACCGGCAGAACCCCACGCACCCCCTACCTCACCGCGCTCCTGCCCGCCCCCCGTCCAGCGGCCACCCACCGCGGTCGTCCCCGGGCAACCGCAGGCCGCGGACCACCCAGGCCATCCGCTGCCGGCGGGCGTCGCAGCGCAACCGGCCTCCAGGCACACTCACGGATCACCGGCCGCGGCGACCCTGATCGGGTCCGTACAGCGAGCCATGCGACTGCTGGAAACCGTCGCCGCGCACGCCTACGGCGCCCCCGCCAAGCAACTCGCCCGCGAGACCGGCCTCGCCCTGCCCACGACGTACCACCTGCTGCGCACCCTGGTCCACGAGGGATATCTGCGCCGGGAGAAGGGGCTGTTCTTCCTCGGTGACGCGGTGGAGCGGCTGAGTAGCAGCGGAGCACAGCAGAAACGTCGCAGCACGGTGGCTGACACGCTCGCGCACTGGCGCGATTCCATCGGTGTGCCGGTGTACTACGCGATGTACCGGGACGGCCAGATCGAGGTCATGTGCGTCTCCGACTCCCCGGAGGCCCCCGCGGTCGAGGAATGGGCCGACTTCCGCGAGACCGGTCACGCGCACGCGATCGGGCAGTGCCTGCTCTCCCAGCTGGACGAGGACGCCCGACGCGACCATCTCACCCGTTACCCGGTGCAGGCCATCACGCCGTACACCGTGCGGGACAACGATGCGCTGCTGCGACGGCTGGCCCGGACGCGGCGCATGGAGGCGGTCGTGGAGCGTCAGGAGTACGCGCTCGGCACAGTCTGCGCTGCGGTTCCCATCACGGTCGGCACCACCGCGGCCACCATGGCCATCTCCCTGCCCGCCCGCCACGCCGATCGCCTGCTGCCCGCGGCCCACCGGTTGCAGGCGGAGATCGGGCGCCACCTCGGGTCTCTCACCCTCTCTATCAGTATCTGAAAAACTACTCCTTGTGATCTCTCGAGTACTTTCAGCAAGATTTGACCCGGTCAGAGGGATCAATCCCGGCCAGTCGATGTCATATGACGGGGTAGACGATGCGCGAGTCCGTACAGGCAGAAGTCATGATGAGCTTTCTCGTGTCGGAGGAGCTCTCCTTCCGCATTCCGGTGGAGTTGCGCTACGAGACCTGTGATCCCTATGCGGTGCGACTCACCTTCCATCTGCCCGGCGACGCCCCGGTGACGTGGGCCTTCGGGCGGGAATTGCTGATCGACGGGGTCGGCCGGCCGTGCGGGGAGGGGGACGTGCACATCGCACCCGCCGATGCCGAGGTGCTGGGCGAGGTGCTGATCCGACTTCAGGTCGGTGGCGACCAGGCCCTGTTCCGTTCGTCCACCCCGCCCCTCGTGGCTTTCCTCGACCGGACGGACAAGCTCGTGCCGCTCGGCCAGGAGGGTGCTCTGGCGGATTTCGATGCCCATCTCGACGAGGCCCTGGACCGCATCCTGGCTGAGGAACAGAGCGCCGGCTGAGGCGTTACGGCAAGGGCACCAGGCGCTCTCCGCCATGCACGTGTGGGCGTGTGCAGGAACGCTTCTGCAGGGGGCTGGCACCGTCGGCCGTACACGGTGTGCGTGACACCGTCTGCCTTGCACGGTCGGCCGTGCCCAGTTCACCGCTTGCGGCGGCGGCCCCGGCCGGCGCGGGCTGGAGGCCGCTGTTCCGCGGTGGGTGCAGGGGCGGCCGGTCCGGACCGGTCGGCCGACACCACCAGCGCGGCGAGCGCGGTGGTGACCGGGACCGAGGCGACCAGGCCGATCGATCCCACCAGCGTGCGCACGATCTCCTCGGCCACCAGTTCACTGTTGGCCACGGTCCCCACGCTGCTCTGCGCGATCGAGAACAGCAGCAGCAACGGCAGCGCGGCACCGGCGTAGGCGAGGACGAGCGTGTTGACGACGGACGCGATGTGGTCGCGGCCGATGCGAATGCCCGCCCGGTACAGCCCGCGCCAGCCCATCGACGGATTGGCCTCGTGCAACTCCCAGACGGCCGACGTCTGCGTCACCGTCACGTCGTCCAGCACACCGAGCGAACCGATGATGACACCAGCCAGCAGTAGACCGCTCATGTCGATCGACGGATACAGGCCATGGATCAGACCGGTGTTGTCGTCCGTGTTTCCGGTGAGGGCGGCCCAGTCGATGAATTCCGAGCCGAGGACGCCGATCAGCAGGAGGGAGACCAGCGTGCCGAGCACCGCGACCGATGTACGGGCCGACAGCCCGTGGCACACGTACAGCGCGATGAGCATGATCGCGCTCGACCCGACGACGGCCACCAGCAGTGGATTCGATCCCTGGAGGATCGCGGGCAGGATGAACAGCGTGAGCACCAGGAAGCTCACGGCCAGCGCGACCAGCGCCATGACCCCGCGCAGCCGGCCCACCACGACGACGGCGAGCGCGAAGATCCCGGCGAGCAGTGCCATGGGGAACTTCCGGTTCACGTCGGTCACCGAGTACTGCAGGTCCTTGGGTGCCGCGGGCTCATAGGCGACGACGAGCTTCTCGCCCTCGTGCAACTGCCGTGACTGGTCCGGCTGCACGATCTCGGTGAAGGTACGGCCCTTGTCCTTGCCGGTGTCGACCCGGATGGTCGCCTTCTTGCAGGTGCCGCCCGCTTCTCGCACCGCCGAACTGCCCTCGGCGGTGGAGGTGTCGCCGGTCGGGGTTCCGCCGGAGGCGTTCACCGACTTGCAGCTGACCTCGACGACCCTGGTGACCGTGGCCTGCTGAGTCTGCCGGTCGAAGCCGACGCCGGTCGGCTTGTGCGAAGGGGCTCCGCCAGGCCAGAGCACGACCAGACCGACCAGGACCGCCGCGGTGAACGGGACCAGGATCGCCGCGATGACCTTGCGCAGGTGCTGGGAGACGGGCGCGGCGGGTCCGTGGCTGTGACTGTGCCCGTGCGCGTGGCCCGGTCCGTGTCCGTCGCCCCCGCCGGAGCCGTGGCCGTGGCCGTGCCCGGCGCCGGGCACGCGGCCGTCATGGGCGGGTTCAGCCACCGGTCCGCCGCCCGGTCCTGAGGCGTCTCGGCGGCGCGGCTCGGGCGGCTGGTACGGGTACTGCTCCATCCTGGTCACCGCCCGATCATCGCAAGAAGGGCAGAGGCCCACTGTTCACCGCGCCACAAATGACGCTAGCGTGGAGGCACCTTTGCACACGCGGGAGCTCGGAGCACCGGGCTGAGAGGGCGCTGACCTCCGTATACGCGATGTTTCACGTGGAACGAGCCATGTTCCACAGGGAACGTCGACAGACGGAAGCCGCTGCGTCGACCGCCGAACCTGTTACCGGGTAATGCCGGCGTAGGGAGTAGGTCTCATGACCAACAAGGACGCACGCACGCCTGCCTCCGTCCAGGACGACACGTCCCAGGAGGCCGGGAAGTCCATCGGCTGGCACAAGGCGTATGTCGAGGGCTCGCGCCCCGACCTGCGCGTGCCGGTCCGTCAGGTGCACCTCACCAACGGGCAGTCGGTCACGCTGTACGACACGTCGGGCCCGTACACCGATCCACTCGTCGATACGGATGTCCGCAGGGGTCTGCCCCCGCTGCGGGAGAACTGGATCATCGCCCGCGGCGACACCGAGGAGTACGCGGGCCGTCCCGTCCGTCCCGAGGACGACGGGATCAAGCACACCGCGCCGCGCGGCGGCCTGCGGAACCTGGACGCGGTCTTCCCCGGGCGCCCGCGCCAGCCGAGGCGGGGCCGCGGCGGCGCGGCGGTGACGCAGCTCGCGTACGCGCGTCGGGGCGAGATCACGCCGGAGATGGAGTACGTGGCCATCCGGGAGAACGTGTCACCCGAAGTGGTCCGTGAGGAGATCGCGGCGGGCCGGGCGGTGTTGCCGGCCAACGTCAACCACCCGGAGATCGAGCCGATGATCATCGGTAAGCGGTTCCTGGTGAAGGTGAACGCCAACATCGGCAACTCCGCGGTGACGTCCTCCATCGAGGAGGAGGTCGAGAAGATGACCTGGGCGACCCGGTGGGGCGCCGACACGGTCATGGACCTCTCCACCGGCCGCAACATCCACACCACCCGCGAGTGGGTGCTGCGCAACTCCCCCGTGCCCATCGGCACGGTGCCCCTCTACCAGGCGCTGGAGAAGGTCGACGGCAGGGCCGAGGAACTGACCTGGGAGATCTACAAGGACACCGTCATCGAGCAGGCCGAGCAGGGCGTGGACTACATGACCGTCCACGCCGGTGTGCGTCTGGCCTACGTACCGCTGACGGCCAACCGCAAGACCGGCATCGTCTCGCGTGGCGGCTCGATCATGGCCGCGTGGTGCCTGGCACACCACAAGGAATCGTTCCTGTACGAGAACTTCGAGGAGCTGTGCGAGATCCTCGCCGCCTACGACGTCACGTACTCGCTGGGCGACGGCCTGCGGCCGGGCTCGATCGCGGACGCCAACGACGAGGCGCAGTTCGCGGAGTTGCGCACCCTCGGGGAACTCAACCGGATCGCCAAGCGTTTCGACGTACAGACCATGATCGAGGGTCCGGGACACGTCCCGATGCACAAGATCAAGGAGAACATCGACCTTCAGCAGGAGATCTGCGATGAAGCTCCGTTCTATACGCTCGGCCCGCTGACCACCGACGTCGCACCGGCGTACGACCACATCACCTCCGGCATCGGCGCGGCGATGATCGCCTGGTGGGGTACGGCGATGCTCTGCTACGTCACGCCCAAGGAGCACCTGGGTCTGCCGAACCGGGACGACGTCAAGACCGGCGTCATCACCTACAAGATCGCCGCGCACGCGGCCGACCTCGCCAAGGGCCACCCGGGCGCCCAGGAGTGGGACGACGCGCTGTCCGACGCCCGCTTCGAGTTCCGGTGGGAGGACCAGTTCAACCTCGCTCTGGACCCGGACACGGCACGGGAGTTCCACGACGAGACCCTTCCGGCGGAGCCTGCCAAGACGGCCCACTTCTGCTCCATGTGCGGGCCGAAGTTCTGCAGCATGAAGATCTCGCAGGACATCCGCCGCGAACACGGTGGCAGCCGGACCGAGATCGAGGAGGGCATGGCCCAGAAGTCCAAGGAGTTCGCGGCAGCGGGCAACCGGGTGTATCTGCCGATCGCCGACTGAGAGGCGACGAGGGGGGCAGGCCGGGAGGCCTGTCCCCCTCGGGACCGGAGGCCGGTAACGGAAGGAGCACGATGGCGTCCGTGCACCGGCAAGATCCATAGGGTCTGCCGTGTGGGTGGGATCGATGTGGCCAACGGAGTGGTCGGCGCCGTCATCGGCATGCTGTTCGCGGTGCTGTTCCAGCAGCCTTTACAGGATGCGTGGTTCCGCCTGCGCAGGCGATCGGCCAGTGCTCTGCGCAGCTTGGGCCGCCGGGAGGAGTCCGGGCCGGCCTGGCGCACGTTCTCGCTGGGCCCTCTGCACACATCTGCGCTGATCGTGGAGGGTGACGGTGAGACCCCGATCCCGCCGGAGAAGGTCTTCGTACACGTACTCGACGACGAAGTGCGGTTGCCGACGGACATGGAGCCCTGGCGGGAGGAGATAGCACTCGAGAGCGAACAGCTGCGCGCCGAGGGACGCACGCCCTTGTGGAACGGACCGCGCTATGCGGTGGAGTCGTTCGACATCTCCCGCTCCGCGCTCGACGAGACCCCGGAGGTGCACCTGCGGCTGCGGCCGACCGACTACTACACCTTCCTGGCGGCCCAGCAACTCGACCGCCGGTTGCCGGACGGTACGACCCCCCGGTCGCGCTACCTTGATCCCGAACAGCCCCTGACGGCCCCGGCGTTCCTGCAGTGCAGCTTCGCCGTCAACATCGCCGTGGTCACCGCCGACGACATGCTCGTGGTGAGCCGTCGCAGCGAGCGGGTGCGGATGGCGCCCGGTGTGTGGAACTCCTCGGTGAACGAGGGGCTGTCCCGGCACATCGACTCGTCGGGCAGGAGCGCACCGGACCTCCATGCGGTGTGCCGCCGGGGCATGCGGGAAGAACTGGCCCTGGAGCCTCACGAATACACCCTCGAGCTCCTGGCCTTCGTCCTGGACGTCGACAAACGCCACTGGAGCGGCCACTACTTCGCCAGGCTCAAGGAACTGCGCAGTACGGACCTCCAGGCGAGGATGAGCAGGGGCGTGGCGGACCGCTGGGAGCACCAGACGATCGACTACGTGCCCTTCCGCCCCTCGGCGGTGGTCAAATACCTGCTGCGGGACGACCGCGTCCACCGCTGGGCGCCGCTGGCACCGGCCTTGTTCCATCTCGCGTTGGTGCGCGCCTACAGCCGCACGTCCGTGGAGCGCGTCGAAGCGCAGGCCGTCCGGCGGCTGTGAGCGAGCGCTGCCGCTCGCGACCGGGTGCCGCTGCCGACGGACCCGGTCGGGGCAGGTGCTCTCACTCGGGCTGGTGTTCGGGGCCGCCGAAGTCCGGGCTCGTGTAGTCGGGGCTGGTGAAGCTCGGGCGGCCGGAGGCGGCACCGTCGTCGGGGCTGCTGAAGCCGGGGCGGTCGTAGCCCAGGCGCGGCGTGCGGCCGGTCGGG
Organism: Streptomyces sp. NPDC048521; assembly: GCF_043199855.1. Taxonomy (NCBI): domain Bacteria; kingdom Bacillati; phylum Actinomycetota; class Actinomycetes; order Kitasatosporales; family Streptomycetaceae; genus Streptomyces; species Streptomyces sp. NPDC048521. The sequence continues at coordinate 418,290 of NZ_JBICWR010000005.1, forward strand.
GCGGGCGGGGTCGTGCGGTGCAGCGCCGCCGGACCGGGCTCGGCGAGGGCCTCCCGCAGGAACGGCAGGATGCCTCGCTCCAGAACGGCGTCGCGCCAGGCCTCTCTGGCCCTGGCCAGCTCCTCGTGCGCCGCGTCCCGTGCCTGGTCCTGAGCCGAATGGCTGTTGCGCAGTGCGGTGAGCAGCAGCCCGACGGCGGCGACGAGGACCGCCGCGGCGGTCACGGCGCCGAACACCCAGCCGGCGGTGAGCATGGTCCGGGCGAAGGACTGCTCGGGGTTGAGCATCTTCAGGATGTAGCCGACGAGCAGGAAGATGGCCGCCGCGGTTCCGGACAGGACGGGAGCCAGTACGGCGATGACCGCGAAGGCGCCCGCGCCGGTGGTCTCGGCGGCCTGACCGAGGGCGGCGGCGAGGCCCGCCGTGGCCGTGGCCGGGTCCGTGGCGGCGGAGTCGGCGGTGGTCGAAGGGGAGGACAGCGCCGGGTGGCGCAGTTCTTCGCGGACCTTCACGTAGTGCTGGTACTCGGCCGCCGCGGCCGCGGCGATCAGTGCGGTGGCGTTGAGCGCCATGGTGCGCAGTTGTTCGGGGTTGAGCCGCTGTCCGACAGCGGCCAGTTCCGGTCGGTGTGGTGCGGAGCGCAGCGCCTCATCGAGGAGCCGCTCGAATTCCTGGCGGTCCTCGCTCTGCAGGTACTGCGGAACGCTGTTCATGTGCATCCCCCGATGCTCCGTAGGGCTTGGGGCTCGCACGCCGGCGAGCCGTCGGGCAGAAACGGAGGGGAGCCTGCTACGGATAAGCCGATGGTAGAGCCGTGGCGGTGCACGGTGACAGGGGGTTGCCGGAAATTGCGTTCCGGTCCGGGTGTACTCCGGCGGGGCGCGCCGGCCCTCGGAAACGGTCAGTTGTCCAGAGGAAGTTGCTGGACCAGGAGCTTTCCGGCCATGGTCACTCCGCCGTCCATGGCGATGGCGAGTCCGTCGGCGTAGATGTGCGGCCCCTCGACGACCGGGCCGCTGCTCTCCTCGCCGTCCTCGGAGCCGACCTCGCCCAGCAGGTAGGGGATGGGGCTGTGGCCGTGAACGACCCGGGTGCCGCCGTACGTATCGAGGAGGGAACGTACGGCGTCGGCGCCGCCCTCGTCGCGGAAGGAGAAGCGCTTGGTGAACTTGCGGAACAGATCCCAGACCTCGTCGGCGTCGTTGCGGGTCAGGGCCTCGCGGACGGTGTCGTTGACCGCCTCGATCGAGTCGCCGTAGTCGAGGTAGGCGGTGGTGTCGGAGTGGATGAGCAGGTAGCCGTCGACCTCCTCGACGGCGTCCAGGCGGGCCATCCACTGCAGGTGGTGGTCCTGGAGGCGGTCCATGTCGGTCTTCTGGCCGCCGTTGAGCAGCCAGGCCGCCTGGAAGGTGGCGGTGCCCGCGCCGGAGTTGACGGGGGTGTCGCCGAACCGTTTGGCGCCGAGCAGCAGCAGCTCGTGGTTGCCCATGAGGGCCTTGCAGTAGCCGCCGGCCGCGGCCGCCTCGGCGGACAGCCGCATCACCAGGTCGATGACGCCGATGCCGTCCGGGCCGCGGTCGGTGAAGTCGCCGAGGAACCACAGCCGGGCGGTGCCGGCGCACCACTGGCCCGAGGTGTCGACCAGTCCCTGTTCCTGCAGGGCGGCCATCAGTTCGTCGAGGTATCCGTGGACGTCGCCGACGACGTACAGCGGTCCGGGTCCGGTCGCCGACTGCGGCGCCGGGGCGGCGGGGGCCGGTTCGACGGGTACCTGGACGGTGTCGCCGCGGTTGATGACGGGCAGATCGCGCTGGGTGGGCGTGTAGCCCTCGGGGTACGCCTCGTCGACGGGCGGGACGGTGTCGCCCGGGTGGACGCTGCCGTCGTACGGACCGGTCTCATGGACGTACGCAGGTACCCGGAAGTCGCGCAGCGTCGCCGTCCGCTCCACCTCGGGTCCCTGACCGGCCCCCTGAGTCATCAGACCCCTCCACCATCGCGCCGCATCTGCACCGCTTCGGACTGCCTGGTCGCAGCGGTCCGCGGTGTCGTGGGCCCATCATAGGAATGCGCGTCGCGCCGTGTGATGACCCAGGGGTGCTGAATCGGAACAAGACTCCGGTCCGCCGCGGCTTTCGCCCCGTTTGGGCAGGTGTTCGCTCGGCTGTCGGCCGACCGCGGGGCGTTTGCCGGGCCATGTCCCGGCCTGGCCCCGGCCCCGGACGATGGTTCGCCTCCGAAGCACCCCCGCGGGATTACCCCGAACGGGGCGTTCCCCCCAAGGGGTGCTACCTCTCGGGCGTCAGTTCTCGTCCGGTGTCCGCGGCGGGCTGACCGTCGTGCGCGGGGGGCGCCGCTGCGAGGAGGTGCGCACGATCAGCTCGGTCGGTATCACCTGCTCGACCGGCTGATCCGACTCGACGCCCTCGATGGCGTCGATGAGCAGCTGGACGACGGCGGTGCCGATGCGGCGCGGCTTCAGGGAGAGCGTGGTGATGGGCGGCTCGGTGCTGGCGTACACCGTGGACTCGCTGCAGCACACCAGCAGCAGGTCGTCGGGGACGCGCAGCCCGTAGCGTCGGGCGGCGGCGAGCAGGTCGGTGCCGTTCGGGTCGAACAGGCCGTAGACGGCGTCGGGCCGGTCGGGGCGGGCGAGCAGCCGGTCGGCGGCGACGGCGCCCGCGCACGGGTCGTGCGCCGGGTAGGCCTCGTAGACCGGGTCCTGGCCGACACGCTCGCACCACCGCAGGTAGGCGGTGGTCGACAGGTGTGTGTACGTGTCCGTCGTCGTGCCGGTGAGCAGGCCGATGCGGCGGGCGCCGGCGTCGGCGAGATGGTCGAGGATGTCGAGTACGGCGGCCTCGTGGTCGTTGTCGACCCAGGCGGTGACCGGGAGCGAGCCGGCCGGGCGGCCGTCGGAGACGACCGGCAGACCCTGACGGACGAGTTCGCTGACGACCGGATCCTGGTCGGACGGGTCGATGACGACCGTGCCGTCCAGCGCGACGTTCGACCACACGTCGTGGCGGGAGGTCGCGGGCAGGATGACGAGGGCGTAACCGCGGGCGAGCGCGGCGGAGGTGGCGGCCCGCGCCATCTCGGCGAAGTACGCGAACTCCGTGAAGGTGAAAGGTTCATCCCCGTACGTCGTCACGGTCAGGCCGATCAGACCCGACTTGCCGGTACGGAGGGTGCGGGCGGCGGCCGAGGGGCGGTACCCCAGCCGGTCGGCGACCTCGCGGACATGGCGTCGGGTGGCGTCCGGGAGCCTGCCCTTGCCGTTGAGGGCGTCGGAGACGGTCGTGATGGAGACCCCGGCGGCGGCGGCCACGTCTCTGATGCCCGCCCGGCCCGGCCGGCTGCCTCGCCGTGAGGTTTCCGCGCGGCTCACCTGGTGCTTCCCTGCTGCTGTCATGGCGAGCCGATAGTAGGGCTCATGCGGTGGGGTAGTGCGGACGCATATGCACGCGTTGACAGGCACGTTTCTGCATGGTTGTAGGGCATCAACTGCCTTAGAAACTAAGGCAGTTGAGCGCTACAATGCTAAGACGTGACTTGTCGACGCGTATGGACCTGCCAAGTGCCCGATGTCTCGAAGAGGTCTCAACTCACCTTCACGAGGGATGCGCGCCACGGCGCAAGCTACCGGCGCATAGATATATGTACGGCGCGCCCCCCGAAACGTACGCCTTCGTACGGTGATGCCCTTGATGCCAGTGGGACGGACCAGGTTTTCCTCTTGCGTCCGCACCTGTACGCAGCGGCGCCGAATCCTCATAAGGTGAGGAGTATTCGAGTCGGCGGCGTCGACGGTCCGCCGGTGGTCGCGAGGAGGACTGCGGTGAGCGAGATGAGCCCCAAGCTGCGCGCCGAGCTGGAGGGTATCCCCACCTACAAGCCGGGCAAGCCCGCCGCGGCCGGCGGGCCGGTCGCCTACAAGCTGTCCTCCAACGAGAACCCGTATCCGCCGCTGCCCGGCGTGATGGAGAGCGTGACGGCGGCCGCCTGCAACTTCAACCGCTACCCGGACATGGCCTGCAGCGGGCTGATGGACGAGCTGTCGGAGCGCTTCGGCGTCCCGCTCTCCCACCTGGCCACCGGCACCGGCTCGGTGGGTGTCGCGCAGCAGCTGATCCAGGCCACCAGCGCCCCCGGTGACGAGGTGATCTACGCCTGGCGGTCCTTCGAGGCCTACCCGATCATCACGCAGATCAGCGGCGCCAGGTCCGTGCAGGTTCCGCTCTCGCCGGGTGATGTGCACGACCTGGACGCGATGGCGGACACGATCACCGACCGAACGCGGTTGATCTTCGTCTGCAACCCCAACAACCCGACCGGCACGGTGGTGCGGCGGGCCGAGCTGGAACGGTTCCTCGACCGGGTGCCCGCTGATGTGCTGGTGGTGCTGGACGAGGCCTACCGGGAGTTCATCCGCGACCCCGAGGTACCCGACGGCGTCGAGCTGTACCGGAAGCGGCCCAATGTCTGTGTGCTGCGGACCTTCTCCAAGGCGTACGGGCTGGCGGGGCTGCGTGTCGGTTTCGCGATCGCCCATGAGCCGGTGGCGGCGGCGCTGCGCAAGACGGCGGTGCCGTTCGGGGTGAGCCAGCTCGCACAGGAAGCGGCGATCGCCTCGCTCCGGGCCGAGGACGAGCTGCTGGGCCGGGTCGGCTCGCTGGTGTGCGAGCGCACGCGCGTGGTCGACGCGCTGCGCAGCCAGGGCTGGACGGTGCCGGAGACCCAGGCCAACTTCGTGTGGCTGCGGCTGGGGGAGCGTACGGTTGCGTTCGCTCAGGCCTGTGAGGGGCACGGTGTGGTGGTCCGGCCGTTCCCGGGCGAGGGTGTGCGGGTGACGGTCGGGGAGACCGAGGCGAACGACATCTTCCTGAAGGTGGCGGAGGCGTTCCGCAAGGACTTCTAGTCCGGCGGCAGCTCTACTCGTCGATCAGTTCCACACGGATGGGGTCGCCGTCTCGTACGGTCGCCAGGACGACGGCGTCCCCTTCCAGGCTTCCGAGGATGTTGCACGGGCTCGCGAGGCGACACTCGTCTCCTCGTGAGATCGGAGTGGGGCCGTAGGGGAGGGCGAGCGCGTCGCCCTCCGTCCAGAAGGCCACCGATCTGCGTCGATGGTCGCGGTGATGGTGCCCGCGGGCCAGGAGATGCGTATCTGCATGGCGGGCCATTCAACAAGGTGTTGAAGTCGCTGCCGAGGGTGTGACGTGAAGGCGAAGGGGGGACCCCCCTTCGATTACCGAAAATCAGTGCGTCATAATGGCTTGTGAATGTGAACGCGTTCACAAGCGCGTCCCGATTGGTCCCGATGCGTGCAACAAAGGGGACAAACCGCCGCTGTACCACGGCGTAGTAAGGAGAGTGACGACGTGGACCTGGCTCTGGCGCCGGAGACACTGGCGCGCTGGCAGTTCGGCATCACCACCGTCTACCACTTCCTGTTCGTCCCGCTGACGATCTCCCTGGCCGCCCTCACGGCCGGGCTGCAGACGGCCTGGGTGCGTACGGAGAAGGAGAAGTACCTCAGGGCGACGAAGTTCTGGGGCAAGCTCTTCCTGATCAACATCGCGATGGGCGTGGTCACGGGCATCGTGCAGGAGTTCCAGTTCGGCATGAACTGGTCCGACTACTCGCGCTTCGTCGGGGACATCTTCGGTGCCCCGCTCGCCTTCGAGGCCCTGATCGCCTTCTTCTTCGAGTCCACGTTCATCGGCCTGTGGATCTTCGGCTGGGACAAGCTGCCGAAGAAGATCCACCTGGCCTGCATCTGGATGGTGTCGATCGGCACGATCCTGTCGGCCTACTTCATCCTCGCGGCCAACTCCTGGATGCAGCACCCGGTCGGCTACAAGATCGACAAGGCGAAGGGGCGTGCCGAGCTGACGGACTTCTGGGCCGTGCTGACCCAGAACACCGCGCTCAGTCAGGCCTTCCACACCCTTTCGGCCGCCTTCCTGACCGGCGGCGCCTTCATGGTGGGCATCGCCGCCTACCATCTGGCCCGCAAGAAGCACATCCGGGAGATGAAGACCTCCCTGCGGCTCGGCCTGGTCACCGTGGTCATCGCCGGTCTGCTCACCGCCGTCAGCGGTGACGTGCTCGGCAAGGTGATGTTCAAGCAGCAGCCGATGAAGATGGCGGCCGCCGAGGCGCTGTGGGACGGCCAGAAGCCGGCACCGTTCTCGATCTTCGCCTATGGCGACGTGGAGAAGGGCCACAACACCGTGGCCATCGAGATCCCGGGCCTGCTGTCCTTCCTGGCCGACGACAACTTCACCTCGTACGTGCCCGGCATCAACGACGTGAACAAGGCCGAGCAGCAGAAGTTCGGGCCCGGTGACTACCGCCCCAACATCCCGGTCGCCTTCTGGGGCTTCCGCTGGATGATCGGCTTCGGCATGTCCTCCTTCGCGATCGGCCTGGCGGGACTCTGGCTGACCCGCAAGAAGTTCATGCTGCCGCAAGCCCTGAGGGTCGGGGACGACGAGGTGCCGCACCTGGTGCTGTTCAAGAACAAGGCGCTCAGTCCGAAGCTCACCACCTGGTACTGGCGCATCGCGGTCTGGACCCTGGCCTTCCCGCTGATCGCCAACTCCTGGGGCTGGATCTTCACCGAGACGGGCCGCCAGCCGTGGGCCGTCTACGGCGTCCTGCAGACCAAGGACGCGGTCTCCCCCGGTGTCTCGCAGGGAGAGGTCCTCACCTCGCTGATCGTCTTCACCGCGCTGTACGCGATCCTCGCCGTGGTCGAGGTCAAGCTGCTCGCGAAGTACGTCAAGGCCGGCCCGCCCGAGCTGACCGAGGCCGACCTCAACCCGCCCACGAAGATCGGCGGCGACACCCGTGACGCCGACAAGCCGATGGCCTTCTCGTACTAGGCCGAGGGAACAGTCATGGAACTTCACGACGTCTGGTTCGTCCTGATCGCCGTCCTGTGGACCGGCTACTTCTTCCTGGAGGGCTTCGACTTCGGGGTCGGCATCCTCACCAAGCTGCTGGCCCGCAACCGGCCCGAGCGACGGGTGCTGATCAACACCATCGGGCCGGTCTGGGACGGCAACGAGGTGTGGCTCCTCACGGCGGGCGGTGCGACCTTCGCCGCCTTCCCCGAGTGGTACGCCACGCTCTTCTCCGGCTTCTACCTGCCCCTGCTCCTCATCCTGGTCTGCCTGATCGTCCGGGGTGTCGCCTTCGAGTACCGGGCGAAGCGGCCGGAGGAGAAATGGCAGCGCAACTGGGAGACGGCGATCTTCTGGACCTCGCTGCTCCCGGCGTTCCTGTGGGGCGTGGCCTTCGGAAACATCGTGCGGGGCGTGAAGATCGACCAGCACTTCGAGTACGTCGGCAACGTCTGGGACCTGCTCAACCCCTATGCCCTGCTCGGCGGCCTGGTGACGCTCACGCTGTTCACCTTCCACGGAGCGGTGTTCACCGCGCTCAAGACCGTCGGGGACATCAGGGCCCGGGCACGGAAGCTCGCCCGCTGGGTCGGCCTCGTCGCGGCCGTCGTGGCGCTCGCCTTCCTGGCGTGGACGCAGGCCGACAGTGGTGACGGCAAGAGCCTGGTGGCCCTGATCGTGGCGGTCGCCGCCCTGGTGGCCGCTCTCGTGGCCAACCAACTCGGGCGCGAGGGATGGGCGTTCGCCCTGTCCGGCATCACCGTCGTGGCCGCCGTGGCGATGCTTTTCCTGTCGCTCTTCCCGAACGTCATGCCGTCCACGCTCGACGGGGACTGGAGCCTGACGGTCACCAACGCCTCGTCGAGCCCGTACACCCTGAAGATCATGACCTGGTGCGCGGCGATCGCCACGCCGATCGTCCTGCTCTATCAGGGCTGGACCTACTGGGTGTTCCGCAAGCGGATCGGCACGCAGCACATCGCGCCTGACGCTGCTGCCGGCGCCGCGCACTGAGTCCGCCGAGGGTGTGTTTCACGTGAAACACACCCTCTGGACCGAAGGGCATGTTTCACGTGAAACCAATCGATCCACGCCTACTGCGGTACGCCCGCGCCACCCGCCTCTTCCTCGTGGCGGTCGTCGGTCTGGGTGCCGTTGGTGCCGGGCTTGTCATCGCTCAGGCGATGCTCATCGCCGAGGTCGTCGTCGGAGCGTTCCAGCAGGGGCAGTCGGTCACCGAACTACGCACTCCCTTGCTGTTGTTGGCTTCCGTGGCCGTGGGCCGGTCGGTTGTCGCATGGCTCACCGAACTCGCCGCGCACCGGGCGAGCGCGGCGGTGAAGTCGGAGCTGCGGGGGCGGCTCCTCGACCGTGCGGCCGCGCTGGGCCCCGGATGGCTGAGCGGGCAGCGGACCGGTTCGCTGGTCACCCTGGCCACGCGTGGCGTGGACGCCCTGGACGACTACTTCTCGCGGTATCTCCCGCAACTGGGGCTCGCGGTGGTCGTTCCGGTGGCGGTGCTGGCGCGGATCGTCACCGAGGACTGGGTGTCGGCGGGGATCATCATCGGCACCCTGCCACTCATCCCGCTCTTCATGATGCTGATCGGCTGGGCGACCCAGTCCAGAATGGACGGTCAGTGGCGCTTGCTGTCCCGGCTGTCCGGCCATTTTCTGGATGTCGTCGCGGGCCTGCCCACGCTGAAGGTGTTCGGCCGGGCCAAGGCGCAGGCCGAGTCGATCCGCCGGATCACCGGTGAGTACCGTCAGGCCACCCTGCGCACCCTGCGGATCGCCTTTCTCTCCTCCTTCGCGCTGGAACTGCTCGCCACGCTGTCGGTCGCGCTGGTCGCCGTGACGATCGGCATGCGGCTCGTCCACGGTGACATGGACCTCTCCATCGGCCTGGTGATCCTGATCCTGGCGCCGGAGGCCTATCTGCCGCTGCGGCAGGTTGGCGCGCAGTACCACGCGGCGGCCGAAGGGCTTGCCGCGGCGGAGGAGATCTTCACCGTGCTGGAGACGCCGGTCCTGGCGTCCGGTACCGGTGCGGTGCCCGCGGGCGCGGTGGCCTTCGAAGGGGTCACCGTGCGCTACCCCGGCCGCTCCGTGGATGCGGTGGACGATGTGTCCTTCAGCGTCGAGCCCGGTGAGACCGTGGCACTGGTCGGGCCGAGCGGTGTGGGCAAGTCGACGCTGCTGAACGTGCTGCTGGGCTTCGTACGGCCCACCGAGGGGCGGGTGCGGATCGGGGGAGCCGATCTCGCCGACCTCGACCTGGAGGAGTGGCGGTCGCGGATCGCGTGGGTGCCGCAGCGGCCGCACCTGTATGCCGGGACCATCGCGGACAACGTGCGGCTGGCCCGGCCCGACGCGGAAGAGAGCGCCGTACGCCGGGCACTGCGGGATGCGGGGGCGCTGGAATTCGTGGACGCGCTGCCCGAGGGCGCCGACACGGTGCTCGGGGAGGACGGGGCCGGTCTGTCGGCCGGGCAGCGGCAGCGGCTCGCCCTGGCGCGGGCGTTTCTCGCGGACCGGCCGGTGCTGTTGCTCGACGAACCGACGGCGGCGTTGGACGGGGCGACGGAGGCGGAGGTTGTGGCGGCGGTGCGGCGGCTTGCGGTGGGCCGCACGGTGCTGCTGGTGGTGCATCGGCCGGCGCTGTTGGAGGTGGCGGACCGGGTGGTGCGCTTGGAGGGCGCGTCGTCGGTGGGGCACCGGGGGGATGCTCGGCCTACCAGGGAGCTCCGTCCCCTGACCTCCCACCCTCGCCCACCCGCCACCCGACTCGCTCAGCTGGAACGCGGGCCGGAAGGGGCCGGCGTTGACGGGTCGGGACATGGCCTCCGGGGAGCAGCCGAGGTCGGTCGGCTCGGGAGTGGGCCGGAGGGGGCTGAGGTCGGGCGGCTGGGAAGCGGGCCGGAGGGCCTTCGGGTGGGGCGTCAGGGAAGTGGGCCCGAGGGGGTCGGGGTCGGTCCGTCGGAGAGGGAGGCGGTGGGGCAGGACCCACGGGGGCGAGGGGTGTTGGGGCGGGTTCGGGGGCTTGCCGGGGACCGGCGTGGGCGGCTCGGTGTCGCGTTGCTCCTCGGCACTCTGGCGGTCGGCAGTGCCGTCGGGTTGATGGCTACCTCCGGCTGGCTCATCTCGCGGGCCTCGCAGCAGCCGCCGGTGCTGTATCTGATGGTGGCGGTGACGGCGACGCGGGCCTTCGGGATCGGGCGGGCGGTCTTCCGGTACGCCGAACGGCTGGTGTCGCACGACGCCGTGCTGCGGATGCTGGCCGACACCCGGGTCGCGGTCTACCGCCGCCTGGAACGCCTCGCCCCCGCCGGACTGCGGACCACCCGCCGTGGGGATCTGCTCACCCGGCTCGTCGCGGACGTGGACGCGCTGCAGGACTACTGGCTGCGCTGGCTGCTGCCCGCCGGCGTAGCCGTGGCCGTCTCCGCAGCATCCGTCGGCTTCACGGCCTGGCTGCTGCCCGAGGCCGGTGCCGCCCTGGCGGTCGGCCTCCTGGCGGCCGGCGTCGGCGTCCCGCTGGTGACCGCGACCGCGGCCCGGCGGGCCGAACGGCGGCTGGCGCCCGCCCGAGCGGTGCTCGCGACCCGCGTGACCGACCTGCTCACCGGAACCGCCGAACTGGCCGTCGCCGGTGCGCTGCCCGCCCGTACGGACGCGGCCCGGCGGGCCGACGGCACCCTCACCCGCATCGCCTCGCGCTCCGCCGCCGTCACCGCGCTCGGCGACGGGCTCACGGCGCTGGTCTCCGGCCTGACCGTCACGGCCGGTGCGCTGCTCGGTGCCCAGGCGGTGTCGGCTGGCCGGCTCGGCGGCGTGGCGATGGCGGTGGTCGTCCTCACCCCGCTGGCCGCCTTCGAGGCCGTGCTGGGGCTGCCGCTCGCCGTGCGGTACCGGCAGCGGGTGCGGCGGAGCGCGGAGCGCGTGTACGAGGTCCTGGACGCCCCGGAGCCGGTACGTGAGCCGGAGCGGCCCCGGCAGGCGCCCGCCTCGCCGTTCCCGCTGGTGCTCAAGCAGCTGACCGCACGGTACGAGGGACAGCGGCGCGAGGCCCTGGCCGGTTTCGACCTCACCTTGGAGCAGGGGCGCCGGATCGCCGTGGTGGGGACGTCCGGTGCCGGCAAGACGACGCTGGCCCAGGTGCTGCTGCGCTTCCTCGACCCACAGGCGGGCTCGTACACGCTCGCCGGCGCGGACGCCTGCGCGGTGGCCGGTGACGACGTACGGCGGCTCGTCGGACTGTGTGCGCAGGACGCGCACCTCTTCGACAGTTCGGTGCGCGAGAACCTGCTGCTGGCCCGCAAGGACGCGGGCGAGGCCGATCTGCGCGGGGCGCTGGCCAGGGCCCGGTTGCTGGACTGGGTGGAGGGGTTGCCCGACGGGCTGGACACGCTCGTGGGCGAGCACGGTGCCCGGCTGTCCGGCGGTCAGCGGCAGCGGCTGGCGTTGGCCCGAGCGCTGCTGGCCGACTTCCCGGTCCTGGTCCTGGACGAGCCCGCCGAGCACCTGGACCTGGCGACGGCCGACGCGCTGACCGCCGATCTGCTGGCTGCCACGGAGGGCCGTACGACGCTGCTCATCACCCATCGGCTGGCCGGGCTGGACGCGGTCGACGAGGTGATCGTGCTCGATGCGGGCCGGGTGGTGCAGCGGGGTCCGTACGCCGAGCTGGCCGCGGTCGACGGGCCGCTGCGGGCGATGGCGCGGCGCGAGGCGGAGGCGGAGTCGCTCGTGGGGGTGGGGTGACCCGCACTCGTCGTACGGGACCGTGGCGGTCCGAGCCGTACAGGAGCCGGCAGCGTTCAGGCCGTACGGAACCGTGGCGGTCGGCGCCGTGCGGGGACCCATGGCGGTTCAAGCCGTACGGGAACTTGTGGCGGCGGTCGGCGCCGTGTCCGAAGGTAGTGGTTCACGCCGCACGGAACCCGGCGGTCGGCGCCGTGCTGGAACCGTTGGCGTCGGCGCCGTACCGGGATCGTGGTGGTCGGCGCCGTACCGGAACCCTGGGGGTCTAGTTGCGGTCCGTGAGGAGTTGCTCGATCACGACCGCCACGCCGTCCTCGTTGTTCGCGACCGTGCGGCCCGACGCCGCGGCGATGACGTCCGGGTGGGCGTTGCCCATCGCGTACGACCGACCGGCCCAGGTCAGCATCTCGACGTCGTTGGGCATGTCCCCGAAGGCCACGACCTCCTCGTGCGAGATGCCTCGCTCGGCGCAGCACAGGGCGAGGGTGCTGGCCTTGGAGACGCCGGGCCCGCTGAGTTCCAGCAGGGCGCTGGGGCTGGAGCGGGTGACGTTGGCGTGGTCGCCGATCGCCAGGCGGGCGAGGGCGAGGAAGGCGTCCGGGTCGAGGTCGGGGTGGTAGGCGAGGATCTTGAGCACAGGCTGGTCGGCGCCCGGGCCGTCGGGCGCGAGGAGCTTCTCGGCGGGCAGGAGATGGTCGGGTATCTCCATGTGCAGCTTGGGATAGTCCGGCTCCTGGTGGAAGCCGTACGTCTGCTCGACCGCGAACACCGTGCCGGGTGCCGCCTCGCGCAGCAGCCGTACGGCGGCCAGGGCGTTCTCCCGGGCCAGCTCGCGCACCTTCACGAAGCGGTGGGCGCCGGGGCCGCCGTGCAGGTCGACGACGGCGGCGCCGTTCCCGCAGATCGCCAGACCGTGGCCGTGGACGTGGTCGCTGACGACGTCCATCCAGCGGGCCGGGCGGCCGGTGACGAAGAAGACCTCGATGCCCGCCTCCTCCGCGGCGGCCAGAGCGGCTACCGTCCGGGGAGAGACCGACTTGTCGTCGCGCAGCAGAGTGCCGTCGAGGTCGGTGGCGATCAGCCGCGCGGGTGTGGCGGCGGCAGGGGTCCCGGGCTGTCTGGTCGCTGAGGTCACCCGGTCATTCTCGCGCATATGCCCGCACGGCCGTGCGGGACTCCGCACAGATGAGACACAAATGACGCTGCCTGTGCGTCGGCCCAGGGCGGAGAGCCGCGATGCGCCTGTGCGTCGGCCCAGGTGGGAAGGCGCGACGCGGCTGTGCGTCAGCCCAGTTGGGCGGTGGCCTCCAGGGCGATCCGCTCGAAGACCTTCTGGTCCGCGGCGAAGTCGGAGTCCGGGATGGGCCAGTGGATCACGATCTCGGTGAAGCCCAGCTGCTGGTGGCGGCCGGCGAAGTCCACGAAGGCGTCCAGGGACTCGAGCGGCCGGGTGCGGTCCGGGGTGAAGCCGGTGAGCAGGATCTTGTCCAGATCCGCCACATCCCGGCCGGCGGCCGCGCAGGCCTCGGACAGCTTGCCGACCTGCCCGCGCAGGGCCTCGACCGACTGCTCCGGGGTACCGGTCTCGTACAGCTTCGGGTCGCCGGTGGTCACCCACGCCTGGCCGTACCGCGCGGCGAGCCTGAGGCCGCGCGGGCCGGTGGCCGCCACCGCGAACGGCAACCGGGGCCGCTGCACGCAGCCCGGGATGTTCCGCGCCTCGTGCGCCGAGTAGAACCGGCCCTCGTGCGACACCGCGTCCTCGGTGAGCAGCCGGTCGAGCAGCGGAACGAACTCGGCGAACCGGTCGGCACGCTCGCGCGGGCTCCACGGCTCCTGACCGAGGGCGGTCGCGTCGAATCCGGTGCCGCCGGCGCCGATGCCCAGGGTGACCCGGCCGCCGGAGATGTCGTCGAGGGAGATCAGCTCCTTGGCGAGCGTCACCGGGTGCCGGAAGTTCGGCGAGGTCACCAGCGTGCCGAGGCGGAGCCGATCGGTGACGGCCGCGGCGGCGGTCAGCGTCGGAACGGCGCCGAACCACGGGCCGTCACGGAAGCTGCGCCAGGACAGGTGGTCGTAGCTGTACGCGGTGTGGAAGCCGAGCTGCTCGGCCCGCATCCAGGCCGAACGGCCGCCTTCGCTCCAGCGGCGGTACGGCAGGATCACGGTGCTCAGACGCAGACTCATGCGTCCGAGAGTAAGCGGCTCCGCCGCCAGCGGGCGAAACGGTCACCGCACGACCCGTGCTTCAGCGGGCTGGAAGGCCGGTCGGCGCCGCTGACGTGGGGCACGTCCGGGCTCAGCGGGGCCCGGGAAACCGCAGGTAGCGGGGTGGTACGGCGTTCGTCAGCCACACTCCGTTGGCGCTGACGTGGAAGACATGGCCGTCTCGGTGCATGGCGCCGGCGTCGACGGTGAGCACCACGGGGCGGCCACGGCGGGCGCCGACCCGGGTGGCGGTCTCCCGGTCGGCCGAGAGGTGGACGTCGTGCCGGTTCATGGGCTTGAGGCCCTCGGCCCGGATCGCGTCCAGGTTGCGGGCGACGGTCCCGTGATACAGGTACGGCGGCGGGGTCGCCGGGGGCAGACCGAGGTCGACCTCGATGCTGTGGCCCTGGCTGGCACGGATTCTGGTGCCCTCGATCACGAAGCGCCGTTTGTCGTTGGTGGCCACCACGTGGTCCAGTTCCTCGCGGGTGAACCGGAATCCGTGGGCTCCGGCCGCGGCGATCAGTGTGTCGATCTCCACCCAGCCGCCCCTGTCCGGCGTGAGCCCGATGCGCTCCGGTTGGTGGCGCAGGTGTCTGGAGAGGTACTTCGACACCTTGACGGTGCGTCTTTCGTCCATGGGTCCAGCGTGCGGCAGAGACGGGGATCACGCAGGTTGTTTTTGTTCGCAGGTTTGATCCACAAGCAAGTGGTGTTATCCACAGGGGAATTGACGAATCTGTGGACAACCGGACTGCCTGTCAAGGTCGTTCGCCAACCTTGCGCGCTTGACCGGTGCGTGAGGCCATGTCGTCCAAGTCCCCAGGTCACACCTCTCGTTCGGCGGCCGGCGTGATGACGTCCGGAGCGCGCTCCCGACCGACGAGCCTTTCCACAGCGGTGATCGTCTCGGCGGGAGGTGGACATGGCGGGCGTCGGGACGCGCTTGCGTAGGTGTCTTGGCGTTGGAGGCGCTTACGACGTCCCGGGTGGCGAACGTGCGCATGGCCCCGGCGGGTTCGGCGTAAACGGCCTGATGGACGAGGAGGCGCGGCCTGCGTACGAGCGAGACGGCTTCCGGGGCGTGTGCGTCCGTGCGGTGCTCAGGATCGTCCAAGTGGCGCGCGAAGGTACTCGGTGGTGAACTCCGGGAAACGGGCGGCGATGTGCCCCCCCTGTCCCCCCAACTCCCGGAGCCGGTCCGAGATGGCGGTCGGCGGGACGCCGGCGGCGTGCAAATCGACCGCCACGACGATTTCTTGGGTCGGGCACGAGAAAAATGTCAGGGCGCGGCGGGGCGGGGGTGGATCGCGAGTCCGGACGGTGCGACTTCGCTGCGGACTCACAACCTCGGCTCCACCCGCGCGATGCGCCGCAACGCCCCCGGCAGGAAACGGGACATGAGGTGGGCGCCGCGGGCCTCGGGGGTCACCGGTACCAGCGGCCTGTTGTGGATCACGGCGGTCAGGATCGCCTCGGCCACCTTCTCCGGTGGGTAGTTGCGCATACCGTAGAGGCGGGCCGAGGCCTTCTGTCGGCGCCGTTCCTCGGCCGCGTCGACGCCGGCGAAGCGCGCCGTGGCGGTGATGCTGGTGTTGACGAAGCCCGGGCAGATCGCGCTCACCCCGATGCCCTGGGCGGCGAGTTCGGCGCGCAGGCACTCGGAGAGCATCAGCACGGCCGCCTTGGAGGTGCTGTAGGCCGGAAGGGCACGGGAGGGTTGGTACGCCGCCGCGGACGCGACGTTGACGATGTGGCCGCCCTGTCCGCGCTCGGCCATGCGCGCGCCGAAGAGCCGGCAGCCATGGATCACGCCCCAGAGGTTGACGTCCAGGACCTTGCGCCAGTCGTCGGTCGTCGTGGCGAAGAAGGAGCCCGACAGGCCGATGCCCGCGTTGTTGACCAGCACGTCCAGCACGCCGTACTCGCGGTGGACCTTCTCCGCGAGCTTCTCCATGGCCTGTTCGTCGGAGACGTCGGCCGTCTCGGCCCAGGCTTCGGGCGCGCCGATCAGCCGGGACAGCTCGGCGGTGCGGGCCGCGGCCTCGGCGTCGCGGTCGACGGCCACCACGCGCGCGCCGGCCTCCGCGAACGCGAACGCCGTCGCCCGGCCGATACCGCTGCCGGCGCCGGTGATCAGGACCAACTGCCCGCCGAACCGCTCGGCATGGCGGCCGTCGGCCTTCGGTGCGGGTCGGTCGCCTTCCACGGACAAGACGAATTCCCCGATCCAGGAGGCCAGTTGGTCGGGACGGGTGCGCGGGATCCAGTGCTTCGCCGAAAGCGTGCGGCGGGTCAGCCGCGGCACCCACTGCTCCAGGTCGTCGTAGAGCCGCTCGGAGAGGAACACGTCCCCCTGGGGCGTGATGAGCTGCACGGGCGCGTGGGCGTACGCGTCCGGGCGCGGCCTGCGCAGCCGGGCGCGGACGTTGTCCCGGTACAGCCAGGCGCCGTGCGCCGCGTCGGACGGGAGGGAGGGCGTCGGGTAGTCGCCGGCGCAGACCTTCTCGGTCCGCTCCAGGATCTTCGGCCAGCGCTTGCCGAGCGGACCGCGCCAGGCCAGTTCCGGCAGAACGGGCGTGTGCAGCAGGTAGACGTACCAGGACTTGGCTCCCTGCCCCAGGAGCTGCCCGACCCGGCGGGGCGTCGGGCGCTTCACGCGCGCGTCGATCCACTGCCCGAAGTGGTCCAGGGACGGCCCGGACATCGAGGTGAAGGACGCGATACGGCCCTGCGTGCGGCCGACCGTGACGAACTCCCAGGACTGCACCGAGCCCCAGTCGTGGCCGACCAAGTGCACCGGGCGGTCCGGGCTGACCGCGTCCGCGACCGCCAGGAAGTCGTCGGTGAGCTTGGCGAGCGTGAAGCCGCCGCGCAGGGGCCGGGGCGCCGTGGAGCGGCCGTGGCCCCGGACGTCGTAGAGGACCACGTGGAAGCGGTCCGCCAGGCGGGCGGCGACCTCCGACCAGACCTCCTTGCTGTCCGGATAGCCGTGCACCAGCATCACCGTCGGCTGCTCCGGGTCGCCCAGCTCCGCCACGCACAGCTCGACCCCGCCGGTCCGTACCCAGCGCTCCCGCGCACCGTCCAGCGTCACTTGTCCTCCGCCCAGCGCCGCACGTGCGGCAGATCGTCGTCCAGCCAGAACGCGCTCTCCTCGGGGTCCCGGGAGTCGGTGACCACGAGGATCTCCTCGAACTTCGCGCCCGTACCCCTGAAACCGAGGTGTGGTTCGACGGCCCACAGGCCCGGCCGCGGCGGATGGTCGGAGAAGCGGTACGGCGACCACAGCGGCGACCAGCCCTCGCGGTGGCCGTGCAGCGCGTCGGCCGCCAGGCCCTTGAGGGACTGGGTGCCGAATCCGAAGAGGTGCGGGGAGAAGCGGCGCTGCTTCACCCGGTCCACCTTGTGGGCGATCACCCCGAAGGGGTAGGCCCGGTGCCGGTTGGCATAGCCCTGGCGGACCATGAGCCGGTCCACGTCCTCGTAGATCTCCCGCAGCGGGCGCCGTTCGCGCACCTCGCGCAGGATCAGCTCCCGGTGCGCCTCCAGGTCGGCCATCAGCCGGCCCTGCACCGGGTTGACGCCGAGCGAGCCGGAATAGCCGATGTCCGCCGTGTATCCCTCGTACACCGGGGCCATGTCCAGGATGAACGGCATCCCGGGCTCCAGCGCGCGGTCGGTGGGGAAGAACTGCAGCGGGATGCGGAAGTTCACGAACGCCGTGCGGTCCCCGAACCACGCGAAGGGCAGGTGGAACCAGTCCCGCACCCCGCGCTCGCGCAGCCACTCCCGCTGCATCCGCGCCGCCTCGCGCTCGGTCACGCCCGGTTCCAGCCGCGCCGCGACCGCCTCCGCGCATGCGTAGGCGAGGCGCTGCACCCGCCTGAACCCTCCCAGCTCCACGGAGAGTCCCCTGCCCACTGCCGTCGTCATGCCGCCCCGTCCCGTCGACTGCGGTACGCGTCCGTAACGTGACATGGTGAATGTGACAGTTGTTAGAGGTGGCGTCAATAGGCGGCCTGAAGGTTGTGGACAACGCTCGGCGCGCAGGCCTCCGGCACCTCTTCGGCGCGGGCTTCCGGAACGCTCGGGCGCGGGCTTCCCGGACTTCCGGTAGCACTCGGGCAGGGGATCCCTCAGGGTCCTCTACTCCTCGAGTCTGACGCGAAGACGGCTCTGTGGTCTGACGACCGTCGTGGCGCGGATCACTACCGTCGTAGACGTGACTGTGATCGCGACCGAAAGCCTGAGCAAGCGGTTCCCCCGGGTGACCGCGCTCGACCGGCTGTCCGTGGACATCGGACCCGGTGTGACCGGACTCGTGGGAGCCAATGGCGCCGGCAAGTCCACCCTGATCAAGATCCTGCTGGGTCTGTCCCCCGCCACGGAGGGCCGCGCCGAGGTGCTGGGCCTCGACGTCGCCACCAAGGGCGCCGCCATCCGTGAGCGTGTCGGGTACATGCCGGAGCATGACTGCCTGCCGCCGGACGTCTCGGCCACCGAGTTCGTCGTCCACATGGCGCGCATGTCCGGCCTGCCACCCACCGCGGCGCGCGAGCGCACCGCGGACACCCTGCGCCACGTCGGCCTGTACGAGGAGCGCTACCGCCCCATCGGCGGCTACTCGACCGGCATGAAGCAGCGGGTGAAGCTGGCCCAGGCCCTGGTGCACGACCCGCAGTTGGTCTTCCTGGACGAGCCGACCAACGGCCTCGACCCGGTCGGCCGCGACGAGATGCTGGGCCTGATCCGCCGCATCCACACCGACTTCGGCATCTCTGTCCTGGTCACCTCCCACCTGCTCGGCGAACTCGAACGCACCTGCGACCACGTTGTCGTCATCGACGGCGGCAAGCTGCTGCGCTCCAGTTCCACCACCGACTTCACGCAGACCACGACCACCCTGGCGATCGAGGTCACCGACAGCGACACCCACCCCGACGGCACCCGCGCGGTCCGCGAGGCGCTCCACGCGCGCGGGGTCGACACGCACGACAGCAGCGGCCTCCCGGGCGCCGGGCACATTCTGCTGCTCACCGCGCAGGGCGAGGAGACGTACGACCTGGTGCGCGACGTCGTCGCCGACCTGGGCCTCGGCCTGGTGCGCATGGAGCAGCGCCGGCACCGCATCTCCGAGGTGTTCACCACGAGCGACGAGCAGCGGAAGGAGGCCGTCGGTCATGGCGGTTGAGCATCCCCTGGCAACGCCCTCCGGCGACCAGACCCGCATCCACGACATCGGCTACCGCAACTACGACGGCCCCCGCCTCGGCCGCTCCTACGCCACCCGCTCCCTCTACTCGCAGTCCCTGCGCGGCTCCTACGGCCTCGGCCGCTCGGTCAAGTCCAAGGTCCTGCCGATGCTGCTGTTCGTGGTGATGTGCGTGCCGGCGGCCATCATGGTGGCCGTCGCGGTCGCCACGAAGGCGAAGGACCTGCCCGTCGAGTACACGCGCTACGCGATCATCATGCAGGCCGTCATCAGCCTGTACGTCGCCTCGCAGGCACCCCAGTCCGTCTCGCGCGACCTGCGCTTCAAGACCGTGCCGCTGTACTTCTCGCGGCCGATCGAGACCGCAGACTACGTGCGCGCGAAGTACGCGGCGCTGGCCTCCGCGATGTTCGTCCTCACCGCGGCCCCGTTGCTCGTGCTCTACATCGGCGCGCTGCTGGCGAAGCTCGACTTCGCCGACCAGACCAAGGGATTCGCACAGGGACTCGTGTCCGTGGCACTGCTCTCGTTGCTCTTCGCCGGTATCGGCCTGGTCATCGCCTCGGTGACCCCGCGGCGCGGCTTCGGCATCGCGGCCGTCATCGCCGTCATGACCATCTCCTACGGCGCGGTCTCCACGCTCCAGGCCATCGCCGAGGCGCAGAACAGCACCGACGCCATCCCCTGGATCGGCCTCTTCTCACCCGTCACGCTCATCGACGGCGTGCAGTCCGCGTTCCTGGGCGCGACCTCCTCGTTCCCCGGCGGGATCGAACCCACGAACGGGGAGGGCGTGATCTACGTGCTCGTCGTCCTCGGCCTGATCGCCGCCTGCTACGGCCTCCTCGTGCGCCGCTACCGGAAGGTGGGACTGTGACCACGCTCTCCATCGACCACGTCTCCCGCTGGTTCGGCAACGTGGTCGCCGTCAACGACATCACCATGACCATCGGCCCCGGCGTCACGGGCCTGCTCGGCCCCAACGGCGCCGGGAAGTCCACCCTCATCAACATGATGGGCGGCTTCCTCGCCCCCTCCACCGGCTCGGTCTCTCTGGACGGGCAGCCGGTGTGGCGCAACGAGTCCATCTACAAGCACATCGGCATCGTCCCCGAGCGGGAGGCGATGTACGACTTCCTCACCGGTCGCGAGTTCGTCGTCGCCAACGCCGAGTTGCACGGCCTGGGCGCCAAGGCCGCGCAACGGGCTCTCGCCACGGTCGAGATGGAGTACGCGCAGGACCGGAAGATCTCCACGTACTCCAAGGGCATGCGGCAGCGCGTGAAGATGGCGAGCGCCCTGGTGCACGACCCGTCGCTGCTCCTGCTGGACGAGCCGTTCAACGGCATGGACCCGCGCCAGCGCATGCAGCTCATGGAGCTGCTGCGGCGCATGGGCGACGAGGGCCGCACGGTGCTGTTCTCGTCCCACATCCTCGAAGAGGTCGAGCAGCTCGCCTGGCACATCGAGGTCGTCGTGGCCGGCCGGCACGCGGCCAGCGGCGACTTCCGCAAGATCCGCCGGCTGATGACCGACCGTCCGCACCGCTACCTGGTGCGCTCCAGCGACGACCGGGCGCTCGCGGCCGCGCTGATCGCCGACCCGTCGACGTCCGGCATCGAGGTCGACGTCACCGAGCAGGCGCTGCGCATCCAGGCCGTCGACTTCGGCCGCTTCACGGTCCTGCTGCCGAAGGTCGCCCGCGACCACGGCATCCGGCTGCTCACGGTCTCGCCGTCCGACGAGTCCCTCGAGTCCGTCTTCTCGTATCTCGTCGCGGCGTAGGAGGCCGAAGATGTACGACCCCACAGTCGCCCGGCTCACCTACCGGGCCCTGCTCGGCCGCCGCCGGGCCCTCATCCTGGGCGCCCTGCCCGTGCTGCTGATCGCGATCTCCGTCGTGGTCCGGGGCCTCGCGGGCGCCGACGACCAGACGGCCTCCGACCTGCTGGGCGGGCTCGCGCTCGCCACGATGGTGCCGATCATCGGCGTCATCGCGGGCACGGGCGCGATCGGGCCCGAGATCGACGACGGCTCGGTGGTGTACCTGCTGGCCAAGCCGGTGAAGCGGCCCACGATCATCTTCACCAAGCTCATCGTGGCGATCGCCGTGACGATGGTGTTCTCGGCCCTGCCGACGCTCGTCGCGGGCTTCATCCTCAACGGCAACGGCCAGCAGATCGCCGTCGCCTACACGGTGGCCGCACTGGTCGCGTCGATCGCCTACGCGTCGATGTTCCTGCTGCTCGGCACGGTGTCCCGGCACGCGGTGGTGTTCGGACTCGTCTACGCCCTCGTCTGGGAGGCCCTGTTCGGCTCCCTGGTGTCCGGCGCCCGCACCCTGAGCGTCCAGCAGTGGTCGCTCGCCGTCGCCCACAAGGTGGCCGGCGGTGACCTGGTGACCTCGGACGTCGGACTGCCCACGGCGACGGTGCTGCTGGTCGCGGTCACCGTACTCGCCACGTGGTACGCCGGTCAGAAGCTGCGGACGCTGACACTCGCCGGCGAGGAGTGACAGGTCCTGGTCCTGACGGGGGTTTCACCCCCGTCCGGGCACACTGGGCGCAGCGGACGCAGGGCTGGAGGCCGCAGATGGCTGAAGAGACGCCGCAGTACGACGCCCCTGGGCGGCCCGACGGTGACGTCTGGGACGAGCTGGTCCTGGACGAGGACTTCGTGCGGGCCGCCGGGACCTGCGAACCGTCCGCCCGGGCCCGGATGCTCGCCGCCCGCTGGCGGGCCGAGGAGCCACAGCCGCAGCCGTGGCGGTCCGACGAGCCGCCGGCGGGCTGGTTCTTCAGCAAGGCGCGCAGGCGCTGGTGGCGCCGCCGGTAGCGGCTTCCCTTTTATTCGGTGGCGCCCGATCCGGCTGCGGGGCACAGTGGTCGTGCCCCATCCGCCGGGATCGTCCCGGCGCCGCGTTCCGGGAGAGGAGACGGGCGATGTCCATGCACGGCAGTACGCCCAGCTCCCGACAGGGCGCCCCGAGGCGGGCTCCGGAGTGATCCCTACCGCTCCGTAGAGCCACGGGAGCTGCCCGGGGCGGCCGCTTCGAGCACGCGATGTCGCTCTCGCGTGGGCCGCCCACCCGGAGGATTGGCCGAGTGGTAAGGCACCGGTTTGCTAAACCGTGGTCGGGCCGGGAAAGCCCGCGCACGTTCGATCCGTGCATCCTCCGCGAGACGTTGCCACTGGGCCCGGTGAAGGCGAAGCTCGGCCGGGGCCGGGCTTGGCGAGGGCCGGGTGGTTACGCCTTCGCTTTCCGTTCGTCGGCGATCCTGTCCAGCTCGCGCATCGCCTCCGCGTGTGCGCTCATGCGCCTGCTCACGGTGCCGGTCGTGAAGAGGGCCACGCCGGCGATCGACGGGGGAAGGGACAGGCCGAGAATCATCACGACCTCCGGCCAGTCCCGTTCGTTCGCGCAGTAATCACCCTTGTAGGGACCTTCGTTGGCGGTGCCCCGGTCCGTCAGCAGGCGCGACTCGCACGTGTCGGGGTACTGGTCATCCGGGTGGCGATCCACCGTGTAGGGGGTGAGCAGCAGCACGGCGCACCAGATCCACAGCAGGCCCGCCACGGCCAGCAGACCGATGCCCCAGGCACGTATCCGGCTCGCGTTGTCGCGGAAGGCGAGGTCGTACTCGCGTGATCGCATGGTCGCCGAACCTAGCAAGCGGCCGGGCGGCGGTGCCTCAGCCCAGCAACCGCTCCAGCACCACCGCGATGCCGTCCTCCTCGTTGGAGGTCGTCACCTCGTCGGCGACCGCCTTGAGTTCCTCGTGGGCGTTGGCCATCGCCACGCCCCGCGCCGCCCAGGCGAACATCGGGATGTCGTTCGGCATGTCGCCGAAGGCGATCGTGTCGGCGGCCTTGAGGCCGAGCCGGCGGGCCGCCAACGACAGCCCCGTGGCCTTGGACAGGCCGAGGGGCAGCAGTTCGACGATGCCCTCGCCCGCCATGGCCACGGTGACGAAGCCTCCGGCAGCCTGCCGGGCGGCCTCCGCCAGCTCGTCGTCGCCCAGCGTCGGATGCTGTATGTAGATCTTGTTCAGCGGAGCGGTCCAGAGGTCGGACGCGTCCGTGAAGGGGGTGGCGGGCAGGGTGCCCCTGACCGCGTACCCCGGCCCCACCAGCACCTCACCGTCGAGGCCGTCGCGGCTGGCCGCCAGGTACAGCGGGCCCACCTCGGCCTCGATCTTGGCCAGCGCCACACCCGCCAGCTGCCGGTCCAGGGTCACGGACGTCAGCAGGCGGTGCGCCCCGGCGTCGTAGACCTGGGCGCCCTGGCCGCAGACGGCGAGGCCGTCGTAGCCGAGGTCGTCCAGGATGTGCCGGGTCCAGGGCACCGCGCGGCCGGTGACGACGATGTGCGCGGCGCCCGCCGCGGTGGCCGCGGCGAGCGCGTCGCGGGTGCGCTGGGAGATCGACTCGTCGGAGCGCAGCAGCGTTCCGTCCAGGTCGGTGGCGATCAGCCCGTAGGGGAAGCTCACCGGGACACCGGCTCCAGGACCTCCCGACCGCCCAGGTACGGGCGCAGGACCTCGGGAACGCGGACCGAGCCGTCGGCCTGCTGGTGGTTCTCCAGGATCGCCACGATCGTGCGCGGTACGGCGCACAGCGTGCCGTTGAGCGTGGCCAGCGGGCGGACCCGCTTGCCCTCGCGGACCCGGATGGACAGCCGGCGGGACTGGAACTCGGTGCAGTCCGAGGTCGAGGTCAGCTCGCGGTACTTGCCCTGGGTCGGGATCCACGCCTCGCAGTCGTACTTGCGGGCGGCCGAGGAGCCGAGGTCACCGGAGGCGACGTCGATGACGCGGAACGGCAGCCCGAGCGAGGTCAGCCACTGCTTCTCCCAGTCCAGCAGGCGCTGGTGCTCGGCCTGCGAGTCCTCGGGAGCGACGTAGGAGAACATCTCGACCTTGTCGAACTGGTGCACGCGGAAGATGCCCCGCGTGTCCTTGCCGTGCGAGCCGGCCTCGCGGCGGAAGCAGGGCGAGAAGCCCGCGTACCGCAGCGGCAGCCGGTCGGCGTCGATGATCTCGTCCATGTGGTAGGCCGCCAGCGGGACCTCGGAGGTGCCGACCAGGTACAGGTCGTCCTTGTCGAGGTGGTAGACGTCCTGGGCCGCCTGGCCGAGGAAGCCGGTGCCCGCCATGGACTGGGGGCGAACCAGCGCCGGGGTGAGCATGGGGGTGAAGCCGGCCGCGGTCGCCTGGGCGATGGCCGCGTTCACCAGGGCCAGCTCCAGCAGCGCGCCGACGCCGGTGAGGAAGTAGAAACGGGAGCCGGAGACCTTGGCGCCGCGCTCGACGTCGATCGCGCCGAGCAACTGGCCCAGCTCCAGGTGGTCCTTGGGCTCGAAGCCCTCGGCACCGAAGTCGCGGATCGTGCCGTGCGTCTCCAGCGTGACGAAGTCCTCCTCGCCGCCGACGGGCACGTCGGGGTGGACGAGGTTGCCGAGCCGGAGCAGCAGCTGCTGGGTCTCGGCGTCGGCCGCGTCGCGCTCGGCGTCGGCGGCCTTGACGTCGGCCTTCAGCTGCTCGGCACGCCCCAGCAGCTCGGCCTTCTCGTCACCGGAGGCCTTGGGGATCAGCTTGCCGAGCTGCTTCTGCTCGGCACGCAGCTCGTCGAAGCGGACGCCGGAGGACCTGCGCCGCTCGTCGGCAGACAGGAGAGCGTCGACGAGCGCGACGTCCTCTCCACGGGCGCGCTGGGACGCGCGCACACGGTCGGGGTCCTCACGGAGCAGGCGAAGGTCAATCACGGGCCCAAGGCTACCGGTGCGGGGTTGCGGCTCACGAATCGCTATTCCGGGGAGTTCTGATTCGCGGCTTACGTTCCGCTATGCGCTCATTGCCGACTGTGTTCTGCGCGTCAAGGGAAAGTGTCTCACTCCCTGGGACGGGGCATGTGCCGGGCGCCCGGTTGACCAGATTTCCTTGTGCGGAACGGCATTTGGAGACCCGGTTGTCCACAGGGGCCCGCGCCGTCCGAAGGGTTATCCACAGGCTGTGTGGAAGATCTGTGGATTTCAGGAATCGATCACTCCGGAAGCTTTGAACGGACTGAAGAATTCCCCGGCCAAACGCCATCGACACCCACGTTCGGGTGGAAAACGGTCGCCCCAAAAGATGAACCGAAGGAAACGGGTGGACGAAGGGTGACCCATACGACGGTGGCCGGGTCTGGGCGCTGTAGGGCGATTTGTCGACCGAGTGGCGCTTCCGTGTCGACTTGTCCCCAGGTCGAGAAGGGCACCTGTGGATAACACCTGTGGATAACGCCGAGATGCGGGTACGACTGGCTAGAAGCGGCCGTCCTGGCAGCGGGCCACCCAGTCCGCCGCCGCCATGAACTCCTCGTCCGACGTTCCCGGCAGCGTCGGCCGGGCCGCGTCCGACGTGATGTCGGCACGCGGATAGGAGCCGAGGAAACGCACCTGGAGACAGATCCGCTTCAGCCCCATCAGCGCCTCCGCCATCCGCCGGTCCGAGATGTGGCCCTCGGCGTCGATGCAGAAGCAGTAGTTGCCGATTCCGGCTCCCGTCGGCCGGGACTGCAGCAGCATGAGGTTGATGCCGCGCGAGGCGAACTCGCCGAGCAGGTCGCGCAGGGCGCCGGGGTGGTCGTCGCGCTGCCACAGCACCACCGAGGTCTTGTCGGCGCCGGTCGGCGCGGCGGGCCGGGCCGGCCGGCCGACGAGCACGAACCGGGTCTGCGCGTTCTCCGCGTCGTGGATCCCGGTCTCCAGGGCCTCCAGGCCGTACCGGGCGGCGGCGAACTCACCCGCGAAGGCGGCGTCGTACCGTCCCTCCTGGACCAGGCGGGCGGCGTCCGCGTTGGAGGCGGCGGACTCCCAGCTCGCGTCCGCAAGGTGCTTGCGCAGCCAGTTGCGCACCTGCGGCTGGGCCGCCGGGTGTGCGGAGACCGTCTTGATGTCCGAGAGCTTCGTGCCCGGACGGACCAGCAGGGCGAAGGTGATCGACAGCAGCACCTCGCGGTAGATCGTCAGCGGTTCGCCCGCGACCAGCTCGTCGAGGGTGGTGGTGATGCCGCCCTCGACGGAGTTCTCGATCGGTACGAATGCCGCCTCGGCCTCGCCTGCCCGTACCGCGTCCAGCGCGGACTGCACCGACACGTACGGCATCAGCTCCCGGGTGGCCGCTTCCGGGAGCGTCCGCAGGGCGACTTCGGTGAAGGTGCCCTCCGGGCCGAGATACGCATAGCTCGCTGGCATGTCCTCACCCTAATGGCGGCACGGCCCTCCGGCGCATCCGTCTAAGGACTGCCACCCGACCGAGTGGTTTGAACCCGGATCAGCCCTCCAGCAGCCGCTGTCCCACGTATTCGCCCTTCGCCGCGCCGCCCGGCACGGCGAACAGCCCGCTCGCCTCGTGCCGGATGTACGGGGACAGCGCGTCGCCCCGGTCCAGCTTGCGCTGCACCGGTACGAAGCCGCGCAAGGGGTCCGCCTGCCAGCAGATGAAGAGCAGACCGGCGTCGGGCGTGCCGTCCGCGTCGATGCCGTCGTGGTAGGAGAAGGGGCGCCGCAGCATCGCCGCGCCGCCGTTCTTGTCGGGCCGGGTGATCCGGGCGTGCGCGGTGAGCGGGACGACGTACTCGCCCTTGGCGTCGGTCTTCTCCAGGTCCATCGGGGTCGTCTCGTCGCCTCCGGACAGCGGCGCCCCGTCGGCCTTGCGGCGCCCGATGACCTGCTCCTGCGCGGACAGCGACAGCTTCTCCCAGTCGTCCAGGAGCATCCGGATGCGGCGTACGACCGCGTAGGAGCCGTTCGCCATCCAGGCGGGCTCGCCCGAGGCCGGCACGAAGATCCGCTTCTCGAAGTCTGCTTCGGCCGGCTTGGGGTTGCGGGTGCCGTCGATCTGGCCCATGAGGTTGCGGGCCGTCATGGGGTGGGCGGTGGCGCCCGGGGTCCGGTTGAAGCCGTTCATCTGCCAGCGCACCCGCGCGGCCGAGCCGGCGTCCTTCTGGATCGCGCGCAGGGCGTGGAAGGCGACCAGGGCGTCGTTCGCGCCGATCTGCACCCACAGATCGCCGTCGCTGCGCGCCTTGTCGAGGTGGTCGGAGGAGAAGGCCGGCAGCGGGTCCAGGGCGGTCGGCCGCTGCTTCTCCAGGCCGGTCCGGCCGAAGAAGCTGTGCCCGAAGCCGAAGGTGATCGTCAGCGAGGAGGGCCCCGCGTCCCGGGCCACGTCGGTGTCGTCGTGCGGCGCGGCCTCGCCCGCCATCAGCCGATCGGCCGTCGCCGACCAGCGGCGCAGCAGGGCCGCCGCCTCCTTGCGGCCCGCGCCCGCCGCCAGGTCGAAGGCGACGAGGTGGCCGCACGCCTGCAGTCCCTCGGTGATGCCGGGCTGATGTTTCCCGTGAAACACCGCCCGGTCGGAGCCCACCGAGGTCAGCGGAGTGGCCTGAGCGGGCGCGGCGGCATAGCCCGCCGCCCCGCCGGTCGCGCCGAGTACGAGCCCGGTGGCGCCCGCGGTGCCGAGCAGTGCGCGCCGGGAGACGCCCCGGCCGCTGTCGGGGACGGGCGTCCGCACGGCGGACTCGGGCGTACGGGCCTCCGGGATGGACTGGTCAGGCATGGTCGTTCAGCCGATCTGAGCGTTCTTGGAGACGGTCACCTGGTCGATGTCGGAGGTGCGCACGGTGACGGCGATCTTCCAGTCGCCGGCCATCGGGATCTGCACTCCGTTCGCCGACCAGTGGCCGGTGGTGATGTGGTCGGGGTCCACGGGAAGCGGGCCGATCTTCTTCGCCTCGAGGGTGAAGGAGACCTTCACCTCGGGGACGTCGAAGGCCCGCCCGTTGGGCCGGCGGACGTACACGTGCATCTCGTTGCCGCCCACGCGCGCGGGGTCGAGATCGACACTGACGACGCCCTTGCCGTCGGTGCCGCCGGTGTCGAAGGGCATGTCCAGGGTCAGGGCACCGGACGGGGCGGACGACGAGGGCGACGAGCTGGAGGAAGCGGAGGTGCCGGCCTTGGCCTCCAGCTCGGTGCGGCCCGGCTCGGTCTGCGTGAGCGCGGTGGTGACGGCGAGCAGGACGACCGCGACTCCGGCCTCGGCGAACACCGACCGGCGCAGCCCGAAGCGGTTCGGGTCGGCGTCGCGGAGCCGCTTGCGCCGGGCGGCGTCGATCACGGCCCGCTGCCGGGCGAGCTGGGCGGCACGCTGCGAGTCGCCCCCGGAGCCGGGCTCCGAGTCGGTGCCGGTGCCGGTGTCACCGTCGCCGGTGGCCTTGCCCTCACCGGCGACGGCCGCCTCCGCCCCCTTGGCCGCATCGACCGCGTTGCCTGCACTGCCTGCATGGCCCGTACTGCGCGTATCGGAGGTCTGCTCGACCGCGGCCGAGGTCACCCGCTCCTTCTCCGCCCGCTCCTTCCGGGCCCGTTCGGCCTTGGCCGGCGCGACCGTGTCGGCGAGCCGCCCCGTCCACCGCCGTGACACCGATGCGATGCCGACCAGCAGCGCCACCAGCGCGATCTTGATCAGCAGCAACTGCCCGTAACCGGTCTCGGTGAAGGCGGACCAGGAGCCGAGCTGCCGCCAGGACTGGTAGATGCCGGTGGCGGCGAGCGTGACGACCGAGCCGAACGCCAGCCGGGAGAAGCGGCGCACGGCGGCCGCCTCGACCGGGGTCTCGGCGGGCGCCCGGTACAGGGCGACCAGGAGGGCGGTGAGGCCGCCCAGCCACGCGGCGACGGCGAGCAGATGGACGACGTCGACCGGCATGGCGATGCCCGCCTGGAGCCCGACCGAGGCGTGCTCGGCCATCGCCCAGCTGGAGGCGAGCCCGGCCGCGACGACCACGCCGCCGATGGCGAGCCCGAAGGTCAGGTCGCGCTTCTCCTCGCCTTCCTCGCGCCGGTTGTAGGTGCCGAAGAGGACGGCGACGAACAGCGCGGCGGCGGCGAGCAGCAGCAGCCGGGAGACCAGCGCGGCACCGGTCTTGGTCTGCAGCACCTGGCCGAGCAGATCGAGGTCGAAGACGTCGGCGAGCTTGCCCGACGTGGTGTACGAGCCGCGCAGGAGCAGCAGCCACAGGGTGGCCGCGGTGAGCGCCAGCCAGCCGCCGACGACCAGCCGCTGCAGGGCTCGTACGCCCGCGCCGCGCTGCCAGCAGGCGAGTACGAAGGCCGCGCCTCCGGCGAGCACGATGAAGCCGCCGTAGGACAGGTACCGGCCGAACGCGTAGAGCGCGCCCACCACTCCGCCGCCCGCGGCCGGCCCGGAAGCGGAGACGACGGTCTGCGAGGGCGCCCCGACGGAGAAGGTGTAGGCGCCGGAGACGGGGTGGCTGTCGGCCGAGACGACCTGGTAGGTGACCGTGTAGGTGCCCTTGCCCAGGCCGCTTCGCAGCCGCACGGAGTACGTCGTCCCGCTCACGTCGGCGGGCTCGCCCTGCTGCACCGGCCTGCCCTGAGGGTCGAGCACACGCAGGGAGTCGCCGCTCATCGCCACCTTCTCGGAGAAGGTGAGGGACACCTGGGTGGGCGCCTTCGGAACCACCACCCCCTGCGCGGGATCGCTGCCGGTCAGTGCCGCGTGCGCGGAGGCCGGTCCGGCGCCGGCCAGCAGCGCGCCGGTGACGGCGAGGAACAGCAGCACCAGGGTCCGCAGGCGGGGGGTGATGGTCCGCGTCAAGGTGGTTCCTCCCTCAGTGGCCGGTCGACGGGTTGTACGTGGCGGACTTCACCGGCATCTCGACGGTGACGGGCCCGGACTCGGCGAAGGTGAGCTTCACGGTGACCGTCTGGCCCTGCTTCGGCCGGCGCTTCAGCTTCTCGAACATCAGATGGTTGCCACCGCTTCGGAACACGAGTCGACCGTGGGCCGGTATGGCGAACGAGGTCTTCTCCGCCATGGCACCGCCGACGGTGCTGTGCATGGTGACCTCGCCGGCGATGTCACTGGTGACCGAGGTCAGCTCGTCCGTCGCCCCGCCCTGGTTGGCGATCGTCAGGAAGCCGGCGGCCATGTCGGCGGAGACCGGCTGGGGCATGTACGGGGAGCTGACGGACAGGTCTGCCTGCCCGGAGTCGGAGCCGGATTCCGAGCAGCCCGTGAGGGCGAGGGCACCGGCGAGGGCGGCCGCGGTCAGGACGGCACGCCTCACGGCTTCGCTCCCTCGACGAGCTTGGGCAGGTCCTTGGTGTAGTCGTCGACCGTGGCGTCCTCGCCGTAGAGGACGTACCCGCCGTCGGTCTTCGGGGAGAACGCGATGACCTGCGTGCCGTGCACCGACACGAGCTTGCCGTTCTTGTCCTTCTTCGTCGGCTCGATGGAGATGCCGACGGAGCGGGCACCGGCCTGGACGGTGGAGAAGTCGCCGGTCAGGCCGATGAACTGCGGATCGATGCCCTTGAGCCACTTGCCCAGCTCGGCGGGGGTGTCGCGGGCGGGGTCGGTGGTGACGAAGACGACCCGGAGGTCGTTCTGCTCGGCCTTGGGCAGCGCCTTCTTGGCGACGGCGATGTTGCTCATCGTCGTCGGGCAGATGTCGGGGCAGTGCGTGTAGCCGAAGTACAGCAGGGTCGGGTGGCCCTTGGTCTCCTTGCGGAGGTCGTACTTCTCGCCGTGCGTGTCGGTGAGGACCAGGTCCGGCTTCTCGAACGGCTGGTCGAGGACGGTGGCGGCCTTGCCCGAGTCGGACTCCTCCGCGACCACGGCGACGGGCGACTTGCCGTCGTTCCCGCTGCCGCAGGCGGAGAGGGTCAGGGTGGCGGCGGCGAGCAGCGCGGCCGCCGCGAACGTCTTCTTGCGCATAGAAAAATGTCCCAGATGTGAGAACTCCGGCGCGCACCGGGGTCGCACGACAGCGTCGTACGACCCCCTGTGCGTGTGCGGAGCGGTGGATCAGGCGGCGGTCCGGCGGCGACCGGCGAGGACGCCGTACGCCACGCCCGCGGCGCCGACGACGATGCCGACCACGCCGAGCACGCGCGCGGTGGTGTCACTGCCCCCGTCGGAACCGGAGTCCGTGGCGGCTGCCGCCTTCTCGGTCTCGTCGGAGGTGTCCTTGGCGCCCGCCGCGCCGTGGTGGTCGTCGGTGGCGGCCGACAGTTCCAGCACCGGGGCCGGGTTCTCCGGCTCCTCCTGGCCCTCCTGCGGCACCTCGATCCAGCGCACGACCTCCTTGTCGGAGTACGTCTGGATCGCCTTGAACACGAGCTGGTCGGTGTTCTCGGGCAGGGCACCGAGGGAGAGGGGGAACTTCTGGAAGAAGCCGGGCTCGATGCCCTTGCCGTCGGCGGTCCAGGTGACCTTGGTGACGGCCTCGTCGATCTTCTCGCCGTGCATGGTCAGCGGCTTGTCGAGCTTGGACTTGGTGACCTTCGCGGTCCAGCCGGGGACCGGCTGGGGCATGACCGAGGCGATCGGGTGGTCGGTGGGGAGGTTGACCTCGAGCTTGGTGGTCGAGGTGTCGTCGCGCTCGTTGGGGACCTTGAAGTCGACGACCGCGTAGCCGCCCTTGGCCGCGCTTCCCTCCGGCTGCACGCTGACGTGCGCGAAGGCGGGGACCGACAGGGTCAGGACGGCCGCGCCCGCGACGGCAGCGGCGGCGGCGACACGAGAAGCGATGCGAGAAGCCTGCATGGCAGGAGCACTCCACTGTGAGTGAGATCCGGTGATGAAGAGGGATACGCGTGCGCGTGGCCGCGCCGCTCGATGCGGTGCGCACGCACGCGTGCCGCACGACGGCGGCCCCTTCGTCCGGCTCCGTTTCCGGCTCCGGTGCGTCGGTGGTCGCGTCGCGTCAGGCGGCGAGGACGAGAGCGGCGGGCGGGCCGCGCCGGATCACCGTGTGCTGGAGCGCGGTGGTGTGCGGGGAGGATGCCTCGTCCCGGTCGGTACGACGGCCGCGCGGGCCGGGCTCGACGGTGGGCAGCAGCCCCGCGCACAGGGCGTGCGCCAGCGCGAGCGCCCCGCGAAGGGCCCGGATGAGCGCCCCCTCGGCGACTCCGTGCGCCGACAGTTCGATCAGCCGCAGCACGGCGAGGTCGCCCCGGCGCAGCAGCCAGCCCGTGGCGACGGCCGCGAGGACGTGGCCGAGCAGCATCGGCAGCGAGGGCAGCAGCGATGCCGAGGAGCCGGTGGGGCCGGCCATGTGATGCACGGCCGGCACGGCACCCACGGCTCGGCCCGAGGGGTCGATGAGGTGCGCGTCGAGCAGAAGACGGTAGGCGTGTCCGGGGGTGAGCGCCGACGGGGTGGACCCGCACAGCAGCCGGGCGGCCCGCTCGACGAGCGCCGCGTTGCTCAGCGATCCGTCCGCAGCCCCCATCGGCATCCCGCCGGAGGCCATGGCCGCGACCCCGGGCCGGCCCAGCCCGAACAGCGTGTGCAGGACGGTCTGGCCGAACGCGAGGAGCACGGCGATGCCCGGCAGCGAGCGGGTCCGCCCGGCGAACGGTGCCACGAGCAGCAGGGAGCCGATGAAGCCCGCACCCAGCGTCCACAGCGGCACGCGCGCGCAGGAGGCCAGAGTGTGCCCGGCCGCGGCCAGCACGACGCAGACCGCGGCGAACACCGCGGCCCGCAGGATCCGGAGCGCGGCTCCGGGAGGCGCCGTGCGCGGGTGGGGGGCAGTCATGGCGGGCTCATCATTGCACTGTCCCTGCCGGAGGCGTACGGCAGGTCGCCGGACGCGTCCCTCATACACCGATTCCTCCCTCGCCGCATCGACCGGATGGGCGGAGTCACGTCGACGGAGTGCTTACGGCCCCTTACGGGCGGCAATACGTAACGGTATGTCGAGCCGCGGCCAGGAGGCTGGAGCATGAGCATCTGGTGGTCACTCCATCTGCGCCGCGAGGCCGCGAGCGTGCCTCTCGCCCGGCGTCTGCTGATCGGCACGATGGAGACGGCGGGCGTCGACCCGGAGATCTCCTACGACCTGTCCGTCGCCCTGAGCGAGGCCTGCGCCAACGCCGTCGAGCACGGCGGGGAGTCGGCGTCCGGTGATGCCTCGGAGGCGTACCGGGTGACCGCGTACCTCGACGGCGAGAAGTGCCGTATCGAGGTGGCCGATTCCGGACCAGGTTTCACCCGCACCCAGGACCTGCGGCCCGCCCGCCCGGACGCCGAGCACGGCCGCGGACTCTGTCTCATCCGGGAACTCGCCGATCACGTGCACATCGGCGCCAAGCCCGGCCGGGGCGGGACGGTGGTCAGCTTCGACAAGATGCTCAAGTGGCGGGGGGACGCGCCGCCCGTGGCGGTGTGAGGCCCCGTCCTCTTCGGGTGCGGCACCGCCTAGGGTGCGCGCATGCGTATCGAGACCGAGGAGATAGCGGCCGGTGTGACGCTGCGCCTGCTCGCGCGCGGGGACGTGGACGCGCTGTGCGCGGCCTATGTGGCGAACCGCAAGCATCTGCAACCGTGGGAGCCGGTCAGACCGGAGTCCTTCTTCACCGTGGCGGGACAGTCCGAGCGCGTGCACGGGCTGCTGCGGCAGTTCGCCGAGGGGTCCGTGCTGCCCCTGGTGCTCGCGGCGGCGGACGGCCGGATCGCCGGGGCCATCACCCTGACGGGGATCTCCCGGGGCCCGTTCTGCAGTGCCTACGTCGGGTACTGGGTGGCCGCCGACCAGCAGAACCGCGGTCTGGCCAGTGCCGCCGTGCGGCGGATGTGCCGGATCGCGCGGGACACGGTGGGTCTGCACCGCATCGAGGCGTCCACGCTGCTCGACAACACCGGATCGCAGCGGGTGCTGGAGAAGTGCGGGTTCGCACCCATCGGGATGGCCCCCGACTACCTGCACATCAACGGCGCCTGGCGGGACTGCCGGCTCTTCCAGCGGATCCTGCACGATCGCGACCCCGTGCTGTGAGGGCGGCCGGGCGCCTCTGACACCCGGTCAGGGTCGGTCTGCGGCCGGCCGGATCTGCGGCCGGTCTGTCCCCGGCCCCGGCCGCATGCGTCAGCGCCTCGGGTCCAGCACCTTCGCCAGCGCCTGAAGCGTCTCCGGGTACGCCCGCTCGCGGGGGGTGCCGTAGCCGACGACCAGGCCCTGCGGCCGGTCGGGGCCCGCGGTGTGCCAGTGGTCGCCGAGGGCGCAGAGCGCCAGGCCCTCCGCCTCCGCGCGGGCCAGCGCCTCCGCCTCGTCGGGCACGTCGATCAGGGCGTGCAGCCCCGCCGCGATCCCGCGCACGCTCCGCTGCGTCCCCAGCCGGTCCAGGAGCAGGTCCCGGCGGCGCCGGTAGCGCAGGCGGCACGCGCGTACGTGCCGGTCGTAGGCGTGGCTGTCGATCAGCTCGGCGAGCGCCAGCTGCCCGATGGTCTCGGTGTGGTGGTCGCTGTGCAGCTTGGCGTCGGCGACGGCGTCGACCAGGTGCGGCGGCAGCACCATCCAGCCAAGGCGCAGGGCCGGACCGAGCGTCTTGGACGCGGTGCCCAGATAGACCACCTGGCCGGGTGCCATGCCCTGCAGCGCGCCCACCGGCTGCCGGTCGTAGCGGAACTCGCCGTCGTAGTCGTCCTCGACGATCAGCCCGCCATGCGTGCGTGCCCAGTCGGTGAGCGCGCGGCGCCGCTCGGGGTGCAGGGTCACCCCGGTCGGGTACTGGTGGGCCGGCGTGACCACCACGGCGGCCGCCTCGCCCAGTTCCCCGGGCCGTACCCCGCGCGCGTCGACGGGCACGGGCCGTACGGTGCCGCCGTTGCGCCGCACCACCTCGCGGTGGAAGGGCAGCCCGGGGTCCTCCATGGCCACGGCGGCGCCGTCCAGCACGCGCGTGAGGAGCGCGAGGCCCTGGACGTACCCGGAGGTGATGACGATCCGCTCCGGCGGCGCGAGCACCCCGCGTGCCCGCCCCAGGTAGCCGGAGAGCGCGGCGCGCAGTTCGAGCCGTCCGCGCGGGTCGCCGTAGTCGTACGCCAGGGAGGGCGCCGTCGCTATGGCGCGGCGCAGCGCGCGCAGCCAGGCCGCCGCCGGGAACGCGCCGACGTCCGGGCTGCCGGGGCGCAGATCGAAACGCGGGGCACGCGCGTGTGCGTGCGTCCGCGGTGCCGCGGAGTCGACGGAGGGCAGCGAGGCGACCCGGGTGCCCGAGCCCTGCCGGGCCGTCAGATAACCCTCGGCCACGAGCTGGTCGTAGGCCGCCTTCGCGGTGCCCCGCGAGATGCCGAGTTCGGCCGCGAGGCGCCGGGTCGCGGGCAGCCGGGTGCCGGGCGCGAGCCGCCCGTCGCGCACGGCGTCCCTGAGGGCCCGCTCGAGCCCGACCCGGCGGCCGTCCGCCGCGTCGGGCTCGAGATGCAGGTCCACCCCCACACCGGACCAGAAGTCGTCCACGAACACCCTCCCCCTAGGCACGTGAAGCCTTCGCACGCCTACGAACACGCCGATGGCCGGGCTCCGCTCGGGTGCCCGGCCATCAGTGTCTTATCAACCCTTCAGCGACGCCATCCACGCCTCGACCTCGTCGGAGCGGCGCGGCAGCCCCGCGGAGAGGTTCCGGTTGCCGTCCTCCGTGACGAGGATGTCGTCCTCGATGCGCACGCCGATGCCCCGGTACTCCCGCGGGACCGTCAGGTCGTCGGCCTGGAAGTACAGGCCCGGCTCGACGGTGAGCACCATGCCCGGCTCCAGCGTGCCGTCGACGTACGTCTCCACGCGCGCGGCCGCGCAGTCGTGGACGTCCATGCCGAGCATGTGGCCGGTGCCGTGCAGGGTCCAGCGGCGCTGCAGGCCCAGCTCCAGGACGCGCTCGACCGGGCCCTCGAGCAGGCCCCACTCGACGAGCCTCTCGGCGAGCACGCGCTGGGCGGCGTCGTGGAAGTCGCGGTACTTGGCGCCCGGCTTCACGGCCGCGATACCGGCCTCCTGGGCCTCGTACACGGCGTCGTAGATCTTCTTCTGGATCTCGCTGTACGTGCCGTTGATCGGCAGCGTGCGCGTGACGTCGGCCGTGTACAGCGTGTGCGTCTCCACGCCCGCGTCGAGCAGGAGCAGGTCGCCGGAGCGGACGGGACCGTCGTTGCGGACCCAGTGCAGGGTGCACGCGTGCGGGCCGGCCGCGCAGATGGAGCCGTAGCCGACGTCGTTGCCCTCCACGCGCGCGCGGAGGAAGAAGGTGCCCTCGATGTAGCGCTCGGACGTCGCCTCGGCCTTGTCGAGGACCTTCACGACGTCCTCGAAACCGCGCACGGTGGAGTCGACGGCCTTCTGCAGCTCGCCGATCTCGAACTCGTCCTTGACCAGCCGGGCCTCGGAGAGGAAGACGCGCAGCTCCTCGTCGCGCTCGGCGGTGACCTTGTCGGTCAGGGCCGTCTCGATGCCGGCGTCGTAGCCGCGCACGACCCGCACCGGGCCGGTGGCCTCGCGCAGCTTCTCGGGCAGCTCGCGCACGTCGGCGGCCGGGATGCCGTACAGCGCCTCGGACTCGGTGAGGGAGTGCCGGCGGCCGACCCACAGCTCGCCCTGGCCGGAGAGCCAGAACTCGCCGTTCTCACGGTCGGAGCGGGGCAGCAGGTAGATCGTCGCCTCGTGGCCGTCGCCCTTGGGCTCCAGCACGAGGACGCCGTCCTCGGTCTGGTTGCCGGTGAGGTACGCGTACTCGACGGAGGCGCGGAAGGGGTACTCGGTGTCGTTCGAGCGGGTCTTCAGGTTGCCCGCCGGGATCACCAGGCGCTCGCCCGGGAAGCGGGCGGAGAGCGCGGCACGGCGGCGCGCGGTGTGCCCGGCCTGCTCGATCGGCGTCAGGTCACGCAGCTCCGTGTCGGCCCAGCCGGACCGCATGTTGTCGGCCAGCTCGTCGGAGACGCCCGGGTACAGGCCGTTCTTCCGCTGCTTGACGGTCTCCTCGGACTCGGTTTCCGGGCCCTCTGCGGTAGCAGAGTCGGGCACAGCCGGGTTGAGCTCGTCGGACACGTGATCCTCCTCGATACGCCATGTGATCTCCCCCGGGGCCCGCGACGCTCATGCTTGTGGCCGAGCGGGGACCTCCATCATCGTACGGTCGTACCCCGAGCGACCCAGGCCGGATGACCTGTTATGCCCGGTCATGCCGACGGTCGGGCGTGGTGCTCAGTCGAAGCGCGCCGCCAGCAGGACCACGTCCTCCTCGCCGTCGGCGGTGTCCAGACCGTCCGGCAGGACGGTGCGCAGGACGTGGTCGGCGACGGCACCGGGATCGTGCCGCACCGTGCGCGGGACGCTCGCGGCGGCCGCGTGCAGCCGGGCGAAGGCCCGGTCCATGGGGTCGCCGGTACGGTGCAGCAGCCCGTCGGTGTAGAGCAGGACCGTCTCCCCGGCCTCCGCCTGGATCTCCGCGCTGGGCGCCTCCCAGCAGGCGAGCATGCCGAGCGGCGCGGAGACGGAGGTCTCGGCGAACTCGGTGCGCCGCTCGCCGATCAGCAGCGGCGGGCTGTGCCCGGCACCGGCCAGGGTGACCTTGCGCAGGGCGGGCTCGCAGTAGGCGAACAGGGCGGTGGCGGAGCGGGCCGGCTCGGTCAGCCGCAGCAGCAGTTCCAGGTCGGACAGGACGGCGACCGGGTCCTCGCCCTCCATCACCGCGTACGCCCGCAGGGACGCGCGCAGCCGGCCCATGGCGGCCACCGCGCTGGGCCCGGAGCCGGTGACCGAGCCGACGGAGAGGCCGAGGGCGGCGTCCGGCAGCGGCAGCGCGTCGTACCAGTCGCCGCCGCCGCGCGGGCCGGTGCGGTGCCGGGCGGCGAGCTGGACGCCGGCCACGCGGGGCAGCCGGGAGGGGAGCAGTTCCTCGGCGATGGTCGCCGCACGCGCACGCGTGCGTTCCACTTCCAGCAGCCGCGCGAGGTGCTCGGTGGCGTGCCGGACGTAGAGGCCGGCGAGGTGGCGCTGCCGCTCGTGCGGCTCGGCCGGTTCGTCGTAGAGCCAGACGGCGGCGCCGAGGCGACCGGCGGAGTCGGTGGCGAGGGGCAGGGCATAGCTGGCGGCGTAACCGAGGCGGGCGGCCACCTCGCGGTGGCGGGGGTCGAGTCCCTCCTCGGCGAACAGGTCGGGGTGGACGATCTCGGCGCCCTGGCCGGCGTCGTACGGCAGCGCGCCGCGGGGGACGGTCTCGAGGTGGCCGAGATCGGCACGGCCGAGGCCGAGGCCGAGGGTGGTGCGGGGGCCGAGTCCGTCGCCGGGCTCCAGGACGACCAGGCCGCGGCGGGCGCCGACGAGGGCCGCCCCGGCGCGCA
Organism: Streptomyces sp. NPDC048521; assembly: GCF_043199855.1. Lineage (NCBI taxonomy): Bacteria > Bacillati > Actinomycetota > Actinomycetes > Kitasatosporales > Streptomycetaceae > Streptomyces > Streptomyces sp. NPDC048521. The sequence continues at coordinate 456,577 of NZ_JBICWR010000005.1, forward strand.
GCAGCTCGTGCAGGGCGGGGTCCATCGCGTGCGTGCGGGAGAGCCGCTCGGTGAGTTCGTGGAGGGTGGTCAGGTCGGAGACCCAGCCGGCCAGCCTGTCCTGCAGCAGAGCGCCGGGAGCGGGGGTGGGTGGGGCGGGGGAGTTCGTGACGGGCGGCCGGGTGTCCGGGGAGGGGCCGGCGCCTGGGGTGGGGGAAGTGGGCGCGACAGTGTGTGCGGGCGTGGGGACCGTGGGATCGATTCCGGCCACTTTCGGAGGGTGCGGGGCGTTCATGGCGTCCGGCTTTCAGACCGGTGCGTATTGCTCAAAAGCATCGCAAACCCCCATGTCATTCTGCGCGCTAGCAGTGTCTCCACATGTACACGCACTCGTGAGGGGATGTCCAGCATTGTCCTGCGGGGATTCCTGGTGTCCATGAGGTGGGTGTGGTTTTCCGCTAAGCCCTTGCCTTACTGCCAAGTTGGCTGAAAACTACCTTAGGTATCGGTTCATTGCGGTCGACTGGCCTTGCTCGACGGAGCGTCACAGCGGTCGTGATGGGTACGTACTCGGAGAAGGCCAGGGGTGGTTGGGGGCCACCCGGAACCTGGCGACGGACCCGGGCGTCATAGCCACCGACGGCCGAGCCCCATCCTCCCGTGGCGGAGGCGGAGAGAAATACGCGCGACGGCAAAACGCCATACTTCGCCACCCCCACGCCGCAGCCGTGCTTTTGATAGACGCACTATGGAAGCGGAAGCGGCCGACGATCGACCCCTTGGGGTTCCCCCTGCCGTGCGCGGGGGCGTGATGCGCCAACAGGTACGCCCAGTGAAGTGATCGACACATGGTGTGATGTGGTCCACGGTGTTGCCAGCGGTGCAACGGAAAGGAACGAGCGCTCATGCGCGAGATCCTCGGAAGGCGACGCAGGCTCCTGTCCAGGCGGAACGGCGGGCGGCCTGAGCTGATCAGCGCGGCCCTGACCTTTGCGACGGAATGGCAGTGGCCCGTACTCCCGGGCGTGGCCCCGGACCCGCGCGGGCGAGCCCGCTGCGCCTGCCCCGACCCGGAGTGCACGGTGCCCGGCGCCCACCCCTTCGACCCCGGCCTGCTCGCGGCCACCACCGACGCCCGCATGGTGCGCTGGTGGTGGACCAACCGGCCGACCGCCCCGATCATCCTGGCCACGGGCGGCAAGGCGCCCTGTGCGGTCAGCCTGCCGGCGCTCGCCGCGTCCCGCGCCCTCGCCCTGCTGGACCGGAGGGGCATGCGCCTCGGCCCGGTGATCGCCTCGCCCACCCGCTGGTCGCTGCTGGTGCAGCCGTACTCCATGGAGCAGCTGGGCGAACTGCTGTACGCCAAGGACTTCGTGCCCGGCTCCCTGCGCTTCCACGGCGAGGGCGGCTATGTCGCGCTGCCCCCGTCCGAGACCGGCCAGGGCGCCGTCCGCTGGGAGCGGGCCCCGCTGCCGGGCTCGGCCTCCCCCTGGGTGCCCGACGTGGAGGCCGTGGTGGACGCCGTGGTCGACGCCCTCACTCGTACGGGTGTGAGCGCACCCGAGTTGTAGGGGTGTCGGGCGCGGACGCGGCCGACGGGCCCCGACGCTCGTTATCTTCCGCACATGGCGCGTCATTCCGGGGGCCACCGCGCCCCACAGCCGCTGCGCGGCGAGCCGGAACCCCGAAAGCTCCGGCTGCTCGCCCTCGTGGGCGTCGTGGCGGCCGCCGTCGCGCTACCGCTGGCCATGGCGTCCGCGGGGCAGGTGGGCGACGCGGGACGGGCGGTCGCAGGCGCGCCGCCGCCCGGCACGGGCGCCGGGGAGCACGCCGACGCCAAGGACCCCTCCGTCGCCCCCCGCCGCTCTCCCCTCATCCTCGGCCTGGGACTCGCCACCGCCGCCCGCTGTGGTCCCGAACTCACCTCGCCCGAGGGCATCGAGGCACAGACCTGTGTGCTGACCCAGGGCGCGGACACCTGGGCGCGCACCTACTACCGCAACGCCACCGGCGAGCCGCTGGACTCCGTGCTGAGCCTGCTGGGACCGGGCGGCCGGAGCGTGCAGATGCGCTGCGTCACGGGCGCCGACGACGAGCCCGCCACCTGTGAGACACCCCGCGAGCACAGCCGGGGCCGACCGGACGCCTACACGGCCGTCGCCGAGTTCGCCCAACGCGGGCCCGGCGGCGCGCTGCTGCTGCGCTCGGGCAGCAACTCCTGAGGCATGAACGGCAGTTGACGCTCAGCAACCCGGCGTACACCGGGTGCGGACATGGAAAGACCCGGTTGCTGGCGACGGGGGATGCACCAGCAACCGGGATACAGGAACGGTAACAAGAGATCGGCGGTTCGCAAATTCGGTCCGGGTCATTCGGCCACCGATCTCCCTGCCACGACGGTGAGTTGTGACAGGCGTCACCTGTTGCGCGGACCGTCGTCACGGCTGACCGACCGGTCAGCCGTGAGCGCGCGCGGGGGGCCTCAGCTGAGCGTGACCTGCCGGTTGGTCAGTCCGCCGCGCGCCCGGCGCTCGTCCGCCGTGAGCGGCTCCTGGACGGCGAGAGCGGCGGCGAGGCGCTCGGCGAACTCGGCGGCCGGCTTCTCCACGTCCTCCGCCGAGACCCCGCTCGGCAGGTCCCAGACCGGCACGATGAGGCCGTGAGCACGGAAGGAGCCCACGAGCCGGGTGCCCTCCCCGAGGCTGGAGCGGCCCGCCGCGTGCAGCCGCGCGAGAGCGTCCAGAAGCCGCTCCTCCGGGTGGGGCATCACCCAGCGCAGGTGGTTCTTCTCCGGGGTCCGGCACCAGTACGCGGCGTCCACTCCGGCCAGCTTCACCGTAGGGATGGCGGCGGCGTTGGCCCGCTCCAGGGAGGCGGTCACCTCCGGGGTGGCGTTCTCCGCGTCCGGTACCCAGAACTCGAAGCCGCTGTGCACGACCGGCTCGAACGGGGCCTCGGCATCGAGCAGGTCCTGCAGCCGCGGACCGCCGGTGGGGGCACGGCGGCCCTGCACCGGGGTGCCGGGCTCCGCCTCCAGCGCCCGCAGGAGGGTGTCGGCGAGGTCGCGGCTGATGTCGCCGGACGCCGTGTCGTTCTGCAGGCCGATCAGCACCGAGCCGTCGTCGCGGCGCAGCGCGGGCCAGGCCATCGGCAGCACCGTGGCGAGGGTGACCGACGGGACGCCCTCGGGCAGGCCGTCCTTGAGGGTCAGCTCGGCCGTCGCGGCTGGGACCAGCTCACGCAGGGCCACCCAGTCGCACTCGCCCGGCAGTCCCTCGAACGGACGCTGCACCAGCTCGGTCACGGCGTGCGCCGCCGCCCGGCCGTGGCACGCCTTGTAGCGCCGGCCGCTGCCGCAGGGGCAGGGCTCGCGGGCGCCGACAACCGGAACCTGTCCATCAGCGCCTGCGGCGCGGGCCCCGTCGCTGAGCTGCGGCCGCTTGGCCTTCGTCTGGGGTCGCTTCTTGGCCATCGTGGGTGTCTCCCGGTTACGGCTCTTCTCGTACGGCGGGAGCCTAGCCGTTCAGGCCATCACCGACGGGAACCTGTGGACAACGCACGCGCGCTCGACGCCACTGGTGTGAACCTGTGGACCATCCGCGCGTCCCGGTGCGGCGGGATTCGGCCCGGACCGTTCAGTCCAGGTCCTCGAAGGCGTCCGCGAAGTCCAGGCCGGCCATGTGCGGAAGCGACGGGGTGGTGACGCGCGTAGCGAAAGCGTCAGGTCGGCACCCGGCGTCGGGATCGTGGACGTCCTCGTGGACCACCACCCAGACCGTCACCTCGCCCCGGACGTCGTCCCGGACACCCCAGTCGTCGGCGAGGGCCGTGATGATGTTCAGTCCCCGCCCGCCGTGCGCGGTCACCGACGGGGTGGCGGGCGCCGGGCGGGTGGGGCCGCCACCGTCCGTCACCTCCACGATGAGCCGGCCCCGCGTGTCGACCCGCCACGCGGCGCGGACGGCACCGTCCCCGGCCGGCGCGTCGCCCAGGGGCCGGCCGTGTTTGCAGGCATTGCTCAGCAGTTCCGAAAGGACCAGTACGGCATCGTCGATGACCGACTCCGATACGCCACCGCTCCGCAGCTGCGCGCGCATCCGGTGCCGCGCCTCCCCCACGCCCGCAGGGCCATGGGGCACGGCCATGCTCGACGACGTGGGCACCTCCTGTGCCACCACCAACGCCACCCCCGAGACCTCCTTCGCCCCACGCCACGGTGTGGATGCCCCATCGGCCTGAACCGGAAACCGGCCAATCACCTTCCGCTGACGCATTCGAAACGACCCTGTACGGAGCGAACGCGCCGGAGCACTCCCTGTGACGGTCACGGTGCTTGCGACGCCCGCGTCAGCGGCCGAGCTGGTCCAGTACCGCGCGCGGGCGGTTGGTGATGATGGCGTCGATGCCGAGGTCCAGGCACAGCTGCACGTCCTCGGGCTCGTTCACCGTCCACACATGGACCTGGTGACCGGCTCGTTTCAGCCGCTCCACGTACGTGGGGTGGCTGCGCACGATACGGATCGAGGGGCCCGCGATCCGCACGCCCGCGGGCAGCCGCCCGTCGCGCAGCCGTGGGGAGACGAACTGCATCAGATAGACCGTCGGCAGCGTCGGCGCGGACGCACGCACGCGGTGCAGCGAACGTGCCGAGAAACTCATGATCCGGACCGGGGAGTCGGCGGCGGAGGCCGGTGCGTCCAGGCCGAACCGCTTCAGCAGCGCCAGCAGCCGCTCCTCGACCTGGCCCGCCCAGCGCGTGGGGTGCTTGGTCTCGATGGCCAGCTCCACCCGCCGCCCGGCGTCCGCGACCAGCTCCAGCAGCCGCTCCAGGGTGAGCACGGAGGTGTCCTCGGGGTCCTCCGGCCGGTTCTCCCAGTCGGGCTCCTCGTCCCGCCCGCGCCAGGCCTCGCGCGTCTTCCAGGAGCCGAAGTCGAGGGCGGCGAGATCGGCCAGCTCCAGCGCGGAGACGGCGCCGCGGCCGTTGGAGGTACGGTTCACCCGCCGGTCGTGGACGCAGACCAGATGTCCGTCCGCGGTCAGCCGTACATCGCACTCGAGAGCGTCCGCGCCGTCCTCGATGGCCTTCCGGTAGGCGGCGAGGGTGTGCTCGGGCGCTTCCTCGGAGGCGCCCCGGTGGGCGACGACCTGGATGGAGTGCTGTCGTGCGTGGGTCACCGCGTCATGGTGCCACCGCCGCCGGGTATGCGTGGCGGCACGGACGCGGCCGTGCGACGAACGGGGATATGCATCATGCTCGTTTATGCAACTTTTGCCTAAAAGATCCCATATAAAGGGGAGCCTCGGACCCACAGCCACGGCTTATGGTGCTCTGACGGCTCGTGGGAAAAGCTGACTGCAGAGCAAGCGCGACCGACGACAACAGGCGTGGATCGAGGAGAAGAGCTGTGAGCACCGAGAACGAGGGCAACGCGGTACCCCCGGCCCCGTCCGCACCTCCCGTGCCGGTGGCCACTCCCGCGGCTCCCCCGCAAGGCCCCTCGCCCGAGGGGAACGCGCCGACGGCTCCGCTCCCGCCGGTGCCCCAGGACGCCCCCGCCGCGGCCGCCACGGCCGAGCAGGGCCCGGCGCCCGCCGGACAGGCCCCGGCACACCAGGGGAGCCCGGCCGGCCCGGCCCCGGACGGCTCCTGGGCGCCCCCGCCGCCCTCCACCCCGTCCTACGGGGACGCCGGTGCCGGTGGTTTCGACGGCGCTGGTGCCGGTGGCTTCGGCGGCGCGGGCGGCGCCGGCTGGGGAGCGTCGTACCAGCAGCCCGCCCCCAAGCCCCGCAGCGGGCGCGGCGGGCTGGTCGCCGCGGTCCTGGTGGCCGCACTGGTCGCGGGCGGCCTGGGCGGAGGCCTCGGCTACACCCTGGCCAAGAACAACGACAGCAACGGCTCCACCACCGTCTCGGCCTCCGACAACAGCGCCGCGCAGGTCAAGCGCGCCCCCGGCACCATCGCCAACGTCGCGACCAAGGCGCTGCCCAGCACGGTCACCATCGAGGCGGAGAGCAGCAACGGCGACGGCGGCACCGGCACCGGGTTCGTCTTCGACACCCAGGGCCACATCGTCACCAACAACCACGTGGTGGCCGACGCGGTGGACGGCGGCAAGCTGACGGCCACCTTCCCGAACGGCAAGAAGTACAACGCCGAGGTCGTCGGCCACGCCCAGGGCTACGACGTCGCCGTCATCAAGCTCAAGAACGCCCCCTCGGACCTCAAGCCCCTCGCCCTCGGTGACTCCGACAAGGTGGCCGTCGGCGACGAGACCATCGCCATCGGCGCGCCCTTCGGCCTGTCCAACACGGTGACGACCGGCATCATCAGCGCCAAGGACCGCCCCGTGGCCTCCAGCGACGGCAGCTCCAGCAGCAAACCGTCCTACATGAGCGCCCTGCAGACCGACGCATCGATCAACCCGGGCAACTCCGGCGGCCCGCTGCTGAACGCCTCCGGCGCGGTCATCGGCATCAACTCGGCGATCCAGTCCTCCAGCAGCGGCGGCTTCGGCTCCGGCCAGTCCGGCTCGATCGGCCTCGGCTTCGCCATCCCGATCAACCAGGCCAAGTACGTCGCCCAGCAGCTGATCAAGACGGGCAAGCCCGTGTACGCCAAGATCGGTGCATCCGTCTCCACGGAGGACTCCACCGACGGGGCGAAGATCACCGACCAGGGTGCGGACGGCTCCGCGGCGGTCGAGTCGGGCGGACCGGCGGACAAGGCCGGCCTCAAGCCCGGGGACGTGATCACCAAGCTGGACGACCACGTGATCGACAGCGGCCCGACCCTGATCGGCGAGATCTGGACCCACGAGCCGGGCGACAAGGTCACGATCACCTACAAGCGCGGCGGCCAGGAGCACACGGCGGAGCTGACGCTGGGCACCCGCGAGGGCGACAGCTGACCCCACCGACCGACCCGCACAACGTGGGGGCGCCCCTCGCCGAGGGGCGCCCCCACGCGTGCTCGGGGAGACGGGGCTTCGGGAGCCTGCGGCTGTCCGGGGCGCCGGGATGTGCTCGGGGCGTTTGCGGCCGCCGCCGGCCTTCCGGCCGAGTCCCTCGGACCCCTTCCGAAAACGGGTTGTCCGGGCCGCCGCACTGCCGTCAGGATCTGCCCATGACCACGATCGCCGCCTTCCTGCCGCCGACCGCCGCCGTCCGATCGGTGCGCGTCCAGCAGCAGACCGGCCGACCGCGGAGGCCGACGCCCGTCCACGCATGAGCGCGGCCCTGGTCGCGGGGCTCCTCGCCGGCTATGGCATCGCCGTGCCCGTGGGAGCGGTCGCGACGTATCTGGTGGCCCTGACCGCTCGGACCTCCTTGAAGACCGGCGCCTTCGCCGCACTCGGTGTCGCGACCGCGGACGGCCTCTATGCGCTGATCGCCGTGATCGGAGGCTCGGCGCTGGCCCGCGCCATCGAGCCGGTCATGCACCCCCTGCGAGGGGCCGCCGCCGTGGTCCTCATCGCACTGGCGGTCCATGGCGCGGTCACGGCGATCATCCGCCACCGCCGACCACAGACGGCAACCGGGACCGAAGAAGCTCCCGTCGGCCCGGCGCGGGCCTATGTCGGGCTGTGGGGAATCACGATGATGAACCCCGTCACCGTGATCTACTTCGCGGCTCTCGTGCTCGGCAACCAGGCCACGGGGGAACCGGAGCCCATGGAACAGGCCGTGTTCGTGCTGGCCGCCTTCGCGGCGTCCGCCAGCTGGCAACTGCTTCTGGCCGGCGGTGGCGCACTGCTCGGCAGGCTCCTGACCGGCAGCCGCGGGCGGCTCGTCACCGCCCTGGCCTCCAGCACCGTGATCACCGCGCTCGCCGTCCGCATGCTCTTCGCACCGCACTGACTCAGCTGATCCACCGGCAAGTCCGACGCGGCAGCACCAGCCTCCACCGAATCGATCCCCTACTCACCTCCGTGAGGGGCACCCCTTCTGTGGCACCAGTCCGACGCCGGCGCGGAGCGGGCACCGCTGACATAGGCGTGCGCCGTATCAGAATCCCAACACGTGGCGGGGGTAGGGGACACGCGGGCCGCCGCCCATGCGTGAACCGGCGGCCCGTGCAGCCCACCCCTGTGGCCGACCACCGGAGGAACGGCAGGGGCGCGTACAGCGTACGGCTTCCTCCCGTCCCGATATCCGAGGTGACCGGAGTCAGGATCGCCCGGGCACATCGCTGCTTACGCGTTTGTTCCACCTGCGTAGGCCTTTAACACTCCAGTCACTCGTAGGGACGATCAGCCACTTAAGGCCGCATGCCGATGAGGTGGAACGAGCCGAATGCGACGGAGTCCGGCTCACCTTCGGCATCGGTGAAGCGAGTACTGCTTTCTCCAACTGCGAACGCTATCCGAGTGGGTGAGAACCGAGGCAACGTCTCTGGCGGCACTGGAGTCGGTCTTCCGCGGGTCCGGTGTAAGCGAACTAATCTGCAATTGGATTAGTGTGATTTATTCGGCTCGGCTGTGCTCGTGTGCTGCGTAGTCCTGAACTCTTGGATCGGTCACACCGTCGAATTTCCCGACCTGGCGGCGTGATCGCGGCATGGGTCTACCAGACTCATGTTGCCTGGAGGATCGCCGGCTGCCTCTCCTGGAGAAGCAGTCCTCTTTGGTGATGCAGTCCTCGCCCGTCAGGGTGGACAGTTGACGCCATTCGGCCCACCAGGCATTTCTGTGCATTTGCGATCGCTCGCGAGTTTGGCGAAACCACTCGGATGCATCGTAACCAGACCTACGTTCCTGAGTAATATGCCAGCGGTAGACACGTGGCGATTCTGTGCGCTTAGGAAACGCCGAACAACGTCACCATCCCCTCACAGGAGTTGACCCCTCGATGACGCTGAATATCCCTGTCGCGCCGCTACGGCGCACGTTGTCGGTCTGGATCGCGGCGGCACTTGCTGTGGTGATCGCCGCTGTCGTAGTCGCTGTGACGCCGACGCAGGCAAGTGCCGTCGCCACACCCGTGCCGCTGGGCACGGCGGACAGCTTTGCGGTACTGGCCGGTTCGGCCGTCACCAACACCGGTCCCTCGGTGGTCACCGGGGATCTCGGAGTGAGTCCGGGGACGTCCATCACCGGATTCCCTCCCGGCCTGGTGAACGGGGCGCAGCACTCTGCGGACGCCGTGGCCGACCAGGCCCAGACCGACCTGGTCACGGCGTACAACGACGCTGCCGGACAGGCCACCGACGGTGCCCTTCCTGCGGACGCTGGTGGCCTGACGCTGGTTCCGGGCGTCTACACCGCTTCCTCCACTCTCGGGCTCACCGGCACTCTCACCCTGGACGCCCAGGAGGATCCCAACGCGGTCTGGGTGTTCCAGGTCGGTTCGAGTCTGACAACGGCGTCTGCCAGCCGGGTGCTCCTCATCAACGGTGCCTCGCCGTGCAATGTGTTCTGGAAGGTCGGCAGTTCAGCCACCCTCGGCACCAACTCCACCTTTGTCGGCAACATCCTGGCCCTGACGTCGATCTCTGCTACGACGGGCGCGACGATCGACGGGCGGGCGCTGGCCCGTAACGGGGCCGTGACGCTGGACACCAACACGATCACCCGGCCACAGTGCGCGGGCGGGACCACGGGCACCACGACGGCCGGGACCACGGGCACCACGACCGCTGGGACGACGGGCACCACGACCACCGCTGGGACGACGGGCACCACGACGGCCGGCACGACGGGCACCACGACGGCCGGGACCACGGGTGCGACGACCGCCGGGACCACGGGCACCACGACGGCCGGCACGACCGGTGCGACGACGGCCGGGACCACGGGTGCGACGACCGCTGGCACCACGGGCACCACGACGGCCGGCACGACCGGCGCGACGACGGCCGGGACCACGGGTGCGACGACGGCCGGGACCACGGGTGCGACGACCGCTGGCACCACGGGCGCGACGACCGCTGGCACCACGGGCGCGACGACCGCTGGCACCACGGGTGCGACGACGGCCGGCACCACGGGTGCGACGACGGCCGGCACCACGGGTGCGACGACGGCCGGCACCACGGGTGCGACGACCGCCGGGACCACGGGTGCGACGACCGCCGGGACCACCGGTGCGACGACCGCCGGGACCACCGGTGGAAACGGCCATGGGTGCAAGCCGGGCAAGCCCGGTAAGCCCGGCGACTACGGAGACCAGGGCGGCACGGACTATGGCTACGGCTGTGATCCTGCCTAGCGCGACGGTCAGCGCGGCCCGAAGCGATTCCCGCGCGTCCTGGGGATCTGCGACGGCGTAGCTGGATCACGTGCGTGCGGTCTCCGGCGGCGTGTGAGCTCGGGGGCCACCGCCCACGTGCGTGAGTAGGACGGACGGCGTACGGCGCGAATCGTCACCGATTCCGCCGCACGCCGCCGGCGAACCTCAGGAGAAACAAGTGAGAGAAGTCGGGCGGGACCGGCCGGACGGGGCCGTGCATGGTGGCGTCGCGTCACCGGACGCCGACGAGTCGGACCGGGCCGTTGCCGGGCGAGCCGCACAGAACGCCGTCGACACACCGTCGAAGCCGCCCATCGCCGTCAGGGCTGGGGTACGAGTCGCCGTGGTCCTGTGTCTGGCGATGAGCTTGGTGCACGTGCTCCTGGTGTTCCTGGAGGTGGCACCGCCGAATCCAGTCTCCCGGCAATACAGCCGGCAGGTCGACGCCTGGGTCTTCCCGCTGTTCGAGCAGAACTGGCGACTCTTCGCCCCGGACCCGGAGTCGGTCAACCGGAGGATCTCGGCGCGGACCATGCACACCGCTGCGGATGGCGCCTTGCGGGTCAGCGGCTGGTTCGACCTGAGCGCCGTCGATACAGCCGCGGTGAGACACGACCCCTTCCCGAGCCATACCGCGCAGAACATGCTGCGCCGGGCCTGGACTTCCTACCTCGAGACGCACGGAGGCGACGACCGGCCGCACTCCCAGCGCGCTGTGATGATTCAGGAATACCTGTGCAACATCGCGGCGGAGCGCGTCGCCGCCCGGCATCACGGCGCGTTCGAGTCCATCCAGCTGCGGGTGATCAGCCTGCCCATCGGCGCGCCCGCGGCGGTTGGCCCCGGTCCCCGCGCGGCAGCGCCTAAGCCCGCCGACACCCGTTACCTGCCCTGGTGGAAGGTGGCCCCCCATGCAGCAGGCTGAGCAGACACCGATCGCGGCAACCACGGCCTCCTACCCCGGACACGGCACCGAGCGGGCGGGCGCACGCGCGTCGCAGCACATGCCCGCCCGCATCCTCACGCTCCTCACCCTCCTGCTGGAACAGCCGATCTCCCTGTATGCGGCGGCGGTTCTGCGTATCGGGTACGGGTTCCTGTACCTCGCCTTCCTACTGCGCGAATTTCCCCACCGCGACGAGATCTGGGGTCCCGGCTCGCCATGGACGCCGACACTGGCCAGGCAACTCTTCGACCAGACCGGATGGGCCAGCATCCTCACCCTGTCCGACAGCCGCGCCTACTTCGAGGTCTGCTACGCGGTAGCCCTCGTCACCTCCGCACTGTTCATGCTGGGCTGGCGGACCAGAGCGGTGTCCGTGCTCTTCGCGGTCGTAGTCACGTCGTTCCACGCCAGGGCGATCTTCATGACGGACGGAGGGGACAACCTCATCCTCCTCATGGCCCTCTACCTCGTCGTCACCGCATGCGGCCGACGCTGGTCCCTCGACGCGCGTAGGGCCCGGCTCCGGGCACCCGCCGACAGGACTCACCGGCTTCCGCTGGCCCAGCCGTCCGGCGAGCTGCGACGCCACCTCCGTGACGCCCGCGTGACGGTGGTCACCGTGCTGCACAACTGTGGCATGCTCGTCATCGCCGCCCAGGTGTGCTTCCTCTACGGATCCGCGGGCCTGTACAAGGTGCAGGGCGCCACCTGGGGCAACGGAACCGCCCTCCACTACGCCCTGAACCTCGACGTGTTCCGGCCCTGGCCCGAGCTCTCCACCGTGGCGGACCGACACGACGTACTGATCGCCATCGTCTGCTATCTGACGGTGCTGGTGCAGGTGGCCTTCCCGTTCGTCCTGTTCGGCAGGCTCAAGTACCCCGTACTGGCGATGCTGCTGGGCATGCACCTGGGTATCGCACTCTTCCTGGGCCTGCCGCTCTTCTCCGGCGCGATGATCTTCGCGGACGCCGTGTTCCTCCCGGACCGCTTCTACCGGTATCTCGGACACCTGTTGCGGGGCACCACCTGGCGGACACACGTCCGGGAGGGGGGAACTCCGTGCCGCGAAGAGCCGGCACTCGTGCCGCCGCAGCACACACCGCCGAGCCAGTGAGAGGCCCCGTTCTGCGAGGGTGACGGTCAGGCGGGTCGCGAGTTTGTCCAACGTACCGGAGCGAGCGCTTTCGATCTGTTGGTTCGCGCGCTGCTGATTGCGGTGGACGGCCTTGGCGTAGAAGCGGAACAGGGCTGCGACTTGATGCGTTGGTCGTGGGCGATGTGGTGGCGGACCTGGGCGGCGATGAATTCCTCGCCGGGGCGGTAGCCGCTGGCGAGGTAGGTCCAGGAGGAGGTGGTGACGAGGGTGGTCTCGTCGGCGGTGGGGAGGCCGGCGCGGGCATGAGCGACTTCGGCTTGGGCGAGGCGCAGGGTGAACCGAGCCAGTGGACCCTGCGTGGACCACGCCTCCACGATCAGCTCCGATCCCGGTACGCTGTACCCGCTCCACCCCAGGTGGGACGGGGCAGAGGTGGGTTGCCCGAGCGGCCTAAGGGAACGGTCTTGAAAACCGTCGTGGCGCGAGTCACCGTGGGTTCGAATCCCACACCCACCGCAGTGGTTGAAGGCCCCTGACCAGCATCATCGGTAGGGGGCCTTCGTTGTCCCCGCTGTCCGTCGGTGACCGCGGTTCCCCGTGAGGTCCCGGTCTGTCGGGCACGGATGGGGCACGAGCTTCAGTCGCCCTGGAATTAGAGACAGCTGCCTGAGTGCCGGCGCACTGCTCCAGCGATGTGGCAAGGTCGTCCAACGCAGCGAGCTGCGTCGATCACGGGCTCCCTGGGGCCTGGAAAGACCCCAGCCCTACGACGGTCTACCGACCGCTGGGGGCCGCTCTCGTCCGGTCTTGTTCGCCGCTGTTGGTGTCAGCCGCTGGTGTCAGGCCACGACGGGCTTGATCCGATCTCCCGTAGGACAGCGGACTGCAGATGCTGTGAAGCACCGGGTAGTCGTGCGGTCGGAATGCCGCTTGTCGTGTCGCCCTGCATCGGTCCAGCAGCCGTCCATTAGGCTCGCGTCGCCCACGAACGTCCCGATATTCACGGAAGGCGACTGAGATCGACCGAGAGCGCCTGGTCAGAACGCTGACGCTTTGGCTGCGGCCCGCGTTTGCACTGCGGGTCATCAACCGGTTTCAGAAGATATCGGGTTTCGACCGCTCGATGGCCCTGGCGTCCAGCGCCTTGACGGCATTGGTCCCGCTATCCATCCTCCTTGGCACTGTCTTCGTGCACTACGACGCCGCTGAGCGGATCATCAAACGCTACGACCTCACTGGAGCAGGCGCCACGGCAGTCCGCTCGCTATTCACTTCTACCGAAGGGCCCAGCGCGAGCTTCGGCATTTTCGGCGTCGTGTTTCTGATGATCTCGGTGCTGAGTTTCGCGCGCGCCGCCCAGCGGCTCTTCGAACAGGCATGGGACCTCAAACCCCTCAGCGTGCGCAACACGCGCAACGGCTCGTGGTGGATCCTCACATTCGGCGGCTATGCCGTGGTCATTACGTTGCTCTCCGCGCTCCTTGGCGGGTACGCGCTGGGTCTGGTCGCCTTGGTGTGTGAAGTACCGGTGACTGCAGCGTTCCTGGTCTGGAGCGGCTGGATCCTGTCGGCGAAGCGGATCAGATGGCCGGACCTGTTTCCCTTCGGCGTCACCGGCGCCGCTCTGACGGCGGCCTATTCAGTGGGCGCAACCATCTACATGCCGCATCTCTTCAACTCCTCCGCGACACGCTACGGGGTGGTCGGTGCAGTCTTCGCGATGATTTCCGCCCTCTTCGCAGTCATGCTCGTCCTGGTTGCATCGGCGGCACTGGGACGAGAGGTACGAGACGAACTCAGCCGGATCCGTGAAGGCCGCCGCCCTTCCGACCGTGAGGTCCGCCAGCAGTGGGACAACGTGGTCGAGCAGGCTCGGTCACGGTGGCGCAGGGCACGGAAAGAGATCTCCCATCATCAGATCAAGGGGTCGAACCAGTGATGGGTGCCTCGCTCGGCGCCAACATCGCTACCGCGGGCCTCCTCGACCTTGGCAACGTCCCGGCCTGGCTGCGCATCCTCGTGGCCGGCCGGCCGGCCCGCCCCGGCCTTCCTCGGCGGCACCCTGCTCGTCCACTCACCCACCACCCCGCCCCCGGCCCCAGCCGAGCCGGAAACCGAAGAACCGGCCATGCCGGAAGTCGCCGTCCACCGCGCCGGCGAACCCGCCCCCACACCGCAGGTGAACGGCCCCCGACCGGGCGAACCGGTCCGGGGCCGTCGCTGTTGCCGCACGCAGGCCGGCATTCGGCCTGGTGTTTTCGCCCGGCGGGCGTCTCCCGGGGCTCACCCCTCACGGCCGGTGCCCCGTCATCCGGGCCGCTGAGGCGATCGTCGCGCGGGCCTCGCGTTCGGTCAGGCCGGTGTTGAGGGCCGCTTCGGTCAGCGGGTCGGCCAGGGCGGGGCCGATGCCGTTCTCGTAGGCGCGGCAGGCGGCCCAGAACAGGCGGGTGTTGCGCTGGCCCTCGTGGGCGGCGAGGACGAAGTGGACCAGTCCGCGGCCGTGGTCGCCGGGGGCGGGCGGGGCCGGATGGCTGCTGCGGGGCGGGGGCAGGAGCAGGCGCAGCAGGGTCGACGGGCAGGCGGCGGGGGGCAGGTGCGCGGTGCCGGGGGCGGTGGCGTAGACGCCGTGGTCGGTGCGGGAGCCGGGGCCCACGAGGTAGCCGCCGGCGCCCCGGATGTCGATTCCGGGGGCGAGGCGGCCGGCCGAGTTCGGGACGACGACGTCCGGTGGGCCGGTCAGCCACAGGTGCCGGCCGCCGCTGGGGGTCCGGATGACGACCGTCTCCGGGATCGTGAACAGGTGGCGGAGGGCCAGCTCGCGCAGGGCGACCGAGGAGTCCGTGCCGGACTTGGTGTCCAGGTCGACGCCGATCAGGTGGTACGGGGGCAGCCCGCAGGCGATGCCGTAGCCGGTGGCCCAGGGTGCGGCGGCGAACAGCTCGCGGATGCGGACGGGGTCGGTGGAGGCGTCGTACACGCCGTGGCCGAGGCGGCCGCACTCGCCGTGGCAGCGCGGTCCTGCCGGATCGGGGTCGGTGCGGTGGGGGGAGCGCAGGGCCGGGAGTTTCGTCCGGGACAGGGGGATGACGGCCAGGCCGCGTTCGGCGGCTGACAGGGCGTGTGCGAGGGCCAGCGTCGTGGCCTGCCGGTCGATGGTGGCCATGCTTCTATGTTCGTACGTACGTTCGAAAAAGGGAAGGGGAGGTGGCCGCGACGCGCCGGGGGGCGGGGAGATCGGCCGGAAAGGTGCCGGAACGATTCGCCCCCGGTGCGGCTTGGGGAGTGCGGGCCCGCGGTGGCCTGTGTCGGGACGGCTGGAGGCGAAAGGTGACGAAAGGGGTTTATCGACTTGTCATCACGCTTGCGTGCGAATCACGCCTTACGGGGTGGTTCGCCGGGGTTTCGGTGGGCAACTCTGGAGGCGTGACGTCGTCCACGACAGTCGAGGCGGTCGGCCAACTGCCTTGGCACAAGCCGTAGTTCACGTACTCCCGGCCCTAGGGTCGCTGAGTGCTCGGTTCTGGAGGAACAACATGGCAAGCATCCGTACCGTCCGCGTTCTCACCGCCGTCGCCGCGCTCCCACTCGCAGCCGCTCTCTTCACCGGCGTCGCGGCCGCGGACAACGGGGCCTTCGCGGACGACGGATCGAACGCGGGAGTGGCGTCCGTCATCGGCAGTGGAGTCGGCCACGACAACAACGGCAACTCGTCCACCACGCAGCAGAACGCGGTCGGCTCCGGCGCCTCGAACCAGAGCAACACCGCGCAGGTGAACGGATCCGCGTTCACGGCCATCCGGCAGGGCAACGAGAACGTCGCCGTCCACTTCACCCGCCTGTGGTGAGCCGGGGGCGCGGTTCCTTCTGAGGAGGGTCCTCGCGAGGTGTGCTTCAGGGTCGCAACACGTCCGCGCGGCGGTACTCCGGTACCGCCGCGCAGGCGTTCGCGGGTCGCGCGGGCCCCGGTGCGACCGCAGCGGGCGCGCCCTGCGGCCGACCTCGGCACCTCCGGACGGCTGGGGGGGGCAACCTGCACGGGACGGACTGGCGGAGGCGGTACGCCCGTTGCGCGGCACGGCGGTGAACCAGGTACCGGGGCGGCCCGGACCCTGGTGACGGCCGGGACCGGCGTGCCGGCATCGGGCCCGGCGCGGTGGCGGACGGCTGGGCCCGCGGCCCGACCCGCACACGGAATCAGGGTCGGACCCCCAGACGGGGCGGATCCGCCGTCCACCTTCAGGAGGTGGGGCCCGCCCCACCCCTACAACCTGAGGGGGACGCCGCTTCGGGACCTGCGGCCGATCCGCCGGGCCGGAGCCCGCTTCTAGCGTGGAGCCATGACCACACCCGTCTGCACCAGCGCCTCCACCGCCGCCGCACCGGCGGGACAGACCCTCGCCCACGCCAGGCGTCGGACGAGCGGGGGGACCCCGACGTACCCGTCGTTCACGTCGTACGTGCGGGCCCGCCAGCCGGTACTGCTGCGCACCGCGCGCTCGCTGACCGCGAACCCCAGCGATGCCGAGGATCTGCTGCAGACCGCGCTCGCCAAGACCTATGTGGCGTGGGAGCGGATCGAGGACCAGCGGGCGCTCGACGGCTATGTGCGCCGGGCGCTGCTCAACACACGGACCTCGCAGTGGCGCAAGCGCAGGGTGGACGAGTTCGCCTGCGACGAGCTGCCCGAGCTGGAGCCCGTGCCCGGCGACGACGACCCGGCCGAGCGGCAGGCGCTGCACGACGCCATGTGGCGGGCGGTCGTGAAGCTGCCGGCGCGGCAGCGGGCGATGGTCGTGCTGCGGTACTACGAGGACCTCAGCGAGGCCCAGACCGCCGAGGTGCTCGGGGTGTCCGTGGGCACGGTGAAGTCGGCGGTGTCCCGGGCGCTCGGCAAGCTGCGCGAGGACCCCGAGCTGGTGCTGGCGCGCTAGAGCACAATTTCTCTCCCCCTAGTGACATACCGCGCGGTATGTGCGCAGAATCAGCGCAACCTCTACCGCCGCGTAGGCAATGTCGCCCGGGAGGACGCCGTGCTGAGCACCATGCAGGACGTACCGCTGACCGTCACCCGCATTCTCCTGCACGGGGTGCAGGTGCACGGACGGTCACAGATCACCACCTGGACCGGGGAGGCCGAGCCGCAGCGGCGCAGCTTCGCCGAGGCCGGGACGCGCGCGGTACAGCTGGCGAACGCCCTGCGCGACGAACTCGGGGTCCGAGGCGACGACCGGGTGGCCACGCTGATGTGGAACAACGCCGAGCACGTCGAGGCGTACTTCGCGATCCCGTCCATGGGCGCGGTGCTGCACACGCTCAACCTGCGGCTGCCCGCGGAACAGCTGGTGTGGATCGTCAACCACGCGGCCGACAAGGTGATCATCGTCAACGGATCGCTGATCCCGTTGCTCGCGCCGCTGCTGCCGAAGCTCCCGACGGTCGAGCACGTCGTCGTCTCCGGGCCCGGCGACCGCTCCCCGCTGCACGGCACGCACGCCCGGCTCCACGAGTACGAGGAGCTGATCGCCGGCCGGCCCACCACCTACGACTGGCCGGAGCTGGACGAACGCCGGGCCGCCGCCATGTGCTACACCTCCGGCACCACCGGAGACCCCAAGGGCGTGGTGTACAGCCACCGTTCGATCTACCTGCACTCCATGCAGGTCAACATGACCCAGTCGATGGGCCTGACCGACCAGGACACCTCACTGGTCGTGGTGCCCCAGTTCCACGTCAACGCCTGGGGCCTGCCGCACGCCACCTTCATGACCGGCGTCAACATGCTGATGCCGGACCGTTTCCTGCAGCCCGCGCCGCTCGCCGAGATGATCGAGCGGGAGAAGCCGACCCACGCGGCCGCCGTGCCGACCATCTGGCAGGGTCTGCTCGCCGAGCTGCACGGCCGGCCGCGTGACGTCTCCTCCCTCACCCAGGTCACCATCGGCGGCTCGGCCTGTCCGCCCTCCCTGATGGAGGCCTTCGACCAGCTCGGCATGCGGGTCTGCCACGCCTGGGGCATGACCGAGACCTCCCCGCTGGGCACGGTGGCCCGCCCGCCGGCCCACGCGGTCGGCACCGAGGAGGAGTTCGCCTACCGCCTGACCCAGGGCCGCTTCCCGGCCGGTGTCGAGGGCCGCCTCACCGGCCCCGGCGGCGAACGCCTGCCCTGGGACGGCGAGTCGGCGGGCGAACTGGAGGTGCGCGGCCCGTGGATCGCGGGCGCCTACTACAACGGGCCCGACGCCGAACCGCTGCGCCCCGCCGACAAGTTCAGCGAGGACGGCTGGCTGAAGACGGGCGATGTCGGCACCATCTCCCCCGACGGCTTCCTCACTCTCACCGACCGCGCCAAGGACGTCATCAAGTCCGGTGGCGAGTGGATCTCCTCGGTCGAGCTGGAGAACGCGCTGATGTCCCACCCGGACGTGACCGAGGCCGCGGTGGTCGCCGTACCCGACGAGAAGTGGGGCGAGCGCCCGCTGGCCACGGTCGTCCTCAAGGAGGGTGCCACCGCCGACTTCGAGACCCTGCGCGCCTTCCTCGCCGAGGAGGGCCGTATCGCCAAGTGGCAGCTGCCCGAGCGCTGGACGGTGATCGGGTCGGTGCCGAAGACCAGCGTGGGGAAGTTCGACAAGAAGGTGCTGCGCAGGCAGTACGCGGACGGCCAGTTGGACGTCACCCGGTTCTGACCGGGGCGTCCGCCGAGGGGACCGTACGCCCCACGGGCACCGTACGGTCCCGGGCCGGTGGCCGTACTCACCGCCGTCCGGTACGGGCGGCGGCGGTCCCCCATCCCAGCACCAGCCACACCCCCGCCACCGCGCACACGCCCGTCCAGCCCCCGTGGCCGAAGGCCGGGCCCGCGGCGGCCGAGGCGAGGGCACCGCCGGCGAAGCCGGAGACGACGTAGGCGGTGTTGGCGGTGGCCGGGGTGGAGGTCGTGGTCAGGGCGAGGGTCTGGTTGGCCACATGCGAGGCGACCAGGGCGGCGTGGATCGCGACGGCCGCGGCGAACAGGGCCACCAGCCTGTGCCCGCCGAGCCAGAACAGCGGCACGGCCACGGCCGCCAGCAGATAGGCGGTGCGCACGACCCGCGCGGCACCGAACCGGTCGACCAGCCCGCCGGCCAGCGGCGCCACCGCGCTGGAGGTCAGGCCGAAGAGGCCGAAGAGGCCGGCGGTCGCGGTCGTCAGTCCGTAGGAGGGGCCGGTCAGCAGGAGCGCCAGGGAGGTCCACAGCGCGCTCCAGGCGCCGAACATCCCGGCCTGCCGCAGGCACGCCCGCCGCAGGTCGGGCGAGCGGCGCAGCAGTCCCGGCAGCTCGGCGACGCCCGCGAACAGACCGCCCTCCCTGGAGCGCCGCTCCGGCGGCAGGGCCAGTGCGGTGGCCAGGCCCAGCGTGAGGGTCAGCACGGCGGACCCGGCGAACACCCAGCGCCAGCCGAAGGCCTGTCCGGCGAGACCGCCGACGACGCGGGCGGCCACGATGCCGGTGAACAGGCCGGCGATGACGGCCGCGACATGCCGGGCCCGCCGGTCGGCGGGTGCGCGCGCGGCGACCAGCGGGACGAGCAGCTGCGGTACGACGGTCGCGGCGGCGGCGGCGAACACGGCGGCGGCGAGGGCGGTGGTGCCGGGGGCGGCCGCGGCGACGAGCAGCGCCACCGTGGTGGCCACGGAGAGGCCGGCGACGAGCGGGCGCCGGTTGACGCGGTCGCCGAGCGGCGCGAAGAAGAGCAGTCCGGCCGCGTAGCCGAACTGGGCGACCGAGGCGATCCAGGTCACGGCCGCCGGGACCGTGCCGAAGTCGTGGGCGATGAGGGGGAGCAGCGGGGCCGCGAGGTAGATGTTGGCGGCCGTGACGGCGGTGCAGACGGCGATGAGGAGGAGGAAGAGGGAGCCGGAGGCGGGCCGCTCGCGGGCGGGGATCCGCACTTCGGGGGCCTGTTCGGTGCTGATGGCTGACGGCATGCGGGGGAGCTGCTCCTTGGACCGACTCTCACAACTAACTGGTTGGTTGGGACTCTCAACAGCCTGCCCCGCCCCCGCATTCCGAGTCAACCAGATAGTTGGTCGGTCGTCGGCCGCCCCCTACCCTGTCCCCATGGCAGCAGTGAGGGACCCCGAGGCCACCAAGGCCCGCATCTTCGAGGCGGCGGTCGCCGAGTTCGCCCGGCACGGCATCGCGGGTGCCCGCATCGACCGCATCGCCGCCGCGGCCAAGGCCAACAAGCAGTTGATCTACGCCTACTTCGGCAACAAGGCCGAGCTGTTCACGAAGGTCCTCGGCACGTCCATGGTCGACCTGGCGGCGTCCGTCCCCGTCGACCCCGACGACATCGAGGGCTGGATCGACCGCCTCCTCGACTACCACGCCACCCATCCCGAACTGCTGCGCCTGCTGTTCTGGGAGGGCATCGAGTACGGCACCGCCGAACTGCCCGACGAGACGGAGCGCCAGGAGCACTACGCCCGCAAGGTCGCCGCCATCGCCGACGGCCAGGCCCGGGGCGTGATCACCGACGCGATCCCGGCCGGCGACCTGCTGTTCCTGCTGGTCGCGCTCTCCAACTGGACCGCCGTCGTCCCCCAGATGCGGCGCATCCTCGCGGGCACGGACGTCCCCGACCGCGACCGTCTGCGGGCCTCCATCAAGGAAGCGGCCCGCAGACTCGTCGCCCGCTGAGGCGGACCCGTGTCGCCCGGATCAGGCCACTCCTCACCGGCCGGTCCTGATCAGTTCGTCCCGATCCGGGCCAGCAGATCCACGATCCGCGTCTGCACCTCGGTGCTGGTCGACCGCTCGGCGAGGAACAGCACCGTCTCGCCCGAGGCCAGCCGGGGCAGGTCGGCCTGGTCGACGGCGGCGGTGTAGACGACAAGCGGGGTGCGGTTGAGCTGCCCGTTCGCACGCAGCCAGTCGATGATCCCGGTGAATCCGGCCCGCCGCCGCTGCACCTGCATCAGGTCCATCACCACGAGGTTCGGCCGGAACTGCCCCGCCAGCGTCACCGCGTCGTCGTCGTTCGCGGCCCGCGCCACCTGCATCCCGCGCCGCTCCAGCGTCGAGGTCAGGGCCAGCGCGATCTCCGCGTGCTCCTCGATGAGCAGCACGCGCGGCGGATGCTGCTCGCTGTCCCGGGGCGCGAGCGCCTTCAGCAGCACGGCGGGGTCGGCGCCGTACGCCGCCTCGCGCGTGGCCTGCCCGAGCCCGGCCGTGACCAGCACGGGCACCTCGGCGGCCACGGCGGCCTGACGCAGCGCCTGCAGGGCCGTACGGGTGATCGGCCCGGTCAGCGGGTCCACGAAGAGCGCGGCGGGGAAGGCCGCGATCTGCGCGTCGACCTCCTCGCGCGAGTGCACGATGACGGGCCGGTAGCCACGGTCGCTCAGCGCCTGCTGCGTCGTCACGTCCGGCGCGGGCCACACCAGCAGCCGGCGCGGGTTGTCCAGCGGCTCCGGGGGCAGCTCGTCGTCCAGCGGCTGCGGCCGCGGGGTGTCCGCCACCTCGACGGCCCCGCCGGGACCGTCCAGCGGTTCGGGGCCCTCGGCGGCGTTGGGCTCCGGGGCGCCTATGGCGTACGACCGTCCCGCCCCCTCGGTGCCCGGGGCGCGCCGGGACTGCCCGGCCGGCGCCTGGTGCGGCACGGGCGCCTGCCCGCCCAGCGACGGCTGCGCGGGCGCCGGTTCGGCAGACGGATGCGGCCGGGCCGCCTGCTCCGGCTGCGACTCGGCGCGGGCGGCCGGGTCGGGGGGCGTGCCCAGCTTGCGCCGGCGGCCGGAACCGCCCGGCGCGTGCGGGGGCGGGGTCGCCGTCGGCTGCTGGACCTGCGCGGCCTGCCGCGCGAACGGCACGCCCTGCCCCAGTGTCCGGACGCTGATCGACCGCCCCTGCGTCGAGTTCGGGTCGCCCGCGGCTCCCGTGGCCTCGGCGGGCAACGGCTGCGCGGCCCGCTGCGGCCGCGCACCGGCGTGCTCCGCGGGCAGCGGGGTGCCGGGCGCCGGGGTGCTGTTCGGGTTCGGCCTCGGCACGGGCGTGCCCGCGCCGGAGGTGTCGTCGATGCCGGGCCACTGCTGGGGGACGGTGGCCGCGGGCGCGGCGCCGGTGGCCGACTCCGCGGGCAACGGCTGTGCGGCCGGGGGCGCCACCGGAGTACCGGCGGGCGGGGTGGCGGGCTGTGCCGCGGGCGCCTGCTGCGCCTGGGCGGGGGCCGCCGGTACGGGCCTGCCGGCGGTGCCCTGCGCGGGAACCGCGGGGTGGGAGGCGGCCACCTGCTGACCGGGTACGGCGACACCGGGTCCCGCCTGCCCGGCCATGGGGGCCGGAGCGGGCGTTTGCCCCCCGGGTGCGGCGGGGCCGGCCTGGACGGGGATGCCCTGCCCGGCCGTACCGTGCGCCGGAAGGCCGTGCACCGGAGTGCCCTGACCGGGAGTCGACGGCACGGCCGCCCCCGGCGGGACCTGCCCCGGAACGGCTTGCGGGGGAGCAGCCTGACCTGCGGCGGCCGCGGGAGCCGTGTGCCCGGGGGTCGCCGGCGCCGGTCCGTGCTGCGCGGCAGCCGCTGCCTCCCCGGGCGCGGTCCCCGGAGCCACGGCCTGGGCGGCCTCGGCCGGCTGGGCCACGGCCCGCCGGCGCCGACCGGTCGGCGCACTGGTGGGATGCGGCTGCGGCGGTGTGTGGTCCTCGGCCTGGTCGAGCGGTACGGCGTCGTGCCGGCCGTCGGCACCGGGCAGGCCCGCCCCCGACAGGGGCAGCTGGGCGGGCACCTGCACCTGCCCGGGCAACACCCCCGCCCCGGGAACGGCGGGGCCTGGTACGGCACCGGCAGCGGCAGCGCCAGGCGCGGCAGCGTCGGCAACGGCGCCAGGAAGCGGCCCGGAAACCCGCGGCTGTCCTTCGACACCGGTCTCAGCACCGCGGGGCGCACCGGCGTCGGGGCCGGCAGGCGCACCGGCAGCGGGGGCCACGGGCGCCCCGGTACCCGGACCGACGGGCGCGGGGGCCCCGGGGACTACGGGCACACCGGACCCTGGCCCCACGGGCACACCCGGGGCCGGGTGCACAGGCACGCCCGCGGCCGGGTGCGCCGGCACGCCCGGCGCCGCCGGCCCGCTCGCCGTTGCGGCGGTCGTGGCCGCGTCCGGGTTCGCGTTCGGCGCCTCCGGTTGCCGGTCGGCCTCGGCCGGCGGCAGGGCGAAGACCGTACGGGCGCCGCCCGCTTCCTGGGCCGCGGCACGCTCCGCCGCGGCGGCCAGCGCACGCCGGCGCCGCCCGGTCGGCTGCGCACCCTCGGCCGAAGCGCCCTGCGCACCCGCGGCGCCCTCCGCGCCGGGAGGGGCCACCACACCGGGAGCGCCCATCGCGCCCGGCGCCGTCTCGCTGCCGGGCGCGGGCAGGGCGGGTGGCAGGGCGGCCTGCGGGGCGCCGGAGTCACGGCGGGCGCGACGGCCCGTGGGCACGGGCACGCCCTGCGGCGGCACGGTGCCGCCGAGTCCCGTACCGGAGGCGGCGGCACCCGCCGCGTGCTCGGCGGCGGTCACCACGGCACCCTCGGACACACCCCCCGCCACGAGTTCGGCCCCGCCCCCGCCGTCACCGGCACCGTGGGCGCCGGTGTCGGCGGGCCGGCCACGGCGCCGCCCGGTCCCACCGGACGCGGGCTCCGCGACCTCGGCCGGAAGCGCCACGGCGGCCTCCTCGGCCGGCGCACCGGCCCGCCGGCGCCGCCGCCCGGTCGGCGTGGGGGCTCCCGCCTCACCGGCGGTCTCGCCCGTGCCGGGAACGTCACTCTCCAGGAAGGCGTCCGTGGAGGCCCGCCGGGCCCGCCGCCGTCCGCCCCCGGTCCCACCGGCGACCTGCTCGCCCGCACCGGCCTCCTCCGACGCCACCTCACCGGCGTCCGGAACCTGCGCGGCGACCGCCCCGGCGCCACCGCCGAGCGGCACCTCGAGCACGTACGCGCTGCCGCTCATGCCCGGCACCTCGTGCGTCTGCAGCACCCCACCGTGGGCGCGCACGATCCCGCGCACGATCGGCTCGTGCACCGGGTCTCCGCCGGCGTACGGCCCACGCACCTCGATCCGCGCGACCTCACCGCGCTGCGCGGCGGCGACAACGACGGTGTTGTCCAGGTAACCGCCCGCGGAGACGGGCGTGTTGCCGGTCGCGTCGACCCCCGCCACATCCGCGACCAGATGGGCGAGCGCGGTGGCGAGCCGCTGCGGGTCGACCTCGGCCTCGATGGGCGGGGCGTGCACGGCGAACTGCACCCGCCCGGGACCGATCAGCTCCACCGCCCCGTCCACACCGGCGGCGACGACGGCGTCCAGCATCACCTTCGTACGGGTGATGTCCTCGCTGCCCGCGTCCAGTCGCTGGTAGCCGAGGACGTTGTCGATGAGGGTGGTGATCCGCGAGTACCCGGCGGACAGGTGATGCAGCACCTGGTTGGCCTCGGGCCACAGCTGTCCCGCGTCATCGGCCGCGAGGGCGGACAGTTCGCGCCGCAGCTCGTCCAGCGGGCCGCGCAGCGACTGCCCGAGCAGCGTGAGCAGCTGCTCGTGCCGCCCGGCGAGGGCCTCGTACCGGTCCTTCTCCCGCTCGCCGAGCGCGGCGTACCGCTCCTCGCCGGCCGCCAGCTCCTCCGCGTGCTTCTCGCGCAGCTCCTCCAGCTCGGTGACGTGCTGCTGGCGCAGCGCGGTCAGATCGGAGGCGTGCTCCTCGGAGAGCCGCTCCAGTTCCTCGGCGTGCGCCTTCTCCAGCGCGGCCTTCTCCTCGGCGAGGGCGTCGTACGGCCGGCGGTCGGTGAAGGTCATGACGGCGCCGACGAGCTGGTCGCCGTCGCGCACCGGCGCGGTCGTCAGGTCGACGGAGACCTTCTCGTCGCCCTTGGACCACAGCACCTGCCCGCGCACCCGGTGCTTGCGCCCGGAGCGCAGGGTGTCGGCGAGCGGGGACTCCTCGTACGGGAAGGGGGAGCCGTCGGCGCGGGAGTGCAGCACGAGAGTGTGCAGCTCCTTGCCGCCCAGCTCGCCCGCCCGGTACCCCAGTATCTGGGCGGCGGCCGGGTTGACGAGCACGATGCGCCCGTCGGTGTCGGTCCCCACGACGCCTTCCGCCGCGGCGCGCAGGATCATCTCGGTCTGCCGCTGCGAGCGGGCCAGCTCCGCCTCGGTGTCGACGGTTCCGGACAGGTCCCGTACGACGAGCATCAGCAGCTCGTCACCGGTGTAGCCGTAACCGTCGTACGCCTGCTGCCCGTTCTCCAGGTTCGCGCTCGTGACCTCGACCGGGAACTCGGTCCCGTCGGTGCGCCGCGCGACCATCCGCGTCGGCTTGGTCCGCCCGTGCGGGTCCATGTGATCGGGACGCCGCATGGACCCGGGGATGAGCCTGGAGTCGAAATGCGGCAGCAGATCGAGCAGCCCACGCCCGACGAGCGCGGTCCCCGGTGCCTCGAAGGCCTCCAGGGCGATGGTGTTGGCGTTGACGACGGTTCCGTTGGCGTTGACCAGGACCAACGCGTCCGGCAGCGCGTCGAGTATGGCTGCGAGGCGAGCAGCGCCTCGGGATGGCCTGCTGCTCACGAGACGCTTCCTCCCTGTCACCGCACCTTGCCGACCGCTCGGGCCATCTTGCCAACCGGCCCGCGACGTGTCACGCGAGGGAGTCTAAGCGCACGGATTGCGCTCGCGACGCCGGATGAGAGGGAGGTCCCACGGGGAAGTGACGGCGAACGCGTGACCGCACGTCCCGGCTCCGCGAGACCTTCGCGGGACCTTTACGACCCCGTCGGGTCCGCCCCGGGCTTCGGCAGCAGCGGCACCATCCGGTCCCACCGCCCGATCTCGCACCCGTCGCCGCGGTCGTAGGTGGCGTCGACCGGGCGTCCGGCCCAGGTGCCGGTCACATGGGCGGTGGCGGGCCCGCCGTAGACCATGGTGCAGATGCTGTCGGGGGGCACCGGGGCGAAGGGGTCCCGGCCCCACCGGGTGTACGTGTCGAGCATCCGGCAGGCCCCGGCCACGTCCGGGTGCCGGCCGGCGTCGGGATGACACGACACCTCGTACGTCCCGTCCCGCTCGGTCCCGGCGTGCCGGACGACGACGGTGAGGTGATCGCCGCGGTGATCGGCGCCCTGCAGCGGGGCCCGGTCCTCGGGGCGGACGGGCGGCGGCACGGCACCGGCCGCCACGGCGGGTACGGCGGTGAGGGGGACGAGGGAGGCGACGGCGGCGAGGGACGACACGAGGACGCGCCGTCCGGTGACCGGCAGAACAGAAACCATGCCCTGTCCAACGCCTCCGCGCGCCGGACGTTGCGCCGCACACCCCGCTGTCCGCCCGCCCGGCCCTCCTCACCGT
The DNA here is from genome assembly GCF_043199855.1 of Streptomyces sp. NPDC048521. Taxonomy (NCBI): domain Bacteria; kingdom Bacillati; phylum Actinomycetota; class Actinomycetes; order Kitasatosporales; family Streptomycetaceae; genus Streptomyces; species Streptomyces sp. NPDC048521. Next base: position 483,189 of record NZ_JBICWR010000005.1, read on the forward strand.
CACTGACCGGCCCGGCCGGGGGGGAAGACCCCTGCGCCTCGCCGGGGGAAGCCCTTTGCCCTCCGCCCCGACTGCCTAGTACCGTGGGGGGCGATTGGTGACACCGCACCCGACTGTGTCATCATCTGCACGCACCGATCGCGCGCTCGCGTGAGCGGTTGTGCTGGAGGCGTCGCCTAGTCCGGTCTATGGCGCCGCACTGCTAATGCGGTTTGGGCCTTAAAGCCCATCGAGGGTTCAAATCCCTCCGCCTCCGCACCGATCCCGAAGCCCCGGTCCCTCAGGACCGGGGCTTCGGCGTTCCCGGCGTGCTTCTCCGCGCCGCCCCCACAGCCGCCGCTCTCGACGTTTCCGCAGGTCACAAGGGGTGCGGGAATCGGATTTCACATGACGGCGGCAGTCATGTAATGTTCTTCCTGTCGCCGCGAGCGGGCCGGAAGGGCCGGGAGCGAAGACGAAAAACAAAACAAGCACTCGTAGCTTAACGGATAGAGCATCTGACTACGGATCAGAAGGTTGCAGGTTCGAATCCTGCCGAGTGCACAGAGATTGAAGGCCCCGGAGAGATCCGGGGCCTTCGGCGTTCAGCGGGTGTTTTTCGATCGGCGGGGCCTTCGGACACCGAGTGGGACCGCCGTGTCCGTTGCCGCGCACGCCCTAACGCGGTGCGCGGCGTGCCGGACAGGCGGACGATCTTCCTGCCGGCAAGTCGGGCGCGGCCATGGCGGGTTGGGGAGCGGGTTCCGGCAGGCCTCAGCACTCCTCCTGCGGATCGTTCCGGTTCAGCTTCTCCAGGTACTCGTGGGCCAGTGCCGTGGCCCGGGTGAACCAGTCGGTGATGATCGCCAGCTCCTCCGCGGAGTAGTCGGAGAACAGGGCCGTCAGCCGCTTGTAGTGACCCGCGTACACGGCCTCCACGCGGGTGACGGCGGCCGGTACGGCGGCCACCCGGACCCGGCGCCGGTCGGTGGGGTCGGGGCGGCGGGTGACGTAACCGGCGCGCTCCAGGCGGTTGAGGATGCCGGTCACCGCGCCCGTGGTGACGTGGGCGCGGGCCGCGAGGTCGCCGGCCGTGAGCAGGTCCTCGCCTGCCTCCAGCACGAAGGCGAAGCACGTGAGATCGGTGACGGTCAGTCCCAGCCGCCGGGCCAGCTCCTGCTGTCCGATCAGGTGGGCGGCGATGAGGTGGTCCATCGCCGACAGCGCCTGGGCCGGCGTGGCGGGCGGTCGCGGCGGCGTGCCGTGCATCTTTCGTAATCCCTTAGCTCGTGAGATATTCGGGGCGGTAACTTCTTAGTCCGTGAGGGAATCTGTCCCTGGAGGCGGCTCCATGAGTCTGTACGACGAGGGTCACACGATCGCCGGCTGGACCGGCTTCGGTATCGCTACGGCCGGCAGCGGTGTGGTGGGGGTGGGGGTGTGCACGGCCTCGCTGCCGGTCGTCCTGGGTGGGCTGGCCGTCGTGGCCGCGAGCGTCCTGGTCGCCTGGGCGCTGCACCTGTCCGGCTGGGGCAAGCCGCCGGGGGTGCGGCCGCGGGGGCAGTGGGGCATGCGGGTCCGGGACACACAGGCCCGAGCGGGGCACGCCGGGTGCGTGGGCTGCCGGCTGGCCGGGCGGGGGCGCCGGGCGACCACCGTCTCGGTGGCGGCCGTGCCGGTCGCGGACCTCGGTGCGGAAGCGATCCCTCTGTCACCTATCGAGTGAACATGCGTTTTCTCGAGTCAGACCCCCGCGCGATGCCTCGCACATCCTCACTGTCCGACCCGACCCCTACCCTCAGGAGTGATGGCACAGGTGTGGAAGTGCACGGGGCTGCGCTGGGCGCCGGACGGTCCCGTGCTGGTGTGGGACGGCGGGCGGCGCAGTGCGCTGCCCCGGGGGAAGCGGGTCGCCTTCACGGTGCCGGAGGGGGCCGTGCGGACGTGCGTGGGGGCGCGGGGGCACGCCTGCCCGGTGCGGGCCACCGTGCCGGGGCGGAGTACGGGGGCCCGGTGCGAGGAGTGCGCGCGGCTGGACCGGGCGCACTCCGTGGCCGCCGACACGATCGCCGACGATCCCCGGCCGTACCGGGTGTATCTGGCGTGGTTCGGGCCCGGCATGGTCAAGGTCGGCATCACCGCCGTCGAGCGGGGCCCGGCGCGGCTGCTCGAACAGGGCGCCGTCTGCTTCAGCTGGCTCGGCACCGGTCCGCTGATGGCCGCGCGGCGCGCCGAGGAGCTGCTGCGGGCCGCGCTGCGGGTACCGGACCGGATTCCGTACGCCGAGAAGCGGGCGGTGCGGTCGGCGCTGCCGGGGACGGAGGAGGAGCGTGCCGCCGAGGTGCGCGAGCTGCACGCACGGGCCGTCGCGCTCGCCGGGTGGCCGGAGTCCCTGCGTCCGGAGCCGTGTGCGGTCGTCGATCAGGTACGGGAGTTCGGGCTCGAGGAGGGTCGGGGGGCTCTCGGTGAGGTCGTGGCACTCGTGCCGGGCGGCACCGTGAGCGGTGAGCTGGTCGCGGCCGCCGGGCCCGATCTGCATCTGGCGGCCGGCGGACGCGGGGTCGTCGTCCTCGACACCCGGCTGATGACCGGCTGGGAGCTGCTGCCCGCGGCACCGGAGACCGACACGGGCGGACTCACCGTCCCCGTACGGGAGTTCAGGAGGGAGCAGGAGGGGCTCTTCTGAGGGGTAAGGCAAAGAATCGGATCCCCTACGGATCCCTTTGGGCAAGGTCCGTGGACGCGCAACCAACCCACGGCGGAACGTGATTGCCATGAGCGATCAGAGAACAGACCCGGCCGTTCCCGCCGCCGTCCCCGAACCGCCCTACTACGCGGTCGTGTTCACCGCCCTCCGTACCGGCGACGACCCCGGCGGATACGACGGCACCGCCACCCGGCTCTCCCGTCTCGTGCGGGACGTGCCCGGCTTCCTCGGCGAGGACTTCGCCCACACGCCCGGCGGGCTCGCCATCTCCGTCGCCTACTTCCGCGACCTCGAGGCCATCGAGCGGTGGCGGCAGCACCCCGAGCACCTCGCGGCCAAGCGGCACGGGCGTGAGCACTGGTACGAGCGGTACGCCCTCCACATCGCCCGGGTCGAGCACAGTCACGCCTTCCAGCGGTCGTGATGCGTTTCCCAGGAATTCCCTGAGAGGCGCCTGTGTGTTTCTCAGGGAAATCACAGATTCTGGAAAGCGTCTTCTCAGAGGATCCCGACAGGGTGTCCACCATGACCACGACCTCGCCCCAGGGGCGCACCGAACTGCTGAGGCCGGACGGGAGCCCCGTCCGCGTGCTTGTGGTGGACGACGAGCTGTCGATCACCGAACTGCTGAGCATGGCTCTGCGTTACGAGGGCTGGCAGATCAGGAGTGCGGGGGACGGGCAGGGGGCCGTCCGGACGGCCCGTGAGTTCCGGCCCGACGCCGTCGTGCTCGACATGATGCTGCCCGACATGGACGGGCTGACCGTCCTCGGGCGGCTGCGCCGCGAACTGCCGGACGTGCCCGTCCTGTTCCTGACAGCCAAGGACGCGCTGGAGGACCGTATCGCCGGGCTCACCGCCGGCGGTGACGACTACGTCACCAAGCCGTTCAGCCTGGAGGAGGTCGTCGCACGGCTGCGGGGACTCATCCGCCGCTCCGGCGCCGCCGACCGGCGGTCGGACTCCGTGCTCGTCGTGGGCGACCTGACGCTCGACGAGGACAGCCACGAGGTCTCGCGCGCCGGTGAGTCCATCCACCTCACCGCCACCGAGTTCGAACTGCTGCGCTTCCTGATGCGCAACCCGCGGCGCGTGCTGAGCAAGGCGCAGATCCTGGACCGCGTGTGGTCGTACGACTTCGGCGGCCAGGCCAATGTCGTCGAGCTGTACATCTCCTACCTGCGGCGCAAGATCGACGCCGGGCGGGAGCCGATGATCCACACCCGGCGTGGGGCCGGTTACCTGATCAAGCCCGCCGTGTCGTGAGCGGGCGACGGCGGCCGCGTCCGCGAAGGGGCGCGAGCCGGCGGCGAGCGGGCCGGCCGCGCACGCTGCGGACCCGGCTCGTCGTCGCCTCGGTGGTGCTGATCGCCGTGGTCTGCGCGGTGATCGGCACCGTGACCACGCTGGCGCTGCGGACCCATCTGTACGACCAGCTGGACGACAAGGTGACGGAGACCGCCCTGCGCGCTGTCGGTCGCATGCAGCAGCCCCCCGGCGGGGTGAGCCCCGGTGCGGTTCCGGACCGCGGGGACTCCTCCCCGGCGGCCACCGCCACGCCGGGCGAGAAGGTCGACAACCTGCTCACCAAGGGCCCGACGCAGCCCGGGACCGTCGCCGCGTACGTGAGCGACGGCTCGATCACCGCCGCCGGCGTCTCCGAGCAGCTGAACGACGACTACGGCCTCTTCAAGAGGATGCGGGCCGCCTCCCTCACCACGGCGCAGGAGAAGGCGCTCGCCCAGGTGCCGAAGGACGGCCACGCGCACAGCGCGGAGCTCCCGGGGCTCGGGAACTACCTCGTCAAGTTCATGGCGAGCCGGGACAGCAGCGCCGCCTACTACGTGGCCCTGCCCACCAAGGACGTCGACGACAACGTCGACACCCTCGTCCTGGTCGAGATCAGCGTCACCGCCGCGGGCCTCGTGGCCGCCGGCATCGCCGGGTACGTGCTCGTCGGCCTGGCCACCCGGCCGCTGCGCAAGGTGGCCGCCACCGCCACCCGTGTCTCGGAACTCCCCCTGCACACCGGCGAGGTGAACCTCAGCGAGCGGGTCCCGGTGCCCGAGACCGATGCGCACACCGAGGTCGGCCAGGTCGGCGCGGCTCTCAACCGCATGCTGGACCACGTCCACGGCGCCCTGCACGCCCGGCAGCAGAGCGAGACGCGGGTACGGCAGTTCGTCGCCGACGCCAGTCATGAGCTGCGGACGCCCCTCGCCTCCATCCGCGGGTACGCGGAGCTGACGAGACGCGGACGCGAGCAGGTCGGGCCCGACACCCGGCACGCCCTCGGTCGGATCGAGTCCGAGGCCGGCCGCATGACCCTGCTCGTCGAGGATCTGCTGCTGCTCGCCCGGCTCGATGCGGGACGGCCGCTGCAGTTCGAGCGGACCGATCTCGTCCCGCTCGTCGTGGACACGGTCAGCGACGCGCGCGCGGCCGGCATGGACCACAACTGGCGGCTCGACCTGCCCGACGAGCCCGCCCTCGTCTCCGCGGACGCCGCCCGGTTGCAGCAGGTGCTCGTCAATCTGCTCGGCAACGCCCGCAACCACACCCCGCCCGGTACGACCGTCACCGCGCGCGTGCAGCGGCGCGGGCCCTGGATGTGCGTCGACGTCGAGGACAACGGGCAGGGCATCCCGCCCGAGCTGCTGCCGCACGTCTTCGAGCGGTTCGCGCGGGGCGATTCCGCGCGCTCGCGGTCCACCGGGTCCACCGGGCTCGGGCTCGCCATCGTGCAGGCCGTCGCGGTCGCGCACGGCGGTGCCGTGACCGTGGACAGCGTCCCGGGGCGGACGGTGTTCACCGTGCACCTGCCCGCGCTCGCCCCGGCCGTCGCGCGGCCCGCCCCCGAAACGGAGTGGCGATCGGACTCACAGGCACAGCACAGTGCCACCACATGGGTGCGACAGGGCGCTTGACGAGAGTCGGTGCCATGCGAACCGACTCTTCTCCCGGCACCCTGCCGGCGCGGGAGCACCTCCCGGCCGGAGACGCCGGTGCGCCTGTCCTGGACGTAGTGATCCCCGTCTACAACGAGGAGAAGGACCTCCAGCCGTGCGTCCGCAGACTGCACGAGCACCTCACGCGCACCTTCCCGTACGCGTTCCGCATCACGATCGCGGACAACGCGTCCACGGACACCACCCCGCAGGTGGCGGCGCTGCTGGCGGCGGAGCTTGCCGAGGTCACCGCCTTCCGCCTGGAGCACAAGGGCCGCGGTCGCGCCCTCAGGACCGTGTGGTCGGCGTCCGAGGCGCCGATCCTCGCCTACATGGACGTCGACCTGTCCACCGACCTCAACGCCCTGCTGCCGCTGGTGGCGCCGCTGATCTCCGGTCACTCCGACCTCGCGATCGGCTCCCGGCTCGCCCGCACCTCCCGGGTGGTCCGCGGTCCCAAGCGGGAGTTCATCAGCCGGGCCTACAACCTGATCCTGCGCGGCTCCCTCCAGGCCCGCTTCTCGGACGCGCAGTGCGGCTTCAAGGCCATCCGGCGGGATGTGGCGCAGGTGCTGCTGCCGCTGGTGGAGGACACCGGCTGGTTCTTCGACACCGAGATGCTCGTGCTCGCCGAGCGGGCGGGGCTGCGCATCCACGAGGTGCCGGTCGACTGGGTCGACGACCCCGACTCCACCGTGCACATCGTGAGGACCGCCACCGACGACCTCAAGGGGGTGTGGCGGGTCGGCAAGGCGCTGGCCACCGGTTCGCTGCCGCTGGACCGGCTGGCCCGGCCCTTCGGCGACGACCCGCGCGACCGCGAACTGCCCGACGTGCCCAAGGGGCTGGCCCGTCAGCTCGTCGGGTTCTGTGTGGTCGGTGTTCTGTCGACCCTGTTCTACCTGCTGCTCTACAGCCTCTTCCGGCAGTTCTCCGGCTCCCAGGTCGCCAACGCGCTCGCGCTGCTGGTCTCCGCGATAGCCAACACCGCCGCCAACCGCCGGCTCACCTTCGGGGTGCGCGGCCGGGGCGGGGCCGTCCGGCACCAGGCGCAGGGCCTGGCGGTCTTCGGCATCGGGCTCGCCCTGACCAGCGGCTCCCTGGCCGCCCTGGAGGCGGCCACCGACCGCCCGGCGCACTCCACCGAGCTGGCGGTGCTCATCGCCGCCAACCTCGCGGCGACCGTGCTGCGGTTCCTGCTCTTCCGCGCCTGGGTCTTCCCGGACAGGGGCGAGTCCGGCACCGGCTCCACGGTGGCCGCGGCCCACGCCCCGTCTACACCGGCCTACGGCACGACGGCTCCGTACGCGCCGCTGCCGCAGCGCCCGGCCCCGCACCAGCAGCAATACCCGCAGCCGTACCGGCAGCAGCCGTACCAGCCGTACCCGACCACCCAGGTCCGCGCCGGTGAAGCCGCGGACGGCAGCTGGAGGGAGGGCACCATGCGACTGCAGCCGGTGCGCCCTCACGACACCGACCCGGGGGACCCCCGATGACCACCCACTTCGATCAGCCGACCGCCGGACAGGGAAACACCGCCGCGTGGGGCCCGCCCCCGACCGCTCCCCCCGCAGCGGCTCCCGGGGCCGGTGAGCCCAGGCAGCCCCTCGCGCGCGGACTGTGGCGCGGCCGCCCCGAGGACCCGCGCTGGGCGCGCCCGGCCCTCCTCGGCCTGCTGGCCGCCACCCTCGTGCTCTACCTGTACGACCTGAGCGCCTCCGGTTACGCCAACTCCTTCTACTCGGCGGCCGTGCAGGCGGGCAGCACGTCGTGGAAGGCGTTCTTCTTCGGCTCGCTGGACGCGGGCAACGCCATCACCGTCGACAAGCCCCCGGCCTCGCTGTGGCCGATGGAGCTGTCGGTGCGGATCTTCGGCCTCCACTCGTGGGCGATCCTGGCCCCCGAGGTGCTGATGGGCGTGGCGACCGTCGCCGTCGTCCACGCCGGGGTGCGCCGCCGGTTCAGCCCCGCGGCCGGCCTGATCGCGGGCGCGGTGCTCGCGCTGACCCCCGTCGCGGCGCTGATGTTCCGGTTCAACAACCCGGACGCCATGCTGGCGCTGCTGATGTCCGTGGCCTGCTACCTCGTGGTCCGGGCCGTCGAGGACGGGCGTACCAAGTGGCTGGTGTGGGCGGGTGTCGCGATCGGCTTCGCGTTCCTCGCCAAGACGCTCCAGGCCTTCCTGATCCTGCCGCCGCTCGCGGTCGTGTACGCGGTCTGCGCTCCGGTGCCGCTGAGGAAGCGCTTCGGGCAGCTGGCCGTGGCGACGCTCGCGCTGGTCGTCTCGGGCGGCTGGTGGGTGGCGATCGTGGAGCTGTGGCCGGCCTCCTCCCGCCCGTACATCGGCGGTTCGCAGAACAACAGCTTCCTGGAGCTGACCTTCGGCTACAACGGACTCGGCCGGCTGAACGGCGAGGAGACCGGCAGCGTCGGCGGCGGCGGGGGCGCGGGCGGTACCGGCATGTGGGGTGAGACCGGCTGGGACCGGATGTTCAACTCCGAGGTCGGCGGCCAGATCTCCTGGCTGCTGCCCGCCGCGCTGATCCTGCTGGTCGCCGGTCTCGTGGCCACCCGGAGGTCGAAGCGGACGTCCGTCACCCGGGCCTCGTTCCTGGTCTGGGGCGGCTCCCTGCTCATGACCATGGTCGTCTTCAGCTACATGGCGGGCATCTTCCACCAGTACTACACCGTGGCCCTCGCCCCCTACCTCGCGGCCGTCACCGGCATGGGCGCCGGGCTGCTGTGGGAGAAGCGGCAGGAGCTGTGGGCGTCGATCACCCTCGCCGCGTCCGTGGTCGCGGCGGCGGCCTGGGGGTACGTCCTGCTCAACCGCACCTCCGACTACCTGCCCTGGCTGAAGTGGCCGGTGCTGATCGGCGGCCTGGCCGCCGCGCTCGGCCTGATCTTCGCCGGCCGGGTCTCCCGGCGGCTCGCGCTCGGGGCGGCGGCGGTGGGCCTGGTGGCCGCGCTGGCCGGTCCGACCGCGTACACCCTCAGCACGCTTCAGCAGGGCCACACCGGTTCGATCGTCACGGCGGGGCCGGCGGGCGCGAGCGTGATGGGCGGCCGGGGCGGTGGTCCCGGCGGCGGTGGCATGCGCGGCGGCTTCGGCGGAGGCATGCCGGGCCGGCCGGGGCAGCAGAACGGCAACGGCACTGCACAGGGCCGGCAGGGCCCGCAGAACGGCAACGGCCTGCCGGGCCTGCCGGGTCAGCAGAACGGCAACGGGAGCACCGGGGACCGGCAGAACGGCAACGGGTTCCCCGGCGGCGGCCGGATGGGCGAGGGCGGCATGGGCGCCGGTGGCGTCGGCGGCCTGCTGAACGGCGCGAGCGTGTCCGCCGAGGCCAGGAAGCTGCTGGAGACGGACGCGTCCGAGTACACCTGGGTCGCCGCGTCCATCGGCTCCCAGAACGCGGCCGGCTACCAGCTCGCCACGGGTGACCCGGTGATGGCCGTCGGCGGCTTCAACGGCACCGACCCCTCCCCGACACTCGCGCAGTTCAAGAAGTACGTGGAGGAAGGGAGGATCCACTACTTCATCGCCGGCGGCGGCATGGGCCGCGGCGGCAACAGCGGCACGTCCTCGCGGATCAGCTCGTGGATCGAGAGCAACTTCAAGAAGGTGACGGCCGGTTCGGCCACCTTCTACGACCTCACGAAGAAGACGAGCGACTGACGGAGACACGCGCTGTACACCGTATAGCGGCAGCTATACGGTGTATAGCATGTCCATCTCCCCGACCGCGTCCGGCACGGCTCCCGCCCAAGGCCACCCCCAGCGCTGGCTGATCCTCGGCGTCATCTGCCTCGCGCAGCTCACGGTGCTGCTCGACAACACCGTCCTGAACGTGGCCATCCCCTCGCTGACGCGCGAACTGCACGCGGCCACCTCCGACATCCAGTGGATGATCAACGCCTACTCCCTGGTGCAGTCCGGCCTGCTGCTCACCGCGGGGAGCGCCGCCGACCGCTACGGCCGCAAGAAGATGCTGATGGCCGGGCTCGTCCTGTTCGGCGCCGGCTCCGTGGTGGCCGGGTTCGCCGGCACCACCGGTCAGCTGATCGCCGCCCGGGCCGGCATGGGCATCGGCGGCGCCCTGCTCATCACCACCACGCTCGCCGTGGCGATGCAGATCTTCGTGCCCGACGAACAGCCGAAGGCCATCGGCATCTGGAGCGCGGTCAACGCACTGGGCTTCGCGTGCGGCCCGCTGATCGGCGGCTTCGTGCTCGACCACTTCTGGTGGGGTGCGATCTTCCTGATCAACCTCCCGGTCGCGGCGACGGGCCTGGTCGCGGTGGTGATCCTCGTACCCGAGTCCAAGGACCCGCGGGGAGACCGCCCGGACCTGCTCGGCGCGCTGCTGTCCACCATCGGCATGACCGCGTTCGTCTTCGCGATCATCTCCGGTCCCGGCCACGGCTGGACCTCGGGGCGCGTGCTCGGTACGGCGGCCGTGGCGGTGGTGGTGCTGAGCGTCTTCGCCTGGTGGGAGAGCCGGGTCGACGAGCCGATGCTCGACCCGCACTTCTTCCGCGACCGGCGGTTCACGGGCGCGGTCGCCGGGGCCGTCCTCATCACGTTCGGCATGAGCGGCGCCCTCTTCCTGCTGACCCAGCACCTCCAGTTCGTGCTCGGGTACGGGCCGTTGGAGGCCGGCCTGCGGATCGCTCCGCTTGCATTGACCGTGGTGGCGCTGAACTTCACGGGTGTCGCGGCGAAGTGGTCGAGGTCGTGGGGCACGCCGGTGTCGATCGCGCTGGGCATGGTGGCGATGTCGGCGGGGCTGGTGGCCATCGCCGAACTCGACACCGGCTACGCCGGGGCACTGCTCGGGCTGGTGCTGATCGGTGCGGGGTGCGCGGTCGCCAACCCGGCCATGGCACACGCGATCATGAGCGCGATCCCTCCCGAGAAGGCCGGCGTGGGTGCGGGCATCAACGGCACCCTGGCCGAGTTCGGCAACGGTCTCGGTGTGGCCGTTCTGGGGGCCGTGCTCAGCTCTTCCGTCGCCTCGGGCGAGTCGCTGTCCAGCGGACTGGAGGCCGGACAGCTGGTGGGGGCCGGTGCCGTGCTGGTCGGCGGCTTTCTGGCGGCCGGACTGCTCCGCCGGGCGGAGCGGGTGGTCGCCCGGGGGATCGGGGGGTAGGCGTATGCGTGCGGCCTCGGGTCGTCCGTGGCCGATCGCGTCCCAGCCGCAGATCGGGTGCGGCCCCACCCCCCTACAGTGGGGGCACCGGGCCGGAGACTTCAGGAAGGTGCGCCGATGGTGAAGCAGGCTGCACGGTCGGCGCGAGGCAGTGTCTGGCTGGACGGCAAGGCCCGCCGCGGTGGGCGCAGCGGGCAGCCCTCCGGGCTGGACCGGGAGCGGATCACCGAGGTGTCCGTGCGGCTGCTGGACGCCGAGGGACTCGCGAAGTTCTCCATGCGGCGGCTGGCCGGCGAGCTGAACGTCACCGCGATGTCCCTGTACTGGTACGTCGACACCAAGGACGACCTGCTCGAACTCGCCCTGGACGCGGCCTTCGGCGAGCTGCGGCTGCCCGATCCGGAGCACGCGGACGAGGACTGGCGGGAGCAGCTGCGGGGGCTGGCCACCGAGTACCGGGCGCTGCTGGTGCGCCACCCCTGGCTGTCGGCGCTGGCCGGGCGCTACCTCAACATCGGCCCGAACTCGCTCGCCTTCTCCCGCGCGGTCCAGCGGGTGGTCCGCCGGGCGGGGCTGCCCGCGCGGGGGGTGACCGGGGCGATCGCGGCCGTCTTCCAGTTCGTGTACGGCTACGGCACGATCGAGGGCCACTTCTCCGCGCGGATCGAGAACACCGGGCTGAGCCCCGACGAGTACATGGAGCAGGCCATGACCATGGTGGCCGAGGACCCCGGGACCGCCGAGGCCATGGAGGAGTCCAAGGACCTCATGGAGGCCCGCGGCGGGGACACGGTGGCCGAGATGCTGGACCGCGACTTCACCTTCGCCCTGGACCTGCTGATCGCCGGCATCGAGGCGATGGTCGCCCGCGGCTGACGGCCGGGGCCCAGCCGCGAGCGGTGCTCACTGGTCGGCCACGAGCCGGGCCGGGAAACCGCCCGTGGCCACCGGGCCCCAGCGCTCCGGGGTCACCCGGATGATCGACTTGCCCTGCTTGACCATGGCCTGCCGGTACTCGTCCCAGTCGGGGTGCTCGCCGGCGATGTTGCGGTAGTACTCCACCAGCGGTTCCACGGAGTCGGGCGCGTCGATGACCTCGGCCGTGCCGTCGATCTGCACCCAGGGCCCGTTCCACTCGTCGCTCAGGACGACCAGCGCGACCCTGGGGTCGCGCCGGGCGTTGCGGGTCTTGGCGCGCTCGGGGTACGTGGAGACCACGATCCGGCCCGAGTCGTCCACGCCACAGGTCAGCGGGGAGGCCTGCGGCCCGCCGTCGGCCCGGCGGGTGATCAGCAGGGCGCGGTGGCGGGGCCGTACGAAGTCCAGCAGCTCGTCCAGCGATACACGGGTGTTGGTCGCGATGTTCGGTGCCATGGCCGCAGCCTAGGGGAGCGGGGGCCGGTCGTCCTGACCCTGCTGAGGACAGTCACCCCCGCGGCGCGGGGAACCGCGCGATCCCCCTCGGACGGCCCGCAGCCGCGCGCACGACCGGTCCCGCGAACTCTTGGGCGGCCGGGTGCTAGGCCATGGGCAGCGAATCCCCCTGGACCGCCTGGATGTCCAGTTCCACCTTCAGCGTGGTGCCGATGGCGGCGATGCCCGCCTGGAGGACCTGGTTGTAGTTCATCGCGAAGTCCTCGCGGTGCAGTTCGGCGGTGGCCCGGAAGGCGGCCCGGGTGCCGCCCCACGGGTCGGCGCCGCTGCCGAGGTAGGCCAGGTCCAGGTCGACCGGCCGTACCACTCCGTTCATCGACAGCTCGCCGTGCACCGTCCAGCGGTCCGGGCCGGCCTGCGTCAGACCCGTCGAGCGGTAGCTGATCTCCGGGTGCCGCTCGACGTCGAGGAAGTCCGCGGACCGCAGGTGCGTGTCGCGCATGCCGTTGCCCGTGTCGATGGAGGCGGCCTGGATGACCGCTTCGACGCGGGACTTGGCGATGTCGTCGGGGGCGATCTCGATGGTGCCGCCGAACTGCGTGAACCGGCCGTGCACGCTGGAGATCCCCAGGTGCTGGGCGACCGCGGCGACGGAGGAGTGCGCCGGGTCGATGGTCCAGGGGCCGGGCGGCGGCAGCTCGGTGCCGCCCTGCCGGGCCAGCGTGACCGTGCCGACCTCGGCCCGGCCGCTCGCGGTGACGATCGCGCTGGACGCGGCGGGCGCGTACCCGACGGCCGTCACGATCACGGTGTACGCCCCCGGCGCCAACTCGGTGGCATCCCGTACGGCCCCCTCGGCGTCCGCCTCGGCCCGCAGCACCTGCGTACCGGTCATGTCGGTCACCGTGACGACCGCGTGCGACACGGCCCACCCGTCCCGCGTACGGACCTTCGCGGTCAGTCCCATCCCGTTTCTCCCTGCAAAGTATTACAAATTGGTCGTATGGCGTGGGGGGGGGGGGGGGGGGGGGGGGGGGGGGGGGGGGGGGGGGGGGGGGGGGGGGGGGGGGGGGGGGGCGGCGGGGGGGGGGGCGGGGGGGGGGGGGGGCGGCGGCGCCCGGCGGCGAGCCTAGGGAGGGG
>NZ_JBICWR010000006.1:0-280762 GCF_043199855.1 Streptomyces sp. NPDC048521
TGGCGTTGACTTTTGGCACGCTGTTGAGTTCTCAAGGAACGGTCGCTTCCTTCGTACTCACCCTCTCGGGCTTTCCTCCGGGCGCTTCCCTTCGGCGTTTCAAACTCTACCAGGGTTTTTCCGTCTCTCTGACCACCCCCCTGCGAGCATGCAGAAAGGAGATCCGGAGATAGGATCTGACGAGTTTGGGTGCTGCTGAGCGTGGACGCTCTCGCGCCCCTCCGCCCCAAGCAGGGGTATGACTGTACACGGGGCTTCGAAGCCGGTGCAAATCTGCTGGGTTGGTGGTCTAGACCACCAGCTGATAGCTTCCATCCGGAACCGCCACTTCATATGACATACCCTGCTGCTCAGTGTCGTCCGGGACAGGCAGTGACGGCCCGTAAGCAGCTCCACTCCTTGGGAGGCTTCCCATGACCACCGTGACGTCCCCTCTCGCCGGACGGGCCATCGGACTGGCCGCGGTGCCGGATCCGGTCTTCTCCGGGGCCATGGTCGGCCCGGGCACCGCGATCGACCCCGTTCGTGAGCCCTCCGAGGCCGTGGCGCCCGTGGACGGCGTCATCGTCTCCCTGCACCCGCACGCCTTTGTCGTGGTGGACGAGAGCGGTCACGGCGTGCTCACACATCTCGGTATCGACACCGTGCAGCTCAACGGTGAGGGCTTCGAGTTGCTCGTCAACAAGGGCGACACCGTGACGCGCGGGCAGAGCATCGTGCGCTGGAACCCCTCCGCGGTCGAAGCCGCCGGCAAGTCCCCGGTGTGCCCCGTCGTCGCGCTCGAAGCCGCGGCCGAGTCCCTCTCCGACCTCCGTGACAGCGGTGACGTGAAGGCCGGCGACAGTCTCTTCGCCTGGAACTGACGGCAGTGCCGTCGCAAGACGGCGGATATGACAACCACCGCGGCGGCGGGACCCGCCGCACTATCGGAGACGGGTGAGATGGAGACAACGCTGCGAGGCGTCGGCGTGAGCCATGGCGTGGCGATCGGCGAGGTTCGGCACATGGGCACGGCGGTGCTGGAGCCGCCGGCCAAGCAGATCCCCGCCGAGGAGGCGGAGCGCGAGCAGGGCCGCGCCCGCCAGGCGGTGGACGCCGTGGCCGCCGACCTGATGGCGCGCGGCAATCTGGCGGGCGGCGAAGCACAGGCGGTGCTCGAGGCGCAGGCCATGATGGCCCAGGACCCCGAGCTGATGGCTGACGTGGACCGGCGGATCGCCGTCGGCAGCACGGCCGAGCGCGCGGTGTACGACGCGTTCGCGGCCTACCGGGAGCTGCTGGCCGGCGCGGGTGAGTACCTCGCCGGTCGGGTGGCCGACCTCGATGACGTGCGCAACCGTATCGTCGCCCGGCTGCTGGGCGTTCCGATGCCGGGTGTACCGGACAGCGACCAGCCTTATGTGCTCGTGGCACGGGACCTGGCGCCTGCCGACACGGCGCTGCTCGACCCGTCTCTGGTGCTCGGTTTCGTCACCGAGGAGGGCGGTCCGACCAGTCACAGCGCGATCCTGGCGCGTGCGCTGGGCGTGCCGGCCATCGTGGCGCTGCCGGGTGCCGGTGAGCTGGCCGAGGGCACTGTCGTCGCTGTGGACGGCAGCACCGGTGATGTCTTCGTGAACCCGAGCGCGGAGAAGAAGGCGGAGCTGGAGGCCGCGGCCGCCGAGCGCAAGGCCGCGCTGGCCGCCTCGACCGGGCCGGGTGCGACCGCTGACGGGCACAAGGTGCCGCTGCTGGCCAACGTCGGCGGCCCGGCGGATGTGCCGGCGGCCGTGGAGGCGGGGGCCGAGGGTGTCGGTCTGTTCCGTACCGAGTTCCTCTTCCTGGACGACAGCAAGAACGCTCCTTCCGAGGAGAAGCAGGTGGAGGCCTACCGGCAGGTGCTGGAGGCGTTCCCCGAGGGCCGTGTGGTCGTGCGGGTCCTGGACGCGGGTGCGGACAAGCCGCTGGACTTCCTGACGCCGGCGGACGAGCCGAACCCCGCGCTCGGCGTCCGTGGTCTGCGCACGCTGCTCGACCACCCCGACGTCCTGCGCACGCAGCTCACCGCGCTGGCGAGGGCCGCCGAGGGGCTGCCCGTCTACCTCGAGGTCATGGCGCCGATGGTGGCGGACCGCGCGGACGCGAAGGCGTTCGCGTCCGCCTGCCGCGAGGCGGGGCTGCGCGCCAAGTTCGGCGCGATGGTGGAGATCCCCTCCGCCGCTCTGCGGGCGCGCTCGATCCTGCAGGAGGTCGAGTTCCTGTCGCTGGGGACCAATGACCTGGCGCAGTACACCTTCGCCGCGGACCGGCAGGTCGGCGCGGTCTCGCGGCTTCAGGACCCGTGGCAGCCTGCGCTGCTCGACCTGGTCGCCCTGTCCGCGGAGGCGGCCAAGGCCGAGGGCAAGAGCTGTGGCGTGTGTGGTGAGGCCGCGTCCGACCCGCTGCTGGCCTGTGTGCTGACCGGTCTGGGTGTCACCTCGCTCTCCATGGGTGCGGCGTCCATTCCGTATGTCCGGGCGACGCTGGCGAAGCACACGCTGGCGCAGTGCGAGCGGGCCGCGGCGGCCGCGCGTGCGGCGGACAGCGCCGAGGAGGCGCGCAGCGCGGCCCAGGCGGTGTTGTCGGGCGAGTAGCCGTACCGGCGCGTGTGGCGTGCCGGGTGATCAGGGGCGTCCCGCCTTTCGGGTGGGGCGCCCCTGGTGCGCTCTGTGTGCCTTCCGGCGTGCGTCAGTGGCGGTGCCCCTGTGCTGCCGTCTCCTCTCCCAGGTCGGGTGGCTCGCAGTAGTCGACGCCGGATTCCGGGGAGATGAGGTCACCGGATTCGATGTCGGTGCAGTAGGCGTCGAACACTTCCGCGGCGGTGAGTGGTTCGAGTCCGCCGGCGCGCAGCCGCCAGCCGTAGACGCGGTCGGCCGTGCCGGGGGCGCTGGCGCGCATGACGAGTCCGCCGGGGCTGCGGGTGGCGAGGCCGAGCGCGAGGACGCTGGTGAATTCGAGGGCCTCGGCCTCGTCGAGCCGGGTGGCGCCCTGCGGGTCCTGGTCGCCGTGCAGGACGGAAAGGAGCGTGTCCGGTGGTCCGGAGACGCTGCACACCATGTGCCGGTCACCGGGCGGCGCTGTGTCGAGGATGCGGACCAGGAGGTCGGCGGCGCGGTTGAAGGCCGCCCTGCCGATGTCCTCGCCGCAGGTGGGGCAGGGGCCGAGGCGGGTGAGGAGGGTGGTGGCGTACTCCCAGGTGGCCTGGCGCACGGCTTCGTCCACGAGGGTGGGCAGGAGGGTGGCGAGGGGTCGGCCGTCGTAGGGGATGGTGGGGCCGGTGGCCGCGAGTTCCGCGGTGAAGCGACTGCGGCTGGTCGCGGCTTCCGGATCGAGGCCGGTTTCCGCGCAGTAGGCGGCGTAGTCCTCCGGGTCGAACAGGGCGAGTGTCGTGTGGGTGCCCTGGGCGGCGCGGGTCCTGAGGACGGCCTCCACCTGCTGCAGGTAGGTGGCGTGGTCGTCGAAGGTGAAACTGCGGTAGCGCCGCATGGCGCGGAAGTCGTGTTCGTCGGTGAGCAGGCCGATGGTGCCGGCGATCTCGCGGCGCAGGACGCGTCGCATGGTCTGGTGCTCGGTGTGCGCCATGTTTCCCCCTGGTGCGCAGTCGATCAATGCTCACTCACCGTAACCGGCGGCACTGACAACGGGGGGTCGCAGGAGGTCGTGGGTCCGGCGGTGCGGTCGACTGCGCAGGTGACAGGGGGGCGGTGACGTCTGCGTCGGGTCAGGCGCGCTTGCGGGCGAGTTCCTCGTAGAACCCGAGCAGGGCGAGGTTGTCGATGGATCCGGGGTTGACGGCCTGTGTCAGCGGTGTGCCCTGCAGGAGGCGCTTGACGGGGACCTCGATGCGCTTGCCGGTGAGGGTGTGCGGGATGCCGGGCACTTCGATGATCTCGTCGGGCACGTGCCGGGGTGAGAGTTGTTCGCGGATGGCCTGTTTGATGCGGTTCAGGAGTGTCTCGTCGAGGGTGGCGCCCGGTGCGAGGTGGACGAACAGCGGCATCCAGTAGCCGCCGTCGGGCTGTTCGATGCCGATGACGAGGGATTCCTTGATCTGTGGGAGCCGTTCGACGACTTCGTAGATGTCGGCCGAGCCCATGCGCACGCCCTGCCGGTTGAGGGTGGAGTCGGAGCGGCCGTGGATGATGACGGACCCGCGTGAGGTGACGGTGATCCAGTCGCCGTGGCGCCAGACGCCGGGGTAGGTGTCGAAGTAGCTGTCGTGGTAGCGGCTGCCGTCGGGGTCGTTCCAGAAGTGGATCGGCATGGACGGCATGGGGTTGGTGACGATGAGTTCCCCGACCTCGTCGGTGAGCGGCTTGCCGCTCGGGTCCCACGACTGCAGGTCGGTGCCGAGGCCGGGCGCCTGGAGTTCGCCGGTGTACACGGGGAGGGTGGGTACGGCCCCGGCGAAGCAGGAGCAGACGTCGGTGCCGCCGCTGACGGAGGCGATCCACAGGTCGTCGCGGACCTCGTCGTGCAGCCAGCGGAAGCCGTCGGGCGGCAGGGGCGAGCCGGTGGTGGCGACGCACCGCACAGTGGACAGGTCGTGGTCGCGGGCGGGGTGGACGCCGGCCTTGCGGCAGGCCATGACGTAGGCGGCCGAGGTGCCGTAGAGGGTGGCTCCGGTGCGTTCGGCGACCCGCCACTGGGCGCCGGTGTCCGGGTAGCCGGGGCTGCCGTCGTACAGGACGATCGTCGTTCCGGTGAGCAGGCCGGAGACGAGGAAGTTCCACATCATCCAGCCGGTCGAGGTGTACCAGAAGAAACGATCCTCGGGGCCGAGGTCGCAGTGCAGTCCGAGTTGCTTGAGGTGTTCGACCAGGATGCCGCCCTGGGACTGGACGATCGCCTTGGGCAGGCCGGTCGTCCCGGAGGAGTACAGGACCCACAGGGGGTGGTCGAACGGAACCTGCTCGAAGACGGGTTCGGTGTCCCCCGCCGTGAGCGCCGACCACTCCAGCGCGCCCTCGGGTGCCTCGGTGCCGAGGAGCGGGATGTGCACGACGGCGCGCAGGGTGGGCAGCTCGCGGCGCAGCTCGGCGACGACCTCGCGGCGGTCGTGCTCCTTGCCGCCGTAGCGGTAGCCGTCGACGGTGAACAGGACGACGGGCTCGACCTGCTGGAAGCGGTCGAGGACGCTGCGGGCGCCGAAATCGGGGGCGCAGGAGGTCCAGACGGCGCCCACGGCGGCCGTGGCGAGGAGGGCGACGACGGCCTGGGGGATGTTGGGGAGGTAGCCGCTGACGCGGTCGCCGGGGCGTACGCCGAGGGCGCGGAGTTCGGCGGCGAGGGAGCCGACCTGGCGGCGCAGCTCGGACCAGGTCACCGGACGCGGTTCGTGCGTTTCGTCCACATGCAGGAGGGCGGGTTCGTCCGCGCGGTCGTCCGCGGCGCGCAGGGCGTGTTCGGCGTAGTTCAGGGTGGCCCCCGGGAACCACTGGGCGCCTGGCATCGAGCGGTCGCCCAGCACGCGCGCGTAGGGGGTCGTGAACCTTACGTCGAACCACTCCGTGACGGCTTTCCAGAAAGTGTCCAGTTGCTCGACGGACCACCGGTGCAGAGCTGGGTAGCCGCCCTCGGCCGGTGCGCCGTGGTGCTCGGCGGCCCAGGCCTGGAACTGGGTGATGCGTGCCTGGGCGATCCGCTCGGGATCGGGCTGCCAGAGCGGCTGGGGGTTCGCTGTCGACATGGGGCGGCTCCCGGGCTGTGCGCGTCGTGTGCGTCCGTCCGCGCACGGGCTGGGGTGTGCGCGTGACGCGGCTGACAGGGACGATGCCATGTGATCGACTTCTACACCAGGGTGTGCCCCACATACTCCGTGTCGTGAAGATGTGGTCCCATCACGGGTGAACGGCAGTTGAACGACACGCGCGGGTGCGGGGCTCAGTGGCAGGGTGAGCAGCATGGACGGTCGTGACCTGGTGCGTTCGGTGAGTGTGGTCGGTTCGGGGAGGGCGGCTCGGGGGTTGCGTACCGTTCGGGCCGCGTGGCGCAGGAGGCGTATCGACGCCGCCGGGCTGCCGCGGCGGGGGGCGGAGCGGGCTCGGGTCCCGGGGCAGGTGGAGGGGGTGGAGCCGGGGCCGGGGGGCGGGCTGATCCGCTTCAGCCGGTCCGAACTGCGGATCACCGTCGCGGTGAACGGGGCCGTCTTCTGGGGGTGGGACGGGGCTGGTCCGCAGCCGTCGTACGCGCTCATGGGGAACAGTCCGGATCCGGATCCGCGGGCGGTGCTGGAGCCGGACAAGGACGGTGGCTGGCGGGTGGTCGCCGAGCGGGTGACGGTCGTCGTGTCACGGCACGGCGCGGTGCAGGTGTGCACGCCCGGCGGGGTGACGCTGCGGCGGGACCTGCCGCCGCGCTGGTGGGAGCCGGTCGACGGCGGTACGGCACGCTGGATGCAGCGGTCGGAGGTGACGGCGGACGCCCGGTTCTTCGGCCTGGGAGGGCGGGCGTCGGGGCCGCGGCTGCGGGACGGCACGTACCGGCTGTGGAACACCGATCCGGGCCGTGCGTTCGGCCCCGGTGACGATCCGCTGTACCTGACCATGCCGGTGCAGTTGGTGGTGGCCGACGCCGGCACGCATCTGGTGTTCCACGACACCACGTGGGACGGCACGGTGGCGTTGCGGGAGGGCGAGGAGGGCGCCGGGTCCGGGCACGATCGGGCGGGGCGCTGCGAGGTGCGCATGGAGGGCGGTCCGCTGCGCTGCTGGGTGATGGTGGGCACTCCCACGCGCGTGCTGTACACGTGGGCCTCTCTGACGGGGGCGCCCGCGGTGCCGCCCGCGTGGGCGCTCGGCCACCATCACGCGCGGTGGGGTTTCGGCGACGAGCAGGAGGTGCGCCGGATCGTCTCGGGCTACCAGGAGCACGGCCTGCCCCTGGATGCCGTCCACCTGGACATCGACCACTACGACGAGCACCAGGTGTTCACCGTCGACCAGGAGCGTTTCGCCAAGCTGCCCGTGCTCGCCGAGGAGCTGCGCCGGGACGGGATCCGACTGGTGTCGATCGTCGACGCGGCTGTGAAGGCCGCGCCGGGCAATGCCGTCTACGACAGCGGTTCGGTGATGGACGCGTTCGTGCGGGACGCCTCGGGGCGGACGGTGCGGGGCGAGGTGTGGGCCGGTGAGTCGGTCTTCCCGGATTTCACGCACGCGCGCGTGCGCAAGTGGTGGGGCGGTCTCTACGAGGAACGGCTGGGTCAGGGCTTCGCGGGGTTCTGGCACGACATGAACGAGCCGACGTCGTTCAACGCCTTCGGTGAGCGGACGCTGCCGCGTTCGGCCCGGCACGCCCTGGAGGGGCGCGGCGGCGACCACCGGGAGGCGCACAACGTGTATGCGCTGTGCATGGCCCAGGCGGGCTACGAGGGGCTGCGTGAGCTGTCGCCGCGGGAGCGGCCCTTTCTGTTCTCGCGCTCCGGCTGGGCGGGGATGCAGCGGTACGGGGGCGCCTGGTCGGGGGATGTGGCGACGGGCTGGCCCGGGTTGCGGGCGTCCCTGTCGCTGGTTCTGGGGCTGGGGCTGTGCGGGGTGCCGTACTCGGGTCCGGACGTGGGCGGTTTCGACGGCAGTCCGTCGCCGGAGTTGTACCTGCGGTGGTTCCAGCTCGGCGCGTACCTGCCGCTGTTCCGTACGCACGGGAGTTTGCGTGCGGGGCGCAGGGAGCCCTGGGAGTTCGGTGCCGAGGTGCTGGAGCACGCGCGCGTGGCGCTGCTCGAACGCCGAAGACTGCTGCCGTACTTCGTGACGCTGGCGCAGCTGGCCCGACGGACCGGCGCGCCCTATGTGCGGCCGCTGTGGTGGGGGGCGCCGGAGGACCGGGCGCTGCGTGCCTGCGAGGACACGTTTCTGCTCGGTGACAGCCTGTTGGTGGCTCCGGTCCTGGACCCCGGTGCCGACCGGCGTGCGGTGCAGCTGCCGCGGGGCCGCTGGTACGACACGGTGACGGAGGAGGCGTACGAGGGGCCGGCTCAGGTTCTCGTCGACGCACCGCTGTCACGGATACCGGTATTCGCGCGCGCGGGAGCGGTCGTGCCCGTGCGGGGCGCCGACGGCGGGCTGGAGCTGGAGGTGTGGGCGCCCGTGCCCGGCCGGACGGGAGGCGGCCTGGTGGTGCCGGACGCGGGCGACGGGTGGGACGATCCGGAGATCGAACGGTACGTCGCCCGCCGGCAGGGCCGACGGGTGGTGGTCACCCGGGAGCGGGAGAACGGCACGAGTGAGCCGCCCTACCCGGTGCGCGTACGGGGGCTCGGCTGAGCGGCACCTCGTGGGGTCGACTCGGCCGAGCTGCGCCGTGTGCGGAAGGCCGGCCGGTGGCTCAGACGTACCGGCCCTCGAACCAGGCCCGTACGGCCACGGTGTGCAGCGGGAAGGCGAGTTCCTCGGGCCTGCGCAGCAGGTGCCAGCCCTCGGTCTCGTCCGTGGGGTCGGACGGCGGCAGCCCGTCGGCCGGGCGTTCCGGGAGGAGCCCGAAGAGAAGCAGGTGCCCGTCGGGCGAGCTCATGGCGTCCATGAGCCGCACGTCGCGGGCGGCCGCGTCGATACCGGTCTCCTCCTTGAGTTCCCGCACGACGGCCTGCTTCCAGTCCTCCCGGTCGTCGATGTAACCACCGGGCAGGGCCGTGCCTCCGCGCGCGGGGGCGATGGTACGGGTGATGACGACCAGGGCCGTGCCCTTGGTGTCGTACACGGGCTGGAGCGCGATCGCGACCGGCAGCGGATTGCGATAGGCGACCGTGCCGCAGCTCGGGCAGGTGCGCGGCCAGTCGGAAACGCCTTCTCCGTAGAGCGCTCCGCAGCTCGAACAGTGCGAGTTCGGCCCGGAGTTGGCAGTTGGGTGCTGAATTTCGGACACGCGCGGACTGTATCCGATCAGGGGAAGGACGTCTTCCGGCAGTGACGCGCCCGGAACGACGGGAATCACAAGAGGCGGCCGGAATCACCCCCGTCGATCCCGGCCGCCCCTCCCGTACCAGGACGCCGGAAGGAGGCGCACGGTTCACAGGGACGGCCTGCCCATGTGCCGTGACGCGTGGCACACTCCTGACACTCAGTCGGACAACGTTACGGGGATGAGCCCTGCCGCATACACGCGCACGCGCGGTCGCCGGCTGGTTCAACGGCGAGGGCGACGGGACGAATCCGGTCGTACACCGACAGCGGTACCGCCCTCCGTCACCCCCAGCACGCTGTACGGCGAAGGCACCCCTTAAGACTCTCCACGCTGTGTGATCGCTTCGGAATCCTGCGTGAACGTCTCATGAACTGCGCCTGGGCGCGGACGGGCGGCGCCATCATGCTCCCGTGCACTCCTGGACGGACACTCTCCGCTTCGCCTTCCAGCCGGTGGTCAACCTGAGGACGGGCGTGGTCGCCGCACTGGAGATACTTGCCCGCCCGGAGACCGGTGACGTCCTGGCCCAGGCCCGCCGCGACCCCGAACTCGACGGCACGCTGACGGTCTTGGCCCTCCGTGCGGCGACGCGCAAGGAGACGCTGCTGCCGCTCCACCTGAACGTGTTCGCGGCCACACTCGCCGACCTCGGCGGTCTGACGCCGTTGCACGACGCCGTGCGCGCGGCGGGACGCATGCCGTGGGAGGTGACGCTCGACATCGTCCCGCCCTGCACGCACGTGCCGCAGCGGGCCCTGCTGGAGGCGGTGGCCGCGCTCCGCGCACAGGGATTCCGGATCTGTGCGGACGGCATCGGGGACGGCGACGTGCCGCTCAGGCTGCTCACCGACCTCTCGCCCGACCTGGTCAAACTCGACGCCTCACTGCTGGCCCGACCGGCCGCGGTACGGGCGATGCGCACGCTGTGCGAGGAACTGGGTGCCCTGATCGCGGTGGAGGGCGTGGAGACCGAACTGCAGTGCGCTGCGGCGGTGTCGGCCGGCGCGCAGTTGGCACAGGGCCAGTTGTTCGCGCCGCCGGCCCGGATCCCGGCGGCGTACGTTTACGTTCCGCCCCGCTCGCCGGGTTCCCTGCCCATGCCGCGGTCGGGACCTTCGGTACGGGAGTTCGTGCGCCCGGCCGCCGTCCTGCCGGTGACAGCTCCGGCGGGGCAGGTACGGGCACTGCTGACCGGGTCGCCGGACGTCTCCGGGGTACTGCTGGTCGACCAGGCCGGCAGGCCGGTCCGGTCGGTGCACCGGTCGCGGTTCCTGTTGTCGATGTCGGGCCGCTACGGGCATGCCCTGTATGCCGACCGACCGGCCTTCAAGCTCGGGGACGCACCCCGGACCGTCGGCGTCGACGCCACCGCCTGGGAGGTGCTGGACGTGGTCGCGGTCGGCGGCCGGGACCGGACCTCCGACGATGTGGCGGTGGTCGACGGGCATGGCCGGTGCGTAGGCGTCGTGCGGCTGGCGGACCTCGTGCGGGCGTTGGCCGAGAGCCGGGTCGAGGAGGCGGCCGGGCTCAATCCGCTGACCCGGTTGCCCGGTTCGGACGCGATCACGGGTGAGGTGGACCGGTGGATAGCGGACGGGCGGGCGTTCGCGCTCAGCTGGCTGGACATCGACCACTTCAAGCAGGTCAACGACGGTGCCGGGTTCGCGGTCGGTGACGAGCTGATCCGGTCGGTGGGCCGAGCGCTGCAGCAGGCGGTGCCGGGCCACGCGCGCGTTGGGCACATCGGTGGTGACGACTTTCTGGTGCTGGCCGACGAGGAGGTGCTGGATCCGCTCGTCGCCGCCGTGCTGGACGGGCCCTGGTCGGCGGGCGGCCGGCCGGTCACGCTCTCCCTCGCGACCCTCGTGTGCGCCCCGGGCAGCGTCAGCGATCATCGCCAGGCCGCCGCCCGTCTGGCCCCGCTGAAGAAGGCGGCCAAGGCGCTGGACGGCGGGAGCTGGGTGCTCGGCCGCGCCGGGCTGCCCGGCCACGAGGTCCGGCGCGGCGGCTCGGGGACCGCACCGGCCGAGGCCGGGTACGGGGCCGTCGAGCCACGGTGGTGAACGACCTTCCCGGACAAGGCCCTTGAGGTGCCGCCGCGGTGCGGGCCCGTGGGGTGAGCCGGTGTCACCGTCGTCGTCGGCAACCTTGACGGCCCCGGGGTGCCGGTGAACACTTCCCGGTGCCAGCCGACATCGCCGTACATTCTCGGCGTTATCAGGCACTGTGCCACGGGTCTGTCCTGCTCCACGGCCCGTCCCACCGTGGCGATCCGGCTGCGACGGCACGCTCGTCACGGACGCCGGGCGGGGCGCGGGGCTTCCCTGCCTTCGGCTGAAGTCGCCAAGGGAACCGTTCCTGCACGGAGGGCCGGGGCTGATCGCCCCCGCCGGCGCCAAGGGAGCCGCCATGAGCAACGGAGACATTTTCGTCGGCGAGGTCATCGGCACCGCGATCCTCATCCTGTTCGGTGCCGGTGTCTGCGCCGCCGTCACCCTCAGATACTCCAAGGCGCGGGCCTCGGGCTGGGTCGTGATCGCGTTCGGCTGGGGCTTCGGCGTGCTCGCCGGCGCGTACACCGCCGCCCCCCTCTCCGGCGGCCAGCTCAATCCCGCGGTCACCATCGGCATCGCCGTGGACACCGGCACGTGGGGCAAGGTCTGGGTGTATCTGCTGGGCCAGATCGTCGGCGCGATGCTGGGCGCCGTCCTGGCCTACCTGGTGTATCTCGCGCAGTTCCGGGCCAACGTCCGCACGGAGGGCACCACCGAGGGCACGACCGGCGAGCCGGTACCGACCCTCGGTGTCTTCTCGACCATCCCGGAGATCCGTAACCCGGTCGCCAACCTCGTCACCGAGATCATCGCCACCATCGCGCTCGTGCTGCCCGTGCTGGCCTTCGGGCTCACGAAGGGCCTCGGCGAGTCCGGCACCACCGTGCTGATCGTCTCGCTGCTCGTCGTCGGCATCGGGCTCTCCCTCGGCGGCCCCACCGGCTACGCCATCAACCCGGCCCGCGACCTCGGTCCGCGCGTCGTGCACACCTTCCTGCCGATCCCCAACAAGGGCACGTCCGACTGGGGGTACGCGTGGATCCCGGTCGTCGGCCCGCTCATCGGCGGGGCGCTCGCCGGCCTCATCTACAACGCGGCCTTCTGAGGCCCTGAGGCCGCACACGGCCCGCCCGACGCCACGGGTGCCTTACCGCGCGGCCCTCTGCCCAGCGACCCGACCCAGCGACCCAGGGACAGCCATGACGGACACCGCCGAGAAGTACGTCGCCGCCATCGACCAGGGCACCACGTCCAGCCGCTGCATCGTCTTCGACCACAGCGGCGCCGTCGTCGCCGTGGACCAGCGCGAACACCGGCAGATCTTCCCCAAGCCTGGCTGGGTGGAGCACGACGCCACCGAGATCTGGTCCAAGGTGCAGGCCGTGGTGGCCGGAGCGCTCGCCAAGGCCGGCCTGCGCGCCGACCAGCTGAGCGCGCTCGGCATCACCAACCAGCGGGAGACCACGGTCCTGTGGGACCGTTCGACCGGCAAGCCGGTGCACAACGCGATCGTCTGGCAGGACACCCGCACCGCCGCGCTGTGCCACGAACTGGGCGGCGCGGACGGCCAGGACCGCTTCCGCGAGCGAACCGGACTGCCGCTGGCCAGCTACTTCTCCGGGCCCAAGGCGGCCTGGCTGCTGGACCACGTGCCCGGTCTGCGGCGGCGGGCCGAGCGCGGCGAGATCGCGTTCGGGACGATCGACTCGTGGCTGATCTGGAACCTCACCGGCGGCACCGACGGTGGTCGGCACGTCACCGACGTCACGAACGCCGGCCGCACCATGCTGATGAACCTCGACTCGCTCCAGTGGGATCCCTCCATCCTGTCCGCCATGGACCTGCCCGAGGCGGTGCTGCCCGAGATCAGGTCCTCCGCCGAGGTCTACGGCACCGCGGTCGGGCAGCTCGCCGGGGTGCCCGTGGCCTCCGCGCTCGGCGATCAGCAGGCCGCCGTGTTCGGGCAGGCCTGCTACGACGTCGGGACCGCGAAGAACACCTACGGCACCGGTAGTTTCCTGCTGTTGAACACCGGCAACCGGCCGGTGCCGTCCAAGAGCGGGCTGCTGACGACGATGGGCTACAAGATCGGCGGGGAGGCGCCGGTGTACTGCCTGGAGGGGTCCATAGCGATAACGGGCGCCCTGGTCCAGTGGTTCCGCGACCAGCTCGGGATCATCCGCACCGCCGACGAGATCGAGCCACTCGCGGCGAGTGTCGAGGACAACGGTGGCGCCTACATCGTGCCCGCGTTCTCGGGCCTGTTCGCGCCCTACTGGCGCTCCGACGCACGCGGGGTCGTCACCGGGCTGACCCGGTACGTCACGAAGGCGCACCTCGCGCGCGCGGTGCTGGAGGCGACGAGCTGGCAGACCCGGGAGGTCGTGGACGCCATGTACCAGGACTCCGGGGTGCGGATCACCGCCCTGAAGGTCGACGGCGGCATGACGAAGAACAACCTGCTCATGCAGCATCAGGCGGACGTCCTCGGCGTGCCGGTGATCCGGCCGCGGGTGTCCGAGACCACCTGTCTGGGCGCCGCCTACGCGGCCGGGCTGGCGACCGGTGTGTGGAACGACCTGGACGAGCTGAAGTCCCACTGGCAGAAGGACGCGGAGTGGACGCCCGCCATGGAGGCGCCGGCGCGCGACCGGGAGTACCGCAACTGGCGCAAGGCCGTGGAAAAGAGCTTCGGCTGGCTGGAGGAGGGGGGCGCGTAGCAGCACCGCAGGGCGGCGCCGGAACCGCGCAAGAACGGCGCGCGAAACTGCACGAGGCGGTGCGCACGATCGCCGCACGCGCGCGTGGGTGCTCCTCACCGGATCACGGCCCGTGCCCCGGTCGGCGGAGGTACGGGTCGTGTCCGTGGCTCAGGTGCTGACGGTCGGGCGGGCCTCGGCCGTGTACTCCATCGCATGCCGGACGACGCCGACGAGCACCTCCTTGACCGACTCCCGGTCGCGCGCGTCGCACAGCAGGACGGGCACGTCGTCGTCCAGGTCGAGGGCCCGGCGGACGGCATCGGCCGGGTAACGGGCGGCTCCTTCGAAGCAGTTGACGCCGACGAGGAAGGGTATGGACCGTCGCTCGAAGTAGTCGACGGCGGCGAAGCAGTCCTCCAGGCGGCGCGTGTCGGCGAGGACGACCGCGCCGAGCGCACCTTCGGACAGCTCGTCCCACATGAACCAGAACCGTTCCTGCCCGGGCGTACCGAAGAGGTACAGCACCAGGTCCTCACGCAGGGTGATGCGGCCGAAGTCCATGGCCACGGTGGTGGTGTGCTTGCCCTCCACCCCGCTGGTGTCGTCGACCGGGCGTCCGGCCTCGGTGAGCAGTTCCTCGGTGCGCAGCGGCCTGATCTCGCTGACCGCGCCGACGAGCGTCGTCTTGCCCACGCCGAAGCCGCCGGCCACCAGGATCTTGAGCGTGACGGGCTCGACCGGGGGCTTGCCGCGCTCAGAACGCCCGAACATCATCGATCTCTTCTCCTGCTTGATGGGGGTCGGGCGACGGTCGGCCGTAGCCGCCGCCACCGGGGGTTTCGATGACGAGTACGTCGCCGGGACCGACCTCAGCCGAGCCGCTGCCGCCGAGGTCGGTGACCGTGCCGTCGGCTCGCTCCACACGACCCGCGCCCAGCGCTCCGGGCTCGCCGCCCGCCATGCCGTACGGAGGCACACGGCGGTGCTGGGACAGCGTCGAGACGGTCATGGGCTCGAGGAACCTGATGCGGCGCACGGCGCCGTCGCCGCCGCGCCACCGTCCGGCGCCGCCGCTCCCCCGCCGGACGGCGAACTCCTCGAGTCTGACCGGCAGCCGCCACTCCAGGACCTCGGGGTCGGTGAGCCGGGAGTTGGTCATGTGGGTCTGTACGACGTCGGCACCGGGGAAGCCGTCGCCCGCTCCCGATCCGGAGGCGACGGTCTCGTAGTACTGGTGGCGCTCGTTGCCGAAGGTGACGTTGTTCATGGTGCCGGAGCCCTCGGCCTGGACGCCGAGCGCGGCGTACAGGGCGCCGGTGATCGCCTGGGACGTCTCCACGTTGCCCGCGACGACGGCGGCGGGCGCCTCGGGGGCGAGCATCGAGCCGGGCGGCACGACGATGTCCAGGGGGCGCAGGCAGCCGTCGTTGAGCGGGATGTCGTCGGCGACCAGGGTCCGGAAGACGTAGAGGACAGCCGCGTTGACGACGGCGACGGGGGCGTTGAAGTTGGTGGGGAGCTGCGCCGAGGTGCCGGTGAAGTCGATGGTCGCCCGGCGCTCGGCGCGGTCCACGCGCACGCGCACGCGGATGACGGCGCCCGAGTCGGTCTCGTAGGCGTACTCGCCGTCGTCCAGGGCGTCGATGACGCGGCGGACGGCCTCCTCGGCGTTGTCCTGGACGTGCCCCATGTAGGCCTGGACGACGTCGAGGCCGAACTCGCCGATCATGCGGGCGACTTCCTCGACGCCCTTCTGGTTGGCGGCGATCTGCGCGCGCAGGTCGGCGAGGTTGGTCCGCACGTTGCGGGAGGGGTGAGCCGCCTCGGTGAGCAGGCGGCGGGTCTCCTCCTCGCGGAAGCGGCCGTTCTCGGCGAGGAGCCAGTTGTCGAAGAGGACGCCCTCCTCCTCGATGGTGCGGCTGTGGGCCGGCATCGAGCCCGGGGCGATGCCGCCGATCTCGGCGTGGTGGCCGCGTGAGGCGACGTAGAAGAGGATCTTCGGGTCACGCTCCGTGTCCGTGGCGCGGTCGGTGTCGAAGACGGGGGTGATCACGGTGACGTCCGGCAGGTGGGTGCCGCCGTGGTACGGGTCGTTGACGGCGTAGGTGTCGCCCGGCCGCATGGCGGGGCCGCGGCGGCGGATGACCTCTTTGACGCTGGTACCCATGGACCCCAGGTGGACGGGGATGTGGGGCGCGTTGGCCACCAGGTTCCCGTCCGGGTCGAACAGGGCGCAGGAGAAGTCCAGGCGCTCCTTGATGTTGACCGACTGGGCCGTGGACTCCAGCCGGGCGCCCATCTGTTCGGCGATCGACATGAAGAGGTTGTTGAAGACCTCGAGCAGAACCGGGTCCACTTGTGTGTCGAGATCGGAACTCTGCGTAATCGCCGTGCGTTCCATGACCAGATGCCCGTCGTCGGTCGCCACGGCCCGCCAGCCGTCGTCGACGACGGTCGTCGCACTGGCCTCCGTGATGATCGCGGGGCCGGTGACGGTCTCGCCGGGGGGAAGGGCCTCGCGGCGGTGGAGGGGTACGTCGCGCCAGGCGCCGCCGGTGTGGAGACGGACGGTTTCGGGCGCTGCGGGTCGGCCCTCGTAAGGGGCGAGGGCGGAGAGATCGGGGGGTGCGGTGATGCCGGTGGCTTCGACGGAGAGGGCTTCGACGACGAGCGGGCGGTCGAGGGTGAAGGAGTACGTGGCGCGATGACGTTCTTCGAAGGCGTGCTTCATGGCGTCGGGCTCGGCCAGCTCGACGGTGAGGGGGGTGTCGGTGCCGTCGTAGCGCAGCTGGGCCCGGCAGGTGACCCGGATGCGGTCCGCGGGGACGTCCTCGGCGAGGAGTTCGGTGCGGGCGGCGGCCTCCAGGGAGCCGGCGGTCTCACGGATGCCGGGCATGGTGGCGGCTTCCAGGGGCGCCTCGACGGACTGTTCGCGCATGGCGGTGGTGTCGGCGAGGCCGATGCCGAGTGCGGAGAGGACGCCTGCCATGGGGGGTACGAGCACGGTGCGGATGCCGAGCGAGTCGGCGACCCGGCACGCGTGCTGGCCTCCGGCGCCCCCGAAGGTGGTCAGGGCGTAGCGGGTGACGTCGTGCCCCTTCTGGACGGAGATCCGCTTCACGGCGTTGGCGATGTTGGCGACGGCGATCTGCAGGTAGCCCTCGGCCACCTGCTCCGGGGTGCGGTCGTCGCCGGTCCGTCGGTGGATCCGGCGCGCGAGGGCGGTGAACCGGTCACGGACGAGGGCCGCGTCCAGGGGCTGGTCGCCGCCTGGCCCGAACACGGCCGGGAAGTGGTCGGGGTGGATGCGGCCGAGCATCACGTTGGCGTCGGTGACGGTGAGCGGGCCGCCGGCGCGGTAGCAGGCGGGACCCGGGTCCGCGCCGGCGGAGTCGGGCCCGACCCGGTAGCGCGAGCCGTCGAAGTGCAGGACGGAGCCACCGCCGGCGGCGACGGTGTGGATGTCCAGCATGGGGGCACGCAGCCGGACGCCCGCGATCCGCGTGGTGAAGACGCGCTCGTACTCGCCGGCGAAGTGCGAGACGTCGGTGGAGGTGCCGCCCATGTCGAAGCCGATGACGCGCTCGAATCCGGCGCGCTGCGACATGCGTGCCATGCCGACGATGCCGCCGGCCGGGCCGGAGAGGATGGCGTCCTTGCCGCGGAACTGCCCGGCCTCCGTCAGCCCGCCGTTGGACTGCATGAACATCAGCCGCACGCCGTGGAGTTCCTCGGCGACGTGCCGCACGTAGCGGCGCAGCACGGGCGAGAGGTAGGCGTCGACTACGGCGGTGTCCCCGCGGGGGACGAGCTTCATCAGCGGGCTGACCTCGCTGGAGAGCGAGATCTGGGGGAAGCCGGTGCGGGCGGCGAGGTCGCCGATCGCCTGTTCGTGGGCGGGGTACAGGTGGCTGTGCAGGCAGACGACGGCAACGGCGCGGATCCCGTCGTCGTATGCCTGCCGGAGCGGGCCCGCGAGGGCATCCAGGTCGGGGGCGCGCAGGACGGTGCCGTCGGCGGCGACGCGCTCGTCCACCTCGACGACCCGTTCGTGGAGCAGTTCGGGCAGTTCGATGCGGCGGGCGAAGATGTGGGGGCGGTTCTGGTAGGCGATGCGCAGGGCGTCGCGGAAGCCGCGGGTGATGACGAGGAGGGTACGTTCGCCCTTGCGTTCCAGCAGGGCGTTGGTGGCGACCGTGGTGCCCATGCGGACGGCCTCGACGGGCTCCTGCGAGCCGCCGAGGAGCGCGCGTACGCCGGCGACGGCCGCGTCGGCGATGGGGGTCCCCCCGCTCGAGCGAAGCCGAGAGTGCGGGCGGGCCGGGTTGTCGGACAGCAGTTTGTGCGTGAGCAGCCGGCCGTCCGGGCGACGCGCGACGATGTCGGTGAAGGTGCCGCCTCGGTCGACCCAGAACTGCCAGCCTGTCACGTCACTACCCCGCTTCCGCGCCGGTCACAGCGCCCGGAGGCCGTTGATCACGTCGCGCAGAATACTCTCGTCCGGCAGTTCGGCCGGTGGTACCGGGCGCGTGACATGGACGAGTTCCGCGTGCACGAGATCGCCGATGAGCACGCGGACCACGCCGATGGGCAGATCGAGGTCCGCGGCGAGTTCGGCGACCGACTGCGGCGTGTCCCGGCAGAGTCCGACGATCTCCACGTGTTCGGGGGACAGCGTCGGGTCTGCTTCCGGGTCGCCCGCGTCGGGCTCCGTGACGACCACCGCGATGAGGTCGAGGCGGTGCTGGGCCGCACTCGTGGTGCGGCCGCGCGTCATGGCGTACGGACGGACGACCGGTCCGGCCTCGTCGTCGAACCAGTGCGTTCTTCCCTGACCGTCTCCGCTCATGCCATCCCACTACCCGCCTGCGGGCAGATCGGTGCGCGGGGCGGTGCCCAGGTGCACGCCGACCCGCTTGACCAGAAGCGTCATCTCGTACGCGACCTGTCCGACGTCGGAGTCGGCGTCGGAGAGGACGGCGAGGCAGCTGCCGTCACCGGCGGCGGTGACGAACAGGAAGGCGTCGTCGAGCTCGACCACCGTCTGGCGCACGCTGCCCGCCTCGAAGTGGCGTCCCACTCCCTTGGCGAGGCTGTGGAAGCCGGAGGCGACGGCGGCCAGGTGCTCGCTGTCCTCCCTGGTCAGGTCCGTGGACACGCCGGTGGGCAGCCCGTCGCCGGACAGGACGACGGCCTTGCGGATGCTGGCGACGCGGTCGACGAGATCGTCCAGGAGCCAGTTCAGCTCCCCGTTGTTCGTCGCCGTGTGGTCGGTCGCCTTCGGTGCGGTCATCGACCGTCCCCCTTAGTCGTTCCTTGTGCTGTGCCGTTTGGGGCCTCGTCGCCCGCGGCGTTCTCCTCACGGCCGCGCTGCCAGCCGCGCTGGAGGGAGGCCATCCGGCTGCGGACCTCCTCGGCATCGCGGTCGGCGGGCTGGGCCGCGTGCTCGGCGCGCCGTTCGGTGCCCTGCTTGAGCTGGGGGGCCAGGTTGGCCTGGCGGATACGCCGGGGCAGCGGCCCCGTGCCCGGTTCGGCGGCCGCCTCACCGGCGGGCGGGGTGGTGGCGCCGCCGGTCCCGGCCGCATCGCTGCTGGGCGGCGGCGTGTCGCTCGGACCGCCGGAGGAGAGCGCCTGGGGCCGGCTCCGCCCGGGCAGCGCCGGGGGCGCGGACGTCTCGGCGACGCCGCCGGACGCAGTGGTCGCGGGCTCGCCGAGGCGGCCGGTGACTTCGGGGGCGGCACGCCGGGGGGTCGCACCGCGGCGCCGGGCGGGCAGCGGGGCCAGTCCACCCGTGTCGGCGCGGCGCGGGCCGCCGGAGGGCGGCTGGTCCGGTTCCGCACGGCGGGAGCGCTGGCCGGTGACGGGCTTGCCGTGCGAGCTGACCAGCTTGGGTGTCTGCCGCCGCGGCAGGGGTACGGGTTCTCGGTCGCCGGGCTCCTCGGACGAGGGATGGTCACCGGGGAGGGCGGCCGTCCGGTCCTCGGCGCCGGCGAGAGAGCGGCGGTGGCGGAACAGTCCGCCGCGCTCGCTGTCCTCGTCCACCAGGATCCCGGGGAAGTCGTCGAGGGCGTCCAGATCGACGGGCGACTCCAGTTCGACGGGGCCGTCCAGCAGGGAGGTCGGCAGGCCCGGCAACTGCACCGGTGCCTGGACCCGTCCGGCGGCGCGACTCGCCGCCTGTCCGGGCTCCCTTGCCGGACGGTCCCGGTCGAGGCGGAAGCCGATGCCGTTCGTGTCCGGGACGTCGTCGCTGAGCAGCGTGTCCGGGACGAAGACGACAGCGGTGGTGCCGCCGTAGGGCGACGGCTGGAGGGAGACACGGACGTTCTGGCGCTGGGCCAGGCGGCTGACCACGAAGAGGCCGAGCCGGTCGGTGTCGGAGAGTTCGAACTCGGGGGTCTCGGCGAGACGCAGATTGGCGTCCAGGAGTGCCTCGGCCGTCATGCCGAGACCCCGGTCGTGGATCTCCAGCGTGAACCCGT
Organism: Streptomyces sp. NPDC048521; assembly: GCF_043199855.1. Classification (NCBI taxonomy): domain Bacteria; kingdom Bacillati; phylum Actinomycetota; class Actinomycetes; order Kitasatosporales; family Streptomycetaceae; genus Streptomyces; species Streptomyces sp. NPDC048521. The sequence continues at coordinate 20,158 of NZ_JBICWR010000006.1, forward strand.
TGGCGACCCGCTCACCGAGGACCTGGACGGCGGTGTGCGGGGGCGAGAAGACGGTGGCGTTCTCGAGGAGTTCGGCCACGAGGTGGGTGAGGTCGGCGACGGCCGGGCCGGTGACGGCGATGCGCGGCAGGCGCCGTACCTCGATGCGTTCGTAGTCCTCGACCTCGGCGACGGCGGCGCGGACGACGTCCATCAGCTGCACCGGGCGACGCCACTGCCGGGACGGCGCGGCGCCGGAGAGGATCACCAGGCCCTCGGCGTGACGGCGCATGCGCGTGGTGAGGTGGTCCAGGCGGAACAGGTCGGCGAGTTCGTCGGTGTCCTCGGTCCGGCGCTCCATGGTGTCGAGCAGGGTGAGCTGTTTGTGCAGCAGCACCTGGCTGCGGCGGGCAAGGTTGACGAAGACCTCGGAGACACCGGCCCGCAGTTCCGCCTGCTTGACGGCGGCCTCGACGGCGGCGCGCTGGAGGGTGTTGAGGGCCTGGCCCACCTCTCCGATCTCGTTCTTGTCGTACTCGAGCCGTGGCACTTCCGTGTCGACGTCGACCTGTTCGCCGGCCGACAGGCGGCGCATCACTCCGGGCAGCCGGACGCCGGACGCCTCATGGGCCTCCAGGCGCAGCTGCCTCAGGTCGCGGATGAGGGCACGGCCCACCCGGACGGAGAGGACGACGGAGAGCACGAGGGCGATCAGGCCGAGCAGGCCCGCGACGGCGGCCTGCAGGATGACGCCCACGGCCACGGGGCGCACACGGTCCTGCAAACGGTCGCCCACCTGGTCGTCGAGGGTCCCCAGTTCGTCGAGGACGCCGGCCGCGGCGGAATCCCAGTGCTTGGCGGTCATCCCGCGGGGGGTACCGGAGCCCGCGCCGATGACGGTCTGTTCGGCCACGCGCAGCGGGGCGGTGGTGGCGTTCTTCCAGAGGTGTTCGTAGCGTTCGCGTTCGGCGGCGGGCAGCAGCGGCAGGCTGATGTCGTACAGGAGCGTGCGCTGGGCGACGAGGTCGGAGATGTCGCGGGTCTCGTCGCGGGTGAGGCGGCCGACGACCAGGGAGGAGCCTAGGAGGGCGTCCTCCCTAGAGAGCAGTTCACGGGCGCGGGTGATGTTGACCAGGGCGCGGCCCTGCTTGTCCATCTCTACGTCGTCGATGCCGTCGAGGGCGGCGAGCAGCGAGTAGCAGGGGTCGACGAGGCGGTTGTAGAGGCCGAAGGCCTGGGCACGGGTGACCGTTCCCTCCTCGACGCTGCGGCGCAGGGAGTCGAGGCCGTCGAAGGCGTCCAGGACGGCGGTGAGCCGCTCGTTGTCGTCCTGGTCCATGCCGTCGCGGATGTCGCGGACCTTGGCGTTCTTCCGGACCTCGCCGATCGCCCGGTCGGTGGCGCCGCGGGTGCGGCGCAGCGCGGAGAGGGCGTCGGCGGCCCGTGGATCGGCGAGGTAGACGAGGGTCTGGCGACGTTCCTGCTGCAGGACGCGGACGGTGTCCTCGGTGGGATAGCCGATGTCCTGCACGACGTCGGTGACCCGGAACAGCTGGGCGACTTCACGCCCCGTGAGTATCGTGGCGAAGCCCCAGATGGCGGTCAGGGACACCAGCGGCACGAGAAGCAGCGCCACGATCTTCCGGCGGATCGACTTCCCGCGAAAGCGCATGGCCTCCCCCAGCTCGACCCCCGCCGGTCGGGGGTGCACATGTGCGTCAACAAACGGCGCGAGCCTACTACCGCCTGACAGTTAACTCGAAGACACGTCCGGAGGGTGAACTTCCGCAGTAGCGGCGAGACATGGCGAGTTGTCCGGTCATTGGGGGAGATTGCCACCGGGATTCGGCGGTTGCGCCAGGATCGGTCTCGGCCGCGCGTGCGGGCGGTTGGCTGGATTTTTTCGCCGTTTGGGAATCTTCGCGCGATCTCGTTCGTCCTTGTCTATGGGAGATGGGGGCGGAATGGGCCACAGGAGCCGCATCCCGCATCCCGGCGGCGTAAAACAGCGCAAGCCGGGCAGCCACTGGGGAGTCGGAGTCTTCGGACGCCGGGGCGAGCGGTCTGCCGGCAGTGGGGAGTGACACGGTGATGGGCACGGTGGAGCGGCGCGAGGCGCCCGGGGAGAGCGCGGCGGAGCGCTCGGCGGCGCGGCGGGGCCTCGAGGCGCCGCATCGCGACATTTCGGCGCCTCGGCGCACCGGGGAGTCGACCGGCGGCGAACAGGAGCGCATATCCCGGCCGTTGTGGGTCGAGGAGCCCGCGCGGCGGCACCCGCTGCCTGATCCGGTGCGTACGGCGGCGGTGCGCGCGGTCATCGTCATCGCGGTGACGCTGATCCAGGCGATGGTGGCGTTCCTGTGCACGATGGCCGGGTCCTGGCTGGCGTTTCCCATGGTGATCAGCAGTGTGGCGAGCACGGTGGTGGCCACCTGGGCCGTGGTCGACGTATGGGTGACCCGTCAGGTGTGGAACCAGCGGTACGGCGTGGTCTCCGAGCCGAGCAGCACGGCCCGGGCGCTCCGCCGGGAGCGGCGCGCCCGCCGACGCGAGGAGCGGGCGCCGCTGGGCGAGCCGGAGCGAATAGGTCGGCGGGGCGGCGCCGGACAGCTGTCTCACTCCTGATCCGAAGCCCGACGCGGCGAGATCGGACGTACGGCGCTGACCGCCCGGGCGGCACTGACCCTCCCGGGCGGCCGTGACCCACCCGAGTCTGCCAACACGGGGTCGGGCGAGGGGCTCCGTCTTGACAGCGCCGGACCGGACGCGCTCGACCCCTGCCGCCCTAGAGCACGGCCGGCTCGACCCGCTGCCGCTCCTCCCGCTGGAGTGCGCGCCGGGCCTGCATGAAGGCGCGCGGGCGGTCCACGCCGAGCACCGCGACGGTACGGCCGTCCCGTTCGTAGCGGGCCAGGAAACCTGTCTCACCGGGCAGGCCCCCGGAGATCTCGCTCTCGGTGACCTGGACGGTGTCGCCGTCGCGGTGGCGGCCCGCGAACTGGATGCGGGTGCCGTACTGGTCGGACCAGAAGTACGGCACGGTGCGGACGCTGTCCCGGGTACGGCCGGCGAGCAGGTTGGTCACGGCGACCCGGGGTTGCTCGGTGGCGGAGGTCCAGTGCTCGGCCCGGGTGCCGCCGACACGGGCGACATCGCCGACCGCGACCACGTGGGGCAGGGCGGTCACGCAGCCGTCGTCGCACAGCACGCCGTCGCGCAGAGCGAGCGTCGAGCCCGTCAGCCAGGCGGTGTTGGGGGCGGCGCCGATGCCGACGACGACCACGTCGGCGGGCAGGGTGCGGCCGTCGGTGAGGTCGACACCGGTGACGGTGCCGGTGCCGCGCAGCCCGGCTACTCCGGTTCCGGCGACCAGTTCCACACCGCCCCGGCGGTGCAGGGCGGCGCACACGGCGGCCATGCGCGCGCCGAGTTGGGGCAGCAGCGGCAAGGGGGCGGCCTCGACGACCGTGACCGCGTGGCCGAGCCGGGCACATGAGGAGGCGGTTTCGGCGCCGATGAAGCCGCCGCCGATGACGACGACCCGGCGGGGGCCCTGGGTGAGGTCGGCGCGCAGGGCGCGGGCGTCGTCGAGGGTGCGCAGGGTGTGCACGCCGGCGAAGCTGTCGCCGGGGAGTCGGCGGGCGGCGGCGCCGGTGGCGATGACGACGCCGTCGGTGGCGAGCGTACGTCCGTCGCCGAGAAGCACGGTGCGGCCGCGGGTGTCGAGTCCGCGGGCGCGGACGCCGAGCAGCCATTCGGCGTCGAGGTCGGCGGTCTCGTCGGCGTCGGTGAGGGCCAGGTGCTCCTCGTCGGCGAGGCCGGTGAGGAAGTCCTTGGAGAGAGGAGGGCGGTCGTAGGGGCGGTGGGGCTCCTCGCCGACGATCACCAGTCGGCCGTCGAAGCCCTGGGCACGCAGTTCACGGGCGGCGTAGAGCCCGGAGAGGGAGGCGCCGACGATGGTCACGGTCCTCATAGGGCACGGCTCCTCGCGAGGTGGGCGGGACACCGGGGAGCGGTGGTTGCCGCACCGGCCGGACAGGGGGTGAGGGGGAAGGGGGTGGTCGTGGGACCGGGCCGGCCGAACCGGCCCCTGGCAGCATTCATGCGGCTGTGCCCTCCTCCGCCGTGAGGTGGACGTGGACGACGCCGTCCTGGACGGTGACGCGGTGGGTGCGGACGGGACGGCGGGCCGGCAGGCAGGTCGGCTCGCCGGTGCGCAGGTCGAAGGACGCGGCGTGTAGCGGGCATTCGACCAGGCAGCCCTCCAGCCAGCCCTCGGAGAGGGACGCGTCCTGGTGGGTGCAGGTGTCGTCGATGGCGTACAGCTCACCGTCCTCGGTGCGGAACACGGCGATCGGTGGCGTGGTCTCGACGCGGACGGACTCGCCCTCGGGGAGGTCTTCCAGGCGGCAGACGGGAATCACGGGCCCCCCTCTCGGTCCGGGACACTCGGTCCGGGACCTGCTCGATGCAGGCGTCAGGGATGCAGGCGGGCGTCCGGACCTCGGGCGGTCCGGGCCGGTGAAGCGTCACGGGAGTGGCGGACCGACGTTGGTCCGGCACCGGCCCGGCCCGGGACCGGGTGGTCCGGCACCGGCCGGATGTGTCGGGCACCGGCCGGGAGGTCCGGCACTCTTCCGGGATCCGGACGCTTCGGTAACATGGTGTTTCGTATGGCGCACGAGCTAGCGCCATGCGCAACAGAATCCGGGCGGGACGGCCGTCGCGTCAAGGGCTACCCGCAGATGCGGCCCGAACCGGGCCCCCAGGTGGTGAGAGTTGAGCCATGACCCGCACGCAGAAGCAGTCTGACCGCAACGAGGAGACCACGCAGGACCCAAGGGCCCCGGAGAGGCAGAACGGCCGCGGAGCGGCCAGTGCGGTGCAGTCGGTGGACCGTGCCGTGAGCGTGCTGGAGATCCTCGCGCGGCACGGCGAGGCGGGCGTAACCGAGATCGCCGAGGAGCTGGACGTGCACAAGTCCACGGCGTTCCGGCTGCTCGGGGTCCTGGAGAACCGCGGTCTGGTGGCCCAGGCGAAGGACCGCGGCAAGTACTACCTGGGGGCCGGCGTACTGCGCCTGGCGGGGGCGGCGGCAGTGCGTCTGGACATCTCCCAGGAGGGTGTCCCGGTATGCCGGGAGGTCGCCGACGAGCTGGGCGAGACGGTGAACATCGCCGTGCTCGACGACGATGCGGCGGTCAACATCATGCAGGCCCGCGGCACGGCGTCGGTCACCGCGCAGAACTGGCTCGGCAGACGCACCCCGCTGCACGCCACGTCCAGCGGCAAGGTACTGCTCGCGCACATGCCGCCCACCCTGCGCGAGGGCTTGCTGGCGCGGCCGTTGCCGCGGTTCACGGACCGCACGATCACCGGCGCGACGATGCTGCGCGCCGAGCTGGAGGCCGTGGTCCAACAGGGCTACGGCGTCACACTCGAGGAGCTGGAGCTGGGGCTCGCGGCCGTCGCGGCGCCGGTGCGCGCGCACGACGGCAAGGTGATCGCGGCGATCAGCGTCTCCGGGCCCGTGTACCGGCTGAACGCGGACCGCCTGCCGGAGGTGGCGAAGCGGACGGTGGCGGCGGGCGCCGAGTTGTCACGCCGTATGGGCTACGGCTTCTGACCGAGCGGCGGGCAGACGCGCGCAGCGTTCACAGCGCACGGACGACGGCGCGGGACCGGGACGTTCCTGGTCCCGCGCCGTCGTGTGTCCAAGAGGTTTCACCCCGCAGGTTCCTTTTGCCAAGGGTTAACGCGCACCCCTTGACGGCCCCACGACGCCGTTCTCAATATGTTCCCCATCGCGCAACCCATCGTGCAATGCGCAACAGCAGAGGAGCTTGTCGTGCCACACGAGGTCCGTGCCGTAGTCGCTGTGAAGAAGGGCGCACCCGTGGAGGTGCGGACGATCGTCGTCCCCGATCCGGGGCCCGGTGAGGTACTCGTCGACGTGCAGGCCTGCGGGGTGTGCCACACGGATCTCCACTACCGGGAGGGTGCGATCACCGACGACTTCCCGTTCCTGCTGGGTCACGAGGCGGCCGGTACGATCGAGGCGGTCGGCCCCGGTGTCACCGATCTGCGGCCCGGTGACTACGTGGTGCTCGCCTGGCGGGCGCCCTGCGGCAGCTGTCGCTCCTGTCGCCGTGGCCGGCCCTGGTACTGCTTCGACTCCCGCAACGCCGCGCAGCCCATGACCCTGCGGGACGGCACGCCGCTCAGCAACGCCCTCGGCATCGGTGCCTTCGCCGAGAAGACGCTGGTCGCGGCAGGCCAGGCGGTGAAGGTCGACCCGGCCGCGCGTCCCGAGGCGGCGGGTCTCATCGGCTGCGGGGTGATGGCCGGATACGGCGCGGCGGTCAACACCGGCAACGTCGGCCGCGGTGATTCGGTCGCCGTCATCGGTTGCGGCGGCGTCGGCAACGCGGCCATCGCGGGCGCCTGCCTGAACGGTGCCATGAAGGTCATCGCCGTGGACATCGACGACAGGAAGCTCGACCAGGCGGAGAAGTTCGGCGCCACCCACACCGTCAACTCCCGCGGCACCGACCCGGTCGAGGCCGTCAGGGAACTCACCGACGGCCACGGCGTGGACATCGCGATCGACGCGGTGGGCCGGCCGGAGACGTTCCGGCAGGCCTTCTACATGCGCGACCACGCGGGTCTGCTGGTCCAGGTGGGTGTGCCCTCCCCCGAGATGAAGGTCGAACTCCCGCTGATCGACGTCTTCTCCCGCGGCGGCGCCATCAAGTCCTCCTGGTACGGGGACTGTCTGCCGAGCCGGGACTTCCCGTTCCTGATCGACCAGTACCTGTACGGCCTGCTCGACCTCAACGCGTTCGTGTCCGAGACGATCGCCCTGGACGAGGTGGAGGAGGCGTTCGGCAAGATGCACCGCGGTGAGGTGCTGCGCTCGGTGGTGGTCCTGTGAGCGCACAGGGACCGATCACCGACGGACCGAGCGCCGACGGATCCGGCGTGCACGGCTCCGTCCGCGTCGAACGCGTCCTCACCTCCGGCACCTTCAGCCTCGACGGTCGAACCTTCGACGTGGACAACAACGTCTGGCTGATCGGTGACGACGAGGAAGTGCTGGTCGTGGACGCCGCGCACGACGCAGCGGCGATCCACCGGGCAACAGCCGGCCGCCGGGTCACCGCCATCGTCTGCACCCACGCCCACGACGACCACGTCGGCGCGGCGCCCGCGCTCTCCGTCCTGACCGGGGCGCCCGTCCTGCTCCACCCCGCCGACCACGAGCTGTGGTCGCACACGCACCCGGCCCGCAAGCCGGACGGCGAGCTGTTCGACGGCCGTGTCCTCTCGGTCGCGGGCATCGAGCTGAAGGTCGTCCACACTCCCGGTCACACCTGGGGCAGCTGCTCCCTGAACGCCCCGTTCCTCGACGCCGTCTTCACCGGCGACACGCTCTTCCACGGTGGCCCGGGTGCCACCGGCCGCTCGTACTCCGACCGCCCGACCATCGTGGCGTCCGTCCGGGACAGGCTGCTCACCCTGCCGAACGCCACCGTCGTGCACACCGGCCACGGCCAGGACACGACGATCGCCGCCGAGCGGCCGGGCGTCCCCGCTGCCTGAACGGCTCCCCCGCACCTGCCATCCCCGCCACCACAAGGAGGGGCATGTCCAGCACCCCCGAAGACAACCGCCGCACGCCCGAAGGCCACCGCAGCGCGCCCCAAGACACCCGTAACCTCCTGGAAGAGACCCGCCGCACGCCCGACGACCAGCCCCGCACGCCCCAAGTCGCCCCCCACACTCCCGAAGTCGGCCTCCGCACTCCCCAAGACCACCCCCACACCTCCGAGGACCGGCCCCAGGGCCCGCGTGTCGTCGTCATCGGTGCCGGGATCGTCGGCTGCTCCCTCGCCGACGAGCTGACCGCACGTGGCTGGACCGACGTCACCGTCCTCGAACAGGGCCCCCTCCCCGCCCCGGGCGGCTCCACGTCCCACGCGCCCGGACTCGTCTTCCGGACCAGCCCCTCGAAGACGCTCGCGGAGTTCGCCACGTACACGGTGGAGAAATTCTGTTCACTCGAAGTGGACGGCGTCCCCTGCTTCAACCAGGTCGGCGGCCTGGAACTCGCGACCACCCCCGAACGCCTGGCCGAGCTGCACCGCAGAGCCGGGTACGCCGCCGCCTGGGGAATCCGGGGCGAGGTCGTGAGCACCGCCCGCTGCAAGGAACTCTGGCCCCTGCTGGACGAGTCGGTGGTCCTCGGCGGCTTCCACACCCCCGACGACGGCCTGGCACGGGCCCTGCTCGCGGCCCGCGCCCAGATGGACCGGGCCACCGCGCGCGGCGCCCGCTTCCTGGACCGGCACACGGTCACCGGCATCGAGCAGACGGGCGGCCGGGTCACCGCGGTCGTCACCGACCGGGGCACCTTCCCGGCGGACCACGTCGTCTCCGCGGCCGGCTTCTGGGGGCCCGTCATCGGGCGCATGGCCGGAGTCGACGTACCGCTGCAGCCCCTCGCGCACCAGTACGCCAGGACCGGGCCGGTTCCCGAGCTGAGCGGTGCCACGGCCGAGGCCACCAGGCCGATCCTCCGCTTCCAGGACCGCGATCTGTACTTCCGTGAGCACACCGACCGCATCGGCATCGGCTCGTACGCGCACCGGCCCATGCCGGTCGACCCGTTCACCGTCCCGGCGTACGACGAGGCGCGCGCCCAGGACATGGAGATGCCGTCCTCGTACCCGTTGACCGCGCAGGACTGGGCGCCGAGCTGGGAGGACTGCCGTCGGCTGCTGCCCGCCCTGCGGGGGACGGAGATCGAGAGCGGGTTCAACGGTGTCTTCTCCTTCACCCCGGACGGCATGCCGGTGCTCGGGGAGGCACGGCAGGTGCGGGGGTTCTGGCTGGCCGAGGCCGTCTGGGTGACCCATTCCGCGGGGGTGGCGAAGGCGGTGGCCGAGTGGATGGTCGACGGGCGGCCCTCCCTCGACGTGCACGAGTGCGACCTCACCCGGTTCGAGGAAGCGCAGCGTTCACCGTCGTACGTCCGTGAACGCGGCTCACAGCAGTTCGTCGAGGTGTACGACGTTCTCCACCCGCTCCAGCCGATGGAGCGGCCGCGGCCCCTCCGCGTCAGCCCGTTCCACACCCGCCAGCAGCAACTCGGCGGCTTCTTCCTGGAGAGCAACGGCTGGGAGCGCCCGCACTGGTACGAGGCCAACGCCCCGCTCGTGGACGCCCTCGGTGATCTCCCCGAGCGCGACGCCTGGTCCGCGCGCTACTGGTCCCCGATCGCCGCGGCCGAGGCGAGGGCGACCCGCGAGAAGGTCGCGCTGTACGACATGACCCCGCTGCGCCGCCTGGAGGTCACCGGCCCCGGCGCGCTCGCCTTCCTCGACCGGATGACCAGCAACAACCTGCGCAAGAAGCCCGGCGCGGTCACCTACACGCTCCTCCTGGACGAGACCGGGGGCATCCGCTCCGACCTCACCGTCGCCCGCCTCGCCCCCGACCGCTTCCAGGTCGGTGCCAACTCCCCCGCCGACCTCGACCGGTTGTTGCGTCACGCGCCGGCGGACGTGCAGATCCGGGACATCACCTCCGGCACCTGCTGCATCGGTGTCTGGGGTCCCCTGGCCCGCGATCTGGTCCAGCCGCTCACCCGCGACGACTTCTCCCACGAGGGCTTCGGCTACTTCCGGGCGAAGCAGGCGTACCTCGGGCACGTGCCGGTGACGGCAATGCGGCTGAGTTACGTCGGCGAGCTGGGCTGGGAGTTGTACACCACCGCCGACCTCGGGCTGAGGCTCTGGGACACGCTGTGGGAGGCCGGGCAGGAACTCGGCGTGATCGCCGCCGGCCGCTCCGCCTTCAACTCCCTGCGCCTGGAGAAGGGGTACCGGGCCTGGGGCACCGACATGACCGACGAGCACACTCCCTTCGAGGCGGGCGTCGGTTTCGCGGTCCGCATGGACAAGGAAGGCTTCGTCGGTCAGGAGGCCCTGCGCAAGCGGGCCGAGCCCACCCGCCGGCTCACCCCGCTCCTCCTGGACGACCCCGCCGCCGTGGTCCTCGGCAAGGAGCCCGTGTATGTCGACGGAGCCCCGGCCGGCTACGTGACCAGTGCGTCGTACGGCTACACGCTCGGCCGCTGCGTCGCCTACGCCTGGCTGCCGGCCGGCCTCGCCACCGGCGCGGGCGTGCACATCGAGTACGTCGGCGAGAAGGTCCCGGCCACGGTCGCCGACGAGCCGCTGTTCGACCCGAAGATGACCCGTATCCGCCGGTAGGAGGCACCTGTGTCACCGTCTTACGACGTCATCGTCATCGGTCTGGGCGGCATGGGCAGCGCCGCCGCTCACCACCTGTCCGCCCGCGGTGCGCGGGTGCTCGGCCTGGAGAAGTTCGGCCCGGTGCACAATCGGGGCTCCAGCCACGGTGGTTCGCGGATCACCCGGCAGTCGTACTTCGAGGACCCGGCCTACGTACCGCTGCTGCTGCGCGCCTACGAGCTGTACGAGGACCTGGCGCGGGCCAGCGGCCGGGAGATCGCGATCCTCGGCGGCGGGGTGATGGTCGGGCGCCCCCAGTCGCGGACCGTCTCCGGTTCGCTGCGCTCGGCGCAGCAGTGGGACCTGCCGCACGAGATGCTCGACGCCAAGGAGATCCGCCGCCGCTTCCCGACGCTGAACCCGGACGACGAGGAGGTGGCGCTGTACGAGACGAAGGCCGGCCTGCTCCGGCCCGAGAACACCGTCGCCGCGCATCTGCAGCTGGCCACCCGGCAGGGCGCCGAGCTGCATTTCGAGGAGCCGATGCTGCGCTGGGAGCCGTACCGGGACGGGGTGCGCGTGCATACGGCCGAGAACACCTACACGGCCGCCCAGCTGGTGATCTGCCCGGGCGCGTGGGCGCCGCAGCTGCTCACCGATCTCGGGGTGCCGTTCACGATCGAGCGGCAGGTCATGTACTGGTTCCAGCCGAACGGCGGCACCGAGCGGTTCGTGCCGCGGAACCACCCGATCTACATCTGGGAGGACGCGGCCGGCGTCCAGGTGTACGGCTTCCCGGCCATCGACGGCCCCGAGCTGGGCGCCAAGGTCGCCTTCTTCCGGAAGGGCCGGGTCACCACGCCGGAAACCATCGACCGGACCGTGCACGAGGACGAGGTCCGGGCCATGGCCGACCACATGTCCCGCTGCATCCCGGACCTGCCCGGTGCCTTCCTCAAGGCCGCCACCTGCATGTACTCCAACACCCCGGACGAGCACTTCGTGATCGCCCGGCATCCCGCCCACCCGGAGTCGGTGACCGTGGCCTGCGGGTTCTCCGGGCACGGTTTCAAGTTCGTGCCGGTCGTCGGCGAGATCCTGGCCGACCTGTCCCTGACCGGCTCCACCGCGCACCCGATCGGCCTGTTCGACCCCGCCCGCCTCGCCGCCGCGCCCGCCTGAGGAGCACGCCCGTGACGACGACCCCGATCTCCCCGAGCCTCATCGCTACGCTTCCGGGCCACTACTACACCGACCCGGACGTCTTCCGGCTGGAGCAGGAGAAGCTCTTCGAGTCCATGTGGTTCTGCGCGGTCCGCAGCGCAGATCTGGACAGGCCGGGCGCCTTCCGTACCGTCCAGGTGGGCCGGGAGAGCGTCATCATCACCCGTACCCGCGCCGGAGAACTGCGCGCCTTCCTCAATGTGTGCCGGCACCGCGGAGCCCGGCTGTGCACCGAGGAGTCCGGCGAGGTGCGGCGCAGTCTGCAGTGCCCGTACCACGCATGGACGTACGACCTTGACGGCAGGTTGATCGCCGCGCCCAACTTGATCAAGATGCCGGACGTTGATCGAGTCGCGTACGGGTTGATCAAGGTGGCTCTGCGCGAGTGGCTCGGCTACGCCTGGGTGTGCCTCGCCGGCGAACCGCCCTCCTTCGAGGAGACGGTGATGTCCGCGGCCGTGGAGCGGCTCGGCGACGCGGCCGCCATCGAGCACTACGGCACCGAGAAGCTGGCCCTCGGCAAACGCGTCACCTACGACGTGAAGGCCAACTGGAAGCTGATCGTCGAGAACTTCATGGAGTGCTACCACTGCGCGACGATCCACCCCGAACTCACCGAAGTCCTGCCGGAGTTCGCGCACGGATACGCGGCGCAATACTACGTGGGCCACGGTGCGGAGTTCGGCGAGCAGGTCAAGGGCTTCACGGTGGACGGCAGCGAGGGCTTCGCCAAGCTGCCCGAGGTGAGCGCCGCCCAGGACCGCCGCTACTACGCCATCACGGTCAAGCCGACCGTCTTCGTCAACCTCGTCCCGGACCACGTGATCCTGCACCGCATGTTCCCGCTGGCCGAGGACCGCACGGTCGTGGAGTGCGACTGGCTGTACGCGCCGGAGGTGGTGGCGTCGGGCGCGGACGTGTCGAAGTCCGTGGAACTGTTCCACCGTGTCAACGTCCAGGATTTCGAGGCCTGCGAGCGCACCCAGCCGGCGATGTCCTCGCGCGCCTACCGCGACGGTGGCGTGCTGGTGCCCAACGAGCACCACATCGGGATCTTCCACGAGTGGCTGCTGACCCGGCTGGGAGACGCCCATGCCTGACCTCTACATCGACGGCGCCTGGCGCGGCGCCCTGGACCAGCGCACCCGGGAGATCCGCTGTCCCGCCGACGGCTCCCTGGTCGGGGTCGTGGACGAGGCGGGCGGCAAGGACACCGTGGAGGCCGTCGCGGCGGCCCGGCGCGCCTTCGACACCGGTCCCTGGCCGCGCACGTCGCCCGAGGAGCGCGGCGATCTGCTCCTGCGGGTCGCGGACCTCCTCGTCCGCGACCGGGACGCCCTGGCCCGCGCCGAGTCCCTGGACACGGGAAAGCGGCTGGTGGAGAGCGCGTACGACATCGACGACGTCGTCAACTGCTTCCGCTGGTTCGGGCGGCTGATCGCGCACGAGACCGGGCGGGTGATCGACACCGGCCGGGACGGCGTCGACAGCCGGGTGGTGCACGAGCCCGTCGGCGTCTGCGCCCTGATCACCCCCTGGAACTACCCGCTGTTGCAGACCGCGTGGAAGGTCGCCCCCGCGCTGGCGGCCGGGAACACCTTCGTGCTGAAGCCGAGCGAGCTGACCCCGCACACCGCGATCCATCTGGTGCGGCTGCTGGCGGAGGCCGGGCTGCCGGCGGGCGTGGCCAACCTGGTGCTGGGCGCCGGCCCGGAGGCGGGTGCCCCGCTCGGCGACCATCCGGACGTCGACCTGGTCTCCTTCACCGGCGGACTGCAGACCGGCCGCCGGCTGATGGCGGCGGCGGCCGGCACGGTGAAGAAGGTCGCGCTCGAACTCGGCGGGAAGAACCCGAACATCGTCTTCGCGGACGCCGACTTCGAGGCGGCGGTCGACATGGCGCTGACCGCCGTGTTCCTGCACTCCGGGCAGGTGTGCTCCGCCGGGGCCCGGCTGCTCGTGGCGGACGCGCTGCACGACCGGTTCGTGGACGAGGTCGTGCGGCGGGCGCGGGCCATCCGGCTGGGCGGGCCGTTCGACGAGCGGGCGCAGACCGGGCCGCTGATCTCGGCGGCCCACCGGGCGAAGGTCGAGGCCTATGTGGCGAAGGGGCTTCGCGAGGGCGCGGTGCTGCGCTGCGGCGGTGCCCGGCCCTCCGGTACCGGCCACGAGGCGGGTTTCTACTACCTGCCGACCGTCCTGGACGAGTGCACGAGCGAGATGTCGGTGGTCCGGGAGGAGTCCTTCGGGCCGGTGCTGACCGTCGAGCGGTTCACCACCGAGGCGGAGGCCGTCCGGCTCGCCAACGACACGATCTACGGCCTCGCGGGCGCCGTATGGACCCGCGACGAGGGCAGGGCCGCCCGGGTCGCGGCGGGGCTGCGCCTGGGCACGGTCTGGATCAACGACTACCACCCGTATGTGCCACAGGCCGAATGGGGTGGTTACAAGCAGTCCGGGTTCGGGCGCGAACTCGGACCGGCGGGGCTCGCCGAGTACCGCGAGACGAAGCACATCTGGCGCAACACCGCGCCGGCACCCCAGGGCTGGTTCGACTGACAGCCAGAGGAGTCCGCTCATGACGACCACCGAGCAATCGCCAGGCCCCCACCACCACGACGACACCGAACTCGCCGAGTTCGGCTACAGGCCGGAACTCAAGCGCACCCTCGGCAACTTCCACACCTTCGCCGCCGGGATCAGCTACATCTCGATCCTGACCGGCACCTTCCAGCTGTTCTACTTCGGCTACGGCAGCGGCGGCCCCGCCTACTGGTGGTCGTGGCCGATGGTGTTCGTCGGCCAGTTCACGGTGGCCTTGTGCTTCGCCGAACTGGCCGCCCGCTATCCGGTCGCCGGCTCGGTCTACAACTGGTCGAAGAAGATCGGCAATCCGCATCTCGGCTGGCTGGCCGGGTGGATGATGTTGATCGCGTCGATCGTGTCCATCTCGGCGGTGGCGCTGGCCTACCAGCTGACGCTGCCGCAGATCTCGTCCGCCTTCCAGTTCGTCGGGGACGGCACCGGAAAGTACGACGTGGCGACCAACGCGGTCGTCCTGGCCGCCGTGTTGATCCTGTTCACCACGTTGGTCAATGCCTTCGGCGTCAAGCTGATGGCCACGATCAACACCGCGGGCGTGTTCATCGAGTTGATCGCCACCGTTGTATTGATCGTCCTGTTCGCCGTCCACATCACCCGCGGCCCGCACGTCGTCATGCAGACGAACCACACCGGCGCGGGCTACTCCACCGGCTATCTCGGCGCCTTCCTGGTGGCCTCGCTGGCGTCCGCGTACGTCATGTACGGCTTCGACACCGCCGCCTCGCTCGGCGAGGAGTCGCTCGACCCGTCCCGCAACGCCCCGCGCGCGATCATCCGCGCGATCGTCGCCTCCTTCGTCCTCGGTGGACTGGTGCTGCTGCTGGCGCTCATGAGCGTCTCCAGCCTCAAGGGCGACAAGCTGTCCACGGACGGCCTGCAGTACGTCGTGCTGGACGTGCTCGGCCCGACGGCCGGCAAGGCGATGCTCTGGTGCGTGCTGATCGCGGTCACGGTGTGCGCGCTCGCCGTGCACACGGCGGCGATCCGGCTGGCGTTCGCGATGGCCCGGGACAACAACCTGCCCGCGTCCTCGCTGGTGGCCCGGGTCAGCCCGCGCTTCCAGACCCCGGTACTGCCGGCCGCGATCATCGGCGTGCTGGCGCTGGCGATCCTCGTGGTCAACATCCGCCAGCCGCAGATCTTCACGGTCGTCACCAGCATCGGCATCGTCATGATCTACCTCGCCTACCTCGGCGTCACCGCGCCGATGCTGGTGGCCCGGCTGCGCGGGACGTGGCAGCCGGCCGGGGAGGGCAGGTTCTCGCTGGGCCGCTGGGGGCTGCTCGTCAACGTCGTCGCCGTGGTGTGGGGCGCGGCCATGACGGTCAACCTGATCTGGCCCCGGTCGGCGGTGTACAACGCGGCCGCGCCCTACCACTGGTACCTGCGCTGGGGCGCGGTGCTGTTCGTCGCGGTCATCGCGGGCGGCGGTTTCGCCTACTACTGGTTCGTCCAGCGGCATCGCACCGGCGTCCTCGCCGAGCACCGCCTGGAGGCCGCCGCCCCGACCGCTCCCCTCGCCGCTCCGGCGGCCGACTGATTCCGCACGATCCGGCCGGCAAGGAGGTCACTGCTCATGAGCATGGACGAGTTCGACTACGTGGTGGTCGGCGGCGGCACCGCGGGCAACGTGGTGGCGGCACGGCTCTCCGAGGACCCCTCGGTGACGGTGTGCGTCCTGGAGGCGGGCCCCAGCGACGTCGGCGACGACGACGTGCTCAAACTGGAGCGCTGGATGGGCCTGCTGGAGTCCGGCTACGACTGGGACTATCCGGTCGAGCCGCAGACCAGCGGCAACAGTTTCATGCGGCACGCGCGGGCGAAGGTGCTGGGCGGCTGTTCGTCGCACAACTCCTGTATCGCCTTCTGGGCGCCCGCGGAGGACCTGGACGACTGGGCGGCCCAGGGCTGTAGGGGCTGGAGCGCGGCCGACCTGTTCCCCCTGTACCGGCGGCTGGAGAACAACGACGCGCCCGGCGACCACCACGGCCGCTCCGGCCCGGTGAAGCTGCGCACGCTCAAGGGCGGGGACCCGTGCGGCGCGGCGCTGCTGGAGGCGTGCGCGCAGGCCGGTATACCCACGGTCCCGTTCAACACCGGGAAGACGGTGGTGCGCGGGGCCAACTGGTTCCAGATCAACTCGGACGAGAACAACATCCGCCAGTCGTCGTCGGTGGCCTATCTGCACCCGGTGCTCGGCAGACGTCCGAACCTGGACGTCCGGACGGGGGTGCGGGCCAAGAAGCTGGTGCTGGAGGGGCGGCGGTGCGTGGGCGCCTCATACCTGGACCCCGATCTGGTGCACACGCGCACGGTACGGGCCCGGCGCGAGGTGATCGTCTCGTGCGGCTCGATCGACTCCCCGAAGCTGCTGATGCTGTCCGGCATCGGCCCTGCCGAGCACCTGCGCGAGGTCGGCGTCGAGGTCGTCGTCGACTCCCCCGGCGTCGGCGAGAACCTCCAGGACCACCCCGAGGGCGTCATCATGTGGCAGGCCGAGCGGCCCATGCCGACCACCTCCAGCCAGTGGTGGGAGGCGGGCGTCTTCTACGACACCGAGCCGGGCCTGGACCGGCCCGATCTGATGTTCCACTACGGCTCGGTGCCGTTCGACATGAACACCGCGCGCTGGGGCTATCCCACCTCGGAGAACGCGTTCTGCCTGACGCCGAACGTCACGAAGGCGAAGTCGCGCGGCACGGTACGGCTGCGGACCCGGGACTACCGGGACAAGCCGAGGGTGGACCCGCGGTACTTCACGCACGAGCACGACGTGCGGGTGATGACGTTCGGGCTGAGGCTCGCGCGCCGCATCGCCGCACAGCCCGCGTTGAGCGGCTGGGCGGGGGCGGAGCTGGCGCCCGGCCCGGATGTGCGTACCGACGACGAACTCCTCGACTACATCCACAGGACGCACAACACCGTCTACCACCCGTCCTGCACCGTGAAGATGGGCGCCGACGACGACCCCTCGGCCCCGCTCGACGCGCGGCTGCGGGTCAAGGGGGTCGAGGGACTGCGAGTCGCCGACGGCTCGGTGATGCCGGACCTGATCGCGGTCAACCCGTGCATCACGACGATGATGATCGGCGAGAAGTGCGCGGACCTGGTGAAGGAGGACGCCTAGGGTCTGTCCGGGGTCTACGGCGTGTTCGACACCGGCTTCCTGAACATCCGTGTCGCCGTGATCTCGCTGTGCACCGCTTCTCCGGCCTGGGGCTGCTGGGGCAACCCGGGCCGGAGGTGCTCCTCGACGCTGATGTACTTCAGGCCCGCCCGGAGGTCGGCGTCATTGCGCAGGCGGATGACCAGCGGGAACTCGGCCAGGGCCGTCGTGTCGAACAGGCCGGTGGTGTAGAGCAGCTGCACACCGAGGGCATCGGAGACGGCCCGCTGGAGCTCCAGCAGATAGGTCGCGTTGGCGCGGCCGATCGGGTTGTCCAGGAACAGCGTGCCGGCGTGCCGGTGTTTGTCCCGACCCCGGTCGTTCGACCGGAGCGCGGCCATGGTGCAGTACAGCGCGATGGCCGCGGTGAGCAGCTGACCACCGGAGAACACGTCGCCCATCTGGCCGACGGGGACGCGCTCGGCGCGCAGTACCGCGTCGGGCTTGAGGATCTCGACGGCCACGCCCTTGGGCTGAAGCGCCGCGGCGACTCCCCGCAACAGCAGGGACATGCCGTCGCGGCGCAGATCGGAGTTCTTCCTCACGGCCGCGCGCGTGGCCTCGTCGATGACCTCGCCGAGCCGTTCGGTGAGCGTGGCCTGGTCGGGCTCCTCGAAGCGGATCCGCAGGAACTCCTGCCCGGACCACTCGCCGAGCCCTTCCGGCAGCCGGGAGAGCCGCTGGGCGGACCTGAGGGTCGCCAGGGCCGACTCCACCAGACCGCGCAGCCGGTCCACGATCGAGTCCCGGTTGCGCTCCAGCTGGGCCAGTTCGTCCGTCAGCACGCGCAGCCGGGGTGCGAAGGCGTCCGCCCACTTCTGGGCGTGCTCGGGCAGCGCGGAGGCGGGCAGTTCGCGGATCTGCTGCCGGGCGGGGGTGCGGACCTGTTCGTAACGGGTGGAGTTGGCGTGCCGGACGAGGACGTCGCTCGCCTCGCGCACGGCCGCCTCCGCGGCGGACAGGTCGGCGGCACAGCCGCGCAGCGAACGGCGGGCCTCGGCGGCGGAGTGCCGGGCCTCCTCCAGGCTGCCCGGGTACGGCTCCGGCTCCTCCTGCTCCTCCTCGGGGGTGTGCTCGCGCAGCAGGTCGCGGAGCATCGCGGCGATCTCGTCGAAGCCGCCCGCCGCGTCCTCGGCGGCGCGGTGGGCCTCCAGCAGCTCCGCGTGCGCCTCGCGTGCCTCGGCCAACGCCCCGGTGCGGGACGCGAGTTCGGTCGTGGCCGTACGCAGCAGTGCCTGCGCGTGCTCGGCGTCGCGCGGCACGAGTTCCTCGGGCAGTTCGGTGTGCGCCTCGCCGTCCTCGGGCGCGTGCCGCTCGGCCTCGCCGCGCAGCCGGCCGAGCTGCTCGCTCGCGGTCGACATACGGGTCTCCAGGAGCTGCACCAGCTCCTCCGCGCGCGCGGCCGCCGCCTGCCGGGAGGGCCCGTCGGAGCCGTCGGGCGACTGAAGGAGCTGCTCGGCGCGGGTGCGGACCTTGTTGCTGAGCCGGTCCAGTTCGGCGCGGGCGGCGCTCTCGTCGCTCTCCGCGCGGGCCTGCTCGGCGCGCAGGTCGGCGCCGACACCGACCTTCTCGTACACCTGGGAGGCGGCCCGGTAGGCCTCGCGGAGGGCGGGCAGGGACGCCTCGGGGGCGTCCGCGTCCTCGACCGGTACGTCGTCGGGGGCGCCTGCGATCTCGGCGCGCTCGGCGCGCAGGGCGCGCGCGGTGCGGCGGGCGTCGTCGGCGGCGCGCTGGGCGGCACGGCGGTCCTCGTCGGCGGCGCGGGCACGCTCCAGGCACGCCTGGGCGCGGGCCTCGGACTCGGCCGCCTCGTCGGCGAGCTCGCGCAGTCTCACCTGCCAGCCGGCGCGCTCGCGGAGCCGGAAGGCGAGACCGGCCAGGGCGTCGGCGGCGCGGCGGGCCTTCTGCGCGGCCTCCTGCCGCTCGTCGCGGACCTGCGCGGCCTCGGCGGCGGACTCGTCGGCCTCCGCGCGCACGGTCCGCGCCTCGGCGAGTTCGGCCTCGGCCTCCTCGGCGAACGCGCGGGCCTCCTGGGCGGCCTGGGCCAGTTCGGTGAGGCGTCCGGCGGGGCAGCCGGTGCGCCAGGAGGAGAGCCGGGCGGCCAGTTCGCGGTCCTTGCCGAGCCGGGCGGCGAGGCTGCGGATCTCCTCGTCGCGCTCGGTGGCCCGCGCGCGCAGGGCCTGGCGTTCCTCGTCGGCGGCGTGCTCGTCGTGCATGGCCGGGTTCGGCGGCACCAGGAAGACGTCGCCGGGGGTGGCGTCGGCGGCGGGGGGCGGGGCGAGCAGGGCGGCGGCCGTGCCGACGGCGACGGCGGAGCGGGGCAGCAGGGCCGCCTGCCCGAGTGCCTCGCGGGCACGCGCGTGCGTGTCCGGGTCGGTGATGATCACACCGTCGACCAGCTCGGGGCGGGCGGCCAGCACGCGCGCGTGGTCGGCCGGGTCGACGGCCTGCGCGAGGTAGCGCCAGCCGGGCAGCGCCGGGATGCCGTGCTCGCCGAGGAACTCGACGGTGGCCAGCACGTCGGGGCCGGGCGGAAGCAGTCCGCCGTCACCGAGGGCGCCGAGGATGCGGGCGTCGTCCGCGGCGGCCGTACGCAGTTCGAAGAGGTGCCGCTCGGCGGTCGACACGGCGTCGTCGAGGAGTGCGCGCAACTCGTCGGCGAAGCGGTCGAGTTCCTCGGCGGTGAGCGGCCCTTCGGACCGGGCTGCGGAGCCCGTGACCGACGCGTCGCGGATGCCGTCGTCCGCTCCCGTCCGGGGTGCGGGCACGCCCACGCGTGCCGCTCCGGGTGCGCCCGGCAGGCTCAGCAGCTCCGCGAGCCGCTCCTCGGCGGCGAGCGACTCGGCCAGGCGCCGCTCGGCCTCGTGGGTGCGCTCGGCCGCGGTCGCCGCGTCGGCCGCGCGGGCCGCGGTGAGCTCCGCGCGGGACTCGGCGGAGGCCGCCTCGCGCGCGTGCTCGGTGGCCTTGCGGGCGGCCTCGCGGGCCGCGTCCCAGGCGGCGACGGCGGTCTTCTCCGCGTCGCTGGCGGCGAGCGCGGCACGCGCCGGGTCGGCGTCCGGGGCGCTGTCGTCGAGCCAGCCCGCACGGACGGCCTCGGCGGTCTCCTGCTCGACCTCGGCGAGCCGCTGGCGCAGATGCCCGGCCTCGCTGCGGGCGCGCTGCGCCTCGGTGGCGGCGGCGGTGGAGTCCCGGTAGGCGCAGTCGCTGACCTCCTGCAGCCCGGCGGAGCGCTCCTCCTCCTCGTTGGCGAGGGCCTCGGCGCTCGCGGCGGCCGCGTGCAGGGCCCGTACGAGGTCCACGGCGGCCTTGGCGCGGGCGGCGAGCGCGGGGGCCGCGTCCCGTTCGGCCTCCTGGATGGCGGCGGACACGCGCGCGACGCGGTCGGCGGCGGCGCGGTGGCGCAGCACGGCCTCGGCCGCCTGCCAGGCCGAATGCAGGGTGCGGGCGTCGGCCAGCTCGCGCTTCTGGGCGGCGGCGGACTTCTCGGCCGCCGCGAGCGCCAGGGAGGCGTGCCGGTAGGCGAGTTCGGCGGCGATCAGGGCGCTGCGCTCCCGCGCGCCCTCGGAGTGGGTGACGGCGTACGCGGCGGCCGTGACGCGCTGGGCGAGGTCGGTGGCCCGCACCCGCTCCCGCACGGCCCGCGCGGACAGCCGCCGGGCCAGCGTGCGGGTACGGCGCTCGGCGCCGGTGTGGACATCACGCGCGCGTGAGCGGGCCTCTGCGGCCTCGACGATCCGCCCGAGCAGGTCGACGGAGCCTGCGGTGAAGTCCCGTTCGGCGATCAGTTCGGCGCGCCGGCCGAGCTTGTTGCCGAAGCCGCTGACGAGGTCGGCGAGGCCGTCGGTGTCGCGGGTGTCGGTGACCGCGCGCAGCAGCAGGTCGGTGAAGTCGGAGTCCTTCTTGACCGCGAAGAGGCCGGCGGCCTCGCCCTCGTCGGCGTTCATCTCGCGCTGGTAGCGGAAGAGTTCGGGGTCGAGGCCGAGGTCGCCGAGGTGCTCGATCCAGCGGTCGTGGATCTCCTCCCAGTGCACCTCCAGATGCGGGTAGGTCTTGCCCGCTTCCGTGAGCGCGTCGCGGAAGCCCTTCATGGTCCGGCGGCGGCCCTGGGCACCGGAGGTGCCCTCGACGGGCGGCCGGACGGCGGTGGACTCGGCGACGGGCAGGTTGTCCAGGCTCAGGCCGGGGCCGGGCCGGAAGGAGTACCAGGCCTCGGCGAACTTCCGCGGGTCGTTGGAGACCTGCCGTCCGCGCCACTCGCTGACCTTGCCGACGACGACGCACTCGCCGGTCAGCACGTGCTGCCACTCCAGGGCCACGTGCCCGCAGTCGTCGGCGAGCAGGAACTTGCGCAGCACGCCGGAGCTGGCGCCGCCGAGGGTGTTGCGGTGACCCGGCAGCATCACCGAGAAGATCAGCTTGAGCAGCACGGACTTGCCGCCGCCGTTCTCCAGGAACAGCACGCCCGCGGGCGCGGGCCGGCGCGGCGGCCCGGACGGCTCCTCCTCGAAGAACTCCGCCTGCGTGGGCGCCGGGTCGGGCACGGGCTCGCCCACGCCCCGCAGGTCAAGCACGGTGTCGGCGTAGCGCGCACCGGCGGGCCCGATGGAGTAGAGGCGGACCCGGGACAGCTCGTACATGGCGGACTCTCGTCAGTCTTCTGGCAGATCGGGGTCGGGAATGGTCAGACAGGCCCTAGGGCGCGTGGAAGGGCAGCCCGGCTTCGGCCACCAGCTCCAGGTCGTCGGTGTCCTCGGCGGGCAGCAGGCTGGCCGTGCCGTCGGTGACCGGGACGACGCCCAGTTCCAGCAGCTCGGCCATGGCGGCGCTGCCGGCCATGTCGCGGACCTGGAGCTGATAGCGGGCCGTGGTGCGGTAGGTGCCGCCGTTGTCGTCTCCGGTGCGCTGCAGGAAACCCGAGTCGGTGAGGAAGGCCAGGGCCTTCGCCACGATGCCGGTGGTGGACGCGGCCGGGCGGCGGGCGTCCTTGGTGGCGCCGGTGGCGCTGCGTCTGGCCCAGATCCGCCAGGCGGCCTCCAGGCCGGGCGCGTCGGTCACCGGGTCGGTGTTCTCGCCCTGTTCCTCGGCGCGCTCCTCCAGGCGCCGGCAGGCCTGCCGTACGAAGGTGTCGACGCCGTTGACCGTGACGCGGCCGAAGTACGTGTCGTCGGCCAGGTCCTCCGGGCGCGGGAAGGCCAGTGCGGCGACGGCGAGATGGGCCAGCCCGTGCAGGAACCGGTCGCCGGAGTCGGCGGCGGTGCGACGCGCGTAGTCGCCCATGCGGACCGCGAAGACGGAGTCCTCGGCCGCGGTCACGGCCATCCCCGCGCGCGGTGACACCTCCAGCACGACGAGCCCCAGACCGGTGGCGACGGCGTCCGCGAGGCGTGCGAACGCCGGATCGTCGCGGTAGCGGCGCAGCAGCTCCGCGTACTCCTGGTCACGTGCGGGCTGCAGCTTGGGCTGCAGCCCGAAGGCGACGAGCCGCGCCGCGTCGGCGGCGTCGGCGGGGGTGACGGCGGCGGATGCCGACGGGGCCGGGGCCTGCGTGTCACTCCACTCGACGTGCTCGCTCACGGCTTCGACTCCTTGTCGCGTTCTTGCTCACTCATGCTGCTTCCGTCCGGTCCGCCGCCATCCCCGCCGCGTCCAGCAGTGCCGTTCCCACGATCAGGTCGGCCCCGCCGAACTCGGGATCGTCCAGTTCGGTCCCGTCGTCCACGGCGAACAACAGCTTCTGCTCGCCCTGCCGGTAGGCGGTGCCGACGGCGGGGCTGGCCGCGTGGACGGCCAGCAGGGCCACGAGATAGGCCAGGTCGGGGTCGCCGGTCCGCCGGGCCTCGGCAAGCAGCCCCGACAACCTCCTGGGCGCGTCCGCCGGCAGGTCCAGCAGCTCCGTGGCGGCGGCCAGTTGTTCCTCGCTGAACCGGCTGTCGTCCGGCGTGGCGATGAGGTCCGGCTCCGGCATCTCCGCACCCAGGTGCTCCCGCTCCACCGGTGGCGTCAGCAGGATGTCGACGAGGTCGCCGACCCGCACCGACACCGGCGTCCGCAGCCCCGTGCCGTTGGCGAAGAAGGCGTCCGTGACCCGGATCGCGCGCTCCAGCGGCAACGGCAGGACGGGGGCGACGAGATGGCCGTACAGGTCGATCCCGGACGTCGTGGCCGGTGTGGCGAAGGCCTGCCGGTCCTGTTCGGCGCGGAACAGCGGGCCGGCCTCCAGCAGGCGCGACTGGAGCTGGGTGTGGCGCCGGAT
This sequence comes from Streptomyces sp. NPDC048521, assembly GCF_043199855.1. Lineage (NCBI taxonomy): Bacteria > Bacillati > Actinomycetota > Actinomycetes > Kitasatosporales > Streptomycetaceae > Streptomyces > Streptomyces sp. NPDC048521. The sequence goes on from NZ_JBICWR010000006.1 coordinate 43,643, forward strand.
GCAGTCCTTGACGATGTCGACGAGTTCGGCGGCGCGGCGCTTGTGCCCGGGGTCCTCGCTCTCGTCGCGGGCCTTGCGGATGTTGGTGAGGATGGCGTTCTCGTGGCGGTAGCGCTCGGCGACGTGGTCGAGGGCCTCGGCGATCATGTCGGGTACGGCGCCCAGCCAGTCGACCGCGCGGACGTTGCGCCGGGTGGCGTCCAGGGCGCGGCGCAGGGTCTCGGAGTACTGCACCGTGCGGTAGCGGGCCTGTTCGGCGGCGAGCTGGGCGTCGGCGAGGCGGCCGCGGTTGATCAGCACCTCGAGCTTGACCTCGGCGGCGATCTGGGCGCTGGTGACGTCGGTGTCCAGGGCGCCGACCAGGACGTTGACCGCCTCGTCGGTGGTCCGCAGGTAGACCGTGCCGCCGGGGCCGGGGACCTCTTCGATCAGCTTGAAGTCGTAATCACGGCGGACGTAGCTGCCGTCCGGCGCGAAGGTGCCGTAGACGGCGCGGAAGCCGCGGTCGACGCTGCCGACGTTGATCAGGTTCTCCAGGACCCAGCGGGCCACGCGCTCGTGCTCGGCGGTGGGCCGGTGCGGGGCCTGGGCGGCGATGCGCGGGAGGAGCCGGGCCACGATCTGCTCGTGGTCGGCGCCGGTGTCGAAGTCCATGTTGAGGGTGACCAGGTCGATGGCGGCCAGCGCCACCTCCGCCATGCCGTACACCGAGTACTCACCGGCCAGGTTGGCCTTGCGCGCGTCGAGGTCGTGCAGCGGCGCGGTGCAGGCGAGCGCGCGCAGCCGACGCGCCAGCCCCTCGTCGGCGGCCGGGCCCGGAGCAGGGCGCGGCCCCGCGCTGAGCTGGGGCGGAACGCTGTCCGTCGATGCAGGCGAAGTCACGGTGCACAGACTAGGTCCTCGGTCTGACATGGACCCAAACGAGCGGCTCCGCCGGCTCGGCCGGGGGTGGGGCGTGTTCTCCCGGCGCGGGCCGTCCGGGGCGGGCCGCGGTTCCCCGCCCCCAAGGGCGGTCCCTCAGGGGGCGCCTTCCTCCCCGACCCGGCGCCGGTACACCTCGACGATCCGCTCCAGGGAGTCGGTGAGGTAGGTCTCCAGCAGCCGTTCCGCCGCGCGCCGGTCCCCGGCCTGGAGGGCCCGCAGGATCTCCCGGTTGCGGGCGAGGTACGGCTCGTGCAGCCGGCGCGGGTCGTCGACGACGTGGAAGGCCAGCCGCAGCTCGGCGAAGACGCTGCGCATCAGCTCGTCGGTGCGCTCGCTGCCGGCGAGGGCGACCAGCTCCTGGTGGAAGTGGATGTTGGCGGTACCCATCGCTTTCCAGTCATTCTCGACGGCCGCCGTGTCGCCCTCGGCGACCGCCGAGGCCAGTCCTTCGAGCGGGTAGGGCGGCTCGCCGAGACCCCGGACGACGGCGCACTCGACGAGGGAGCGCGTGCGGTAGATGTCCTCGACGTCCTCGACGGTCAGCACGCGCACGAACACGCCCCGGTTGAGTTCGTGTACCAGCAGGCGTTCGTGCGTGAGCAGCCGGAACGCCTCGCGCAGGGTGTTGCGGGAGACGCCGAGCGCGCCGCCGATGCTGTCCTCCGACAGGCGGGTGCCGGGCGGGAAGTACCCGTCGGCGATGCGGCTCCTCAGGATGTCCGAAACGCGCTCCGCCGTGCTGGTACGCCCCAGGAGGGCGCGGTCGTCGGCCAGTCCCGCCAGCTGCTCTGCCATGCCCGGAATTCAATCGCAGACACCGGGACGAAACAACGTAGGTATTGAAGGATCGTTGAACGATCCTCTACGGTGCTCCGCACGGCTCACTTCCCCGCACCCTCCGTCCCCCTTCTGCGAGGTGCCCATGAGCACGACCCCACCGCCCCAGTCCGCGCCCTCCGGAGTACGACCGACCCCGGCCGAACACACCGTCGAGGACGGCGCGTTCGGCTGGCTGCGCGCCCTCGGTCCACGCGGCCGGAGCGCCTTCGCCGGTGCTTTCGGTGGATATGCCCTGGATTCCTACGACTACTTCACGCTGCCGCTGAGCATGGTGGCGCTCGCGGCGTACTTCGGTCTGGACAGCGGTCAGACCGGCCTGTTCACCACCGTCACGCTGGTGGTCTCCGCGATCGGCGGTGCCGTGGCGGGCGTGGTCGCGGACCGGGTGGGCCGGGTCAAGGCCCTGATGATCACGGTGATCACCTACGCGGTCTTCACCGTGGCCTGCGGTTTCGCACCCGACTACGAGACACTGCTGGTCTTCCGCGCGCTGCAGGGCCTCGGTTTCGGCGGCGAGTGGGCGGTCGGGGCGATCCTGGTGGCCGAGTACGCGAGCGCGCGGCACCGGGGCCGTACGCTCGGCGCGATCCAGAGTTCCTGGGCGGTCGGCTGGGCGCTGGCGGCGATCGTCTACACGCTGGTCTTCTCCTTCGCCGGCGACGACATGGCCTGGCGGGTGATGTTCTGGACCGGCGCGCTGCCCGCGCTGCTCGTGGTGTGGCTGCGCCGCCGGGTGCACGACGCCCCCACGGCGACGGCGGCCCGCGAACAGGACCCCGCGCGGGGCTCGTTCGCGGCGATCTTCCGGCCCGGCCGGGACGGCGCCCCGGGCCTGCTGCGCACCACGGTCTTCGCGGGCCTGCTCTCCACGGGCGTGCAGGGCGGCTACTACACCCTGGCCACCTGGGTGCCGACCTACCTGAAGTCCGAGCGCGGCCTGTCGGTCGTCGGGACCGGCGGCTACCTGACCTTCCTGATCTCCGGCGCGTTCCTCGGCTACCTGACGGGCGGTCACCTCACCGACCGGCTCGGCCGGCGCAACAACATCTGGTTGTTCGCGCTGCTGTCGGCCCTGTGCATCCTGGCGTACGCGAACATCCCTGACGGCGCCAACACCCTGCTCCTGGTGCTCGGTTTCCCGCTCGGCTTCTGCATGTCGGCCATCTTCAGCGGCTTCGGCTCGTACCTGAGCGAGCTGTACCCGACGGCGGTGCGCGGCACCGGTCAGGGCTTCACGTACAACACGGGCCGCGCGGTGGGCGCGGTCTTCCCGACCCTGGTGGGCTTCCTCGCGGACAGCTGGGGCGTGGGCGGCGCCCTGGTCTTCGGGGCGATCGGCTACGGCCTGGCGGCACTGGCCCTGCTCGGGCTGCCGGAGACGCGCGGAAAGGAGCTGGCCTGATGCGGCACCGTACCGAGGACCGGCCAGTCGCCGCGGTCGACGAGCACGCGCACGCGTGGAGCCCGAGGATCGCGCGGGCCCGATTCCGCGAGGGCCTGGCCGGCCCCACGGCCGGGGTCGCGGCCGGCCACACGCAGGCCAACCTGATCGCGGTGCCCGCCGACTGGGCCTACGACATGCTGCTGTTCTGCCAGCGCAATCCCAAGCCCTGCCCGGTGCTCGACGTCACGGACACGGGTGCCGCGACGACCGTCCTCGCCGAGGGCGCCGATCTGCGCACCGATCTGCCGCGCTACCGCGTGTGGCAGGACGGCGAGCTGGTCGAGGAGCCCACGGACGCGCGCGCGTACTGGCGCGACGACCTGGTGTCGTTCCTGCTCGGGTGCAGCTTCACCTTCGAGTGGGCGCTGGCCCGGGCCGGGGTGCCGATCCGGCACGTCGAGCAGGGCCGCAACGTGCCGATGTACGTGACCGGCCGGGAGTGCCGTGCCGCGGGCAGGCTGCGCGGGCCGATGGTGGTGTCCATGCGCCCGGTGCCGCCCGAGCACCTGCGTGCCGCGATCCGGGAGAGCAGCCTGCTGCCGGCCGTGCACGGCGGCCCGGTGCACTGCGGAGACCCCGCGGCCCTCGGCATCGAGGACCTGGCCCGGCCCGACTTCGGCGACCCGGTGACCCTCGCCGACGGCGACATCCCGGTGTTCTGGGCGTGCGGGGTGACCCCGCAGGCGGCGGTGACGGCCTCCAGGCCGCCGTTCGCCATCACCCACGCGCCGGGCCAGATGTTCCTGACCGACGCCCGCGACGAGCAGTACCGGCTGGTCGGCCTCGACTGAGCCCGGTGACCCCGACGGACCACACGCGAACCGGAGACACGACAACACCATGACCGCGATCGATCTGAACGCCGACCTCGGCGAGGGCTTCGGCCGCTGGCGGCTGACCGACGACGACCAGCTGCTGTCCGTCGTCACCAGTGCCAACGTGGCCTGCGGGTTCCACGCCGGGGACGCGGCCACCATGCGCCGGGTGTGCGAACTGGCGGCCGAGCGCCAGGTGACGATCGGAGCGCAGGTGTCCTACCGGGACCTCGCCGGGTTCGGCCGGCGCGCGATGGACGTGCCGCCTGCCGAACTGGCGGCCGAAGTGGCCTACCAGATCGGCGCCTTGGAGGTGTTCGCGCGGGCCGCCGGGGCGCGCGTGGCGTACGTCAAGCCGCACGGCGCGCTGTACAACCGGGTCGTGCACGACGAGGAGCAGGCCCGCGCGGTCATCGACGGCGTGCTCCTCGCCGACGCCGCGCTGCCGGTGCTGTGCCTGCCCGGCTCGCGTCTGCTGGAGCTGGCCGCGAAGGCGGGGCTGCCGGCCGTCACGGAGGCGTTCGCGGACCGCGCGTACACCGACGAGGGCACGCTGGTCCCCCGCGGCCGGGACGGCGCCGTGGTGACCGACCCGGAGGCCGTGGTGGAGCGCTCGGTGAGTCTCGCGCGCTCCGGCGCGGTCATCGCGCACTCCGGCGCGCGAATCCAGGTGCGCGCGCGGTCGCTGTGTCTGCACGGCGACACGCCCGGCGCGGTGGAACTGGCCCGCCGGGTGCGCGCGCGGCTGGTGGCGGCGGGGGTGCGGGTGGAGGCCTTCGCGTGAGGGCGCTTCCCGTCGGCGACGACGCGCTGCTCGTGGAGGTGTCCTCGGGCGAGGAGGCGCAGGCCCTGCACGCGGAGCTGCTGCGGCGCCGTGCGGAGGGCTCGCTGACCGTCCGCGAGATCGTGCCCGCGGCCCGGACGGTCCTGCTCGACGGCCTGCACGACCCGGCCCGCTGGGTGTCCGAACTGACCTCCTCGAACGTGCCGCCGTCGCCCCCACGCGCGCGTGAGCTGATCGAACTGCCCGTGCGCTACGACGGCCCGGACCTCTCGGAGGTCGCCGCGCACTGGAACGTGTCCGAGGGCGAGGTCGCCCGCATCCACGCGGGCACCGCGTTCACGGTGGCCTTCTGCGGGTTCGCCCCCGGCTTCGGCTACCTCACCGGGCTGCCGACCCGCTACGACGTCCCGCGCCGGCCCACCCCGCGCACGGCGGTCCCGGCCGGTGCGGTGGCCCTGGCGGGCCCCTACACGGGCGTGTACCCGCGTTCCTCGCCGGGCGGCTGGCAGTTGATCGGCACGACCGACGCGGTCTTGTGGGACCCCGCACGGGTACCGGCCGCTCTGCTGTCACCGGGGACCCGCGTACGGTTCGTACCGGCGGAGGACGCATGACCGGGCCACGCGCGCGTACGCCGCGCACCCGCACAGCGCAGGCGACCGGCCACGCACGCGAGCCACGCGGACATGAACGTCGTACCTCCGGAGGACGCATGACCGGGCCACGCGCGCGTACGCCGCGCACCCGCACAGCGCAGGCGACCCGCCACGCGCGGGTGGGCGTCGTGCCTGGGGAGGGCGCATGACCGACCGTGCGCTCGTCGTCGTGCGCTCCGGGGCGTTGACCACCGTGCAGGACCGCGGGCGGCCGGGGTACGCGCATCTCGGCGTGCCCCGCTCCGGGGCGCTCGACCCGCCCGCGGCGGGGCTCGTCAACCGGCTCGTCGGCAACGCGCCGGACGCCGCCGTTCTGGAGACCACTCTCAACGGCTGTGCGGTGCGCCCCCGTTCCACGGTGACCATGGCGGTCGGCGGCGCGCCCTGTCCGGTCACGGTGGCCGGTCGGCCGGCCGCATGGGGCGCACCCGTCGTGGTGCCGGCCGGTGAGCTGCTGGAGGTGGGGGCGGCCACGGCCGGCGTGCGCAGTTACCTGGCCGTCTCCGGCGGCATCGCCGTCGAGCCGGTCCTCGGCAGCCGTGCCACGGACCTGCTGTCCGGCCTGGGTCCGGCACCGCTCGCCGACGGCACGGTGCTGCCGCTCGGCGCCCCGGCAGGGCCGCCCGCACGGGTGGACGGCGTCCCGCAGCCGCGGCCCCCGGCCTGCCTCTTGCTGCGGGTGACCCTGGGGCCGCGCGCCGACTGGTTCACGGCCGGGGCGGTCCGGGATCTGACCACGCGCGCGTACCGGGTCTCCTCGGCGAGCAACCGCATCGGCCTGCGCACCGAGGGCCCCGCGCTGCAGCGGGCCCGGCCCGGGGAGCTGCCCAGCGAGGGAATGGTCCTCGGCGCCGTCCAGGTCCCCCCGGACGGGCGCCCTGTGGTCTTCCTGGCGGACCATCCGACCACCGGGGGCTACCCGGTGATCGCGGTGGTCCGCGCCGCCGACCTCCCGGCGGCCGCCCAGGCGGTGCCGGGCACCCTAGTCCGGTTCGTACCGGTACGGCGGCGCTGAGCCGCGGCACCGTCGGGGCGCCCCGCGGCCGGGCCGCCGAGACCGCCGCCGACGCGTGAGCGCCGAGGCGCGTGGCCGCGCGGTTCGTCGCCGGGGAGGCGGTCCAGCTCTCGCGGCAGGTCCGCGCACCGCCGGGCCACCCGGCCGGTACCGGCTGGGTGGCCGGCCACCACGGGGCTCGCCGTCCGGCCGGAGCGGAGGACTCCGGACGTGGCCGCGTCGACCTAGGTCTTCCGGCGCGGCCCTGATCATCGAGCCGCGCACCCGAGCAGGTCGGACGGCCGTCATGGCCGCCTGGCCTGTGGGTCACCCCGTGTTCACCCGGCGGGCGGTCGTCCGCCCGGACCGTGTGCGGGAGGGGTCAGCCGGCGGCGATGTCCGGCCCGAAGCGGCTGCGTACCGCTGTCTGCACCTCGTCCTCCTCGGCCGGGTCGGCGGCCAGGCGGCGGAGTCGTTCCACCACCCGGGTGTCACCGGTCTCGGCGTGCCGGGCGGCGAGTTCGCGGGTGGTCTCCTCGCAGTCCCACAGGCATTCGACGGCGAAGCCGGCGGCGAAGGAGGGATCGGTGGCGGCCAGGGCTCGGGCGGCGCGCCCGCGGAGGTGGGAGGAGGCCGTCTCGCGGTAGACGTGGCGCAGCACGGGGGCCGCGCAGGAGATACCGAGGCGTCCGGCGCCGTCGACGAGGGTCCACAGGGTGGGTGCGTCGGGGCCCTCGCCCCGTACGGCCTCACGGAGGGCGCCGAGGACGAGATCGCTGTCCTGTGTGCCGCCGAGGCAGGCGAGCATGCGTCCGGCGGCGGCGCCGAGCGCGTCGGGGCGCTGGGCCCAACGGCGCGCGCGGTCGACGGCGGCGACGCTGCGCATTCGTTCGAAGGCGTCGACGGCCGCCTCCACGACGGGCGCCGTGCCATCGGTGACGGCGGTCTCGATCAGCTCGAGGGCGTCGGGGTCGTTGCTGTCGGCGAGGTAGCGCAGGGCGGTGCAGCGGGCTCCGTCCATGCCGTTCCGGGCGGCCTGGAGGATCTCGTGCCGGTCCTCGGGGCCGGCCACGGCGACCAGGCAGCGGGCGGCGGGCACGTGGAGGGCGGCGCCGCGCTCCATGCCCTGCTGGGCCCACTCGAACACGGCGCGCACGCTCCAGCCGGGGCGCGGGCCGGTGGGCCGCATCTGCCGCTGCCAGCGGTCGAAACAGCCCGTCTCCCTGGCGGCACGCACCCGCGTGGCGATCCATTCCCGCGGATCCTCGGCCCACAGCCGCCAGGGCCGCGGTTCGAAGGCGTCGCGTACGGCGGCGGCCAGTTCGGCCTCGCCCTCGGCATCGGCGGGGAAACGGGCCAGGACGGGGGCGGCGAGGGCGCGCAGGCCCGCGTCGTCGTCCCGCAGGGCCAGCTCGTCCAGGGCCCATGCCCAGTTGGAGCCGTGGGCGGCGTACCTGCGCAACAGTTCGAGCGCGTCGCTCCTGCCGTAGGAGGCGAGGTGCCCGAGGACGGCCAGGGCGAGGCCGGTACGGGACTCGTCGGTGTCGAGGATGTCCTCGGGGTCGAAGAGGTGCGCCTCGACGGCGTCCAGCTCACCGTTCAGGTCGAGGTAGAGCCGGGCGTAGTAGAGGGAGCGGTTCTCCACCTGCCAGTCGTGGCGGGGGTCGCGCAGCACGCAGTGGTTCAGGGCCGCGAGCGCTTCGGCGCGCGGGGCGGTGAGCGCGTGCAGCGTGCCGTCGCCACGGCCGCGCTGGAGCAGCCCGAGCAGCGTACCGCTGGGCGCTATGACCGGATCGAACATGGGAAACAGCCTCACATCAAGCGTCGACGCAACCGGGGAACACGCATTACCTGGCCGCGTGACACAACGTCGGAGCGCCCGCCGTCTCTTGCTTGCTGTAGACCATCTCTCTCTGCCTCTCGTCGGTGGCCCATGCGGACCGCATCACGGTCCGCGCGGTGCGGCAACACCTGCCCAGCCATCGCGTCCGTGAATCACGACGTCATGATGACCCGCGGTGTGTGCTGCCGCGACCGTATTTCCGGCGGCCCTTTACCGCCTCCCCCGTTTTCCGTGTCGTACCTGGTCAGGACGTTCGAGTCAGTTGACGCCGAACAGTTCCAGGAGTTCCGTCCTGCCGAACATCCGGGCCGTGTCGACGGCCGACGGCGTCCCCGCGGAGGGGTCGGCTCCGCCCTCCAGGAGGGCCTTGATCACTTGGGTCTCGCCCTTGAAGACGGCACCCGCGAGGGGGGTCTGACCACGATCGTTGATCCGGTTCGCCTCCGCGCCGTGGGCGAGCAGCGCGCGCACCGCGTCGGCGTGACCGTGGTACGCGGCGAGCATCACCAGGGAGTCGCCGCGGTCGTTGGTGAGGTTGGCCGGAACGCCCGCGTCCACGTACGCCACGAGCGCCTCGGTCTCGCCCTGGCGGGCCAGATCGAAGATCTTGGTCGCCAGCTCCACGACCTCGGGGTCGGGGGCTTCACTCATCGGCCGGACCGCCTCTCCTTCGAACTTCGGTGACGTCAGGGAGCGTACGGCAGTGAGCGGAACGCGGCCGTACGAGTGAATCGCCAGCGTACTGTCTCGCGCGGCACATGACCCGATGTGCCCGAGGTAAAGATCAGCAGCGGACCCAGCTGGAGGCAACAGCCCTGGTCAAGCGGGTCGGAGCGACTCCGCCGAGTGGGCGAAATCAACCATATTTCACCCAGTTGCACCTTTAATCGTATGGATACATCCTGTGATCCTGGAAGAACTCATGGTGACTGTCCCCTCTCGACACCAGGAGACCCGAAATGATCCTCTCCCTGTCAGGCGTCCTGCTGCTCGGCATCATCGTCTTCCTCTTCTTCCGGAAGGACGGCCTCAAAGGCTCGCACGCATGCACCTCGGCGCTGTTCGGCTTCTACCTCGCCAGCACGGGCATCGCCCCCAGCATCAAGGCCGGCGGCGAGAGCCTGGCGAGCCTCCTCGGCGGCATCAAGTTCTGACCCCGCCTGTCCCGCCCGTTCGCACCCACAGGAGACAGCAGTGGCCCGGCGCCCCCTCCCCCGCATTCTGAGCAAGGACAGCGCCCAGATCGCCCGGACGCAGCTCGCCCGGAGCCGGGAGCTGGCCCGGACGGCGGCCGACAGCGCCACCGACGTCCTCCACCCGCTGATCACCGTCTCGCGCGGGCTGCGGCGACTGGCCTCGGCCGGGCGGCGCAAGTGGGCGGACACACCCAAGGACAAACGCGGGCCACTGCTGTTCCTGGCGGCCTCCGTGGTCCTGGTCGTGGCGCTGGTGCCGTACGGGCCGCTGCTCGCCGTCATCACCGTGATGGCGGCGGCGGCCTGGCAGGGCCGCGACCGCACCCCGCCGGCGCCGGACGGGCCCGACGAGTCCCAGAGCGAACGGCTCCAGGCGCTGTACGAGGCCCTGGTGCCGTACTTCTCCAGCCCGGACGACCCCGCTCCGCTGTACGCGCACGGCGGGGAGTGGCAGAAGGCCTTCATCGCGCACGAGTTCGAGGACGGCGGGCGCATCGGTCACCTCGTGATCCGCTACCCCGCCTACTTCGCGGACGGCGAGCCCGAGGCCCGCGCCCGGATCGAGCAGTTGCTCACCGCGAAGGCCGGCCGGGGCCGCGAGTACCACTTCGCCTGGGAGGAGGAGGGCAATCAGCTCACCGTCACCGTCCTCGCCCCGCTGCCCAGCGACATCGCCGCCCAGCACTTCGTCACCGCGCCCGGCGAGACCGTGCTCGGCTTCACCGACCCGAGCGAGGTCCAGCGCACGCTTCCCCTCTCCTACGGAGAGGAACACCTCGACGTCCCGCCGGTCGTCTGGCGCACCGGCATCCGCTCCACCGAGCCGCACCTGCTGGCCATGGGCCACCCGGGCAGCGGCACCTCGACCCTGCTGCGCTGCATCGCCCTCCAGGCCCTGCGCCACGGCGACGTCCTGATCGTCGACGGCGGGGGCACCGGCGAGTACGCGTGCCTCACCGGCCGGGACGGTGTGCTGGCCGTGGAGTGCGCGCTCCCCGGGGCGCTGGCCAGCCTGGAGTGGGCCGCGCAGGAGACCGAGCGGCGGCTCATCGCGATCAACCTGGCCCGGCAGGCGGGCGACCCGCCGCCGGACGACACCCGACGGCCGCTGTGGATCCTGCTGGACCGCCCGAGCGTCTTCACCCACCTCGCGGCGACGGACGGCCGCAAGGATCCGCAGGGGTTGCTCCAGGTGCCGCTGCGGCACGGACGCGCGGCGAACGTGACCGTGGTGGTGGCCGAGCAGTTCGACAGCGCGGAGGCGCTCAGCGACGCGGTCCGGCAGCACACGCGCGCGCGTGTCGTGCTCGGCGCCGCGGCACCGCGGCAGGTGGAGGCGGTACTCGGGGTGCCGCCGCACACGACGCCGCCGGGGCATGTGCCACTGGGGCGGGGGTACGCCCGGCTGGGGTCGGGGCAGGTGCACCGGCTTCAGGTGCCCCGTACGCCTGATCCGTACGACGACGCGACCAGCGATGCCGATCGGCAGGCGGTGCTGGCGTTGCTGCCACCGCGGACCACTCCCGCGGACGCGGAGCCGACGCAGCCGACGCAGCCGACGGACATGACGAAGCCAGAGGCCGAGGCGGCACCCGTGGTCGCGGAGGCCGTGGCGGCCGAGAGCTAGCCAGGCACCCGGCGCCCCGGCCGGTCGGCGGGAGGCCAAGTACGGCCTGGGCGGACAAGGGTGGGTGTCGCTAACCCGCACCGCGGCGCACCGCCTTGGCCGCCCGGGGACGGGTGTCACTCACCCCCGCCCGCGGGCACCCCCCTGGCCGCACGGGGATCTGACCGGCCTGAGATGGGTGTCACCCACACACACCGGCGGCGCACCGCCCTGGCCGCCCGGGGCCGGGTGTCACTCACCCCCGCCCGCGGGGGACCGCCCGCCGCGCGGGACGGGTGTCACTCACCCCCGCCCGCGGGGCACCCCCCTGGCCGCACAGGGATGGGTGTCACGCACCCACCCCGGCGGGGCACCGCCTTGCTTGGGGCGGTGCCGCGGGTGCCCCCGGCTGCGCCGGCACGGGGCCGACGGTGCTGCAGTTCCCCAGGGGCGCGGGGAACCGTGCGACCAGCCCCCACCGGCCCCGCAGGTCGAAGCCGAAGCCGCGCACACCCGCTCCCCGAAGGGAGGATGCACCCGCGTCTACGCGACGAACGTCCGCGGAGCCTCCGTGCCGCCCGTCATCCCGTTCTCCACCAGCCGAGCCGCGGCGGCGAGCCGGACCGCCGCCTCCTCCGCCACCGCTCCCCCGACCGTGAACGGAAGGCGGACGTAGCCCTCGAAGGCGCCGTCGACGCCGAAGCGAGGGCCGGAGGGGACGCGGACGCCCACCCGCTCGCCCGCCTCCGCGAGGCGGGAGCCGGACAGCCCACCGGCGCGCACCCACAGGGTCAGACCGCCCTGCGGAACCTCGAACTCCCAGGTCGGCAGTTCGCGCCGGACCGCCTCCACCAACGCGTCCCGGTTCTCCCGGGCCTGGGCGCGCCGCAGCTCGACCGCCTGTGCCCAGCCCCCGGTGCTGAACAGCCAGTTCACGGCGAGCTGTTCCAGCACCGGCGTGCCCAGGTCGGCGTACGCGCGCGCGGCGACCAGGCTGCGGATGACGTCCGGCGCCGCGCGGACCCAGCCGATCCGCATGCCCGCCCAGAACGCCTTGCTGGCCGAGCCGACCGTGATCACCGTGGAGCCGGCCGGATCGAAGCCGCACACCGGGCGGGGCATCGCGCCGTCCCCGAAGTCCTCGTCCAGCCAGAGTTCCGACATCGTCTCGTCGGCGACGAGGACCGTGCCCGCCGAGCGGGCCGCGTCCACCAGCCGGCGCCGCTGGTCCTCGTCGGCCAGCGCGCCGGTGGGGTTGTGGAAGTCGGCGACGACGTAGGCGATGCGGGGGGCGGCCTCCCGCAGGACCTGGCGCCAGCGGTCCATGTCCCAGCCGGACAGGCCCCCGGCCATCGCGACGGGTACGAGTCGCGCGCCCGCCTCCCGCATCAGCTGGAGGATGTTGGCGTAGGACGGCGACTCCACGGCGATGCGCTCGCCGCGGCCCGCGAAGAGGTGACAGATCGCGTCGATGGCGCCCATCGCGCCGGTCGTCACCATGATCTGCTCGGGCATCGTGGGGATCCCGCGAGCCGTGTAGCGCTCGGCGATCATCGAGCGCAGGGCCGGCAGCCCGGCCGGGTAGTCGCCGTGCGTGTGGGCGTACGGAGGCAGCTCTTCCAGGGCACCCTGTACGGCGCGGGTGAGCCACGGCTCGGGGGCCGGGAGCGAGGCGCAGCCCAGGTCGATCACCGAGCCCAGGGCTTCCGGGGGCAGCGGTTCCAGGCCGCGGGCGGGGATCGGGTTGCCCGCCGGTACGGCGGTCCAGCTGCCCGCTCCGCGCCGGGACTCCAGGAAGCCCTCGCTGCGCAGCGCCTCGTAGGCGGCCGCGACCGTGGTGCGGCTCACGGAGAGGGCCAGGGCGAGTTCCCGCTCGGCGGGGAGCCGGGCGGCCACCGGGACGCGGCCCTCGAGCACCAGCAGCCGGATGCCGTCGGCGAGGGCGCGGTAGGCGGGCGGGCGGCGGGTGCCGGGGCCGGCGGGCCGTTCCTGCTGGGAGGTGAGGAGCCGGGCGAGCTGCGCCGCTCCCACCGCCGAGGTCCACTGCGCCATGACGATCAGTCCACCTTCCCCGAATTGGCCATGGATGGCGAGTCATCCCAAGCCACAGAGTGTCATGCATCAGGCCACCGCCACCACCCAGGGGGGTATGTCGTGTCCACTCGGGACCGTCTCGGACGACGATTGATCCAGCTGTACACCGGACTCGCGCTGTACGGCGCGAGTTCCGCGCTGCTCGTGGAGGCGGGCCTCGGCCTGGAGCCGTGGAACGTGCTGCACCAGGGGCTCGCGGAACTCACCGGGCTGACCATCGGCGTGGTGTCGATCGTCGTGGGGGCGGCGGTGCTGCTCCTGTGGATCCCGCTGCGCCAGCGCCCGGGGCTGGGCACGGTCTCCAACGTCTTCGTCGTCGGCCTCGCCATGGACGGCACGCTCGCCCTCGTTCCGGAGTCCCACTCCCTCGCCGTGCGGATCCCGCTGCTGCTCGCCGGGATCGTGCTGAACGGCGTGGCGACGGGTCTGTACATCGCCGCGCGCTTCGGTCCGGGTCCGCGCGACGGGCTGATGACGGGCCTGCACCGGCGCACCGGCCGCTCGATCCGGCTGATGCGGACGGTGGTCGAGGTGGCGGTGGTGGTCACCGGCTTCGTGCTCGGCGGCACCATCGGGGTGGGCACCGTGCTGTACGCCGTGTCCATCGGTCCGCTGGCCCAGCTGTTCCTGCGGGTCTTCACCGTCCCGGCGGCATCGGGCGGCACGGTCGTTGCCGCCGGGACACCGGAGGGAGCGATACTGCGTACGTGACCCTCACGACACCGCCCGTACGGCACCCGTACCTCGACCACCCGGGCCCCATCGCCTTCGCCCACCGGGGCGGGGCCGCCGACGGGCTGGAGAACACCGTGGCGCAGTTCCGGCACGCGGTCGAACTGGGCTACCGGTACATCGAGACCGACGTGCACGCCACGGCGGACGGCAGGCTCGTCGCCTTCCACGACGCGTCCCTGGACCGGGTCACCGACGGCGTGGGCCACATCGCCGACCTGCCGTGGGAGGACGTACGGCAGGCGCGCGTCGGCGGCCGCGAACCGGTGCCGCTGTTCGAGGAGTTGCTGGAGACCTTCCCCGAGGTCCGCTGGAACGTCGACATGAAGGCGGAGCCCGCGCTGCGCCCCCTGCTCGAGCTGGTCGAGCGCATGAACGCCTGGGACCGGGTCTGCGCGGGTTCCTTCTCCGAGGCGCGCGTGCTGCGGGCCCAGCGCCTGGCGGGGCCGCGCCTGGCCACCTCCTTCGGCACCCGTGGGGTGCTCAACCTGCGGTTGCGCTCCTGGGGGCTGCCGGCCGCGGTACGCCGGTCGGCCGTCGCGGCGCAGGTGCCCGAAGCCCAGTCGGGCGTCCCCGTGGTCGACCACCGTTTCGTCCGTGCCGCCCACGCGCGCGGGCTGCAGGTGCACGTGTGGACGATCAACGAGCCGGAGCGCATGCACCGGCTCCTGGACCTGGGGGTCGATGGCATCATGACCGATCACATCGACATGTTGCGCAAGGTCATGGAGGACCGCGGCGTCTGGGTCTGACCGCCCGGGCCCACCGGACCGCGCCTTCGCACGGCACTTCGGCGGGGAAGCGAGGGCACGGGTGGGCACCGACACCGTGCGCACACAGGCCGCGGACGAGACCGCCGGTCTCCGACGCGAGCAGCGCGGCTGGTACTTCTACGACTGGGCGTGCTCGGTCTACTCGACGAGCGTGCTCACCGTGTTCCTCGGCCCGTACCTCACCTCGGTCGCGGAGAACGCCGCGGACGCCGGCGGCTATGTGCACCCGTTGGGCGTCCCGGTCCGGGCGGGCTCCTTCTTCGCCTACTCGGTGTCCCTGTCGGTGATCCTGGCCGTGGTCGTGATGCCCCTCGTCGGCAGCGCGGCCGACCGTACGGGCCGCAAGAAACCGCTGCTCGCGGCGGCGGCGTACACCGGGGCGGCCGCGACCACGGGCATGTTCTTCCTCGACGGCGACCGGTATCTGCTCGGTGGGGTGCTGCTCCTCGTGGCCAACGCGGCGCAGTCCGTCGGGATGATGCTCTACAACTCCTACCTGCCGCAGATCGCCCCGCCCGAGCAGCGCGACGCGGTCTCCTCCCGGGGCTGGGCCTTCGGCTACGCGGCGGGCTCCCTGGTCCTCGTGGCCGATCTGGTCCTGTACTCGGCGCACGACTCCTTCGGCCTGTCCGAGACGGCCGCGGTCCGCGTCTGCCTGGCCTCGGCGGGCCTGTGGTGGGGCGCCTTCACGCTCGTACCGCTGCGCAGGCTGCGTGACCGGCACGCGCGCGTGGAGCGCGCCACGGCGCCGGGGCGGCGGCAGCTCGCGGCGACGGTCCGGGACATGCGCCGGTATCCGCTGACCCTGGCGTTCCTGCTGGCGTACCTGATCTACAACGACGGCATCCAGACGGTGATCTCGCAGGCCTCGGTCTTCGGCTCCGAGGAGCTGGGGCTCGGGCAGTCGACACTCATCGGCGCCGTGCTGCTGGTGCAGGTGCTCGCCGTGGCCGGGGCGCTGGCGATGGGGCGGCTGGCCCGGACGTACGGCGCGAAGCGGACGATCCTGGGCTCACTGGTGGCCTGGACGGTGACGTTGGCCGCCGGGTACTTCCTGCCCGCGCAGGCCCCGGTGTGGTTCTTCGTGCTGGCGGGCGGGATCGGGCTGGTCCTCGGCGGCAGCCAGGCGCTGTCCAGGTCGCTGTTCTCGCATCTGGTGCCGCCGGGCAAGGAGGCCGAGTACTTCTCGGCCTACGAGATGAGCGATCGCGGAATGAGCTGGCTCGGGCCGCTGCTGTTCGGCGTGACCTACCAGCTGACCGGGAGCTACCGCGACGCGATCATCTCGCTGGTGGCCTTCTTCGTCCTCGGCTTCGCCCTGCTCGCCCGGGTGCCGGTACGGCGTGCGATCGGCGAGGCGGGCAATGCGGTTCCGGAGAGGATCTAGCACCGATTTAGCGTTCAACACGAAAGGGCGGTAGTGTACGCGTTTGGCCTGCCAGGCGTACCGTTACTGCGCGTCAAAGATGCCGAAACGCTGGGTGACATCTGCTAGCAGATGTGACAAACCGGGCGCCTGTGGGTAGAACAAGGGGCGGCTACGACGGCGACGCATGACCCGGAACGGGACTCGGAACGGGAATCTTTACCGCCGACCGGACGTTGACCGGATGACGACGACAGCGACACCTGTCCTGTGGGCGACAAGCCCGGGAGGCACGATTCATGAGTGAGCGAGCTCTTCGCGGTACACGCCTCGTAGTGACCAGCTACGAGACGGACCGCGGTATCGACCTGGCCCCGCGCCAGGCCGTGGAGTACGCATGCGAGAAGGGGCACCGTTTCGAGATGCCCTTCTCGGTCGAGGCGGAGATTCCGCCGGAGTGGGAGTGCAAGGTCTGCGGGGCCCAGGCACTCCTCGTTGACGGCGACGGCCCTGAGGAGAAGAAGGCCAAGCCCGCGCGTACCCATTGGGACATGCTGATGGAGCGGCGCACCCGTGAGGAGCTCGAAGAGGTCCTCGAGGAGCGCCTGGCGGTTCTGCGCTCGGGGGCGATGAACATCGCGGTTCATCCTCGGGACAGCCGTAAGTCCGCATAACCGACTCCGCATACGAGTAACCGCGGGCGCCGTACGTGCATGCACGTACGGCGCCCGCGGTTTCGTGTGCGTGCCGGACGCGGTCAGCGCGTCAGCGGCGGCCGCTGGTCCCCCGCCTCCGGGCGGTCCTCCCGGATGACCTCCCCCTGCACCACCTTGCCGTCGGGGCGGTGGATGCGGGCCTGCTGGAAGGCGTCGCCCAGGCTGCCGGGAGCGGCGGTGCGGAGCCTCTTGGCCAGGGCGTTCTCGGTGTACCGGCTCACCGCCTTCTGGACCGGCGGAAGCAGCAGGAGCAGACCGGCCGCGTCCGAGACCAGGCCGGGGATGATCAGCAGCAGGCCGCCGAGCATCATCAGGCCGTTGCCGCCCCCGCGCTCGGGCGAACCGCCCCGCTGCAGCGCCTCGTTGAGACTCTGGAAGGCGCGGCGGCCCGCCCGCTTGATGACCACGGAGCCGGCCACCAAGCCCGCGACGAGAAGCAGGAACACGGTGAGCCCGCCCGTCGCGCCCGCGACCAGGGTCAGCAACCAGATCTCCAGCACCAGCCACGCGGCGACACCCAGGGGCAGATACCTGCGCAGCCGGGAGCGCCGGGGCCGGGCGGTGTGCGCAGAGGTCGGAGCGCCAGTCGTCATGCTCCCAGTGTGCCTGGGAGCGGCTCAGCGCGGGATAAGGGGTGGATCAATAGGAGCTGTGCGGGGCGCTAGGCCTGCTTGTCCTTGCCGGTGATCTTGCCGACGCGGTCGCCCACACCCCAGGCGGTGACCCGCCACAGCGCCTCGACGAGGATGTCCTTGCTCATCTTGGAGTCGCCGAGTTCGCGCTCGACGAAGGTGATGGGCACCTCGACCACGTGGTAGCCGGCCTTGACCGCGCGGCGGGCCAGGTCGACCTGGAAGCAGTAGCCCTGCGAGGCGACCTCGTCCAGACCCAGCCCCTCCAGGGTCTCGCGGCGAAAGGCGCGGTAGCCGCCGGTGATGTCGCGCAGCGGCAGGTCGAGGGCGAGGCGGGAGTAGAGGCTGCCGCCGCGGGAGATGAACTCACGGGACTTGGGCCAGTTCACCACCCGGCCGCCGGGCACCCAGCGGGAACCGAGCACCAGGTCGGCACCCTTGAGGGCGGTGAGCAGGCGGGGCAGTTCCTCGGGCTGGTGGGAGCCGTCGGCGTCCATCTCGATCAGCACGCCGTAACCGCGCTCCAGGCCCCAGCGGAAGCCCGCGAGGTAGGCGGCGCCGAGACCCTCCTTGCCCTTGCGGTGCAGCACCTGGACGTGGTCGTCCTCGGCGGCCAGTTCGTCGGCGAGCTTGCCGGTGCCGTCCGGGCTGTTGTCGTCCGCGATGAGTACGTGCGCCTCGGGGACGGCCTCGCGTACCCGGCCGACGATGGTCTTGATGTTCTCGGCCTCGTTGTAGGTCGGGATGATCACCAAGGCCGTGCCGAGCGGACCGAACTGCCTCCCCTGGGCCTTGGCCGCGAGGGTCCCGTCGCCGTCGTTCACTGCTGCCCCTTCATGTTGTACGCAGGGATCCACCATAGTGGCCGCGGCCTGGGATGACGTGCCGACTCGTTCGACTGCCGGTGTCGATTCCCCGGGAGTGGGGTAAGAAAACCTGTTTCGGCACCTGCGTTCCGCGGCGGATGGGGGCCCCGGCGCCCTTCGGGCCGACCTGGGACCCGCTGGCTGCGGATCGACCGAAAGCCGTTGTCTACTGAGCGCCCGGGCCCCACCCGGGTCACACCTTGCCGACCGGCCGGAACGATCGCTCGTCGGCGCGGGCGCTGAGCCTGGCTCCCAGCGACGGTGCCCCGGTGCGGCACACCGTCCCTGACCCAGCGGGCGCTGCGACGAGTTGCGTGAACACTCCCCGGTCGGGCGTCCGGTGGTGGACTCGGCCGAACCTACCGGCCCCCGGCCGCCGACTGTCAACAGCCCCCTGATCTGCAAGGACACGGGCTCCACGGCGGTGTGCCGAGAGGATGCGCAGGTGGGGCGACGGGGCGGCCGGGGAAGATCACCGCCGCGCCACCCCGGGAGATCACTCGCCCGGCCGTACGAACACCGTCCGTCCGCCCACGACGGTGCGCAGGCAGACCGGCAGGTCGCGGCCCGGGGTGAGATCGGGCAGGCCGGGGGTGCCGGAGCGCGGGTCGGTGGACCAGCGCGCCACCCGGTCGTCGGGGGCCTGGACGATCAGCTCGTCGGTGCGCCAGACCGCGTAGTCGGCGGGTGCGCCGGGGACCAGGACGCCCGCGTCGTCCCGGCCGACGGCCCGCCAGCCGCCGCGCGTGTGCGCGGTGAACGCGGCGCGGACGGAGACCCGGTGCTCGGGCGTGTGGTGGAAGGCGGCGGCCCGGACCGTGCCCCAGGGGTCGAGCGGGGTGACCGGGCTGTCGGAGCCGAAGGCGAGGGGCACACCGGCCCGCAGCAGAGCCGCGAAGGGGTTGAGGGTGCGGGCCCGCTCGACGCCCAGGCGCTGGGCGTACATGCCGTCCTCGCCGCCCCACAGTGCGTCGAAGGCGGGCTGCACGGAGGCGATCAGGCCCAGCTCGGCAAAGCCGGCGACGGTCTCCGGGGTGAGCATCTCGGCGTGCTCGACGCGGTGCCGGGCGGCGCGGACGCGGGCGAGGCCGATCTTCTCGGCGGCGGCGCGTACACCCTCGACGACGGCGGTCACGGCGGCGTCGCCGATGGCGTGGAAGCCTGCTTGCAGGCCCGCCTCGGTGCAGGCGACGACATGGGCGGCGACGGCGTCGCAGTCCAGGTAGGCGGTGCCGGTGTGGCCGGCGTCGGCGTACGGCTCGTGCAGGCAGGCGGTGTGCGAGCCGAGGGCGCCGTCAGCGAAGAGATCGCCCGCGGCGCCCGAGGCGCCCAGGTCCCGTGCCTTGCGGACGTCCTGTTCGGCCCAGTAGCCGACGACACGGGGGCCGGGGACCTCGGCGGCGAGCTCGAGCAGGCCGGTGAAGTCGTCCTCGGAGGAGATCTGCGGACCGCCGCACTCGTGCACCGAGCCGATGCCGAGGGAGGCCGCATGCGCGAGGGCGGTGCGCTGGGCCTCGGCCCGTTGGGCGGGGGTGATGGCGGCGAGGGCGGCCTCGCGCACGAGGTGATGGGCGTCCCGGGTGAGCGGGGCGTCCTCACGCGGCACGTCCCCGGGGATCAGGTCGAGCAGGGCGGTGGTGACGACCGCAGAGTGGACGTCGATACGGGTGAGGTACAGGGGACGGCCGCTGGTGGCCTCGTCCAGTTCGGCCCGTGTGGGCGGACGGCCGCCGGGCCAGCGGGCGGCGTCCCAGCCGTGGCCCAGCAGGACCCGGTCGCCGGGGCGGGCGGCGGCGAACTCGCGGACCAGGGCGAGGGCCGCCTCCAGGGAGGGGGCGCCGGACAGGTCGAGGCCGGTCAGGGCGAGGCCCGTGGCGGTGGTGTGCACATGGGCGTCGGTGAAGGCCGGCGTGACCAGGGCACCGTCGAGGTCGATCACCTCGTCCACACCGTCGGCGAAGGCGTCGGCGGCACCCTCGGAACCGACCCAGGCGACCTGGCCGCGCTCCACCACCATCGCGGTGGCGAAGGGGTCGGCGGGGCTGTGCACCTCCCCGCGGCGCAGCAGGACGGTGTCGGGCTCGGCGGACTGCTCACTCATGACGGACAGTCTCTCGCGTGCGCGGGGCACGCCGGGCACCGGGGCGGCGCGTCCCGGGCCGCGGGTCGCGCCGGGCTCAGATCTTCGGCGGGCGCGCCTCGTACGGCGTCGAGAGGACCACCGTCGTCCGCGTGGAGACCCCGGCCAGGGAGCGCAGGCGGGCCAGCAGTTCCTCCAGTTCGTGCGGGGTGGCCACGCGCACCTTGAGGATGTAGTTCTCGTCGCCGGCGACGCTGTGGCAGGCCTCGATCTCGGGGACGCCGGCGAGCCGGTCCGCGATGTCGTCGGGGGCGCTGGGGTCGAACGGTTTCACCGAGATGAACGCGGTGAGCGGCAGTCCCACGGCCTCGGGGTCGACCACCGCGGCGTAGCCGCGGATGACGCCACGCTGTTCGAGCCGGCGCACCCGCTGGTGCACGGCCGACGTGGACAGGCCCGTGGCCTTGCCCAGGTCTGTGTAGCTCATCCGCCCGTCCTTGACGAGCAGCTGCACGATCTGACGGTCCAGCTCCTCCATGGCGCCAAAACCTACAGGGCGCTTGATCTCTTCGGATAGCCGAGAGCGCAGGTCATGGCCGGTTCGATACAAAAAGCACCGAACCGGTCTCCCGATGAGCATCTGCGCGCGGCATGTGACGAACACCACACGCCTCGAACGCGCTCCGTGATGTCCTCGTGATTACCGCCGAGACCGGACGGGAAGTGCTTGCTGTGGTCGAGGCCGCAGCGCCGTCACGGCCCAGCCTTAGGGGGAGAATCCCATGCAGAGTGTTAAGCGCCCTGGTCGATCCGCGTCCAAGCGGCAGCAGCCGGTCGTCGAGTCCGTGCCGGAGGGCGTCGAACCCGACGCCTTCGAGGACGAACTGGACGCCTACGACACCTTCGAGATGTACCGGGTGATCTGCCCGGACTGCGCGCAGCCGATCGCGCTGCTGGCGGACGAGGAGGTTCTGCCGGAGCACGCGCTGTGCGCGTCACCGTGGAACCCGTTCGGGCTCACGGTCTGTGCGGGTACGGGCCGTGCGGCGGCCGACGCCCGCCCCGCGGACGAGTCCTTCACACCGCAGGAGCAGGACACCGCCCTGCTGCTGACGCTCCCCCAGGGCCTGAACTGGCGGACGCAGCCCTTCTCGCACGTCGGCGGCCCGGGCTCGCGCCCGATGCGCGTACCGGCGATGCGCCGCCAGGCCGCCTGAGCCGCTCCACGGCAGGCCCGGCCCCGGCCCGGCAACCGTCCTGCACCACGACGCGCAGCCTGTCGTGGTGCAGGATCAGTGTGTCCGGGGCCTGTCCGGGGCCGAGGACGAGCACGCCGCGGCCCGGGTGGTCGAGGACGTGGAAGACGCAGCGGTCGCCGGCGTTCCCGTCACCGGTCGCCACGTGCTCCATGGACAGCGCCGCGCGGTGCACCGGGTACGCGTTGGAGCGGTACCAGACGGTCGTCGGCCACGGACGCCCCGTGGGCGTCGGTAGGTCGGTCCGCCGGGAGGGGGCCAGAGCGGGAACCGGACGTCGTCCGTGAACTCACGCGCGATTCGGCCGAGGGTAACCTGTCCGGCCCTCCCCGCGTTCTCCTGGCATGACCCCCTTGCACTCGGCCACCGGGCGTCAGCGCCGCATCTTCGTCCCCCGCCCCGCAGAATCGGTTCCGCCACCGCCCGCACCGCAGGATCCGCCCATCTACCGCGACCTGATGCGCGTCTGGGCCGACCGGGGCCGCACCCTGCCGGGCCGCCACGACCCGGAGTGGATCAGGCTGGCGGCCCCGACCGTCCTCAGGGGGCAGTTCAGCGACCCTCCGGTCCCGCCACGTGACGGGCGATGACCATCCGCTGGATCTGGTTGGTGCCCTCGACGATCTGCAGGACCTTGGCCTCGCGCATGTAGCGCTCGGCCGGGAAGTCGGCGGTGTAGCCGTAGCCGCCGAGTATCTGCACGGCGTCCGTCGTGACCTTCATGGCCGTGTCGGTGCAGTGCAGCTTGGCCATGGCCGCCTGCTTCGCGAACGGCCTGCCCGCGTCGCGCAGCCGGGCGGCCGCGAGGTACAGCGCGCGGCCGGCCTCGATCTGGGTCGCCATGTCGGCGATCATGAAGCGCAGGCCCTGGAAGTCGGCGATGGGCCGGCCGAACTGCCGACGCCGGGTGGCGTAGCCGACCGCCTCGTCCAGCGCGGCCTGGGCGAGGCCGATGGCGCAGGCCGCGATGCCGAGCCGTCCCGAGTCGAGGGCGGACAGGGCGATCGAGAAGCCCTGGCCCTCCTCTCCGATGCGCCGGTCGTCGGGGACCCGGACGCCGTCGAGGTGCACCTGCGCGGTGGGCGAGCCCTTCATGCCCATCTTCTTCTCGGGCACCGCGCCACTGAGGCCCGGCGCGTCGCCCGGAACGAGGAAGGCGGTGATCCCGCGCGGGCCGTCCTCGCCCGTGCGGGCCATCACGGTGTAGAAGTCGGCGATGCCGCCGTGCGTGATCCAGGCCTTGGTGCCGGTGAGCACCCATGCGTCGCCGTCCCGGACGGCCTTGGTGTGCAGGGAGGCCGCGTCCGAGCCGGAGGCCGGCTCGGAGAGGCAGTACGCCCCGAGCAGGCCGCCGCCCAGCATCGCGGGCAGGTGCTCGACCTGCTGCTGCTTGGTGCCGTGGGCGGCGAGCGCGTAGGAGGCGAGCGTGTGCACGCTGACGCCGAGGCCCACGGTGAGCCGTGCCGCGGCCAGCTCCTCCAGAACCTGGAGGTAGACCTCGTAGGGCTGGTCGCCGCCGCCGTACTCGGAGTCGTAGGGCAGGCCGAGCAGGCCGGACTCGGAGAGCAGGGTGAAGACCTCGCGCGGGAAGCGTCCCGCGTCCTCCTCCTCGGCGGCCTTCGGCGCGATCTCGCGCTGGGCGATCTCCCGGACGAGCGCGAGCAGGTCCCTCGCCTCTTCCGTCGGCAGTTGACGCTCCACCGGCTGCGGGTCGCGGTCGGACATGGCGTCGGTCTCCTCCCTGTTCGGGCACCGGCGTTCCGGCCCGTGGGTGGGGGCGGCTCCGCCTGATCGTCGCGGTCGGCCGAAGGTGCCGCTTCCGGGTCTCGGAAGCTGCTGACCAGCGGCTGTGCGCTGTGAGTATGCCCGATCAGCGGCCTTCCGTCACCAGTTAACGACCGCTTACTTCAGGAATCCGGTCGACCACTTCCCGGCCGTCGAGATTGGTCCGAACCATTGACCTACTGGTCTAGTCCTCCTACTGTGCATGACCAACGCTTTACCGCGTTCATGCCAATCGGCGCGCGTTCCCCTCTCCCCCACGAGGAGCCACCCCGATGCACTCTCCCCACCGCCCCGGCACCCGGTTCCGGGCGCTCGTCGCGGCCGCGTGCTCCGCCGTCCTCGGCGCCGGACTGCTGGCCGGCGCCGGCACCGCGACCGCGGCCGCCCCCGCCGCCGAGCAGATCAAGGCCGGCTCCAAGGTCGTCGGCTACTTCACCGAATGGGGCACCTACGACCGCAAGTACTACGTCAAGAACATCGAGACCTCGGGCTCCGCGGCCAAGCTGACCCACATCAACTACGCGTTCGGCAACGTCACCGGCGGCAAGTGCGCGCTGGGCGACTCCTACGCGGCCACCGACCGCGCCTACACGGCCGCCGAGTCGGTCGACGGCGTCGCCGACACCTGGGACCAGCCGCTGCGCGGCAACTTCAACCAGTTGCTGAAGCTGAAGAAGAAGCACCCGGGCCTGAAGGTCCTGTGGTCCTTCGGCGGCTGGACCTGGTCCAGCGGCTTCGGGGAGGCCGCGAAGAACCCGGCCGCCTTCGCCCAGTCCTGCTACGACCTGGTGAAGAACTCCAAGTGGGCGGGTGTCTTCGACGGCATCGACATCGACTGGGAGTACCCGAACGCCTGCGGCGACACCTGCGACACCAGCGGGCGGGACGCGTTCAGGAACCTGATGGCCGCCCTCCGGTCGAAGTTCGGCTCCGGGAACCTGGTGACCGCGGCGATCACCGCGGACGCCACCAGCGGCGGCAAGATCGACGCGGCGGACTACGCGGGCGCCGCCCAGTACGTCGACTGGTACAACCCCATGACGTACGACTACTTCGGCGCCTGGGACGCCGCCGGCCCGACCGCCCCGCACTCCCCGCTCAACTCCTACTCGGGCATCCCCAAGGCGGGCTTCCACACCTCGGCGACCATCTCCAAGCTCAAGGGCCTCGGCATCCCCGCCTCCAAGCTGCTGCTCGGCATCGGCTTCTACGGGCGCGGCTGGACCGGTGTCACACAGGCGGCGCCCGGCGGTTCGGCGACCGGTCCGGCGGCGGGCACCTACGAGCAGGGCATCGACGACTACAAGGTGCTCAAGACCAAGTGCCCGGCGACCGGCACGGTGGGCGGCACGGCCTACGCCAAGTGCGGGAACGACTGGTGGAGTTACGACACTCCGGCGACCATCGCCACCAAGATGACGTACAAGAACCAGCAG
Organism: Streptomyces sp. NPDC048521; assembly: GCF_043199855.1. Taxonomy (NCBI): domain Bacteria; kingdom Bacillati; phylum Actinomycetota; class Actinomycetes; order Kitasatosporales; family Streptomycetaceae; genus Streptomyces; species Streptomyces sp. NPDC048521. Next base: position 68,481 of record NZ_JBICWR010000006.1, read on the forward strand.
GGCCTGGGCGGCACCTTCTTCTGGGAGCTGAGCGGCGACACCACGAGCGGTGAGCTGATCAAGGCCATCAACTGACCGAAGCCACGGGGGACTTGGGAGCGGAGGACCACGAGCCTCCGCTCCCTCGTGCAGGTCAACCGGCGCGGCGGGCGGGGGGTGGGGCCGGGTATGCCGGGTCCAGCTCCTCGATGGCGCGCAGGGCTCCGCCGAGCGTCTTCACCAGAAGCTCGCACATGGTGTCGCGGGACAGCTCGGGTCGGGCGATCCAGTCCAGGGTGGCACCCTCCACGCTGCACACCCAGGCGAGCAGGCCCATACGGGCGAGCGGGGCGATGTCGCCCCGGCCGTAGGCCCCTTCGGCGATGGTGGCGATGATCGCGGCGCGGACGCCGTCCCGGATGGCGTGCACCTCGGCGTCGAAGCCGACTCCGCCGCTGACGATCGTGCGATACGCGGCCTGGTGCTGCTCGGCGTAGCGCAGATAGCCGTCGATGGTGCGGTGGACGCGGTCCCGGGCGTCCAGCTCGAGGCCGCTCGAGGCGGAGGAGACCAGGTCGGCGACGGAGTCCTGGACGATCGCCAGGTAGTAACCGCGCTTGGACCGGAAGTAGTAGTAGATCAGCCCCTTGGCGACATGCGCCTGGCGGGCGATGTCGTCCATGGACAGCGCGTCGTAGGACGTGTCGGCGAACAACTTCCGCCCGATGGCGATGAGTTCGGCGCGACGCGCCACCGAGCGCTCGGTGCCGCGCACCCGGAGGGGGGCGTCCCCTGCGCGAGCGGGGTCGAGGGCCTGGGGAAGGGCCGCGGCGGCACGCTGCTGAGGCATATTCAATTTCGACCTTGGTCTGGGAGGTCGGTGGGACCTCCGCAGTATGTCAGAACATGCCGCCCCGCGAGGCTCGGGTCAGAGCAGACCCAGCTGGGTCACGAGCATCGCGGTCACCACGACGAGCACCCAGCCCATGACGTGCTCGAGGATCTTCGGGCCGTCTTCCTGGGGGCCGCCGGTGCGGACGCGGGTGGCGGTGGCCGGATGTGCGGTCATGATTTCTCACAGAGGTCGGACGTACGGAGTGGACTCCCCCCACCCATTTGTCCACCTTGCCACCCGCGACGGCGTTTGCGGCAGAGACGTTGCTCACACAGGTCGGGTCAGCGCACGCCCACCGCGGCGAGGGCCTTGCGCTGGCGCGGGCTCGGGTGGGCCGGGAAGTAGAGGTAGCAGACCCCTCCGGTGCCGGAGACGACCTTGCCGGAGGCGTTGTACCGCTTGGTCCGCAGCCAGATGTTCTCCCACTCCCGGCGCAGGTACACCCGCCGTACCGCCTCGTCGCTCGGCGAGGCCGGGTCGTTGGCGATCACGTCGCCGTCGGCCGTGAAGCCGATCACGGTCATCAGGTGGCCGGAGGTGCCGTACCCGGCGCCGGTCAGCTCGGTCTTCAGGAAGGACTGGGACGTTATGGCGGGGATGCCGGCCGCGACCAGCGTCTCCAGGTCGGTGAGGGAGGCGAGCCGGGTGACCACGCCCTGCAGGCCCGCGTAGGTGGCCGCGTAGGCGGCGTTGAAGGGCCAGTTGCCGCAGCCCTGGTACTGGTGGTCGTAGGTGGCGCGGGCGGCGTGGCAGACCTGCGGGTCGGCGTAGGACGGGTCCACCCAGGACAGCTGCTCGGGGGTGAGCCGGCCGCCCCAGTACTCGATGATCATCTGCGAGGACGTGGGGCTGCACCAGGCCTCGCCACCGTTGTCGTACTGCGGGTACTGACCCTTGTGGATCTCCTGCGAGTAGCGCGGGACGGCCAGTTCCTGGGCGAGACCGGGAGTGGAGGCCGGGACGGTGAAGCGGTCGGGAATGTCGGAGCCCATCGCGCCGAGCCGCCAGACGGTGGGTGTGAGGTGCGTGCCCGGCTTGCGGTAGAGCGTCAGGCGCAGCCGGTACGACGTCAGGCGCAGTCCGGTGCTCGCGTCGTCGATGGCGAAGGTGTCCGTCCAGATGGAGCTCTTGCCGTCGGTCTGGTCGTCCACCGAGGTCCGCTTGATGTCCTGGTCGCCGGCCGCCCAGCGGCCCATCACGTACCAGGGGGTGTCGGTGCCGTCGGAGTACGTGCCCTGCAACTCGACCTGGAGCCAGGTGCCGTCGGGGGTGTGCGCGTTCCAGGAGGCGATGACCTCGGTGGCGGGGACGGTCAGCCGGTGGACCGGGGAGGTCCAGGTGGCGTACTCCCAGGTGGCGGTGGTGCCGGTGTGCGGGTCGGTGTAGTCGGTGCGTCCCGCGGGGGCACCGATCACGAGGCCGGGGCGGAGGCCGGAGACGGCCCGGGTGCCCTGGGCGGTGCCGGAGCGCCACTCTCGGTGGGTGGTCCAGGCGTGGTAGTCGATCGGGCGGCCTTGCGCCTGGAGTGGCGCTGCGGCGTCGGCGGGTCCCTGCGCGGCGGCTGGGGCCGCCGCGCCGCTCATCGCCGCGGCGACGGCGACGGCCAGAACGGTTCTGCGGGACGGCTGTTCGGCTCTGCTCATGGGCGTGAATACCCCCAGGTGTCCGAGTCGGGGCTGGTCCGGTGACGGTTGTGCGCCAACTATGGATCAAGCGGCATGCCCCTGCCAGCACTTCGGCGTATGCCGTGCCACCAATATTGGTCTGGGCCACTGAAAGGGGTTTCCCCAAGGTGCGCGAAGGCCCCGACGCGGGCCAAATGCCGTGCGCCGGGGCCGGATGGCGGGTGGGGGCGGCCCGAGGAGTGGGACCGGGGCCGGGCCCGTCCGGCCGGATCGCCTCGGACGTAGGCCCTGGGCGGCCGGGCGGGTCCCGCCGGACGGCCCGGGGTGTAGGTCCCGGGCGGCCGGACGGGTCGGGCCGGATCGCCGGGGTGTAGGTCCCAGGCGGCCGGATGGGTCCCGCCGGACGGCCCGGGAGGTGGGTCCCTGGCGGCCGGATGGGTCAGACGAGGTCCATCGCGGCGACCTCGTCGGGGCGGCCGTAGCTGACCGGGCCCTGGAAGCGGCGGCGGGCGGTGGCGAACCACCACACCGTGGCCACGAGCAGGACGACGGCGAGCGCGATCGGCGCGTAGTTGAAGGAGTCGACGGTGATCGGCGAGGCCTGCGGCAGCATGAACAGGACGCTGCTCAGCAGGATCCAGATCACCGCGAGCCAGCCGACCGGCCGGCCCCAGCGACCCAGATGCCAAGGGCCGGGCTGGAACGCGTCACCGAGCCGGAGCCGCAGGAAGATCGGTACGGCGTAGGCGAGGAAGAGCCCGACCACATTGACGCTGACGATGGCCGTGAACGCGGTGTGCGACCACCAGCCGGGGACGACGAGGGCCAGCGAGCAGCCCACCGCGAGCCACACCGCCTTCACGGGGGTACGGGTGCGCAGCGAGACCGAGTGCCACCAGCGGGAACCGGGCATGGCGCCGTCCCTGGAGAAGGCGAAGATCTGCCGGGTGTTGCTGGTGAGGTTGGCCAGACCGCAGAAGAGCATCGCGCCGATGACGATGAGGAGCATGACCTTGGCGGTGCCGAGACCGAGGCCGTCGATGAGAATCTGGACGGGCGGCGTACCCGCCCCGGCCACCTTGGCGTAGTCGTTAATGCTGTAGACCAGTGCAAGCATGAGGATCAGGCCGGTGATCGCCGAATAGCCGATGGCGCGGGTGATCCCCTTCGGGGCGTTGACCGTGGCGCCGACCGTTTCCTCGGACATGTGGAAGCTGCCGTCGAACCCGGTGAAGGTCCAGCTGGTGACCAGCAGGCCGAGCATGCCGCCGTAAAGTCCGCTCGTGAAGCCGGTGTTGTTCTCGAAATGGGTGACGAAGGACGCCGGCTGATGATGATCGGGCATCACTATGAGTGCGCCGACGATCACGACGAGTCCGATCAGCAGCCACCACACGGAAATGCGGTTCAGCAGGGCGACGAGCTGGACGGTGTAGGTGTTGGCGAGTCCCTGCAGCACGATGATCAGAGCCGTGATCAGCACGGTCTGGTGCGCGGTCGGCTGGTAGGAGGGCCACTGCAGCTGCACGAACGCCTGGATGAAGGTGGCGGCCGCGTAGCCGGTGGCGGCGGTGCCACCGATCTGGCCCACGAAGTTCAACCAGCCCGTGAACCAGGACCAGGCGCCCTTGTGCCGCTTGGCGAGTTTACCGGCGGAGAAATACAGCGCACCGCTCGTCGGATAGGCCGAGGCGACTTCTGCCATGGCCGCACCGATGAGCAGCACCATGACCGAGACGCCGATCCAGCCGAACACGAGAATGCGGGGGCCGCCCGCACTCATCCCGAATCCGAAGGACGAGAAAATACCCGAGAGGATATTGATGATGGTGAAGGAGATCGCGAAATTGTCGAACGCCTTGAAGCGTCGGGTGAGTTTTCGCGGATAACCCATCGCGTGCAGGGTCGCGTCGTCGTCGAGCACGACCGCGTCTTCACCCGCGCCGGATTTCGCGCGAGCTTTCGCTCGGGGCGACGATGTCCGTTCCGACACTGATCGGCCTTTCTCTCGATGGGGAAAAGGGGGACGAGCGGGGTCAGGCGGGCCCGGGGACGGGCAGTCCGCAGGCGCGCCGGGCGCGGGAGAGCTGCTCGGCGGGGTCGCCGAAGGCGCTCCAGGGCATGCGCGAGGCGTACGGGCCCATCGCTGTGAACACCGCCCGGGCCTCGAACTCGCGCTGGGCCATGACCAGCGCGTGCGCGAGGTAGGCCAGGTCGAGCACCGGTGTGAAGCGGTAACCGGCCACCGCCGGCAGCCAGTTGTGGTAGATCGCCAGCGCGGTGGAGCGCCACTGGGGCTGTTCCCAGACCCGGTCGGCGAGCAGCTGGGTCGGGTTGTAGCTCTCCACCAGGGCCACCAGGGGAAGCAGCCGCAGGGCGGAGTCGGCGGGTGCCCGCTGGCTGAGGAAGGCGGCCACGTCCCAGGCGGCGTTGACCGAGCCGCCGTGGCGCGTGAAGAAGCAGGACAGGAAGCGGTGGTGGGCCTCGCGGTGCCACGGGTCCAGGGACAGGACGTGCGCGAAGAGCCGCCAGGGACCCGGCGGGGCGGTGAGCATCCCCTGCGGGGCGGGGTCACGCAGCCGGTGCAGCCGGGCCATGGCCAGCTTGGCGACCCAGGGGGTGGGGTCGTCGGGGGCCAGGGCGGCGGCGCGGTCGCAGGCGGTCAGCGCGATCCGCTCCAGCGCCTCGGCGCGCTCGTCCCGCGCGTCGGCCGCCCGCAGCGCGCGCTGCACCGCGACCCGCGCCCACATCAGCGCCGCCTCGGGCGTCGGCTCCTCGGCCAGCCAGCGCTCCACCAGATCGGTGCCGGCCGCCTCGGAGGCGAGCACCAACGAGCGGTGGGCGCGCAGGGCGAAGTCGGAACGCGTCTCGGCGAGCGCCTCGAACGCGTATCGATAACGTCCGGCGCGCACATCGACGCAAACGCTTGCCAGGACACGGTCGTCGGCCGCCGGATGCCATACATAGTGCCCTTCGAATAACTCCGCGGCCATGCCCACCCGCCCGTCCCCGTTCGACGCGTCACAGTTGCGCAGGAGGCACCTTACTCAGCGGCGGGCACACCCGGAACGCCGAATTCGACATATCGGTCAGGGGATTCGGATCGCTTATCGCCGTGATTGACTGGCTGCCAGCCGATGGTTCAAATCGAGACGTCTTCCGGCCCGATGGCACGGGTGGAGTACGGGTGGCCGCGGCACGCCGGGCCACTACTAGACTGTTTCCGGAAAAACCCGCCACACCGCACCACACCTCGGGAAGCACCATTCACGACCTCGCCGCCCGGCTGCGCGGGCTTCCCCCCTCCGTGGGGCCGGTCCGGCTGATCGGCGTCGACGGGCACGCCGGCTCCGGAAAGTCCACCTTCGCCGCGCGCCTGGCCGCCGCGCTGGGCGGGGCACCGGTGCTCCATCTCGACGACATCGCCAGCCACGAGCAGCTCTTCGCGTGGACCGACCGGCTCATGGCGCAGGTGATCGAGCCCCTGGCCCGTGGCGAAACGGCGCGCTACGCCCCCTACGACTGGCGCGCTCGCGTGTTCGGCGCGCCCCGCCCGCTGCCGCCCGCGCCCGTGGTGCTGCTGGAGGGCGTCGGCGCCGGCCGCCGTGCGTTGCGGCCGCATCTGGCGGGGCTGCTGTGGATGGAGTTGCCCGCGGCAGAGTCCTGGAGGCGCGGACGCTCGCGGGACGGCGCGGAGCAGCGGGAGTTCTGGGACGGCTGGGTCGCGGCGGAGCGGGCGCACTTCGCCGCCGACCCTTCGCGCCCCCATGCCGATCTGCTGGTGCTGCAGACACCTGAGGGATATGAGGTGCTGCCGGGGCCGGGGTCGCCTCCTGGACCGGACCAAATGACTACGCAGCGTGAGGGATTGTAGGCAATGTGGTGAAGTCGTGAAGGCCCTTGCGGGCGAACTTCTCCAAGTGCCTCAACTGCGCTTGACCGGGGGCCCGTCCAGGTCTTACGTTCTCAATGTGCGGCCGTTCGGTGCCGCCCACCGACGCGAAGCCCCCGGTTGTTCCCCCGTGACCGGGGGCTTCGTTCTGCCCGCGGCCCGTTTTCCGGGCGCCCCGCGCACCGATACGGTCACCCACGGTCACGACATGGTGTGCGCCCCGTCTGCTTCCGCCTCGTCGAACGGCCTGTGCGGCACCCTTCGGCAGGCGGGCGGCCCGCGGGTACGATGCCCTCGGTGCGACCTTCGAGCGGCTGCCTCGCGCACCTGCAACTCCGGTCCGCGGCACAGCGGTTCGACCGCGGCGGCCGTCGGGCGACTGCCCGGTGGTGAACCACGGGGGCACGGTCTGTGGGGGGACGTGATGGACTTCGGCACGCAGGGCCCCGAGGCCCCGGCCGACCTCGCCTGGCTGCGAGGTGTGGACGCCTACACGATGGGCGCCTACCCGCAGGCCGAGGAGGAGTTCCGCACCGCGGTGCGGATGGACCCGGGCATGGCGGACGCCTGGCTCGGGCTGCACGCGCTGCGGGTCGACACGACGACCGCGCTGCTCAGGATGTTCCGGCACCGCGACCGCTTCGGGGAACAGCGCACCCGGCACCGCCGGGCCCTCAACTCCTGGTACTGGCTGGGCTGGTGGGTGCAGCCGGTGCTGGAGAGCCCGCGCGATCTGCTGCTGGCGCACGCCTCGCACTGGCTGGACGGCCGGCACGTGCCCGAGCTGGACCGGGCCCTCGCCGGGCTGCCGCCGGTCGACACCGATCCGCACGTCCGCTTCCTGCACGCCTGCCGCGCCTACCTGGTCAAGGACTGGGACCAGCTCGTCCGCCACACCGATCCGCTGCTGGACGATCCCCTGCTCGGCATCGAGGCGGGCCTGTTCGGCGGCATGGCCCGGGTACGGCTGGAGATGTACGGGCAGGCCGAGCCCCTGCTCTCCGCGGCGCTGATGCGGTGCCGCAGCGAGCAGCCGCAGCGCAAGGAGCTGCGGTACTGGCTGGCGCGCGCCCATGAGGGCACCGGGCGCTCGGCCGCCGCGCTCCCGCTGTACCGGGCGGTGCACCGCGTCGACCCGGCCTTCATGGACACCTCCGCGCGGCTCGCCGCGATCGCCGAGGGCGACGGGTACGACGACGCGGCCGGACTCGCCTCGATCACGTTGACCGGCGTCGGGCAGGACACCGTGGACGGGCCGGACGGCTTCGATCCGATCTTCGGCACGGAGAGCCGCGATCTGCGGCTGACGGAACCGGATCTGCCGACGGGGCCCCTGCCGTCGGTGAGCGATCCGGCGGTGCGCGTGAAGACGACAGGGGTGTCGTCGTCCGCGATCCCCGCCGGGCCGACCGATCCGGGCCTGCTCGAGGAGGCGCTCGCCGAGCTGGAGCGGATGGTGGGGCTGGAGCCGGTCAAGCGCCAGGTCAAGGCGTTGTCCGCGCAGCTGAACATGGCCCGGCTGCGGACCGGGCAGGGGCTGCCGGTGCAGCCGCCGAAACGGCATTTCGTCTTCTCCGGGCCGTCCGGCACCGGCAAGACCACGGTCGCGCGGATTCTCGGGCGGGTGTTCTACGCGCTGGGCCTGCTCGGCGGGGATCACCTGGTGGAGGCCCAGCGGGCCGATCTGGTCGGCGAGTACCTCGGGCAGACCGCCGTGAAGGCCAACGAGCTGATCGACTCCGCGATCGGCGGGGTGCTGTTCGTGGACGAGGCGTACTCGCTGTCCAACTCCGGGTACGGCAAGGGGGACGCGTACGGCGACGAGGCGCTGCAGGTGCTGCTCAAGCGGGCCGAGGACAACCGGGACCACCTGGTGGTGATCCTGGCCGGCTATCCGGAGGGCATGGACCGGCTGCTCGCGGCGAATCCCGGGCTGTCGTCCCGCTTCACCACCCGTGTCGACTTCCCTTCCTACCGGCCGCAGGAACTCACCGAGATCGGGAAGGTGCTCGCCTCGGAGAACGGCGACGGATGGGACGAGGAGGCGCTGGAGGAGCTGCGGTCGATCGCCGGGCACGTGGTCGATCAGGGGTGGATCGACGAGCTGGGCAACGGGCGCTTTCTGCGGACCCTGTACGAGAAGAGTTGTGCGTATCGGGATCTCCGGTTGTCGACGTATGCCGGCTCGCTCTCCCGGGAGGATCTGGCGACGCTGCGGCTGCCGGACCTCATGCAGGCGTACGGGGAGGTGCTGTCCGGCAGAGGTCCGAGCGAGCCTTCAGGCGGGCCTTCGCCCGCCTGAATCACCGTGTTCCGGGTGTGCGCCGGGATCAGAGGTCAGCGTTCGCCAGCTGTGAGGCGTTCTCGTTGTAGGTCGCGTTCAGATTGCCGTAGAACGTGCCGTAGCCTTCCGGGTCCCACTGGTCCCGCGGAACCGCTGTAGCTGCTGTTGTAGTAGACCCAGTACACCCGGCTGGCCTCGTTGTAGACGGAGGCGGCGTCGTTCTTCACGGGCTTGTACTGACCGGTTCCGCTCGTCAGGAACTCCTACTGGGGGCAGCCCTGCGAGCTGCACGCGGGGGCGTTGACGGCGTAATTCGGGACCTGGCCGTAGATACCGACGCGGGAGCCTCCGAGGTTGGAATTGTAGAAGAGGCAGAGCGTGCCCCCGTAGTGCGAGCAGAGCGTGGTGCTCCCGTTGCCCAGGGCCTGGGCCGAGGACGCCCCGAACAGCAGGGCACATGCGGCGAGCAAGGCCGCACCGAAAGCGAATCGTATGCGCACGACATCCCCTTTGTAGTTTCTCTTTTCACCTTCGGGCCGGGAATGATAATCCCCGCCCGAAAAAAAGATCGCAGCTTTACCTGTACACGTCAAGGGGTTAGATTTTGTCTCGCGCTTTTCGAGCGGATAAGCATCGGCAAGGACCGGGCAAAGTTTTCGAATGGAGACGGACATGAAATGGCATGTACTTCGGGCGATGGCCGTACTGGGAGTTTCGGGGGCCGTCCTCACCGGCTGCACCGGTGCGCCCAAGGAGAGTGCGTCCCGGCCGTCCGCCCTTTCCACCGCACCGTCGCGGGGATCCGCACCGGCCGAGTCCGCCAAGGCGAGGGCTGCCGAAAAAGTGAAGGAGGATCTCGAGCGGAGCATTTCGGCGGACGAGGCCAGATTCGGTTCGGGCGTGCACTCGCCCTGCTCCACGTCGTCGCCCCGGATGTTCACCGTCGCGTGCGGGGCGGCGGCCGAGGCCACCGCTGAGACCGCCGGCCTGGCCCTGCGGGACATCGACGGGCGGAGCGGATTCGCGACCCTGGACACGACCGCACGGAAGGTGCGGGCCGCGGCTGGGGAGTACGACCGGCTGGGCTGCGCGACCGGGCCCGCCGCGACGGACGTCCGCCAGGCGTGCCTCGCCCCGGCCGCCGTCGTCGCGCAGGGCCTGGAGGATCTGCGGGACGGGGCCAATCTGGCTCTGGCCGGTCGGTGAATACGCCATGTCTCCTCGTCTGACGGACGCGCGGCCGGGGTCGGGTGGGCGGGCGGCTCAGTGCCGGAGCGCCTCCAAGGGTTCCTGCGCGGCGGGCGGGTTCAGCGCGGCGTGGTCCGCCGGCGCGTGGGACTCCAGCCACGCGTCGAGGCGGGCGAGGACAGCGTTGAGATCTTCGGTCATGCGAGGACTCTAGAGCCGTACCGGTGACACGGGCATGCTCCGGTCAACCCGCCTCCGGTCGACGGGTGGCCTCAGCCCGCCAGTGCCTCCTCCGGTTCCCCGCTCGCCCTGGGCTCCGGCATCTCGCGGTGCGCCGGATCCCGTACCTCTCCGACCAGCAGCTCCAGTACGTCCTCCAGGGCCACCAGGCCCAGCACCCTGCCGGTCGCGTCCGCCACCTGGGCCAGATGCGTGGCCGCCCGGCGCATCACCGTCAGAGCGTCGTCGAGCGGCAGCTCGGCACGGAGGGTGGTCATGGGGCGCCACACGTGCTGGGGGACGGCTCGGTCGGAGTCCTCCAGGTCGAGGACGTCCTTCACATGGACGTACCCCATGAAGGGCCCCTTCTCCGCCGCCGCCACCGGGAAGCGGGAGTAGCCCGTGCGGGCGGTCAGCTCGACGATCTCGCCCGGCGTCACCGACGGCGTCACCGTGACCAGGGACTCCCGGCGCAGCAGGACGTCCGTCACCGGCCGGGAACCCAGTTCCAGCGCGTCCTCCAGCCGCTCCTGCTCCTCGGGGTCGAGGAGGCCCGCCTGGCCCGAGTCCTCCAGCAGGCGGTTCAGCTGCTCGCTGGTGACGACGGCCTCGACCTCGTCCTTCGGCTCGACGCGGAAGAGCCGCAGGATGCCCTGGGCGCAGGCGCCGAGAGACACGGTGATCGGCTTGCAGAGGCGGGCGAAGTAGACCAGGCCCGGGCTGAGCCACAGTGCCGCCTTCTCGGGCGCCGCCATGGCGAGGTTCTTGGGGACCATCTCGCCGATGACCAGGTGGAAGAAGACCACGGCGGCCAGGGCGACGACATAGCCGAGAGGGTGGATCATGCCGTGCGGGAGGTGGATCGCCTCGAACAGCGGTTCCAGCAGGTGCGCCACCGTCGGCTCGGCGACCGCGCCGAGCGTCAGGGAACAGACGGTGATGCCGAACTGGGCCGCGGCCATCATCTCGGGCAGCCGTTCCAGGCCGTACAGCACCTGGCGGGCCCGTGCCGTGCCGAGGGGTTCGATCTGGCTGCGGCGGACGGAGACGAGCGCGAATTCGGCGCCGACGAAGAAGCCGTTGGCGAGCACGAGCAGCGCGGCGAAGACCAACTGGAGGACGCTCATCGGGCCGCCTCCATGACGTTGACCGCCGGGGCCGTCCTGACCAGGCGGACCCGTTCGGCGCGGTAGTGGCCGACCTGCCGGACGGAGAGCCGCCAGCCGGGCAGTTCGGCCCGGTCGCCGGGGGCCGGGATGCGGCCGAGCAGGTCGGCGACCAGACCGGCGACGGTCTCGTACGGCCCCTCCGGCACGTCGAGGCCTATGCGCTGGAGGATGTCGACACGGCAGCTGCCGTCGACGTCCCAGGCCGGCTTGCCGTCCTCGGGCGGAGCGGCGGCCAGCTCGGGCACGTCCTTGGCGTCGTGCTCGTCGCGGACCTCGCCGACGAGTTCCTCGACGATGTCCTCCAAGGTGACCACGCCGGCCGTGCCGCCGTACTCGTCCACGACGACCGCGATGGGCTGCTCGCTGCGCAGCCGGGACAGGAGCGGCTGGACGGGCAGGGTCTCGGGGACGAGGAGCGCCTTGCGGGCGATACGGCCGACCGGGGTGCGCAGCCGGTCGTGCACGGGGATCGCCAGCGCGTCCTTGAGGTGGGCCATGCCGACGATCTCGTCGATCTTCTCCTGGTAGACGGGGAAGCGGGACAGGCCGGTGGCCCGGGTGAGGTTGACGACGTCCTCGGCGGTGGCCGAGTCCTGCAGCGCGCTGACCTTCACCCGGGGGGTCATGACGTGCTGCGCGGTGAGCTCGCCCAGGGAGAGCGTGCGGACGAAGAGGTCGGCCGTGTCCTGCTCCAGGGCGCCGGCCTGCGCGGAGTGCCGGGCCAGGGAGACCAGTTCGCCGGGGGTGCGGGCGGAGGCCAGCTCCTCGGCGGGTTCGACGCCGAGCGCGCGGACCAGCCGGTTGGCGACCGTGTTGAGTGCGGCGATCACCGGCCGGAACAGGCGGGAGAAATGGTGCTGCGGGCCGGCCACGAACCGCGCGACCTGCAGGGGCTTGGACACCGCCCAGTTCTTGGGCACGAGTTCGCCGATCACCATCTGGATCGCGGAGGCCAGCAGCATGCCGACGACCACGGCGACCCCGGAGGCGGCGCCCTCGGGGATGCCGAGGGCGGCGAACGGGCCGTGCAGCAGCTCGGCCAGGGCCGGTTCGGCGAGCATGCCGACGACCAGGGAGGTGATGGTGATGCCGAGCTGGGTGCCGGAGAGCTGGAAGGACAGCTCCTTCAGCGACTCCACGACCGTACGGGCGCGTTTGTCGCCGTCGGCGGCGGCCTTCTCGGCTTCCGGGCGCTCGACCGTCACCAGGCCGAACTCGGCCGCCACGAAGAAGCCGTTGGCCAGGATGAGCAGGAAGGCCGCTCCGAGGAGCAGCAGGGGGATGGTCACGATGCCACCGCCTTCCCGTGCTGTCGGGTCGGGGCGGCGCAGGTACTACAGGACGATCCGTCCATCGCTGGAGGGAGTCACTCCTCGGGTAGCAGGAACCCCTGTGCACCGGGCGGCGCGCAGGGGCGGAGGCGCAGCGAAAAGGCCTCCGCCACCAGATTAATCAAGACACGGGCCGCACGGGCAGGGTGGGCGCCCCGGAGTCATCCCTGATCTTGCGCCTGACGGGCGGCCGAGCGGGCCTCGGCGAGCGCCCTCAGGGCTCGCGCGTCGGCGATGGCGCGCTGCTTGGCGAGGCCCGGCTGGATGCCGAGCGCGGGCAGGCTGGTGCCGTCGCTGAGGTTGAGGAACACCCAAGGATCGCCCGGACGGAGGTTCACCTGGACGATCTCCGCCCAGTCCAGGCGCCGCCTGCTGGCGATGTTGACGACGGTGACGCCGGACTCGTCGGCGACGACCTTCACCCGGGCCAGCTGGGCCAGCACCCAGAAGATGAGCGCACCGGTGACGACGAAGCTGAGCCGCTCCCCCGGGCCCAGCTCCAGCAGCATCGCTATCCCGGAGATCACCAGGAAGATCACGACGCCGGCGGTCAGCAGGATCGCCCGGGTGTGGCCCGGCCGGAAGGTGACGGGAAGGGTGGGGACATCGGACATCTCGGTGCGGACCCCTTACAGGCGGCAGGCGTGGATGGCCGTGGTCAGGATGGCGCGGGCGCCGATGGCGTAGAGATCGTCCATGATCCGCTGCGCCTCCTTGGCGGGAACCATGGCGCGCACCGCGACCCAGCCCTCGTTGTGCAGCGGGGAGACGGTCGGCGACTCCAGGCCGGGGGTGAGGGCCACGGCCTTCTCGAGCTGCTCGACGCGGCAGTCGTAGTCCATCATCACGTAGGTCCGGGCGACCAGGACGCCCTGGAGGCGGCGCAGGAACTGCTGGACCTTCGGCTCCTCGCCGTCGGCGCCGGTGCGGCGGATGACGATCGCCTCGGACTTCATGATCGGCTCGCCGAAGACCTCCAGGCCCGCGTTGCGCAGGCTGGTGCCGGTCTCGACGACGTCGGCGATGACCTCGGCGACGCCCAGCTCGATCGCGGTCTCCACGGCCCCGTCCAGGTGGACGACGGAGGCGTCGATGCCGCTGTCGGCGAGGTGCCCGGCGACGATCCCCTCGTAAGAGGTGGCGACCGTCTTGCCCTTCAGGTCCTCGATGCCGCTCGCGGTGCCCGGCTTGGCGGCGAAGCGGAAGGTGGAGCGGGCGAAGCCCAGCGGCAGGATCTCCTCGGCGTCGGCGCCGGAGTCGATCAGCAGGTCACGGCCGGTGATGCCGATGTCGAGGCGGCCGGAGGAGACGTAGATCGCGATGTCGCGGGGGCGGAGGTAGAAGAACTCGACCTCGTTCTCCGGGTCGACGATCCGCAGCTCTTTGGACTCGCGGCGCTGCTGGTAGCCGGCCTCATGCAGCATCTCCGCCGCAGGGCCGGAAAGGGAACCCTTGTTGGGGACGGCGATGCGCAGCATGAGGTCGGCTTCCTTCGCGTTGAGAGAGTGAATGCGAGCTGGTGGGTTCACAGGTGGGCGTAGACGTCGTCCAGGGAGATGCCGCGGGCGACCATCATCACCTGGACGTGGTACAGCAGCTGCGAGATCTCCTCGGCGGCCGCTTCCGTGCCCTCGTACTCGGCGGCCATCCACACCTCGGCGGCCTCTTCGACGACCTTCTTGCCGATGGCATGGACACCCTTGCCGACCAGCTCGGCGGTGCGGGAGGTGGCGGGATCGCCGTGGGCGGCCTTGTGCTGCAGCTCGGTGAAGAGCTGCTCGAACGTCTTCTTGGACATGGTGGTCCCACCCTACGCGGTTCGGGCGGTACCTCAGTGCCAGGGTTCAGATACTGAGCGGAGTGTGGTCGCCGTCGCCACGGCGGCCGTCACCGCCTCGTGCCCCTTGTCCTCGTTGGAGCCCTCGATGCCCGCCCGGTCCAGGGCCTGCTCCTCGGTGTCGCAGGTGAGCACGCCGAAGCCGACGGGGACGCCGGTCTCGACGGAGACCTGGGTGAGGCCCGCGGTCACGCCCTGGCACACGTAGTCGAAGTGGGGGGTGCCGCCGCGGATGACGACACCGAGGGCGACCACCGCGTCGTAGCCGCGGCCCGCGAGGACCTTGGCGGCGACCGGCAGCTCGAAGCTGCCGGGGACCCGGATCAGGGTCGGCTCGTCGATCCCCAGTTCGCTCAGGGCGCGCAGGGCGCCGTTCACCAGACCGTCCATCACCTTCTCGTGCCACTGTGCCGCGATGACGGCGACCCTCAGGTCGCTGGCGTTGCGTACGGACAGCTCCGGTGCACCCTTGCCGCTCACGTCTCTCCTCGATGCTCTTTCGCTTACTGGTTGCCACAGGTGGTCGCGGACCCGGCCGCGGGGGCTGCCACGGCGGACGTGTCCAGCCATGGCAGGTCGTGCCCCATCCGGTCCCGCTTGGTGCGCAGGTACCGGAGGTTGTGCTCGCCGGCCTGGATCGGCATCGACACGCGGCCGGTGACCTTCAGGCCGTGACGCAGCAGCGCGTCGGTCTTGTCGGGATTGTTCGTCATGAGCCGGACGCTGCGGACGCCGAGGTCGGCGAGGATCTGCGCCCCGGCGCCGTAGTCGCGGGCGTCGGCGGGCAGCCCGAGTTCGAGGTTGGCGTCGAGGGTGTCGCGGCCCTGCTCCTGAAGCTCGTAGGCGCGCAGCTTGGACAGCAGCCCGATGCCGCGTCCCTCGTGTCCGCGCAGGTAGACGACGACACCGCGGCCCTCGGCCTGGATGCGCTCCAGCGAGCTGTCCAGCTGGGGCCCGCAGTCGCAGCGCAGGGAGCCGAAGACGTCACCGGTGAGGCACTCGGAGTGGACGCGGACCAGGACGTCCGCGCCGTCACCGATCTCGCCGTGCACGAGGGCGACGTGTTCCACGCCGTCGACGGTGGACCGGTAGCCGTAGGCCCGGAAGGTGCCGTGCCGGGTGGGCAGGCGGGTCTCGGCCTCACGGCGGACGGTGGGCTCGCTGCTGCGGCGGTAGGCGATCAGGTCCTCGATGGAGATGATCGTCAGGCCGTGCTTGCGGGCGAACGGGATCAGCTCGGGCAGCCGCAGCATCCGGCCGTCCTCGCCGGCGATCTCCACGATGGCGCCGGCCGGGCGCAGGCCCGCGAGCCGGGCGAGGTCCACGGCGGCCTCGGTGTGGCCGTTGCGGACGAGTACCCCGCCGGGCTTGGCGCGCAGCGGGAAGACGTGGCCTGGGCGGACGAAGTCCGTCGGCTCCGCCGTGCCGCTCGCGAGGAGCTGAAGGGTGGTCGCGCGGTCGGCGGCCGAGATGCCGGTGCTCACGCCGTGGGCGGCCGAGGCGTCCACGGAGACGGTGAACGCGGTCTTCATCGACTCGGTGTTGTCCTCGACCATCTGCGGCAGCCGGAGCCGGTCCAGCTCCTCCCCCTCCATGGGCGCGCAGATCAGACCGCGGCACTCGCTCATCATGAACGCGACGATCTCGGGGGTCGCCTTCTCGGCGGCGATGACGAGGTCGCCCTCGTTCTCCCGGTCCTCGTCGTCGACGACCACGATGGGTCGGCCGGCCGCGATGTCGGCGATGGCCTGCTCGACGGGGTCGAGCCCGAAGTTCTCCGGGGTGTCGGTGTCGTACAGCGGCGGTGCCGAGGTCATGCCGGCGCTCCTTCCAGGACGGGCCGCGGGCCCCTGCGGGAGCGCAGCCACCAGTCGCGCATGCCCCACAGGACGAGTGCGCCGTAGATGACGTAGACGAAACCGGAGAAGGCGTAGCCGTTGGCGAAGTTGAGGGGCACGCCGACGAGGTCGACGAGCAGCCAGGCGAACCAGAACTCGACCATGCCCTTGGCCTGGGCGTACATGGCGACGATGGTGCCGACGAAGATGTAGGCGTCGGGCCAGGGGTCCCAGGAGAGGGACGGGTAGGCCTTGAAGAGCAGGGCCACCGCGACCGTGCCGGCGGCGGCCGCGCCGAGCATCGCCGCACGCTCGCGCCAGGTGGCGAAGCGGGGGGTGATGTGGCCGTCCCCGGACCGGTTCTTGCTGCGCTGCCACTGCCACCAGCCGTACAGCGCGACGGCCATGACGACGACCTGCTTGCCGGCGCTGCCGGTCAGGTGGCCGTAGAAGGCGGAGAAGAGGACGAGGCCGGACAGGAACTGCACGGGCCAGGTCAGCAGGGAGCGGCGCCAGCCGAGGGCGAGGGTGATCAGGCCGAGGATGTTGCCGACCATGTCCGACCAGATGATGTGCTGGCCGAAGAGGGTGAACGCCTCGGAGTTCAGCCAGTTCACCGGCCGGCCCCCTGTCCGGCCGCGAGCAGCCGCTCCACGTACTTGGCGATGACGTCGACCTCGAGGTTGACCGGGTCGCCGGGCTGCTTGTGGCCGAGCGTGGTCAGGGCGAGGGTGGTCGGGATGAGGCTGACGGTGAAGTGGTCCTGACCGGCCTCGACGACGGTGAGGCTGATGCCGTCGACCGTGATGGAGCCCTTCTCCACGACGTAGCGGGCGAGGTCCGCGGGGAGCGAGATCCTGACGATCTCCCAGTTCTCGGACGGCTTGCGCTCCAGCACCTGTCCGGTGCCGTCGACGTGTCCCTGCACGATGTGCCCGCCGAGGCGCGCGCCCACGGCGGTGGGGCGCTCCAGGTTGACGCGGGAGCCGACGGCGAGCGCGCCCAGGCTGGAGCGGTTCAGCGTCTCGGCCATGACATCGGCGGTGAACTCGTCGCCCTCGTGGTCGACCACGGTGAGACAGACCCCGTTCACGGCGATGGAGTCGCCGTGCTGCGCGCCCTCGGTGACGACGGGTCCGCGGAGCCGGAAGCGGGAGGCGTCGCCGAGGTTCTCGACGGCGGTGACCTCACCCAGCTCTTCGACGATTCCGGTGAACACTTCCCGGGTCCTCCTGCCTCATTGGGGCACGGACTCCGGGGCCTGTCGATGACGACAGAATCTACGGATGAGCACACACCGGAGGCGTCGCCGAACAGGACGCGTCCGTGTACGGACGGGTCCAGATACGGCGGCGCGCACACGTGACGCATGCCCGCCCGCCGCGCACTGCCTCCCATCCGGACTTTAACCGTCGGTCCAGGAATTCCACCTGGTCAACCGGCCGCTGGAAGCGACCGGGTCGCGGACTATAACCGCCGGTTCGGACTTTCACCGACCCCGGAGTGCGCTGCTTCTGGTACACGGCCAGTGTGCCACGCCCGACGCTCGCCCAGACAGGTGAAGGGTGTGGGCTCGCTCACACTGCGTGTCACCGGCCTTGCGCGGCGAAGTCGTGTCCGCCAACTGGTGCGCGGCGAAAGAGCGTTGACCGTGGTCCGCACCCATTGACCGCACTGGTCTAGTCCTTTTAGGGTGCGGGCGGGCCCGGCGGCGGTGACGACGGCCCTTGCCCGCCGCCGGGCCGCCAGGGGGCACGGCATGTTCACCCGCGGCCCCCTGGCAGGGTGACCGCACGACGCCCGCCGACGCGTTCGAGGCCCACCGTCCCCGGCTGTACGGCCGGCGGCGCCGACCGCGCGGGCATCGAGCACCCGGGCGCCTGGCTCGCCACCGGGCCGCGCGCCTCAGTTCCGCGCCTTCGGTCGACAGATCATGAAGTACTGAGAACTCAGCCACCAGGGCACGCGCCGCACCGGGCTCAGACGCACGGCATCGATGCAGAACCGCTCGCTCACCACCTCACGGAGTTCACGGAAGTCGAAACCCTTGTGCGTCGTTCGCGGATCATCCGGTCGGCGCACACGGATTCCGACCATCGCCTTCCATACTTCCGCAGCCGTGTATTCCGTTCTGAGCGAGCGGCTGCGGATCATCCAGTTGGACACCTTCGGAACGATCGCCAGGCCATACATGATCGGTACGGAAATGACGAGCGCGCCGCTGGGCCGGAGAATGCGCGACGCGTCTTCCAACAGCGCATCGACTTCCTTTTCGTAAAGGTGCTCGCACACCTCGAACGCCGTCATGACGTCGACGCTCCGCGGCGCGATGCCGTCCAGCGAGTCCGCGTACTTCACTTCGGGGAACGTCGGCTGCATGTACGGGTCGTGTCCGACGAGCGTGACGTCGGGGCGCGCCTCGCCGAGCGTGTGCAGAAAAAGGCCCGGCCCTGCGCCGAAATCGACGACAGTGGCGTGATGCGCGCACAGATCGGTGACGATTTCGATTGCCATCGCCATGCGGGTGCGATGGGCGAAACGCGCCAGGGGATTGCCAGATTCGACCGTTTGCTCTTCGTATGAAATCTCGCGCATCGAACGGCTCCGTCGCTGCGATTTTTTCATATTCATGTCTCGAGGAAAGACCGGCGGACGAACCGTAACAAGAAAGGCGGACTATACGAGGAGCAACGCGCCGCACGCGAGGAGCGACGGCCTAGCGTTCCGGCGGGGCGAAGAGTTCGTCCTGGGCCCGCTCGCGGGCGGTCAACAGGGCGCCTCGCAGCACGGCGGTACCGCCGAGGCTGCTCGGCCGTACCTCGGTGGGCAGCGGCGACATCCCCTGCAGTCGCTCCGCCACGAGCGCGGCGAGCACCGCTCCCCCGGCCTGGCCGACCTCCCCGCCGAGCACCACGCACCCAGGGTCGAGGACGGCCACGACGGAGGCGGCCCCCACGGCGATCCGGTCGGCCAGGGCGTGCAGGAAGCGGTGGGCGGGGGCAGCCACTGCCGACGGTGCCGCCGGAACCGGCTCCGGCGGCACCTTTGCCACCGCCCCCCGCACCGCCACGGCCGCCCCCGGTCCGTCCGCCGTGGCCGGCACCGGCAGACCGCACTCCCCCGCCAGGGACACGATCGCCGCCGCCCCGGTCAGTGAGTGGTAGCCGCCGT
The DNA here is from genome assembly GCF_043199855.1 of Streptomyces sp. NPDC048521. Lineage (NCBI taxonomy): Bacteria > Bacillati > Actinomycetota > Actinomycetes > Kitasatosporales > Streptomycetaceae > Streptomyces > Streptomyces sp. NPDC048521. The sequence goes on from NZ_JBICWR010000006.1 coordinate 87,909, forward strand.
CGCAGTCCGTCGCCGAGGGCAGTGAGCCGGTTCCGGGGACCGGCAGGAAGCCGATCTCGCCCGTGCCGCCCGAGGCACCTCGGCGGAGCGTGCCGTCGAGGACGACCGCGGCGCCGACGCCGTGGCCGAGCCAGAGCAGGACGAAGGTGTCCCGGTCCCGGGCGGCGCCCTCGCGCTGTTCGGCCAGGGCGGCCAGGTTGGTCTCGTTCTCCACGGTGACCCGGGCCCCGGGCAGCCGTTCCTGCAGGGCCGCGGCCAGGCTGCGGTGCCAGGCGGGCAGTCCGGCGGAGTCACGCAGGTCGCCGGTGGCCGGGTCGATGAGCCCGGGGGCGCCGATCCCGACGGTGTGCAGCCGGTCCGCCCCGGCCTCCTTCGCGGTCCGCTCCACGGCGGCCACCGCCTGCTCCACGGCCGGTCCGGTCCCGGCGTCACCGCCGATCGGCACGGACGCCTCGGCGAGCACCCGCCCGACCAGGTCGGAGACCAGCACGAAGACGCCCTCGGTACGGACGTCGAGGGCGGCGAGGTGGGCGCGGTCGGCGACGATGCCGTACAGCCGGGCGTTCGGGCCCCGGCGCTGTTCGCCGGACTCGCCGACCACCGTGATCAGTCCGGAGGCCGTGAGCCGTTCGACGAGGTCGGCGACGGTCGGCCGGGACAGGCCCGTCAGCTGCTTCAACTGGCCTGCCGTCAGCGGGCCTTCCTGCTGCAGCAGCCGCAGGGCCAACCGGTCGTTGATGGCCCGGGCGGTGCTGGGTGATGCGGGCATGACGGGAATCCTCCCAGATCGCTGCGACCGTACCGGCCGGGGGCCGGGACGGCGCCGAGGGGACCTGCGGCCGTACGACCGTCTATCTATCAGGCAGGCTCCCTGATAGTTTACGGCGCGGGCAGCAGACGCGTGTCCGGGCGACTCCCGGGGAGGGGCTGGAACATGAGTGACGTGGGCTTTACGCGCGACGAGGTGCGGCGCGCCCGGTACGCCGTGGCGGCCGTGTTCGCCGTGCACGGTGCCGTGACCGGCTCCTTCGCGACCCGCGTGCCGTGGATCCAGGACCACGCCTCGCTCGGCGCGGGCCAGTTGGGGTTCGCGCTGGCCTTCACGGCGTTCGGCGCCTCGTGCGCGATGCCACTGGCGGGCCGGATCAGTCACCGCTTCGGCAGTCGTACGGCCCTGCGCGGGCTGCTCGCACTGTGGACGCTGTCGCTGATCCTGCCGTCCCTCGCGCCGAACCTGTACACCCTGTGCCTGGCGATGTTCGTCTACGGCGCCACCGCCGGCATGGCCGATGTGGCGATGAACGCGCTGGGTGTCGAGATCGAGCGGCGGCTCGAGAAGTCGATCATGTCCGGGCTGCACGGCATGTGGAGCGCGGGGGCACTCGTCGGCTCGGCGGCGGGCACGCTCGCCGCGCACCTCGGCTCCGACGCCCGCCTGCACCACGCGCTCGCCGCGGCCACCCTCACCCTCCTCGGACTGCTGGCCTGCACCTGGGTGCTCGATGTGCAGCCCGCCGAGGACGAGGAGCCGCCCCCGCGGTTCGCCCTCCCGCCCCGCTCCGCGCTGCTGATCGGCGCGGTGGGGTTCTGCGCGGTGTTCGCGGAGGGCGCGAGCCTGGACTGGTCGGCGGTGTTCCTGCGGGACCGGCTGGACAGTTCGGCCGGTCTGGCGGCGGCCTCGACCACCGGCTTCATGCTGACGATGGCCGTGGCCCGGATCGCCGGGGACGCGGTGGTGAACCGCTTCGGCGCGGTCCGCACGGTCCGGGCCGGCGGAGTCCTGGCCGGGCTGGGCGGGCTGCTGATCGTCCTCGCTGGGCATCCGGCCGTGGCGATGGGCGGCTTCGCCCTGATGGGTCTCGGCATCGCGGTGGTCGTACCGCTGTGCTTCGCGGCGGCCGGGCACGCCGGGCCCAACCCGAGCCAGGCCATCGCGGGCGTGGCGACCATCACCTACACCTCGGGGCTGGTCGCGCCGAGCCTGATCGGCGGGGTGGCGCAGGCGACCAGCCTGATGGTGTCGTTCTGCGTGGTGACGGCGCTGGCGTGCGGGCTCGTGGTGTTCGCGGGTGTGCTGCGCACCGCCGAGCGCGGCGGCCGCAAGGAGATCAGTCCGCAGGCCGCAGCAGTTCCCGACCCGCGGCCCTGAAGGCATCGGTCCACGGCGCCGGGCGCAGGGTCGTCGCGTCCAGCCGGACCAGTACCCGGGCGCCCTGGGCGTAGGTCTGCGTGCCGTCGGCCGAGCAGAAGCGGAAGCCGTAGGTCAGGCCGGTGGTGCCGAGCCGTTCCAGCCAGAGGTGGACGGCGTAGGTGCCGGGGCGGGTCACCGGTGCCTCGTAGCTGATCCGCAGTTCCTTGACCGCGTTGCAGGCGTCTTCGGCCGCCACCCAGTCGCCGTCGAAGCGGACGCCGTGCTCGCTCCACAGCTCGGTCCAGGCGCGTTCGACCATCAGCGGGTAGCGGGCGTTGTGGAGGAGCCCGAGCGCGTCGAGGTCGTCGAAGTGGACGGTGACGGGGATCAGCCGGCCGTAGGACACGGCGGGGGCGGTCGGGGCTTCGGCGGTCACGGAAAGGGCTCCTGAACGGTGGGAAGGGGCTGGCACGCCCCCGGGCAACGTCCCATACTAAGCGACCGCTCAGGAGCCCCGGTCGGGAAGGTGGCTGGTCAGCCCGCTATCGAGTCCAGTTGCTCGGCGGCGGGCCGCAGCGCCCACAGGTCTCCGCCGGGCGGCGCCTGGAGCTTCGGCACGGCCGCCCGCGCCGCCGCGTCCCCGGCGTCCGCGGCCGCGTGCACGACGTCGCTCGCCGCGTAGCGGTAGAACTCCAGCTCCGGGTGCGGCCAGGCGGCGGCGCCGGTCGCGGCCGGCAGCAGATAGTCGACCGCCTTGAACAGGCTCTGCCCGTCCGGCCCTTGATGACCCCACAGGTCCGCACCCACGTGCCGGCCGATGGCCGCGAGCCGGGTGTAGGCGACCAGGTCGAAGGTCGAGTAGTGCCAGCTGCGGGTGCGGGCCAGCTCCTGGGGCTGGCTGCCGTCGGCCGCGATCTGCGGGTCGATCCGCTTGCCGCGCGCTTCCAGCACGGTCCGCCGGGCCAGAGCGGTGTCGCCGGTAGCGTAGGCGAGGGCGGCGAGCTGCATGTCGTAGAAGGTGCCGTGGTTGTTGGCGGCGGCGCCCTCCTGCCTGCCGAAGTCGCTGTTCCTCAGCCAGCCGAGGAAGTCGGAGTTCCACTGGCCCATGGCGCTGCGGTCCTCGGCCGTCCAGCCGGGTGCGCCGGTGGCGAGGATCGCCTGGGCGTCGAGGACGCTGGTGTAGGACTGCGAGAAGTCGATGATGCCGATGGCCCGGCCGTCGTACTTGCAGGGGATGAACTGGGCGTGGTCCAGGTTCGGGTTCATCCGGGTGACCGGGTCCAGGAACCAGGTGCGCAGGATCCGCCCGGCCTTCTCCGCGTAGCGTCGCTCGCCCGTGTAGTACCAGGCGAGCGCGAGGTCATAGGTGGAGTCGAAGACCTTTTCGGCGTCCTGGCGGTCCGTCCCGGTGTCGACCTCCGGATTGCGCCGGCCGTCGCGCTGGACGTAGGGGCAGCCCCAGGGGTTGTCGGCGGTGGGGGTGGTCGTGGGCCACCAGTAGGGGGCCTGGCTCAGGTAGTCGTGGACGTCGCCGCCGGGTGCGGGCTTCGGCTTGTCGACGACCGTCCAGGGGCCCTGGTCCAGCCAGGTGTCCGCGCGGGTGGTCAAGTCCCGCAGGGCACGGCGCAGTCGGGGGTCGCGATCCAGGTGAGCCCGGGTCTGCTGGAGGCGGGCGCCGTCGAGGACGGCCGTCCGCGGGGCCCTGGGTGCCGCGTGGGCGGAGGGGACGAGCACGGCCGCGAAGGTCACCACCGCGGCCAGCAGCACGGCCGCCCGGGATCTTCCATTCATCAGGCACTCCGATCGTCTTCGATCAGCTATGTGAACAGAATTCACGTGTAGGACCGTGGGAGCGTAGAGCCACCAGGTACCCCTGACAATGGTTCGGACCGTCTTCACGTACAGAGAAAGCGAAACCCCACCATGGACCTCGGCGTGCGCTGGAAGCTGCACGGTGACGGGCGCACGCCCGCGCCCGGAGCGGTGGTACGCCCCGACGAACGGCTCTCCTGGCCCCGTACCGTGGGCCTCGGCGCCCAGCACGTGGTCGCGATGTTCGGCGCCTCCTTCGTGGCGCCCGTACTCATGGGCCTCGACCCCAACCTGGCGATCATGATGTCGGGCGTGGCGACCGTGATCTTCCTGCTCGCCACCCGCGGCCGGGTGCCGAGCTACCTCGGCTGCTCCCTGTCGTTCGTCGGCGTGGCCGCCGTCATCCGCGCGCAGGGCGGTACGAGCGCGACCGTGACCGGCGCGGTCCTCGTCGTCGGTGCCGTGCTGTTCCTGGTGGGGCTCGCGGTGCAGCGCTTCGGGGCGCGGATCATCCATGCCGCGATGCCGCCGATCGTCACCGGCGCGGTCGTCATGCTGATCGGCTTCAACCTGGCCCCGGTGACCGCCTCCACCTACTGGCCGCAGGACCAGTGGACGGCGCTGCTGGTCATGCTGTTCACGGGGCTGGCCGTGGTCTGCCTGCGCGGCTTCTGGTCACGCGTCGCGATCTTCCTGGGCCTGGTCTTCGGGTACGGCGTCTCCTGGGCCTTCGACCGGATCTTCGGCAAGATCCACTCCATGAGCCCGAGCGGCAAGGTCACCGACCACTGGCGCCTCGATCTCTCCGGCGTGTCCAAGGCCGACTGGATCGGCCTGCCCTCCTTCCACGGGCCGTCCTTCCAGTGGTCGGCGATCCTGGTCGCGCTGCCCGTCGTCATCGCGCTGGTCGCGGAGAACGCGGGGCACGTCAAGGCGGTCGGCGAGATGACCGGCGACCCGCTGGACGACAAGCTCGGCACGGCGATCGCGGCCGACGGCATCGGCTCCGTGCTGTCCACCGCCGTGGGCGGCCCGCCGAACACCACCTACTCCGAGAACATCGGCGTGATGGCCGCGACCCGCGTCTACTCCACCGCCGCCTACTGGGCCGCCGCCGGCTTCGCCCTGCTCTTCGGCCTCTGCCCGAAGTTCGGCGCGGTCGTGGCCGCGATCCCGGGCGGCGTCCTCGGCGGCATCACCGTGATCCTCTACGGCATGATCGGCCTGCTCGGCGCCCAGATCTGGCTCCACGCCGAGGTGGACCTGCGCAACCCGCTGAACCTGGTGCCGGCCGCCGCGGGCATCATCATCGGCGTCGGCAACGTCACCATGAAGTTCACCGACACCTTCTCGCTCAGCGGCATCGCCCTCGGCACCCTGGTCGTCATCACCGGGTACCACGCGCTGCGCGCCTTCGCCCCGGCCCATCTGAAGAAGCAGGGGCCGCTGCTGGACGAGGGCACGTCCAGCTACGACCCCGAGGCTCCGCGCGCCAACTCGTAGGCGTACGAGGAGTCGAAGGTCCCGGCCGGGCCCTTGCAGCCGTCGGACGCCCCGGGCAGCTTGACCCACAGGTAGGCGTCGATCCGCGCCTCGCCGGTGGTCAGGTTCGGCGCCCGGCCGATCTTCCGGCCGGGCGGGTCGCACCACCGGCCGTCCGGTGGGGCACCGTTGCCGTTGCGGCTGGTGTCGATCACCGCGCCGAGGTCCGCCGGGCCGCCGAGGGCGTCGAGGACCTGACGGTCGTAGGCGATCTCGTCGGCCGTGGCGCGGAAGTTGGAGACGTTGCTGAAGATGCCGTCGAAGGAGGCGGCGCCGGCCTGTCTCAGCAGTGCCGCCTGCCGGTCGGGCGGGTGCCAGCCGGAGTGGCCGGCGTCGTAGTAGACCCGCGCCTGCGGGTTCGCGGTCTTCATGACCCGGCCGGCGCGGGCGAGCGAGGCGAACCGGGCGGCGCGGTCGGCCTCCGTCAGGCAGTCCGACTGCGCGATGGAGTCCGGTTCCAGGATCACGATCACCTCGCCCGAGCCCAGCCCCTCGGCGAAGGCGTCGATCCAGGCGTCGTAGGCGGCGAGATCGGCGGCGCCTCCCTGGGAGGCGCCGCCGCAGTCGCGGTCCGGGATCGCGTACGGCACGAGCACCGGGACCCGGCCCCGCGCCGCCGCTCCCGCGGTGACCGCGCGCACCCGGGCCGCGACGGTGTCCGTGCCGGGGTCGGTGAACCACACCGCGGCCGGCTGTTCGGCGATCCGGGACGCGATGACGGCGGCGCGCGGATCGTCGGGGTGGGCCCGGACCCAGTCCTGGGCCCGGGAATCGGGGTGGCGGTACAGGAGCGGGGACATCGCGCCGAGCCGCTGTTCCCTCTCGCTGCGGGCCGCGGCGGGGGTCCTGGTCACCGGCCCGGGGGTCGGCGTCGGCTTCGCCGTGACCGGCGCACTCGTGCCCCGTTCGCTCGTGGCCGGCGGTGGTACGGCGGGCGGGCTCGCCGGGGCCGGACGATGCCTCGCCTCGGGCCGGGCCCGGTCGGAGCCGTGGCCGTCGCCGAGCGCCGAGAGCACTCCGGTGACGGTGCCGATCCCGGTCACGGCCGAGGCCGCCACGACCATCACCGCGCGCCGTACGGCACGCCTGTGCGCGGCCCGCCGCTCGGCCAGGCGCCGGGCACGTGAGCCTGACACGATGTCTCCCCCCTCCACCGGGCGTCGTACGGCACGCCTGTGCGCGGCCCGCCGCTCGCCGGGCGCCCGGCACGTAGGCCTGACACGGTGTCTTCTCCCCGCCACCGCGCCAGTCCCCCTCGCGACCGCCGCGCGTTCCCCCGTTCCGGCGAAGCACCGGGCCGGTCGGCACGCCGGTCGGCCCAGGGCTGGGACCCTTCCCCCATGGCGCGGTCGGAACACTTCACCACTCCCGTCGACGCGGTCGTCTCCCGGATGCGGGCGCTCGACGCGGTCCTGCCCGAGCGGGACGGGGTCGCCGTGTTCAACCGCGTCTACCTCGCCGTCACCGAGGAGGTCGACCGGCGCCTGGACAGCGGCGAGTTCACCGACCGACGGGCGGCGATCACGCTGGACGTGCGGTTCGCCGAGCGGTATCTGGCGGCGGTCGACGCGGCGGCCGCGGACCGCCGTCCGCCCGCCTGCTGGCGGCCGCTGTTCCAGCTGCGCCGCCATCCCGGCGTACGGCCGCTGCAGTTCGCGCTGGCGGGCATCAACGCGCACATCGGACACGATCTGGCGCTCGCCGTGGTGGACACCTGTCGTACGCTCGGCTGCGATCCGGCCGAGCTGGAGGACGAGTTCGACCGCGTGGGCGACCTCCTCGTCACGCTGGAGGAGCGCATCCGCGAGGAACTGATGCCGGGCCCCGACCTGCTCCAGATCGCCGACCCGCTCACCCATCTGCTGGGCTCCTGGAGCCTGGAGCGGGCCCGGGACGCGACCTGGGCGGCGGCCCGGGCCCTGTGGACGCTGCGCCGGTTCGAGGACGTCGCCGAGGAGTTCACCGAGCGGCTGGACGCGGCGGTGGGCTTCGCCGGCCGGATGCTGCTGACCCCCCTGGCCTGCTGACACGGCCTGATCTCAGCGTCCCGCGCGGCCCGCGGAACGTGCCGGTGATCACGGCACGTCGGTGCCGCGCATCCGATTGCAGAGGAGCAGCGGTATGACGACCCGGCTCGGTCTCGGTCTTCCCCAGATGCGGCAGTACGCCCTCGGCAGGGACGTGCCCGACGTGGCACGCGCGGCCGAGCGGATCGGCTACGAGAGCGTGTGGGTCTTCGAGCGGGCCCTGTTCCCGGACCCGGCCACGCAGGGCCTTTACGGCATCGAGGGCATGGCCTGGCCCGACGAGTACCGCAACACGGCGGACCCGTTGGTCACGCTCACGCTGGCCGCGGCGGCCACCGAGCGGGTCCGGCTGGGCTCCAGCGTCCTGGTGGCGCCGCTGCACGTGCCGTTCCAGCTCGCCAAGGCCCTCGCGTCGCTGGACGCGGCGAGCGGCGGCCGGGTGATCGCGGGCTTCGGCACGGGCTGGTCCCTGGACGAGTACGCGGCCTCGGGCGTCCGGCCCTTCGAGGAGCGCGGCGCGGTGCTGGACGAGGTCATCGAGGTGTGCCGCAAGGTCTGGGGTCCGGATCCGGTCGTCCACGACGGTTCGGTCACCAGGATCGCCTCCGCGGTCGTCGGGCCCAAGCCGGCCCGGCCGATCCCGATCCTGCTCGCCGCGGGCAACAAGCGGGCCTGGCGGCGGCTCGTGGACCACGCCGACGGCTGGCTGCCGGTGAACATCGGGAAACCGGAGCTGATCGCCGCCCAGTGGCGCCGGCTGCGGGAGCTGGCACACGAGCGGGGGCGCACGGAGCCGATCCGGACGGTCCTGCGGGTGAACAGCTTCCGCCTGCCCAGGGGGGACGAGGGCGTCGGCCGGCGGCTCGTCCAGGCGCGCGTGGACGAGACCGTCGAGGACCTGGTCGCGCACGCGCGGATCGGCTTCGAGGAGATCATGGTCGACCTGCAGAGCATCGCGCGGGACGCGGAGGAACTGAAGGACATCGCCGCCGAGGTGTTCGAGAAGGCGCGGGCGGCCGGAGTCTGAGTCCGGGCGCCCGCGCCCTGGTCATCGGCTCCCGGTCAGTCCTCGGGAAGCTCCACCGGCGCGATCTCGTCGTAGACGTCACCCGGGCCCGGGTTCGCCGCGTCGGTCTCGCCGCCGAAGTGGTGCATGACGCCCCAGACCGCGTTCAGCGCGGTCTGGACGGCACCCTCGGCCCAGCCGGCCGTCCAGGAGATGTCGTCGCCGGCGAGGAAGATGCCCCGCTTGTCCTCGGGCAGCCGGTCCTGCATGAAGTGTGTGAACAGGCGCCGCTGGTAGCGGTAGTGGCCCGGCAGGTTGGCCTTGAACGCGCCCATGAAGTAGGGCTCGTTCTCCCAGGAGACGGTCACCGGGTTGCCGATGATGTGCTTGCGGATGTCGACCTTCGGGTAGATCTCGCCGAGCGATTTCAGCATGACCTCCATCCGCTCGTTCGCGGACAGCGGCAGCCACTTCAGGCTGTCGTCGCACCAGGTGTAGGACAGGCAGATCACGGCGGGCTTGTCCGGACCGTCGTCCAGCAGGTAGGTGCCGCGGGTCATGCGGTCGGTGAGTGTCATCGACATGACGTCCCGGCCCGTCGGATTTCCCCTGTCGTCGACGGCCTTGTCCAGCCAGAACGGCCGGTCGACCGGGACGAAGAGCTTGCTCGACTCCATGTAGTGGGTGCGCTCGATCGCCGTCCAGTGGTCGATCGGGAAGAGCGAGTCGTCGCAGGCGATCTTGGACAGCAGCATCCAGGACTGGGCGGTGAAGATGGCCGCCTCGTAGGTGCGGATGTCGCCGTTCGCGTCCGTCACGGTGATCTGGTTGCCCGCGGTGCGGTGCAGCCGGGTCACGGCCGGGCGCGGCTCGCCGTCCACGTGCAGGGACTTCAGCGAGGTGCCGTACGGCCAGTGGACGATCTTCTCCGGCTCGCGTTCCCACAGGCGCAGCGGCAGCTGCTGGGAGCCGCCGACGATGCCGCGGTGGTGGTCGTCGGCCTCGGTGTAGACGACGCGCAGGATCTCCAGGATGGAGTTAGGGAAGTCGGTGTCCCAGCCGCCGGTGCCGAAGCCGACCTGGCCGAAGATCTCACGGTGCCGGAAGGACTTGAACGCCTCGGAGTCGCAGAGGAAGCCGTAGAAGGTCTGGTTGTCGAGCTTCTCGACCAGCTTCGCCCAGATCTCGCGGATGCGCGGCACGTCCCGCTCGCGCATGGCGCGGTTCATGTCCGAGAAGTCGGCGCCCTCCTCCAGGCACTTGTTCCAGGCGTCGGCGACGTCCCGGTACACCTGGGGCAGGTCGTCGATGGTCTCGGCGTAGTGCGACTCGCCCTTGAGGTCGACGACGGTCGAGGGCGTCGCCTCGGCCAGCGGGTTGGGGAAGGGCCGGGTCTCCAGACCCACCAGGTCGATGTAGTGCTGGAGGGCGGTGGAGGACGGCGGGAAGCGCATCGCGCCCATCTCGGCGGTCAGCGACGCGTCGCAGCCCTCGAAGCCGACCGTGCGCAGCCGGCCGCCGATCTGGTCGGCCTCGTAGACGACGGGCTTGAGGCCCATCTTCATCAGCTCGTAGGCGGCCACGATGCCGGACAGACCGCCGCCGATGACCGCGACCTCGGTGCCGTGCTCGGTCGCGGGGATCTGGCCGAGGCCCGCGGGGTGGGCGAGGAAGTCGTCGTAGGCGTAGGGGAAGTCCGGGCCGAACATGGTGATCGGCGGCTGCTGCTCGTCGGTGTGCTCGACGGCGTTGGGCACCGTGGACGTCATGGGGTACGGACTCCTTGCGTGGTGAAACTGGGGGGAGGCTGGGCCGGCGGCTCAGACGAGGGACCCGTACAGACCGGGGCGGCGGTCCTTCAGGTACGGGTTGGCCTCGCGGGCGGCGGCCAGGAAGGCGGGGTCGGCGTCGGCGATCACCAGCTGCTCGGCGCGCCCGGCGCGGGTGCGGGCGACGCCGTCGGGGCCGGCCAGGACGGAGAGGCCGACGAACTCGAACTCGCCTTCCTGTCCGGCCCGGTTGACGTAGGCGACGTACATCTGGTTCTCGAAGGCGCGCACCGGGATCATCGACTCGGCGACGAACTGGAAGGGGTGCATCTGCGCGGTCGGGACGACGAGGAGGTCGGTGCCGGCCAGGGCGTGGGCGCGGACGTTCTCCGGGAACTCGACGTCGTAGCAGATCATCAGGCCCACGGTCAGACCGTTCAGCTCGGCCTGGACGACCGGCTGCTCGCCCGGCGTGAAGTGGTCGCGTTCGAAGCAGCCGAAGAGGTGGGTCTTGCGGTAGTTCGCGAGCCGGGTGCCGTCGGCGGAGATCAGCTGGGCGGAGTTGTAGACGGTCTCGCCGTCGCGCTCCGGGTAGCCGTAGGCGATGGCGAGTCCGTGCCGGGTGGCGGTCTCGGCGATCGCGTCGGCGGAGTCGCCGTCGGCGGTCTCGGCGAGGCGGGCGATGTCGTCGCCGATCGCGTACCCGGTCAGGAACATCTCCGGAGCGGCCAGCAGCATGGCGCCCGCGGCGGCGGCACGGCCCGCGGCCTCGTCGAGGACCTCGAGGTTCTCGGCGACGGAGCCGGGGCGGCCGGAGCTCTGGAGCAGGGCGGTACGCATGCGTGATCCTCACCGGAACGGGTTTTTCGGGGGTCAGAAAGACGGTACGGTCGGCGCGCTCGGCCGGACAAGAAGGAGCCGTTGCGCGCCGGTGCGCGGATCGTTGCGTGCGGCGGGTGTCGAACGGCGATTCGTTGCGCGTCCCCGGAGGGGCGCCCGTCCGCGCGGGTGCAGACGGGGGGGCCGACGACCGGAGGCGCTGCGGTCGGCGCGATCCACCAGGCGGGCACGACGGGTTCCGCAGCCGAAGGAGCGGTCCAGGATCGGGCGGATCGCCTGCCGCAGCCGGGAATCGCGGACTTCCGGGTGACCATGGGGATCCGCGACGGCGCCCGGTCCTCGGCGGCCGTCTCCGCTTCCCGACGTAACGCCCGGGCCTTCCGGCTCGAAGCGGACGGCCCGGGCCGCACGCGTGTGAGCGCGCGGACCCGGGCCGTTTTCCCGGCTGGGGCGGAAGGCCGTACCTGCTGCCGCGATCGGCACCCGCGGGCACGCCGCCGGCATGCGCCGCCTGCTGCGGGCGATCGCCCGGGCGGCGAGGTGAACGCCTACCCCGGCGCCCCGGACGAGAACCGGCGCAGCAGCGGTGACAGGACCAGCACCGACTTGGTGCGTTCCACGAACGGCTCGCCGGCGATGCGTTCCAGCACGCGCTCGAAGTGGCGCATGTCGGAGGCGAAGACCTGGGCGATCGCGTCCGCGTCACCGGTGACGGTCGACGCGGCCACGACCTCCTGGTAGCGCTCCAGCCCTCGCTGGATGGTCTCCGGCGAGGTGTTGCGCCGGCAGTGGATCTCGATGTACCCCTCGGTCTCCCAGCCGAGCGCCGCCGGGTCCACCCGTACGGTGAATCCGGTGATGGCTCCGGTGGCGCGCAGCCGGTCCACGCGCCGCTTCACCGCGGGCGCGGACAGGCCGACCAGTTGCCCGATGTCGGCGTAGGAGCGGCGGGCGTCCTCGGCGAGGGCGTGCACGATGCGTTCGTCGAGATCGTTCAGCACAGGGGGTGGTTCACTTCTTCGGTCCGGTCACTTCTCTGCCGCCACCGCGAGGTCCCCGTCGGTCGCGAGCCGGGAACGGCGGTAGCCGTATACGAAGTAGAACACGAGCCCGACGGCCATCCAGACACCGAACACGATCCAGGTGACGGCGGACAGGCTGCCCATCATCCACACGCAGAAGGCGAAGCCCAGCGCGGGCAGCACCGGCGACAGCGGGACGCGGAACGTGCGCTCCATGTTCGGGCGGCTCCGGCGCAGCACCACGACGGCCACGTTGACCAGCGCGAAGGCGAACAGCGTGCCGATGCTGGTGGCATCCGCCAGCTGGCCCAGCGGGATCGCGGCGGCGAGGACACCGCAGAACAGGGACACGATGATCGTGTTGGCGCGCGGTGCGCCGCTCTTCGGGTGGACCTTGGAGAAGACCTTGGGCACCAGGCCGTCGCGGGACATCGCGAAGAGGATGCGGGTCTGGCCGTAGAGCACGGTCAGCACGACGCTGGCGATGGCGATGACCGCGCAGAAGGCCAGCAGGGTTCCCCAGAAGCTCTGTCCGGTGACGTCCGTCATGATCTGGGCGAGGGCTGCCTCGGAGTCCTCGAACGTCCGCCACGGCTTGGCGCCGACCGCGACGGCCGCGACCAGCACGTACAGGGCGGTCACGATGACCAGGGACAGCATGATCGCGCGGGGCAGGTCGCGCTGGGCGTTCTTGGCCTCCTCACCGGCGGTGGAGGCGGCGTCGAAGCCGATGTACGAGAAGAACAGGGTGGCGCCGGCCGCGCTGACGCCCGCCATGCCGAGCGGCATGAAGTGGGAGTAGTTGCCGGACTTGAAGCCCATGAAGCCGATGGCGCAGAACAGCACCAGCGCGGCGATCTTCACGCACACCATGACGGTGTTGGCGCGCGCCGACTCCTTGGCGCCGCCGAGCAGGAACACCATCGCCAGGAGCACGACGATCAGGGCGGGCAGGTTGAAGACGCCGCCGTCGACGCCGGGCGGGTTGGCGAAGGCGTCGGGGATGGTCACGCCGAGGGTGCCGTCCAGCAGTTCGTTGAGGTACTCGCCCCAGCCGACGGCCACGGCGGCCACCGAGACGCCGTACTCCAGCAGCAGACACCAGCCGCAGACCCAGGCGATCAGCTCGCCCATCGTTGCGTATGCGTACGAGTAGGAGGAGCCGGAGACCGGGATGGTGCCGGCCAGCTCGGCGTAGGAAAGGGCCGAGAACAGTGCGGTGAGACCGGCGATCACGAAGGAGAGGGTGACGGCCGGTCCCGCCTTCGGGACGGCCTCGCCGAGCACGACGAAGATGCCGGTACCCAGGGTGGCACCGATGCTGATCATGGTCAGCTGCCACAGCCCGAGGGAGCGGCGCAGCTGCCCACCCTCACCCTGGCCGCCCTCTGCGACCAGGCGTTCTACAGGCTTGCGACGCATGAGGCGCGCGGCGACGCCCGGGGACGCGGGGGCGGCCGTTCTCTGGTTCTGCGGGGGTGCGCCTTGGTCGAGCACGTGCTGGCTCCTTATCGCTGCCGGTCATTGAGGGTGGGGACCGGCGGCGCTCCGCCCAGGGCAGGAACCCGCCGAGCGGAGTCCCCGCCGCACCACGTACAGCGCAGCACCCTACGGGGGACGGCTTCACGGGCGTAATGCAGCAACCTTGCGCATGCCCGCATGATCATTGCGTTCCTCGCACCGGAATGCCAAATCGTTGCGCACGGACTGTCGACCGTTGCACGCTGCCTCACAGGCCACAGGCCGGGCGCCCCAGGGCCTTCCTCAGGAGGGCGCGGGTCTCGACGCACTCCGGGATCGCTCCGCGCCCTTGCCGCGACACCGGGCCCCGGACATGCCGACGACCCCCGTTCGTCCCGGATGACGGGAGGACGGGGGCCGTGGGAACGGGAGTCGGCTCAGACCCAGCTGGCGTGCAGCGGCTTGCCCTCGGCGTAGCCGGCCGCGCTCTGGATGCCGACGATCGCCTTCTCGGCGAACTCCTCCAGGGAGCCGGCACCGGCGTAGGTGCAGGAGGAGCGGACGCCCGCGATGATCGAGTCGATCAGGTCCTCGACGCCCGGGCGGGCCGGGTCGAGGAACATGCGCGAGGTGGAGATGCCCTCCTGGAACAGCGCCTTGCGGGCGCGGTCGTACGCCGACTCCTCCGACGTCCGGTTGGCCACGGCACGGGCGGAGGCCATGCCGAACGACTCCTTGTACGCACGGCCGTCGGCATCGAGGTGGAGGTCACCCGGCGACTCGTACGTGCCCGCGAACCAGGAGCCGACCATCACGTTGGACGCGCCGGCCGCGAGGGCCATGGCGACGTCGCGCGGGTGGCGGACCCCGCCGTCGGCCCACACGTGCTTGCCGTACTTCTTCGCCTCGGCGGCGCACTCCAGGACCGCGGAGAACTGCGGCCGGCCCACGCCGGTCATCATGCGGGTGGTGCACATCGCGCCGGGGCCCACACCGACCTTGATGATGTCCGCGCCGGCGTCGATCAGGTCCTTGACGCCCTCGGCGGAGACGATGTTGCCCGCGACGATCGGCACCCGGGGGTCGAGGGCACGCACCACCTTGATGGCGCTGATCATCGACTCCTGGTGGCCGTGCGCGGTGTCGATGACGAGCGTGTCCACGCCCGCGTCGAGCAGCAGCTTGGCCTTGCCCGCGACGTCGCCGTTGATGCCGACGGCCGCGGCGATCCGCAGCTTGCCGTTCGCGTCCACGGCCGGGGTGTACAGCGTGGCGCGCAGGGCGCCCTTGCGGGTGAGGATGCCGGCCAACTTGCCGTCCTTGTCGACGGCCGGGGCGTAGCGGCGGTTGTGCGCGTCGAGGGTGTTGAAGGCCTCGCGCGGGTCGATGTCCGCGTCCAGCAGGAGCAGGTCCTTGGACATGACCACTTCGAGCTGGGTGAAGCGGTCGACGCCGGTCAGGTCCGCGTCGGTGACGACGCCGACGGGCCGGTGGCTGTCGTCCACGACCACACCGGCGTTGTGCGCCCGCTTGGGCAGCAGCGCCAGGGCGTCGGCGACGGTCTGGTGCGGGGCGAGCACGATCGGGGTGTCCAGCACCAGATGGCGGCTCTTCACCCAGGAGACGACATCGGTGACCACGTCGATCGGGATGTCCTGCGGGATGACCACCAGGCCGCCGCGGCGGGCCACCGTCTCGGCCATGCGGCGGCCGGCGACGGCGGTCATGTTGGCGACGACGAGCGGGATGGTGGTGCCCGTGCCGTCCGGCGAGCTGAGGTCCACGCCCTGACGCGAGCCCACCGCGGAGCGGCTCGGCACCATGAACACGTCGTCGTACGTCAGGTCGTACGCGGGCTGGATGTCGTTGAGGAAACGCACGTGCTGCACATCCCAGTCGATCAGAGGCGACCCCCTGACAGGTGTGCCAGGGGGAAAGAGCACGTACTTCATTCTCCCATGTCACGGCCCGTGTCATGCCCTGACAGAACATCCAGGGTGCACGCCGATCACCTAGGAGGATCCTCCAAGGGCCAGGACGACGGCCAGGGAGTCAGTACGCTTCACCGCCTCGGTGAACACCTCCTGCGCGGTCCGCCACTCCTGCGGGCGCTCCTCGGCGTACGCCTGCCAGCCGCGCACGACGATCAGCAGCCCCCGCTCCACGGCGCCCTCGGGCCAGACGGTGTGGTCGGAGAGCGAATCGGCCAGCGCGTCCCAGTTGCGGCCGAACCAGTCGGGCAGCGCGAGGGCCCGGGCCACGCGGTCCATCAGGCCGGCCTTGTCCCCGACGCCGTCGAGGTCCAGCGCGACCAGGAGGCGGCCCGCCAGTTCTTCGCTCATCTCAGCACCGCCCGGAACGACTCGTAGTGATCATCGGTGTAGTAGGTCTCCCCGCCCTGCCCGGTGACGATGCGCCGGGCCCCGCGGTCGCGGGAGCCGGGCGTCCTGACGGTGTACTCGTGGTAGTAGCCGCGCCGGTGCCCCGGCAGATGTCCCTCGAAGTTGCCGAAGACGGCCCCGTCCCTGGCATACGGGTAGGGACCGCCCCGGTCGACGAGGGCGAGCGTCCTGCGGGCCTCGGCGGGGAGCCGGGACTCCTCGACGGTGCCCATGCCCTTCGCCCACGCCGGAGTGGACGCGCTCGAGCCGGTGGCGGTGCCGGCGGGGGGCGAGCATCCCGTCAGCAGGACGGAGAGGCAGACCAGCAGTCCCGCGAGCGCACGGGGGACGGACCGCAGCAGCATGCGGACGATGCTGCCACGGCCGTCCCGTCACGACGACGCCACCACCCGCCGCGGGGACCGGCTCAGGCGCCGTCCGGGTCCGCGCGGCTGAGCGCGGGCTTCGGCGTCGGCCCCGCCGTCATCAGGTAGTCCGCGGCGGAGGTGTCGGTCACCAGGCTGGTGACCAGCCCGGAGCGCAGCACCGCGTCGATCGCGGCCGCCTTGCGCTGTCCGCCGGCGATCGCCACGACCTCCGGGATACGGCGCAGCTGGTCGGTCTTGACCGTGATGCACCGCTCCCCCAGGTCGCGCCCGATCCGGCGCCCCTCGGCGTCGAAGAGGTGCGCGGACATCTCGGCGGCGACACCGAGCGAGGCGTAGTGCGCGCGCTCCTCGTCGCTGAGCATGTCGTGCACGGTCGAGATGCCCGGCTCCCAGGAGCCGATGGAGACGCAGGCGACCGTGACCTTGTCGAAGTACTCGAAGGCCCGGGCGATCCCGGTCTGATGGCGCAGCGCCGCCGCGGTGGCCGCGTCGGGCAGCAGCATCGGCGCGTAGATGGGGTGGGCGTCGCCGCCCGACACCTGGGCGGCGCGGCGCACGGCCTCCACCGAGCCGCGCTCGGCGGTCCCGGCGTCGTACACGCCCGTCAGCTGCACCACCGTGCACGGCGGCAGCCGGTCGAGCGCAGCCGCCATGTGGATGGTGGACCGGCCCCAGGCCAGCCCGAGCACGTCCCCCTCGTCGACGAGTTCGCCGAGCAGGTCGGCGGCGACCTCGCCGAGGTTCTCGGGGTCGGGGGTCTCCTCGGCGTCGGCCGGGGACTCGACCACGACGGCGTGCCTCAGGCCGTAGCGGGCGCGGAGCGCGTCGGAGCGCTCGGCGTCCAGCTCGGCCGGCACGCGGATCTCGATGCGTACGAGATCCCGTTCGAGGGCGGTCTCCAGGACCCGGGCCACCTTGAAGCGGCTGACGCCGAACTCCTCCGCGATCTGGATCTTGGACTTGCCCTCGAGGTAGAAGCGGCGGGCCATGGCCGCCGCCTGCACCAGCTCAGCGGGTCCCATCCGCATGGCTGACCGGCCCGCCGACATACCCGACACGGCGATCTCCTCACTGCTGTTCACACTCTGGATTCGCCGTTCATCCTTGCAGATTCGGCGCAACTGATCCGCCCTGATGGGCGCCGTTCACTTAACCGTTCATCTAGCTGTGGCTCAGTGGTCGCAAGCCCACGACGCCTTGGCGGTGGCCGTCTCCGCCTGGCTGCGCAGTGCACGGACCGCCTCGGCCGGGTCCTTCGCCCCGTACACGGCCGAGCCGGCCACGAACACGTCCGCTCCCGCGTCCGCGCACCGCTCGATCGTCGAGGCCGAGACACCGCCGTCGACCTGCAGCCAGAGCTGGAGACCGTGCTTGTCGATCAGCTCTCGGGTGCGGCGGATCTTCGGCAGCATGATGTCGAGGAACGCCTGGCCGCCGAAGCCGGGCTCGACCGTCATGATCAACAGCATGTCGAGTTCCGGCAACAGGTCCTCGAACGGCTCGATCGGCGTCGCCGGCTTGAGCGCCATCGAGGCGCGGGCGCCCTTGGCGCGGATCTCCCGGGCGAGCCGCACGGGGGCGGCGGCGGCCTCCACGTGGAAGGTGACGGAGGAGGCCCCCGCCTCGACGTACTGGGGAGCCCAGCGGTCGGGGTCCTCGATCATCAGGTGGCAGTCCAGCGGGGTGTCCGTCGCACGGGCCAGGGACTCCACCACCGGCACGCCGAGCGTCAGGTTGGGGACGAAGTGGTTGTCCATGACGTCGACATGGAGCCAGTCGGCGCCCTGGACCGCCTTGGCCTCCTCCGCGAGGCGGGCGAAGTCGGCGGACAGGATGCTGGGGTTGATCTGCACGGCCATGACCCAAGCCTGCCATGTTCGGGGCACTGATGTTCCCACTGGTCCACAGGCAAGGCCCCTCACAGGACCGTGTGACACTCAGCGCGGTCGCCCGGGGACAGCGAGCGTCCGGTGTCCCCGGCCCGGCGGACGGATCGCGTACCTCAGCCGGTCCGGCGGATCAGCGCCAGGTACATCGCGTCGGTGCCGTGCAGATGCGGCCACAGCTGCACGTCCGGGCCATCGCCGAGCGCGGGGACGCCGGGCAGCAGCGGGCGGGCGTCGATCAGCTCGGCGTCGGGCTGCTGCTTGAGCACGTCGGTGACGACCGCCCGGGTCTCGGCGAGATGCGGCGAGCAGGTGGCGTAGCCGACGACCCCGCCCACCCGCACGGAGTCGAGCGCGGTGCGCAGCAGGGAACGCTGGAGCGGCGCGAAGTTGTCCAGATCCTCGGGGCGCCGCCGCCAGCGGGCCTCGGGGCGCCGGCGCAGCGCGCCGAGCCCGGTGCAGGGCACGTCCATCAGCACGCGGTCGAAGGTGCCGGGCCGCCACGGCGGCCGGGTCCCGTCGGCGGCGATGACCTGGTACGGCCCGGGGTTCCCGGCCAGCGCCCTGGCCACCAGGCCGGCCCGGTGCGGCTGCTTCTCCGAGGCGAGCAGCGCGGCCCCGCGCTCGGCGGCGAGGGCGGCCAGCAGCGCGGCCTTGCCACCGGGCCCGGCGCACCCGTCGAGCCACTTCTCGTCCGGCCCGTCGATCGGGGCGTTCGCCAGCGCGAGCGCGACCAGCTGGCTGCCCTCGTCCTGCACTCCGGCGCGCCCGTCCCGCACGGCCTCGACCGCGCCCGGCTCCCCGCCCTCGGCGAGCCGCACGGCGTACGGCGACCAGCGCCCCGGCACGGCGGACTCCTCGCGCAGCAGTTCCTCGGCGGTGGCCCGTCCCGGCCGCGCGACGAGCGTCACCTCGGGCCGCTCGTTGTCGGCCTCCAGCAGGTCCTCGATACCGGCGCGCCCGCCGCCGAGGGAGTCCCAGAGCGCGGAGACGACCCAGCGGGGGTGCGAGTGCACGACGGCGAGGTGGTCCTCGGGGTCGTCGTCATAGGGCGGGGCGACCTTCTCGACCCACCCGTCGAGATCGTCCTGCGCCACCTTCCTGAGCACGGCGTTGACGAACTTGGCCCGCCCGTCCCCGAGCACCACCCGCGCCAGTTCGACGGAGGAGGACACGGCGGCGTGCGTCGGGATCCGCGTCCCGAGCAGCTGGTGCGCACCCAGGCTCAGCACATCGAGCACCGGCGGGTCGACCTCGCGCAACGGCCGGTCCACACATGCGGCGATGACGGCGTCGTACGTGCCCTGCCGGCGCAGCGTGCCGTACACCAGCTCGGTGGCGAGGGCGGCGTCCCGGGCGTCGAAGTCGCCCTTGTCGCGCGCCTTCCTGAGCAGCGGCGGCAGCACGAGGTTGGCGTACGCGTCCCGCTCGTCGACCGCGCGCAGCGCCTCGAAGGCCAGGATGCGGACGGGGTCCTTCTGGGGACGGCGGTAGGGCTTGGCGGGCCTGCGGGGCCGCCGGGACTGCTCGCTCACGAAAAAGGTGCTCCGGATGTGAAGAGGGGGGTGCGCCCCCCAGCCTACGTCGGCGGCGCACGGCCCCGGCCGCCCGGGGCTCGTCGTCCGGCGCGACCGGCCGAGCCGTCGGACCTGCGTGACATGGCGGCGCTGGCGCACCCGCCTGCCCGGCTTCCATGGCCCGGCCGTCGTCGGCCACGGAGCCCCCACGGCCTCAGCCGCCGAGCGTCTCGCTCTCCGCGATGCGGACGCCGCGTGCCCAGTCGGCCGCGCGCATCGGCTTCTTGCCCTGGGCCTGTACCCAGAGCAGCTCGACGGCGTACGAGCCGGTGCCCACGTGCACGCTGTTCTTGCCCACCGCGAGCTGTCCCGGCGCGAGGTCGGTCCGCTCGGGCACGGGCCTGACCTGGATCAGCTTGAGCCGCTCCCCGCGGAACACGGTCCAGGCGCCGGGCGCCGGGGTGCAGCCGCGTACGACCCGGTCGACCCGCAGCGCGGGCGCCGACCAGTGCACCTGGGCGTCCTCGACGGTGATCTTCGGCGCTAGGGTGATGCCGTCGGACGGCTGCGGCACCGCCTTCAGGGTGCCGTCCTCGATGCCGTCCATGGTCGCGGCGAGCAGCCCGGCACCCGCGAAGGCGAGCCGGGTGAGCAGGTCGCCGCTGGTGTCGGTGGGCCGGATCTCCTCGGTCACGGTCCCGTAGACCGGCCCGGAGTCGAGGCCCTCCTCGATGAGGAAGGTGGAGGCACCGGTGATCTCGTCGCCCGCCATGACGGCGTGCTGCACGGGTGCGGCCCCGCGCCAGGCGGGCAGCAGCGAGAAGTGCAGGTTGACCCAGCCGTGGGCGGGGATGTCCAGGGCCACCCTGGGCAGCAGAGCGCCGTAGGCGACGACGGGGCAGCAGTCGGGCGCGATCTCCGTCAGCCGCTCCAGGAACTCGGGGTCCCGCGGCCTGACCGGCTTCAGCACCTCGATCCCGGCCTCCTCCGCCCGCTCGGCCACGGGCGACGCGACCAGCCTGCGCCCGCGCCCGGCCGGCGCGTCGGGCCGCGTGACGACGGCGGCCACCTCGTGCCGCCCGGAGGCGAGCAGAGCGTCCAGGGCGGGAACGGCGACCTCGGGGGTACCGGCGAAGACGAGCTTCATGGGCGGGATCGGGCCTCTCGGGCGGGGGTTGGACGGGCGGCGCACCAGTCTATGACCACGCTCGGAAAGCCGCAGACGGCGAACACCCCTGCGCGTTCACGCGTCTCGGCCCACAGGCGGGCGGCGCGCGAGCCGGGGGGCGGCGTACGCATATGCCCGTACGCCCCCAGCCCGTGACCAGCGGAGCGTAAGCGCGTTGGTCAAGAAAGAGTTGACCACATCGGGCCGCCTTCGCGGCCCAATTCCTTTCAACGCCGGTTCGAGAGGCTTGTTCATGGCCGACCACGCAACCCACGACGCCCAGGCCCGGGCCAGCCTGCACTTGCTGGTGCGGGACATCGAGCGGGTCCGCCGGCAGGTGGACGCGCTGCGCACGCTCACCGCCCAGTTGGGCAACGTCTACCGCCCGCGCCGCTCCGGCCCGTCCACGGGCTTCGTCGTCTACGGACGCGCCCCCGCCCCGACGGTGCGCCTGGCCCAGGAACTCCGGGACAGTGTCGAAACCCTGGTCACGGCCGCCGTGGACTTCGACCGTTCACTCGGCTTCTCGTGGGACGCGGTGGGCTCGGCGCTCGGGGTCACCAAGCAGGCGGTGCACCGCCGTTACGGCGCCCGCCGTGCCGCGGCCCAGGCGGCCGCCGAGTCGGAGCGGACGACCGAGCCGTCCGGCAGCCGCACGATCAATGTGAACACCGGCCTGCCCACGGTGCCGACGGTCCCCGCCGCCCGTTCCATGCCCACCCAGCCGACCGCGGGCAGCCCGGCCCTGCGCGACGACGCCCGGCCGACGGCCTTCCCGGCTCCACGCAACGGCTGACGACCCGCCCCTGCCCTCCCGGAAGCCCCCGGAAGCCCTCCGGGAGGGGGGAGCGTCCCGGCCCACGACCGGGCAGCCGCGCCCGGTCACGCCGCGGAACACGCGCCTGGTCACGCCGACGGCGGGCCCACCTCGTGCCGGCGGCGGAACGCCACCACGGCCCCGCGCCCGCCACCGCGGACGTCCGCCCCCGCGCTGCACCTGCCGACCCGCTGGTCACCGGTCACCGCGAACCCCGCCCGCACGACGCGCCCGTCACCGCGAACGCCCCCGCAGCAGCAGGACGAGCGCCGGCAACAACGCAGCCATGACCTCTGTGCGCCGGCCGGCGGCAAGACCGCGTCAGCCGATGTCCGGTGGATCGATCCGTACCCGCACCGGCTCCTCGCTCCCCCGCGCCATGCGAGCGGCCTGCGCGGTCTTCAGGGCGGAGGCCAGCGCGGCCCCGCTGCCCGGCGGTACGCGTACGAGCGCCCGCTCCCAGTGCTCGCCCGGCGGTGGCGCACCGGGCCTGCGGGGCCGGCCGGGCACCGTGGACGGAACCGGTACCGGCCCCAACACCTCGGCGTCCGGTGGCAGTTCGACCGCCGCCAGGAAGTCGGCGACGGCCGAGGGCGTGCCGGACACGGCCGCCATCCGCGACACCGGCGGAAAGCCCAGCTCGGCCCGCTCGGCCAGCTCTCGCACCGCGTGCCCGACGGGGTCCCACCGCACGAGTGCCTGCACGGGCCGCAGAGTCGGCTCGGCCACCACGACGACGGTCCCGCCCTGCTCCTGGGGCCGTACGAGTGCTCCCGCCGCGATCCACCGGCGCAGCGCGTCCTCACCGGCCCGCAGGTCGGGCCGTACGAGCATGGCCCAGCCGTCCAGCAGCAGCGCCGCCGCGTAACCGCCCTCGGCGACCGGTTCGGCACCCGGGGTGCTGACGACCAGCGCGGGCGTGCCCGGCACGGTGTCCAGCACGTGTTCCCGCCCCGAGGTGCGCACCGGTACGGCGGGAAAGGCCCGGCCCAGTTCCTCAGCGGTCCGCCGCGCGCCCACGACCTGGGCGCGGAGCCGGAAACCGCCGCACTCCGGGCAGTGCCAGGCGCTCTCCTCACGCCCGCACCACCCGCACCGCAGGATGCCCCCGTCCTGCCCTTCGAGCGGCCCCGAACAGTGCCGGCAGCGCGCGGGGGCGCGGCACTGGGCGCAGGCCATGCGGGGCGCGTAACCGCGTCGGGGCACCTGGACCAGTACCGGACCGTGCCGCAGACCCTCGCGGGCCGCCTGCCAGGCCAGCGTGGGCAGCCGGGCGGCGCGGGCGGCCTCGTCGCGCGCGAGGTCGTTGTCCCCCACGGTCCGCACCAGGGGTGCGGCCCGCCGCACCTGCTCCCGCCCGGCGACCAGCGGCCGGGCCCAGCCGCTCTCGACGAGTTGGGCGGCTTCCACGGTGCAGCCGAAGGCGCCCACCAGGAAGGCGCACTTGTCCAGCGCGGCGCGCAGCAGCAGGACGTCCCGCGCGTGCGGCTGCGGGGCGTGCTGCTCGCTGTGACTGTCGTCGCCGTCGTCCCAGATGGCGACGAGCCCCAGGTCCGGTACGGGAGCGAACATGGCCGCACGCGTCCCGACGACCGCCCGTACCGAGCCCCGCCGCACCGCGAGCCACTGCGCGTACCGCTTCTCGGGCCCGGCGTCGGCGGTGAGCAGCACGTGCCGGTCGGCACCGAGCAGCGCGGTGAGCGCGGCGTCGACCCGCGCGGCGGCCCGCCCGTCGGGTACGACGACGAGGGCGCCGCGTCCCGAGGCGAGGGTGGCGGCGACGGCCCGGGCGAGTTCCTCGCTCCACAGCGGGCCGGGCAGCGCGTTCCACACGGCACGGGGGGCTCCCCCGGAGGCGAGCGCCTCCAGGAAGGCACCCCCGTGCTCGTACCGCGTCCAGGACCCGGCGTCCGGGGCCTGCGGAGGCGGCAGAGGGGCGGGCGACGGCCGCTGCTCGGCCCGCGCGCTGCGCGGGGGGACGGCCAGCTGGAGGACGTCGGCGAGGCTCCCGGCGTACCGGTCGGCGACGGCCCGCGCGAGCCCGAGCAGTTCCTCGCTCAGCACCGGCTCCGGCGAGACGACCTGGGCGAGTGCGGCCAGCGGTCCGGAGTAGTCGGTCTCGGCCCGCCGCTCGACGAGGAAGCCGTCGATGAGCCCGCCGCCCTCCCGGCGCCCCTCGCGCACGCGGCCACGCCCCGCCCCGAACCGCACCCGTACCCGCACTCCGGGCTGCGCCTGCTCGTCCAGCTCCTCGGGCACCGCATAGTCGAAGTACCGGTCGAGGTGCAGCACACCCTTGTCGACCAGGACCCGCGCCACGGGCAGTTCCTTGGCGAGCGCGGCCCCCCGCCAGGTCCGCGGCTTGGCACGCGGCGCCTTCGCCTGGCGCACGCTCTCCCGAATGAGCGCGAGCTGCTCCGGCGGCGCGCCTTCGCCCCCGCCGTCCCCCACTCCGTTCCCGCTGCTCACGCTTGCATTCTTACCAAACGGCGCTGACAACAGCGCCTGCCGGCGGGCACCGCCCCTACGTCTGCGGCCATGACCGGACCCGACGCAGCCGTTCCCCCGGTCTTCCGCGCCGGTCTCGCTGCCCGTCCCTCCGGGAAGGGCAGCGACGGCGACGACCCGGACGGGGCGTCGGCGGGCATCACCAGGCAGCACCTGTCCCGGACCGTCTTCGAAGACTCGTCGAGGGTGGTGCTCGCCACCGCACCCACCTGGCGGCGGTCGGCTGCCCGGCGGACACGACGAGGCGGCCCGCGGACACGCCGAGGCCCGGCCCCCGAAGGGAGGCCGGGCCTCGGCGAGAAGCAGGACGGGGGTTACAGGCCCACGGCCGTGCGCAGGGCGTCCACGCGGTCGGTGCGCTCCCAGGTGAAGTCGGGCAGCTCGCGGCCGAAGTGGCCGTACGCCGCCGTCTGGGCGTAGATCGGGCGGAGCAGGTCGAGGTCGCGGATGATCGCGGCCGGGCGGAGGTCGAAGACCTCGTCGATCGCCTTCTCGATCTTCTCGGTGTCGATCTTGGCCGTGCCGAAGGTCTCCACGAACAGGCCGACCGGCTCGGCCTTGCCGATGGCGTAGGCGACCTGGACCTCGCAGCGCGAGGCCAGACCGGCCGCCACGACGTTCTTGGCGACCCAGCGCATGGCGTAGGCGGCCGAGCGGTCGACCTTGGACGGGTCCTTGCCCGAGAAGGCGCCGCCGCCGTGGCGGGCGAAGCCGCCGTAGGTGTCGATGATGATCTTGCGGCCGGTGAGGCCGGCGTCGCCCATCGGGCCGCCGATCTCGAAGCGGCCGGTCGGGTTGACCAGCAGCCGGTAGCCCTCGGTGTCCAGCTTGATGCCCTCGTCCAGGAGCGCCTTCAGCTCCGGCTCGACGACGAACTCGCGGATGTCGGGGGCCAGCAGCGACTCCAGGTCGATGTCGGAGGCGTGCTGGGAGGAGACGACCACCGTGTCGAGGCGGACGGCCTTGTCGCCGTCGTACTCGATGGTGACCTGCGTCTTGCCGTCCGGGCGCAGGTAGGGGATGGTGCCGTTCTTGCGGACCTCCGAGAGGCGCTTGGACAGCCGGTGCGCCAGGAAGATCGGCAGCGGCATGAGGGTCGGCGTCTCGTCGGACGCGTACCCGAACATCAGGCCCTGGTCGCCCGCGCCCTGCCGGTCCAGCTCGTCCTCGTCGCCCTCGACCCGGGCCTCGTACGCCGCGTCGACACCCTGCGCGATGTCCGGGGACTGCGCGCCGATGGACACCGACACTCCGCAGGAGGCGCCGTCGAAGCCCTTCTTGGAGGAGTCGTAGCCGATCTCGAGGATCTTGTTGCGGACGAGGGTCGCGATGTCCGCGTACGCCTTCGTCGTCACCTCGCCGGCCACGTGCACCAGGCCGGTGGTGATCAGCGTCTCGACGGCGACGCGGGAGGTCGGGTCCTCGCGCAGAAGCGCGTCGAGAATGGTGTCGCTGATCTGGTCAGCGATCTTGTCGGGGTGACCCTCGGTCACGGACTCCGAGGTGAACAGGCGACGGGACACAACGCTCCCTGTGGTTGCAGCGGCTGCTGGCTGATCATTTGCGGACGACGCGAGGGCTGCGCCCGGCGTCGGCCGTCAACAGTTTATCGGTCGCACTCTGCCGATGGGCCACCGTCTCGCCTCTCGGGAGCGCTGTGACCTGCGGCACGGGCATTCTGCACAATGCCGAGCGGCCTTGGCCAGGGCGTCCACGCGACATTGTCCGGTGGGAAAGAGACGTCGAACGGCTGAAACAAATCGGCCCGAACGGCCGAACGGGGTTGCCCCCGGACGGCCGAACGGGTCAGCCCAGCCGGGGGGCCACGAGGTCCCAGACAGTGTCCGCGAGGGCTTCCTTGGGTCCCTGCGGAACGGGGGTCTCGCTGCCGTCGGCACCCAGCACGACCGCCTCGTTCTCCTCGGAGCCGAACGTCTTGCGCTCCCCCACCTCATTGACGACGAGCAGGTCGCAGCCCTTGCGGGCGAGCTTGGTGCGGCCGTTGGCGAGGACGTCGTCGGTCTCGGCGGCGAAGCCGACGATCACCTGGCCGGGGCGGGCGCGGTCGGCCGAGATCTCCGCGAGGATGTCCGGATTACGTACCAGGACGATCGGGTCGGGGTCCTGGCCGTCCTTCTTCTTGATCTTCCCGGCCGCGTAGGCGGCCGGGCGGAAGTCGGCGACGGCGGCGGCCATGACCACGGCGTCGGCGTCCGCCGCCGCCTTCAGGACCGCCTCGCGCAGCTGGACGGCCGTGCCGACGCGCACGACGTCGACGCCGGCCGGGTCGGGCAGGCCGGTGTTGGCCGCGATCAGGGTCACCCGGGCGCCGCGGGCCGCGGCGGTGCGGGCCAGGGCGTAGCCCTGCTTGCCGGAGGAGCGGTTGCCGAGGAAGCGGACCGGATCGAGGGGCTCACGCGTGCCGCCCGCGGAGACGACGACATGGCGTCCCTGGAGGTCGGGCTCCGCGACACCTCGGGCCAGCACCCGGCGGCAGACCTCGAAGATCTCCACCGGGTCGGGCAGCCGGCCCTTGCCGGTGTCGACACCGGTGAGGCGGCCGACGGCGGGCTCGATGACGACGGCGCCGCGGCGGCGCAGCGTGGCCACGTTCTCCTGGGTGGCGGGGTGCTCCCACATCTCGGTGTGCATGGCGGGCGCGAAGACGACCGGGCAGCGGGCGGTGAGGAGCGTGTTGGTCAGCAGGTCGTCGGCGAGGCCGTGCGCGGCCTTGGCGAGCATGTCGGTCGTCGCCGGGGCCACGACGACCAGGTCGGCGTGCTGGCCGATGCGGACGTGCGGGACCTCGTGGACGTCGTCCCAGACCTCGGTGGAGACGGGGTTGCCGGACAGGGCGGACCAGGTGGCGGCGCCGACGAAGTGCAGCGCGGAGGCGGTGGGCACCACCCGCACGTCGTGGCCCGACTCCGTGAACCTTCTCAGCAGCTCACAGGCCTTGTACGCGGCGATCCCGCCGCTGACCCCCAGAACAACCCTCGGCTTGTCCGCCATCTCTCGCCATCTCTCCCCGGCTCGGCACCACGTGAGGCTACGTACGAGGCTACGTACGAGACCATCACACACCACAGGCCCGGCAGCGTGACTGCCGGGCCTGTGGATAAAGCAACTGCGATCTGAAAGTACTACTGCGCCGGGCCCTCGATGGCCTCGGAGGTCAGCAGACCGGCGTTGATCTCGCGCAGGGCGATCGAGAGCGGCTTCTCGTGCACGTGGGTGTCGACGAGCGGACCGACGTACTCGAGGAGGCCCTCGCCGAGCTGCGAGTAGTACGCGTTGATCTGACGGGCACGCTTGGCCGCGTAGATCACGAGGCTGTACTTCGAGTCGGTGGCCTCGAGAAGCTCGTCGATCGGCGGGTTGATGATGCCCTCGGGCGCGGTGATGGAAGAGGACACGCTCTACCTTCCGATGGGTGGGAAAGATTCAGTCGGTGTGACCGGCGCGCATGCGGCGGTCAGGATCACACAACGTCCATCAAGGCTAGCAGCTCGCGGGCCACGTCCTCGACGGAGGTGTTGACCAAGGTCTCGTCGAACTCCGGCTCGGCCGCCAGCTCGGTCCTCGCCGCCTCCAGGCGGCGCTCGATGACCTCGGGCGGCTCGGTGCCCCGCCCGGTGAGCCTGCGCACCAGCTCCTCCCAGGAGGGCGGAGCCAGGAACACCAGCTGGGCGTCGGACATGGACTCGCGGACCTGCCGGGCCCCCTGGAGGTCGATCTCCAGCAGGACGGGCTCGCCGTTCTCCAGCCGCTCCTGCACGGCCGCGCGGGGCGTGCCGTAGCGGTTGCCGGCGAACTCGGCCCACTCCAGCAGCTCGCCGTTGGCGATCAGCTTGTCCATCTCCTCGTCGGTGACGAAGAAGTAGTGGACTCCGTGCTGCTCGCCGGGTCGCGGCTTGCGGGTGGTCGCCGACACCGAGAGCCAGACCTCGGGGTGTTCCTTGCGCATATGGGCGACGACCGTGCTCTTGCCGACCCCCGAGGGGCCGGAGAGCACGGTCAGCCGCGGACGTTCACTCATGCAGCGATTATTCCAGCAATCCCGGAGTACCCGGGACTCCCGGTCCGGCGGGGGCCGGACTCAGGAGCCGGTGCTGCCGAACTCACGCTCCAGGGACGCGATCTGGTTGGAACCGAGGCCCCGCACGCGGCGGCTTTCGGAGATGCCCAGACGCTCCATGATCTGCTTGGCGCGGACCTTGCCCACGCCCGGCAGGGACTCGAGCAGTGCGGAGACCTTCATCTTGCCGATGACGTCGTTCTCCTGGCCCTGCTTGATGACCTCGTGCAGGGAGGCGCCGGAGTGCTTGAGTCGATTCTTGACCTCGGCCCGCTCCCGGCGAGCCGCGGCGGCCTTTTCGAGCGCGGCTGCGCGCTGTTCAGGGGTAAGGGGCGGAAGAGCCACGCCTACGTCACCTCGGATGTCGAACTGTCGGATACGGACCGGTGAGGAACCTAGTCGCCCCACACCTGGGGAGCTACGAGCAACACGCTTCGCCCGTTCACTCTGCTCGGAGACTAGCGGGCAAGTCCGCCAGAGTCAGCGAGAACAGCGGAAAAGTCCTGGTCAGCCTCCGCCAGGCCGGACATTTCAGACATACTGCCCTCGATTTGAGGATGTATTCACACTCAAGCCGCCCCGGCGTCGCCCGGCCGGGCACTCGTCGGAGGACTCAGGCACCGCCGACGGCGGTCCGGATCTCCTCCGCGAAGCGCTCGGTGGCGGTGCGCAGCGTCCCGATGCCGGGACCGTGACGCAGCACACCCCGGCTGACGTTCGGCACGACGTTGCGCACCGCCGAGCCGAAGACCTTGGGGAGGTCGGCCGCGGTCGCCCCCTGCGCGCCGACACCGGGCGCGAGGAGCGGGCCGTTGATGTCGAGGTCGTACGTCGACAGGTCGCCGACCGTGGCGCCGACGACCGCCCCGAAGGAGCCCAGCGGCTCCTCCCCGGCGTTCTCGGCGGCCAGGTGCGCCAGCATGGTCGCGCCCACCCCGCGGCCGTCGGTGCGAACCGCGTGCTGGACCTCGGGGCCCTCGGGGTTCGAGGTCAGGGCCAGCACGAACAGCCCGGCACCGCTCTCCCGGGCCTGCACGACGGCCGGGCTGAGCGAGCCGTAGCCGAGGTAGGGCGAGACGGTGAGGGCGTCGGAGAACAGCGGGGCGTCCTTGTGCAGGTAGGCCTCGGCGTATCCGGCCATGGTGGAGCCGATGTCGCCGCGCTTGGCGTCCATGACGACGAGGGTGCCGGCCGCGCGCGCCTCCTGGACCGTCTTCTCCAGGACGGCGATGCCGCGCGAGCCGAACCGCTCGAAGAAGGCGCTCTGCGGCTTCATGACGGCGACCCTGTCGGCCACCGCCTCGACGACCGTGCGGCTGAACCGCTCCAGACCGGTGACGTCGTCGTTCAGGCCCCACTCGGCGAGCAGGGAGGCGTGCGGGTCGATGCCGACGCACAGCGGGCCGCGCTCGTCCATGGCCCGGCGCAGCCGGGCGCCGAAGGGTTCGAGAACACTCATGCGGTCTTCCTCACATCGGCGCCGACCGCGTCGGCGAGGGTGGCGTACGGGCTGGTGCGCAGGCGCGCGGCGAGGCCCTTGTGGATCGCGCGGGACCAGAACGGGCCCTCGTAGACGAAAGCGCTGTACCCCTGCACCAGCGTGGCACCGGCCAGGATCCGCGTCCAGGCGTCCTCGGCGGTTTCGACGCCGCCGACGCCCACCAGGGTGATCCGGTCGCCCACGCGCGCGTACAGGCGGCGCAGGACCGCCAGGGACCGCTCCTTGAGGGGGGCGCCGGACAGGCCGCCGGTCTCCTTCACGAGCGAGGGGGCGGACCGGAGACCGAGGCCCTCGCGCGCGATGGTGGTGTTGGTGGCGATGATGCCGTCCAGGCCCAGCTCCACGGCCAGGTCGGCGACGGCGTCGATGTCCTCGTCGGCGAGGTCGGGGGCGATCTTCACCAGGAGCGGGACGCGCCGGCCCGGGACCGTGCGGTCCGCGGCCTCGCGCACGGCGCTCAGCAGCGGGCGCAGCGCCTCGGTGGCCTGCAGGTTGCGCAGGCCGGGCGTGTTCGGCGAGGAGACGTTCACGACCAGGTAGTCGGCGTACGGGGCGAGCCTTTCGGCCGACTTCACGTAGTCGCCGACGGCCTCCGCCTCCGGTACGGCCTTGGTCTTGCCGATGTTGACGCCCACGACGGTCCTGAAGACCGGCTCACGGGTCGCGAGACGGGCCGCCACGGCCAGCGAGCCGTCGTTGTTGAAGCCCATGCGGTTGATCAGCGCCCGGTCCGCGACGAGCCGGAACAGCCGCTTCCTGGGGTTGCCGGGCTGCGGCTCCCCCGTCACGGTGCCGATCTCGACGTGGTCGAAGCCCAGCATCGACATCCCGTCGATGGCCACGGCGTTCTTGTCGAAGCCGGCGGCGAGCCCGAAGGGGCCGTGCATGCGCAGCCCGAAGGCCTCGGTGCGCAGTTCCTTGTAGCGGGGGGCGAGCGCGGCCGCGACGAACGTGCGCAGCACCGGGACGCGAGCGGCGAGGCGGATCCAGCGGAAGGCCAGGTGGTGGGCCTGTTCCGGGTCCATCCGGGTGAAAACCAGACGGAAGAAGAGCTTGTACATCTCGTAAGTCCTCAGGGGTCTTCATGAGGCCTCAGGGGTCCTCATGAAGAGGGGGACACCGTTTCCGGTGTCCCCCTCAGGGCTGCTAGTCGCGGGCCGCGGTCAGGTGTTCCGCGTGTTCCTGGAGCGAGCGGACGCCCACGTCACCGTGGTTGAGGGCGTCGATGCCCTGGACGGCCGCGGCGAGCGCCTGGACGGTCGTCAGGCAGGGCACGGACCGCGCCACGGCCGCCGTGCGGATGTCGTAGCCGTCGAGGCGGCCACCGGTGCCGTACGGGGTGTTGACGATGAGGTCGACCTCGCCGTCGTGGATGAGCTGGACGATGGTCCGCTCGCCGTTCGGGCCGGTGCCCTCGGACTGCTTGCGCACCACGGTGGCGTTGATGCCGTTGCGCTTGAGGACCTCGGCGGTGCCGGAGGTGGCGAGCAGTTCGAAGCCGTGGGCGACCAGCTCACGGGCCGGGAAGATCATCGAGCGCTTGTCGCGGTTGGCGACCGAGATGAACGCGCGGCCCTTGGTGGGCAGCGGGCCGTAGGCACCCGCCTGCGACTTGGCGTAGGCCGTGCCGAAGACCGAGTCGATGCCCATGACCTCGCCCGTGGAGCGCATCTCCGGGCCGAGGACGGTGTCGACGCCGCGGCCCTGGATGTCGCGGAAGCGGGACCACGGCATGACGGCCTCCTTGACGGAGATCGGCGCGTCCAGCGGCAGCTCGCCGCCGTCGCCGTTCTTCGGCAGCAGGCCCTCGGCGCGCAGCTCGGCGACGGTCGCGCCCAGCGAGATGCGGGCGGCGGCCTTCGCGAGCGGCACCGCGGTCGCCTTCGAGGTGAAGGGCACCGTACGGGAGGCGCGCGGGTTGGCCTCCAGGACGTAGAGGATGTCGCCCGCCATCGCGAACTGGATGTTGATCAGGCCGCGCACGCCGACGCCCTTGGCGATGGCCTCGGTGGAGGCGCGCAGGCGCTTGATGTCGAAGCCGCCGAGGGTGATCGGGGGCAGGGCGCACGCCGAGTCGCCGGAGTGGATGCCGGCCTCCTCGATGTGCTCCATGACGCCGCCGAGGTACAGCTCCTCGCCGTCGTAGAGCGCGTCGACGTCGATCTCGATGGCGTCGTCCAGGAAGCGGTCGACCAGGACCGGCCGGGAGGGGCTGATCTCGGTCGACTCGGCGATGTAGGAGGCGAGGCGGGTCTCGTCGTAGACGATCTCCATGCCGCGCCCGCCGAGCACGTACGACGGCCGGACGAGGACCGGGTAGCCGATCTCGTCGGCGATGGCCTTGGCCTCCTCGAAGGTGGTGGCCGTGCCGTGCTTCGGGGCCGGCAGGCCCGCCTCCGCGAGGACGCGGCCGAAGGCACCGCGGTCCTCGGCGGCGTGGATCGCCTCGGGGGAGGTGCCGACGACCGGCACGCCGTTGTCCTTCAGGGCCTGCGACAGGCCGAGCGGGGTCTGGCCGCCCAGCTGGACGACCACACCGGCGATCGGACCGGCGAGGGACTCGGCGTGGACGATCTCCAGCACGTCCTCGAGCGTCAGCGGCTCGAAGTACAGGCGGTCGGAGGTGTCGTAGTCCGTGGAGACGGTCTCCGGGTTGCAGTTGACCATCACGGTCTCGTACCCGGCGTCGGACAGCGCGAAGGAGGCGTGGACGCAGGAGTAGTCGAACTCGATGCCCTGGCCGATGCGGTTGGGGCCGGAGCCCAGGATGATCACCGCGGGCTTCTCGCGGGGGGCCACCTCGGTCTCCTCGTCGTACGAGGAGTAGAAGTACGGCGTCCTCGCGGCGAACTCGGCGGCGCAGGTGTCGACCGTCTTGTAGACCGGGCGGATGCCGAGGGCGTGCCGGACCTCGCGGACGACGTCCTCGCGCAGGCCGCGGATCTCACCGATCTGCTGGTCGGAGAAGCCGTGCCGCTTGGCGTCGGCGAGCAGGTCGGCGGTCAGCTCGGGCGCCTCGGCCAGCTCGTCCGCGATCTCCTTGATCAGGAACAGCTGGTCCACGAACCACGGGTCGATCTTCGTGAACTCGAAGACCTCCTCGGGCGTGGCGCCGGCGCGGATGGCCTGCATGACCGTGTTGATCCGGCCGTCGGTGGGCCGCACGGCCTCGCGCAGCAGGGCGTCCTTGTCGCCCGGCTCGCCGACGAAGGTGAACTGGCTGCCCTTCTTCTCCAGCGAGCGCAGCGCCTTCTGGAAGGCCTCCGGGAAGTTGCGGCCGATGGCCATGGCCTCGCCGACCGACTTCATGGTGGTGGTGAGGGTGGAGTCGGCCTGCGGGAACTTCTCGAAGGCGAACCGCGGGGCCTTGACGACCACGTAGTCGAGGGTCGGCTCGAAGGAGGCCGGGGTCTCCTGGGTGATGTCGTTCGGGATCTCGTCCAGGGTGTACCCGACGGCGAGCTTGGCGGCGATCTTGGCGATCGGGAAGCCGGTCGCCTTGGATGCGAGGGCCGACGAGCGCGACACACGCGGGTTCATCTCGATGACGATCACCCGGCCGTCCTCGGGGTTCACCGCGAACTGGATGTTGCAGCCGCCGGTGTCGACGCCGACCTCGCGGATCACGGCGATGCCGATGTCGCGCAGGATCTGGTACTCGCGGTCGGTGAGCGTCATCGCCGGGGCGACGGTGATCGAGTCGCCGGTGTGCACGCCCATCGGGTCGAAGTTCTCGATGGAGCAGACGACCACCACGTTGTCGTGCTTGTCGCGCATCAGCTCCAGCTCGTACTCCTTCCAGCCGAGGATGGACTCCTCCAGGAGCACCTCGGTGGTCGGGGAGAGCGTGAGGCCCTGGCCGGCGATGCGGCGCAGCTCCTCCTCGTCGTGCGCGAAGCCGGAGCCGGCGCCGCCCATGGTGAAGGACGGGCGGACGACGACCGGGTAGCCGCCGAGCGTCTCGACGCCCTTGAGGACGTCGTCCATGGTGTGGCAGATCACCGAGCGGGCGGACTCGCCGTGGCCGATCTTGGCCTTGACGGCCTCCACGACGGCCTTGAACTGGTCGCGGTCCTCGCCCTTGTGGATCGCCTCGGGCTTGGCGCCGATCAGCTCGACGCCGTACTTCTCCAGGACGCCGTTCTCGTGCAGCGAGATGGCGGTGTTCAGGGCCGTCTGGCCGCCCAGGGTGGGCAGCAGGGCGTCGGGGCGCTCCTTGGCGATGATCTTCTCGACGAACTCGGGGGTGATCGGCTCGACGTAGGTGGCGTCGGCGATCTCCGGGTCGGTCATGATCGTCGCCGGGTTGGAGTTGACCAGGACGACCCGCAGGCCTTCGGCCTTCAGGACGCGGCACGCCTGGGTGCCGGAGTAGTCGAACTCGGCGGCCTGGCCGATGACGATCGGGCCGGAGCCGATGACCAGGACGGACTGGATATCGGTGCGCTTAGGCACGCTGGCCCTCCATCAGGGAAACGAAGCGGTCGAACAGGTAGGCGGCGTCGTGCGGGCCCGCTGCCGCTTCGGGGTGGTACTGGACGGAGAAGGCCGGCTGGTCGAGCAGCTGCAGCCCCTCCACGACGTTGTCGTTCAGGCAGACGTGCGAGACCTCGGCGCGGCCGAACTTGGTGTCGCTCACCTTGTCGAGCGGCGCGTCCACGGCGAAGCCGTGGTTGTGCGCGGTGACCTCGACCTTGCCGGTCGTACGGTCCTGGACCGGCTGGTTGATGCCGCGGTGGCCGTACTTCAGCTTGTAGGTGCCGAAGCCGAGGGCGCGGCCGAGGATCTGGTTGCCGAAGCAGATGCCGAACAGGGGGGTCCTGCGCTCCAGGACGGCCGACATCAGCGCGACCGGGCCGTCGGCGGTCGCCGGGTCGCCGGGGCCGTTGGAGAAGAAGACTCCGTCCGGGTCGACGGCGTAGACCTCGTCGGCGGTGGCGGTGGCGGGCAGGACGTGCACCTCGATGCCGCGCTCGGCCATGCGGTGCGGGGTCATGCCCTTGATGCCGAGGTCGATGGCGGCGACGGTGAAGCGCTTCTCGCCGACCGCCGGGACGACGTACGCCTCCTTCGTCGCCACCTCCTCGTAGAGGCTCGCGCCCTTCATGTGCGGCTGGGCCTGCACGCGCTCGAGCAGTGCGGAGTCGGCAGCGACGGCCTCGCCGGAGAAGATGCCGGCCCGCATCGAGCCGCGTTCACGCAGGTGGCGGGTGAGGGCGCGGGTGTCGATCCCGGAGATGCCGACGACGCCCTGCCGCTGCAGCTCGTCGTCCAGGGAGCGCTTCGAGCGCCAGTTGGACGGCACGCGCGCGGGGTCGCGCACGACGTAGCCGGAGACCCAGATGCGCCCCGACTCGTCGTCCTCGTCGTTCCAGCCGGTGTTGCCGATCTGCGGGGCGGTCGCGACGACGATCTGGCGGTCGTACGACGGGTCGGTGAGGGTCTCCTGGTAGCCGGTCATGCCGGTGGAGAACACGGCCTCGCCGAAGGTCTCCCCCACGGCCCCGTAGGCGCGGCCGCGGAAGATGCGGCCGTCCTCCAGGACGAGTACGGCGGGAACCCTGGCAGCTCCCCTGGTGGAGGTCGTCATCGTGCGCCTTCCGTGTCGTTGATCATCTGGTTCAGGGTGTCGACCCACTCGGTGTGCTCGGCCGCGTGGTCGGAGCGGAAGCCTGAGTCGATCAGCTTGTCGCCGAGCGCCCAGGTCACCACCAGCAGCCCGCCCTCGGTGAGGACCTTGCCGGCGATGCCCTTGTCGAGCCGGGCCTCGCGCAGTGCGGCAGTGGGGACGAAGAAGTCGGTGGCGCCGGGGCGTTCCACCTCCAGGCCTTGGTCCGTCAGGGTCAGCTCGACCCGGCTGCGGGTGCCCAGGCCGTGGGCCACGATGCGGTCCAGCCACTGCCCGGCGGTGGTGGAGCCGTGGTAGCGGCCGCTCATGCTCAGTCTCGCCGGGCCGGTCTCCTCGGGCGCGCTGGGCGGCGCGGGCAGGTCGCTCTGCAGCGTGCCGCGCCACTTCCAGCCCTCGCGCATCAGCCAGTAGACGAGCGCGACGAAGAGGGCGAGGCCGACGAGCCAGCCGATGCGGGCCCCCCAGTCGGTGACCTCGGCCGACTTCTTGGCCTCGGCCAGCAGGATTACAGGTGTCACGTGAGCTTCCCGTCGACGAGCGTGGCCTTGCCCCGCAGCCACGTGTGCGTCACACGGCCCGGCAGCTCACGCCCTTGGTAGGGGGTGTTGCGGCTGCGCGAGGCGAAGCCCGCGGGGTCCACCTGGCCACGGTATTCCGTGTCGACGAGGGTGAGGTTGGCGGGCTCACCAGCCGAGACGGGACGTCCGTGTCCGGTGGCCTGTCCGATGCGCGCGGGCTTGACGGACATGCGGTCGGCGACGCCGGCCCAGTCCAGCAGGCCCGTGTCGACCATGGTCTCCTGGACCACCGACAGCGCGGTCTCCAGCCCGACCATGCCCATGGCGGCCGCGGCCCACTCGCAGTCCTTGTCCTCGTGCGGGTGCGGGGCGTGGTCGGTGGCGACGATGTCGATCGTGCCGTCGGCGAGCGCCTCGCGCAGGGCCAGCACATCGCGCTCGGTGCGCAGCGGCGGGTTGACCTTGTAGACGGGGTTGTAGGTGCGCACCAGCTCGTCGGTGAGGAGCAGGTGGTGGGGGGTGACCTCGGCGGTGACCTGGATGCCGCGGGACTTGGCCCAGCGGACGATCTCGACGCTGCCCGCGGTCGACAGGTGGCAGATGTGGACCCGGGAACCGACGTGCTCGGCGAGCAGCACGTCCCGGGCGATGATCGACTCCTCGGCGACGGCCGGCCACCCGCCCAGGCCCAGCTCGGCGGAGACGACGCCCTCGTTCATCTGGGCGCCCTCGGTGAGCCGCGGCTCCTGCGCGTGCTGGGCGACGACACCGCCGAAGGCCTTCACGTACTCCAGCGCGCGGCGCATGATCACGGCGTCGTCCACGCACTTGCCGTCGTCGGAGAAGACGGTGACGCCGGCGGCGGACTCGTGCATGGCACCCAGCTCGGCGAGGTTCTTGCCCTCCAGGCCGACGGTGACGGCGCCGATGGGCTGGACGTCGCAGTAGCCGTGCTCCTGGCCGAGCCGGTAGACCTGCTCGACCACACCGGCGGTGTCGGCGACGGGGAAGGTGTTGGCCATGGCGAACACGGCGGTGTAGCCGCCGCTCGCCGCCGCCCGGGTACCGGTGAGCACGGTCTCGGAGTCCTCGCGGCCGGGCTCGCGCAGGTGGGTGTGCAGGTCGACCAGGCCCGGCAGCAGCACCTTGCCGGCGGCCTCGACGACCTCGGCGCCCTCCGCACCGAGGCCGGTGCCCACCTCGGCGATCCGCTCGCCGTCGATCAGCACGTCCTGCGGCGCGCCGCCGAGCACCTTCGCACCACGGATCAGGATCTTGCTCATGGGTCTTACTTCTCCTCGGTGGTACGGGCGTGGGTGACGGCGGGTTCGTTGCCGCCGAGCAGCAGGTACAGGACGGCCATCCGGATGGAGACGCCGTTGGCGACCTGCTCGACGGCGGTGCAGCGGTCGGAGTCGGCGACCTCGGCGGTGATCTCCATGCCGCGGACCATCGGGCCGGGGTGCATCACGATGGCGTGCTCGGGCAGCTTGGCCATGCGGTCGCCGTCGAGGCCGTAGCGCCGCGCGTACTCGCGCTCGGTCGGGAAGAAGGCGGCGTTCATCCGTTCCCGCTGGACGCGCAGCATCATCACGGCGTCGCACTTGGGCAGCGTGCTGTCGAGGTCGTACGACACCTCGCACGGCCAGTTCCCGACGCCGACCGGGACGAGGGTGGGCGGGGCCACCAGCGTGACCTCGGCGCCAAGGGTGTGCAGCAGGTCGACGTTGGAGCGGGCGACCCGGCTGTGCAGGACGTCGCCGACGATGGTGATCCGCTTGCCGGACAGGTCCTGGCCGAGGCCGGCGTCGCGGCCGATCAGCCGGCGGCGCATGGTGAACGCGTCCAGCAGGGCCTGGGTGGGGTGCTGGTGGGTGCCGTCGCCTGCGTTGATGACGGCCGCGTCGATCCAGCCGGAGTTGGCCAGGCGGTAGGGGGCTCCGGAGGCGCCGTGCCGGATGACGACGGCGTCGACGCCCATCGCCTCCAGCGTCTGGGCGGTGTCCTTGAGGGACTCGCCCTTGGAGACCGACGACCCCTTGGCGGAGAAGTTGATGACGTCCGCGGACAGCCGCTTCTCGGCGGCCTCGAAGGAGATCCGGGTGCGGGTGGAGTCCTCGAAGAAGAGGTTGACGATCGTGCGGCCGCGCAGGGTCGGCAGTTTCTTGATCGGCCGGTCGGCGACCCGGGCCATCTCCTCGGCGGTGTCGAGGATCAGGACGGCGTCGTCGCGGGTGAGGTCGGCGGCCGAGATGAGATGACGCTGCATCTGTCAGGCTCCGTAAGGCAGTTCATTCGGGAGGATCGGGGCAGACCGGCGCGTGTGCGGGCACGCCGGAGCGGGCCGTGCGCCTGACTTGCTACTGGCCGGCCGGCTTCGCACCGAGCAGCACGGTGTCGCGACCGTCCTCCTCGGCGAGCTGGACCTTGACCGTCTCCCGCAGCGACGTGGGGAGGTTCTTGCCGACGTAGTCGGCACGGATGGGCAGTTCGCGGTGGCCGCGGTCGACCAGGACCGCGAGCTGCACCGCGCGCGGACGCCCGATGTCGTTCAGGGCGTCGAGGGCGGCGCGGATGGTGCGGCCGGAGAAGAGCACGTCGTCGACGAGGACGACCAGCTTGCCGTCGATGCCGTCACCCGGGATCTCGGTGCGGGCCAGCGCACGCGGCGGGTGCATGCGCAGGTCGTCGCGGTACATGGTGATGTCGAGAGAGCCGACGGGGACCTTGCGGTCGGTGATCTGCGCCAGCTTGGCGGCGAGCCGCTGGGCGAGGAAGACGCCCCGGGTCGGAATGCCTAGGAGCACCACGTCGTCGGCGCCCTTGGCGCGCTCGACGATCTCGTGGGCGATGCGGGTGAGCACCCGTGCGATGTCGGGACCCTCGAGTACGGGCCGGGCATCGGCCGCAGGCGCATGTGCGTGCGTGTCCATACGAAACGGACCTCCTTCTCCGCCTCACGGGACGGACCTTAAAGGACGTCGGATTTGCGCCATCCACGGTAGCAGGTCGGAAGGAGCCCCCCGATCACCCCCTTGGCGTAATCCGCCGTCACTACCACGGAAGAGTCGGTGTGGACCATTCGGCTTGACGCACAAGAGTCACGCTGCGTAACCTCACAGTGAGTTACCAGCCGCGCGGCGGGCAGACAGCCGGCCGCGTCGACACAGTGTCCGGGGAGCTATATGTCCAGCGAATACGCCAAACAGCTCGGGGCCAAGCTCCGGGCCATCCGCACCCAGCAGGGCCTTTCCCTCCACGGTGTCGAGGAGAAGTCCCAGGGTCGCTGGAAGGCCGTGGTCGTCGGTTCGTACGAGCGCGGTGACCGTGCCGTGACCGTGCAGCGCCTTGCCGAGCTGGCCGATTTCTATGGCGTTCCTGTGCAGGAGCTGCTGCCCGGCACGACGCCGGGCGGTGCCGCCGAGCCGCCGCCGAAGCTGGTCCTGGACCTGGAGCGGCTGGCCACGGTGCCGGCCGAGAAGGCCGGCCCCCTCCAGCGCTACGCGGCGACGATCCAGTCCCAGCGCGGTGACTACAACGGCAAGGTGCTGTCGATCCGCCAGGACGACCTGCGCACCCTCGCCGTCATCTACGACCAGTCCCCCTCGGTCCTCACCGAGCAGCTGATCAGCTGGGGCGTCCTGGACGCGGACGCGCGCCGCGCGGTGGCCACGCACGAAGAGGCCTGAGACACCGGACATCTTGCGCAGAAACGTCTCTACCAGGGGCGGAGCCATGGGGCTCCGCCCCTGAGGCATTGCTCCGGCCGCCCGCGCGGCTGGGCACCGTGGAGGAGGTCACGCGCGGCCGTGCTGCCCGGTACGGGGGTCGCCCCGCGCCCGGAGGCGGGACTTGTACGAGCCCTCCGCCTTCGCCCTCGTCACGGCCGCCCAGGATCTCGGAAGCCGCACGGCCGAGGGTCCGGGGAGCTGCCCTCCGGCGCGGGCCGGAAAGACGCCGAGGGCCCGCGGAAAGTATCCGCGGGCCCTGCCGACACCGGACGTACCGGTTACGCCTCGTCCCGGCGCAGGGAAGGCTTCAGTTCCTTGAGCCGGCCGAGCAGGCCGTTGACGAACGAAGGCGACTCGTCGGTCGAGAACTCCTTCGCCAGCTGCACCATCTCGTCCAGGACGACGGCGTCCGGGGTCTCGTCGACCCAGATCAGCTCGTACGCGCCCAGCCGCAGGATGTTGCGGTCGACGACCGGCATCCGGTCGAGCGTCCAGCCCACCGCGTACTGCGCGATCAGCTCGTCGATGCGCTTGGTGTGCTGCGCGTAGCCCTCGACAAGCTGCATCGTGTACTCGCTGACCGGCGGCTGCCGGGTGTCGGACCGGGAGAGCCGGATCCAGTCCGCGAGGACCGTCAGGACGTCGGCTCCGCGCTGGTCGCCCTCGAAGAGGATCTGGAAGGCACGCTTGCGGGCCGTGTTGCGGGCAGCCACGGTTAGCTGTTCACCCGGCCGAGGTAGTCGCTCGTGCGGGTGTCGACCTTGATCTTCTCACCGGTGGTGATGAAGAGCGGGACCTGGATCTGGTGGCCGGTCTCCAGGGTGGCGGGCTTGGTGCCACCGGTAGAGCGGTCACCCTGGACGCCCGGCTCGGTCTCCTGGATGGTCAGCTCGACGGCGGCCGGCAGCTCGACGAAGAGCACCTCGCCCTCGTGCTGGGCGACGGTGGCCGTGAAGCCCTCGATGAGGAAGTTGGCGGCGTCGCCGACGGCCTTGCGGTCGACCATGAGCTGGTCGTAGGTCTCCATGTCCATGAAGACGAAGTAGTCGCCGTCCATGTACGAGAACTGCATGTCGCGCTTGTCGACAGTGGCCGTCTCGACCTTGACACCGGCGTTGAAGGTCTTGTCGACGACCTTGCCGGAGAGCACGTTCTTGAGCTTGGTGCGCACGAAGGCCGGGCCCTTGCCGGGCTTGACGTGCTGGAACTCGACGACGGACCAGAGCTGGCCGCCTTCGAGCTTGAGCACCATGCCGTTCTTGAGGTCGTTCGTGGAAGCCACGGTTGCGGAATCTCCTGGACTGACGTACGACCCCGGGTCACGCGCCTATTAGCGGCTCCGGGAAGTGCGGGTGCCTGAACTTCCCTGGTGTCGCTTAGAGCGCGAGCAGCTCCTTGGTCGTGATGGTGAGTAGCTCGGGTCCGCCGTCCGCCTCGGGGCGTACGACGAGCGTGTCATCGATCCGGACGCCGCCCCGGCCCGGGAGGTGGACCCCCGGTTCGACGGTGACCGGCACGCAAGCGTCCAGTTTACCCATGGCCGCGGGGGCCAGCTGCGGGTCCTCGTCGATTTCGAGTCCGACGCCGTGTCCGGTCAGCGGGGGCAGAGCTTCCGCATACCCCGCGGAGTCCAGTACCTGCCGCGCCGCGCGGTCCACGTCACGGTAGGCGGCCCCGGGCGCCAGGGACTCGCGCCCGGCGCGCTGGGCGGCGAAGACGAGGTCGTACAGCTCGATCTGCCAGTCGGCGGGCGAGGTGCCGATGACGAAGGTACGGCCGATCTCGCAGCGGTAGCCGCGGTAGGTGGCGCCGAGGCAGACGGAGAGGAAGTCGCCCTCCTCCACGCGCCGGTCGGTGGGGCGGTGGCCGCGGCGGCCGGAGTGCGGTCCGGTGGCCACGGAGGTGGGGAAGGCCGGTCCGTCGGCGCCGTGGTCGACCAGGCGCCGTTCCAGCTCCAGCGCGAGGTGCCGTTCGGTGCGGCCGACCAGGATCGACTCCAGCAGCTCGCCGAGGGCCTGGTCGGCGATCTCCGCACCGATGCGCAGGCAGGAGATCTCCTCCTCGTCCTTGACGACCCTGAGCTGCTCGACGGCCGCGCCGAGGTCGGCGAGGCGGAGCCCGGCGGACACCGAGGTGAGGGCCCGGTGACGGGCCACGGTGAGATGGTGCTCCTCCACGGCCAGGGCGTCGGCACCCTGGGCCGCGGCGAGGCCGGCCGCGGCGACCGCGGGGTCGCCGTCGGGTGCGGACAGGATGTGAAGCCGCAGGTTCTCGTCCGGCCGGCCTTCGTACGGACGGTCTTCGGGCGGGCCGGCGCAGACGAGCAGGTCCTCTCCTCTGCCGAGGAGCAGGACGGAGCCCTGCGGGGCGGCGGCGGCGAGGTAGCGCACGTTGGCGGGGCGGGTGACGAGCGCTGCCGCAGTACCGGCCGCGTTGAAGTGTTCCCTCAGCCGGGATCGGCGGTTCGCGTACACCTCTGACATGAGACGAGCGTAGGAGTTTTGTGCCGTTTGTGCCGATTGAGGGGGGCCGAGTGGGGTCGGTGAGGGCTGGGGCCGCCGTATACCGGCGGACGTACGGGCGAGAGCTGGTCGCGACGGCCCCTCGGGCGGGAGCGGCGGCCCCCGCTCACCAGCTCGGTGGGCTCGCGATCGCCCTCGCCAGGACCTCGTCCAGGATCCGCGCCGTACCGGGGACGTCCAGCTGGGAGTTGTCGATGATCGGCAGGCCCGAGCCGTACCAGCCGGCCATGCGGCCGTGGATGCGGGCCACCTCCTCGTCGGTGAGGCGGCGGTTTCCGGTGCGTTCGGCGTTGCGCTCCAGGACGATGTCCAGGCCAGGGAGCAGGACGACCGGGAGCAGGCCGGGGCCCACGTGCCGCTTCCAGCCGCCGAGGCCCACGACCGGGCGGTCCGGGAAGACGGCGTCGTCCAGGATGCAGGAGATGCCGTTGGCCAGGAAGTTCCGGGCGGCGAAGCCGCAGGTGCGGCGGGCGAGGCGGTACTGGGCCTCGGAGTGGTCGTTCCAGCCGGACTGGGGGTCGGCGAAGCCCGAGCGGACCCACTCGCGGACGTCGTCCAGGCTGATGTGGGCCGTGGGCACGCGCCGGTGATCCGCCCAGTACTTGGCGACGCTCGTCTTGCCCGCGCCCGCCGGGCCGATCAGCAGGACCGCCAGGGTGGTGGCCGTCGCGTCGGGGACCGCGGCCGCGGCGGGTGGCGCCGCGGGGACTGCCACGGGACCACCGGGTGGCAGCGCCACATGGCCGGTGGTATCCGGGGCCGGCTGGGCAGCGGCGTGCTGCGCGGCCGGGGGCTGCGGAGGTGCCGGCGGCACGGGGACGGACGGGGCCGGGAAGCCCGGCGCCGGGTGCGGCGGGGGGACGGGGGCGGGACCCTGCGAGACTCCCGGGTGCGGCGGCGGGACGGGGCCGGGGCCCTGGGAAGCGCCCGAGTGCGGCGGCGGGACGGGGGCCGGGCCCGGGGCGGCTCCCGGGTGGTGTCCGGCCGGCGCCCAGCCGACGTGCGGTCCCTGCCCCGGCTGGTGGGGCGGCGGCAGCGGCGACCCCACTGCGTGCTGCATCCGTTGCCACTCCATCTCGTCGTCTTCGGCTCGTTCGCCTCCGGGGCGCCCGAGTCGGTGTCGACAGCCCGATCCTGCTCGGCCCCTCGGACCTGCGCGCTCCCTACCGAACGGTACCGTCCCCGGCCGTCGTTCGGTGAAACGGCCGGGGGCGACCCGAAGTGCCCGGTACGCCCGGCGCATCGGACGGTGGGCAGGGGGACGTGCGGAGCGGTGCGGGACCTACTGGCCCACTTCTCCGTAGGCGGCGAGCAGGACGGCCGGGTCGGGGCCCTCCAGGACGGTCGGCTTGGCCAGGCCGTCGAGGACGATGAAACGCAGCAGGTCGCCGCGGGACTTCTTGTCGACCTTCATCGTCTCCAGCAGCTTGGGCCACTGGTCGTAGCGGTAGTGCAGGGGCAGGCCGACGGATTCCAGGACCGTGCGGTGCCGGTCCGCCGTCGCGTCGTCCAACCGGCCCGCCAGGCGGCCCAGTTCGGCGGCGAAGTGCATGCCGACGGCGACGGCGGCGCCGTGCCGCCACTTGTAGCGCTCGTTCTTCTCGATGGCGTGGCCCAGCGT
Organism: Streptomyces sp. NPDC048521; assembly: GCF_043199855.1. Lineage (NCBI taxonomy): Bacteria > Bacillati > Actinomycetota > Actinomycetes > Kitasatosporales > Streptomycetaceae > Streptomyces > Streptomyces sp. NPDC048521. The sequence continues at coordinate 131,785 of NZ_JBICWR010000006.1, forward strand.
GTGGCCGTAGTTGAGGATCTCCCGCAGGCCGGACTCCTTCAGGTCCGAGGAGACGACCTCGGCCTTCACCCGGATCGACCGCTCGATCAGCTCGGCCGTGTGCGGACCCGCCGGGGTCCGGGCCGCCTCGGGGTCGGACTCGATGAGGTCCAGGATCACCGGGTCGGCGATGAAACCGGCCTTGATGACCTCGGCGAGCCCGGAGACGTAGTCGTTGACCGGGAGGGAGTCCAGCGCGGCCAAGTCGCACAGGACACCGGCCGGCGGGTGGAAGGCACCCACCAGGTTCTTGCCCTCGGCGGTGTTGATGCCGGTCTTGCCGCCGACCGCCGCGTCCACCATGGCGAGCACCGTGGTCGGGACGGCGATCCAGCGCACCCCGCGCAGCCAGGTCGCGGCCACGAAGCCGGCCAGGTCCGTGGACGCGCCGCCGCCTACACCGACGATGACGTCGGTGCGGGTGAAGCCGGACTGCCCGAGCGCCTTCCAGCAGTAGGCGGCGACCTCGGCGGTCTTGGCCTCCTCCGCGTTCGGCACCTGGATCGCGACGGCCTCGTAGCCCTGCTCGGCCAGATCGGCGCGCAGCGCGTCCCCGGTCTCCGCCAGGGCCTCCGGGTGGATCACCGCGACACGCTTGGCCTTCGGCCCGATCAGCCCGCCCAGTTCGCCCAGGAGCTGCCGGCCGACCAGCACCTCGTACGGATCGGTGCCCGCGGTGCCGGCGATCTGGATCCGGGTGACTGCCTCGCTCATGCTTCGTTCAACTCCAGTGCGTCCAGCGCTGCTTGCGTGACCTCTTCGGGGGTGCGGCCGTCGGTCGGTACGACGGCGCCGGCGACTTCCTCGTACAGGTGCCGCCGGGCTTCCATCAGCTCGCGCCACTGCTTGCGCGGATTGACCGCGAGCAGCGGGCGGGCCACGTTGAGGCCGGTGCGCCTGACGGCCTCCTCGACGTCCATGGAGAGGTAGATCACCTGGTGCCCGGCGAGCAACGCGCGCGTGTCGGCGTCGAGGATGGCGCCGCCGCCGAGCGCGAGGACGCCCTCGTGCTCGGCGAGCGCGGTACGCACCGCGCGCTTCTCCATCGCGCGGAAGGCGGGCTCGCCCTCGTCCACGAAGATGTCGGCGATGGTGCGGCCCTCGGCGGCGACGATGTCCTCGTCGGTGTCCCGGTAACCGGTCCCGAGCCGCTCGGCCAGCAGCCGGCCGACGGTGGTCTTGCCGACGCCCATCGGGCCGACGAGTACGACAGCGGGCACGGCGCTCACCGGATCCGCAGGTTGTCGAGGTAGGACCGGACGTTGCGCCGGGTCTCGGGGACGGAGTCGCCGCCGAACTTCTCGGCGACCGCGTCCGCCAGCACGAGCGCGACCATGGCCTCGGCGACGATCCCGGCGGCCGGCACCGCGCAGACGTCCGAGCGCTGGTGGTGGGCCTGGGCCTCCTCGCCGGTGGAGACGTCCACGGTCTTCAGGGCCCGCGGGACGGTCGCGATCGGCTTCATCGCCGCGCGGACGCGCAGCAGCTCACCGGTGGTCAGGCCGCCCTCGGTGCCGCCGGAGCGGCCGGAGGCCCGCTTGATGCCCTCGGGGGTGGTCACGATCTCGTCGTGCGCCTTCGAGCCCGGCACCCGGGCCAGCTCGAAGCCGTCGCCGACCTCCACACCCTTGATGGCCTGGATGCCCATCAGGGCGGCGGCCAGGCGGGCGTCCAGGCGGCGGTCCCAGTGCACGTGCGAGCCGAGGCCGACCGGAACGCCGTAGGCCAGCACCTCCACCACACCGCCGAGCGTGTCGCCGTCCTTGTGGGCCTGGTCGATCTCCGCGACCATCGCCTTCGAGGCGTCCGCGTCCAGGCAGCGCACCGGGTCCGCGTCCAGCTTCTCCACATCGGCCGGGGTCGGGTAGACGCCGTAGGGGGCCTTGGCGGAGGCCAGCTCCACGACGTGGGAGAGGATCTCGATGCCGGCCGTCTCCTTGAGGTAGGAACGGGCGACGGCGCCGAGGGCCACGCGGGCCGCGGTCTCGCGGGCGGAGGCACGCTCCAGGATCGGGCGGGCCTCGTCGAAGCCGTACTTCTGCATGCCGGCCAGGTCGGCGTGGCCGGGCCGGGGCCGGGTCAGCGGCGCGTTGCGGGCGAGCCCGGCGAGGATCTCGGGGTCGACCGGGTCGGCCGCCATGACCTGTTCCCACTTGGGCCACTCGGTGTTGCCCACCATGATCGCGACCGGGGAGCCGAGCGTGAGTCCGTGCCGGACGCCACCCAGGAAGGTGACCTCGTCGCGCTCGAACTTCATGCGCGCACCGCGGCCATAACCGAGCCGCCGCCGTGCCAGGTGGTCCGCCACCATCTCCGTGGTGATCGGCACGCCGGCGGGAAGGCCCTCCAGCGTTGCGACCAGTGCCGGACCGTGGGACTCCCCCGCGGTCAGCCAACGCAGCCTGCTCAACGGTGCTCCTCAGTGTTCGCGCCCGGTACTGCCCTGCGTACGCACGTCCTCGCGTACGGCGACGGCGCCACCGGGTGCGCGACCCCGGTACGCCACCTCCGATCCTCCCACGTCCGGGCCCGGTGTCCGGCCGGCGGTCCAGCAGGCGGACGCGACGGTGGCGACTCAGCGGGCGGCGAGCGCCTTCTCGCCGGCGTGGCGCATGGCCTCCAGCGGGGCCGGGGAGCGGCCGGTGATCTGCTCGACCTGGAGGACGGCCTGGTGGACCAGCAGGTCGAGGCCGCTGACCACGGCGCCGCCGAACATGGACCAGCGGGCCGCCAGCTCGGTGGGCCAGGGATCGTAGAGCACGTCGAAGAGGGTCGTGGGGCGTTCGGGCACGGCGGCGGCGAGGGCGTCGGTCGTACCGGCCGGTGTGGTGGCGACGACCAGCGGGGCGCGCAGGGCCTCGGCCGCGTCCGCCCAGTCCGCCGTGCGCACGTCCACCTCCAGCCGCTCGCCCCACCGGCGCATCTCGGCGGCGCGGGCCTCGCCGCGGACGTAGGCGACGACCTCCCCGGTGCAGACCCGGGACAGCGCGGCGAGCGCGGAGGAGGCGGTGGCGCCGGCGCCGAGGATCGCGGCGGAGCCGACCTCCTCGATGCCGTGCTCGCGCAGGGCGGCGATCATGCCCGGGATGTCGGTGTTGTCGCCGAGGCGGCGGCCGTCCTCGGCGAGGACGACCGTGTTGACCGCGTCGACGGAGGCGGCCGTGTCGCTGATCTCGTCCAGCAGCGGGATGACCGCCCGCTTGAGCGGCATGGTCAGCGACAGCCCCGCCCACTCCGGCCCCAGCTCGTCGAGGAAAGCGGGCAGTCCGGCCTCGTCGACCTCGAAGCGGTCGTACGACCAGTCGGTGAGCCCCAGTTCGTCGTACGCGGCCCGGTGCAGCACCGGGGAGAGGGAGTGGGCGATGGGCTTACCGAGCACGGCGGCCCGGCGGGTCACTGTCATCAGTTCTTGTTCCTCGACGCGTTCCACTCCTCGACCAGCTTGTTGTGCTCATCGAGCGTCTTGGTGAACTTGCTGGTCTTGCCGTCCATCGAGATGAAGTAGTACCAGCCGTCGTGCGTCGGGGCGAGCGCGCCCCTGAGCGCTTCCTCGCCGGGGTTGTCGATGGGACCCGGCGGCAGCCCCCTGGAGAAGTACGTGTTGTACGGGTTGTCGTACCTGCGCAGCTCGGCGATGCTCAGATCGAGTTTGCTCTGGTTCTTCACGTAGTTGTACGTGGAGTCGAACTCCAGCCGGCCGGCGGTCTGCGGGTTGCCGGGCTCCAGGCGGTTGTAGACGACCTCGGCCATCTTGCGGAAGTCGTCGTGGCTGGTGCCCTCGGCCTGCACCAGGCTCGCCACGGTGAGCAGCTGCCACGGGCCGTCGAGGCCGAGGACCTCGGCCTTCTTCTCCAGGCCGAGCTCCCGGAACTTGGCGGTGGCCTGGGACACCATGTTCTTCAGGACGGCCTCAGGCTTCTGGCCCTTGGTGACCCCGTAGCTGGAGGGGTAGAGGAAGCCTTCCAGCGGGTCCTTGAGGTTGGGGTGGTTCAGCGCCCAGGCGGGCAGGCCGAGGTGCTTGTACTCCTTCTTCGCGACACGCGCCGTGGTGCCCGCCGGCACGTCGAGGCGTTTGTCGATCAGGCTGTAGATCTCCGTGTTGCGCCGGCCTTCGGCGATGATCAGGTTGCTGCGGCTCTTCGGGCTGAGCATCAGTTCCACCGCGCTCGCGGCGGACATCTCCTTCTCCAGCGTGTAGACGCCGTCCTGGAGCGACTTGCCGTTGGGGTTCGCCTGCAGCGCGGAGACGAACGCGGCCGCGCTCTCGACGACGCCGGCGTCCTTCAGCTTCGCACCGATGGCCCAGCCGCCGTCGCCCTTGTTGATGGTGACCGTGACATGCTGGCCGTTTCCGCTGCCCGCGTAGTCCGGGGCCGCGCCGAAACGATTTTGGTAGAACTTGTAGCCGAAGTAACCCACTCCGCCGAGGCCGCCGCCGAACACCAGGACGACCACCATGCAGGCGCAGCCGGTGCGCCCTTTCTTGCTCTTGACGGGTTTGCGGCCCTTGCCGCGCCGGTCGCGCCGGCTCTGGAGCTCGTGCTCCTCGTCGTCGTCACCGTCGCCGCCTCCCGCGAAGAAGGCGTGTTCCTCCTCGGCCGCGGGCTCCGGCTGCGGTTCCGGCTCGGGGCGCCTGCGGCCGGGCGGCACCGGCGGCGGATAGGCGTCCTCGGTGCCGTAGAAGTCCGGCTGCTCCCCGCCGTACGCCACGGGGTGCTGGTTGTGCGGATCATTGGGGTCGGCGGCGTAGGGCACCGGGTCGTGAGTGCCGGTCGCCTCCCACGTGCCCTGGTGGAACTGCTGCTGACCATGGCCGACGAACTGCTGGTCGTACGCGGACTGGGGCTGCCCCTCGTAGTAGGGATACTGCTGTCCGTCGTACCCGGACTGCTGCTCCTGGCTCCAGTCCCCGTACTGCGGCTGCTGCGGGTAGTGCTGCTGCGGCTGGCCGCCGTAGGCAGACTGCGGGCCGACCTGCGCCTGCTGCCCTTCCCATCCGCCGTCCCCGTACAACGGGTCCTCCGGATGCCACGGTTCGGAGCCTGGGCCCCGGCCATACTCAGTCATCGATCCCCTAGAGCCGCGAGGCCGACGGTCACGCGGCTGGGGGGCCGGTTTCCGTTCCGCCTCTTGCTGTGCGGCGGCTGTTCGAACACCGCCGCATCGCGCGGAACGTTACCGTATCGCGATCAGATGACCACTTCGACGCCCTCGCCGGGTGCTTTGCCTGACACCCGTTCGGATTCCAGGGCCTGCTGCAGGATGATGACGGCCGCCGCCTGGTCGATGACCGAGCGGCCCTTCTTGGACTTCACCCCCGAGGCGCGCAGCCCCTGACTCGCCGTCACGGTCGTCATCCGCTCGTCGACCAGCCGGACCGGCACCGGCGCGATGCCCTTGGCCAGCTCCTGGGCGAAGGCGCGGACCTTGACCGCGGCCGGGCCCTCGCCCCCCTTGAGGGAGCGAGGGAGACCGACGACGACCTCGATCGGTTCGTACTCCTCCACCAGCTGCCCGAGCCGGCGGTGGGCGGCGGGGACGTCCCGGCCGGGGACGGTCTCCACCGGGGTGGCGAGGATCCCGTCGGGATCGCACGAGGCGACCCCGATGCGGGCGTCCCCGACGTCGATCGCGAGTCGACGTCCTCTGCGCATGGTCTGGCCGTCCTACTTGGCGGTCTCGGCGACGAGACGCTCGACGGCCTCGACGGCCTCGCCGACGGCGGCCGGGTTCTGACCGCCGCCCTGGGCGACGTCCGGCTTGCCGCCACCGCCGCCGCCGAGGGTCTTGGCGGCGGTACGGACCAGGTCACCGGCCTTGAGGCCACGCTCGCGGGCGGCGTCGTTGGTGGCGATGACCGTCAGCGGCTTGCCGTTGTTGACCGTGAACAGGGCCACCACGGCGGCCCGGCCGCCGCGGATGCGGCCGCGCACGTCGAGGACCAGCCTGCGCAGGTCGTCCGGCGTGGTGCCGTCCGGGACCTGGCCGGTGACGACGGCCACGCCATGCACGTCCTTGGCGGACTCGGCGAGACCGGCGGCGGCCTGCAGCACCTTCTCGGCGCGGAACTTCTCGATCTCCTTCTCGGCGTCCTTCAGCTTGCCGAGCATGGCGGAGACCTTCTCCGGCAGCTCCTCCGGGCGGCCCTTGATCAGCTCCTGGAGCTGGGCCACGACCGTGTGCTCACGGGCGAGGAAGTTGTAGGCGTCGACGCCGACGAGGGCCTCGATACGGCGGACACCCGAGCCGATGGAGGACTCGCCGAGCAGCTTCACCAGACCCAGCTGGGCGGTGTTGTGCACGTGCGTGCCGCCGCACAGCTCCTTGGAGAAGTCGCCGATGGTGACGACGCGGACCCGCTCGCCGTACTTCTCGCCGAACTCGGCGATGGCGCCCTGCTTCCTGGCCTCGTCGATGCCCATGACATCGGCGCGGACGTCCAGGTCGCGGGCGAGCACCTCGTTGATCTTCTGCTCGACGTCGGTCATCACGGCCGTCGGGACGGCGGACGGGGAGCCGAAGTCGAAGCGGAAGCGGCCGGGCTGGTTCTCCGAACCGGCCTGGGCGGCCGTCGGGCCGAGGGCGTCGCGCAGGGCCTGGTGGGTGAGGTGGGTGGCCGAGTGGGCGCGGGCGATGGCCGTGCGGCGGCGGGCGTCGATCGAGGCGTGGGCCTTGGCGCCGACGGTCACCTCGCCGACCTGCACGACGCCCTTGTGGACGTACACACCCGGGACGGGCTTCTGGCAGTCGCGGACCTCGATGACGGCACCGGAGTCGACCTTGATCCGACCGGTGTCACCGATCTGGCCGCCGCCCTCGGCGTAGAAGGGGGTGCGGTCGAGGACGACCTCGACCTCGTCGCCCTCGGTGGCGGCCGGGGAGGAGACGCCGTCGACCAGGATGCCGACGATCGTCGACTCGCCCTCGGTGTCGGTGTAGCCGATGAAGTCGGTCTCACCGGCGGCGTCGGCGATCTCGCGGTAGGCACCGAGGTCGGCGTGGCCGGTCTTCTTGGCCTGGGCGTCGGCCTTGGCGCGCTCCCGCTGCTCCTTCATCAGGCGGCGGAAGCCCTCCTCGTCCACGGACAGCCCCTGCTCGGCGGCCATCTCGAGGGTGAGGTCGATCGGGAAGCCCCAGGTGTCGTGGAGCAGGAAGGCCTTGTCGCCGGAGAGGACCGTGCCGCCGGAGGCCTTGGTCTCGGTCACGGCGGTGTCGAGGATGTTGGTGCCGGCCTTCAGCGTCTTGAGGAAGGCGTTCTCCTCGGCGAGGGCGACCTTCTCGATGCGCTCGCGGTCGGTGACCAGTTCCGGGTACTGCTGGCCCATCATGCGGATCACGACGTCGATCAGGTCCTCGACGACCGGACCGGTGGCGCCGAGCAGACGCATGTTGCGGATGGCACGGCGCATGATGCGGCGCAGCACGTAGCCGCGGCCCTCGTTGCCCGGGGTGACGCCGTCACCGATGAGCATCGTGGCGGTGCGCATGTGGTCGGTGACCACGCGCAGGGAGACGTCCGAGTCGTGGGCGTCGCCGTAGGCGACACCGGTCAGCTCGGTGGCCTTCTTGATGACGGCCATCGAGGTGTCGATCTCGTACATGTTCTGCACGCCCTGCAGAATCATGGCGAGCCGCTCCAGGCCGAGGCCCGTGTCGATGTTCTTGCTCGGCAGATCCCCGAGGATCTCGAAGTTGTCCTTGCCGATGCCCTCGCCCCGCTCGTACTGCATGAAGACGAGGTTCCAGATCTCCACGTACCGCTCGTCGTTGACGGCGGGGCCGCCCTCGACGCCGAACTCGGGGCCGCGGTCGTAGTTGATCTCGGAGCAGGGGCCGCAGGGGCCGGGGACGCCCATGGACCAGAAGTTGTCCTTCATGCCCAGGCGCTGGATGCGCTCCTTGGGCACGCCGACGACCTCGTGCCAGATCCGCTCGGCCTCGTCGTCGTCCTGGTAGACCGTGATCCACAGGCGCTCGGGGTCGAGCCCGTAACCGCCCTTGTCCTGGGGGCTGGTGAGCAGCTCCCAGGCGAGCTTGATGGCGCCTTCCTTGAAGTAGTCGCCGAAGGAGAAGTTGCCGCACATCTGGAAGAACGTGCCGTGGCGCGTGGTCTTGCCGACCTCTTCGATGTCGGGCGTGCGCACGCACTTCTGCACGCTGGTGGCGCGCGGGAAGGGCGGCTTGACCTCACCCAGGAAGTAGGGCTTGAAGGGCACCATGCCGGCGGGGACGAGGAGCAGAGTCGGGTCGTCCGCGATGAGCGACGCCGAAGGGACGACGGTGTGCCCGCGCTCCTCGAAGAAGCTCAGCCAGCGGCGGCGAATCTCGGCCGACTCCATCAGTGGTCCTCATTCCGGTTGTACGAGTACGTCGTGTTCTCGATGTACTTCGGGTTGCTGCGGTTGTTCTCGATGGCGGCGAGCCGCCGGGGCTCGGGGAGTCCGGGGCTGTCGTGGATGCCCAGGGCCTCCTCCAGCTCGGCCTCCCGCTGGGCCATGTTGTCGCGGACGTCGAGCGCGAAGCCGACCGCGCGGTCCTTCAGCCGCTGACCGGTCTCCAGGGCCTTGTTCGCCGCGGTGGCGGCCAGGCTCTCCGGGGTCAGCTGCTTCAGCTTGCGATTGACCTTGGTGGTGGCCCACACACCGGCGGCGACACCTGTGGTGAACCAGAACGTACGGCGGAACATCTGAGCTGGCTCTCCTACTGTCCGGTGTTTCCGCGGTTCCGCTTGCTCCGCCGTGCGGCCGGTACCGTCCGGCCCACGATCACCGTACGCCGGGGCGACTTGACGGGCACGTCCTCCTTGCGGCCGCCCAGCGCCCGGCGCACGCCGTAGCCGAAGGCCGCGACCTTGACCAGCGGGCCGCCGAAGGTGGAGGCGACGGTGGACGACAGCGCGGAGGCGTTCGACGTGACCTCCTGGACGTCGGTGGCGATCGCGTCGACCCGGTCGATCTGGGTCTGCGCGGACCGCACGGCCGTCGAGGCGTCGGCGAGCAGCGGGACCGCCTGATCGGTCACGTCCGCCACGAGCTTGGTGGTCGCCTTGAGCGTCTGGGCCAGCCTCGCCAGTGCGACGGCGAGGAAGGAGACCAGGATCGCCCAGAAGACGGCCACCAGGATTCCGGCCACCTCTCCACCGGACACTGTGCGCACCCGCTCCCTGAAACGTGCCTGAGCATCGAAAAAGTCGTGTCCCGAGCCTATCGCGCCGGGGCCGCGGCTCCGTACCGGATTAGCGGTCGCCGAGAACCGAGTTGCGGGAAGCGATTGTACGGAATGAACACACTTCAGTACGCTCCGTGTCCCATGCGAGGTCATCACAGCCCCGGCCCCTGGGCGGACGGCGATCCGCCCCTCGAACTCACCGCGTTCGTCGGTCGCTCGGCCGAACTGGCCGAGCTGGCGACGGCGCTCGACCGGTCCCGGCTGGTGACCGTGACCGGGGTCGGTGGCGTCGGCAAGTCCCGGCTCGCCGCCCGCGCGGCGGCACTCCGGGCGTCCGGTGCCGCCGGGAGCAGGCTGAGCTGGGGCCGGGTGGACCTGGCGCCGGTGCGCGATCCGCAGTTCGTGGAGTACGCGGTCGTGGAGGCGCTGGGGCCGGCCGACCACACCGCCCGCATGCCCAGGGAGATGCTGCTGGAGCAGCTGGCCGGCCGCCGGGCCCTGCTGGTGCTGGACGAGTTCGAGCATCTGGTGGAGGCCTGTGCCGAGCTGACGGCGGAGCTGCTGCGGAAGCTGCCGGAGCTGCGCGTGCTGGCCGTGGGACGGCGCCCGCTGGGGCTGGCCGGCGAGCGGCTGTTCCCGCTGGCGCCGCTGGCCGAGGACGAGGCGGTGGAGCTGTTCACGGACCGGGCCCGGGGGCAGGGGCTCCAGGTGGCCGACGGCCCCGAGGTGCGGGAGCTGTGCCGCCGCCTGGAGGGCATTCCGCTGGCGCTGGAGCTGGCGGCGGGGCGGCTGCGAGCCCTGTCCTTGGCGCAGTTGCTGCAGCGGCTCGACGACCGGTTCCGGCTGCTGACCGGCGGTGGGCGGGACGCCCTGCCCCGGCACCAGACGCTGCGCACGGCGATCGGCTGGAGCCACGAGCTGTGCACGCCGTCCGAACGGCTGCTGTGGGCGCGGCTGTCGGTGTTCGCGCAGACCTTCGACCTGGAGGCGGCCGAGTACGTGTGCAGCGGGGACGGGCTGCCCGCCGAGGACGTCCTGGACGTGCTGTCGGAGCTGCTCGCCCAGTCGGTCGTCTCCCGTGAGGAGAGCCCGACCGGTCCCCGCTACCGGATGCTGGACACCGTGCGCGCCTACGGCGCCGACTGGCTGGAGGCGACCGGGGACGCGGGCCGGCTGCGCAGACGGCACCGCGACTGGTACCTGGGGCTCGCGACCTCGTGCGAGCTGGACTGGTTCTCGCCCCGGCAGCGGGAGGTGACCGCCCGCATCGAGGCGGAGCTGCCGAATCTGCGGGCCGCGCTCGAGTTCTGCCTGACCGAGCCGGAGGAGGCGCACCTCGGCCAGTATCTGGCGGGTTCGCTGTGGTTCTGCTGGGTGGGCTGCGGGCGGCTGGCGGAAGGGCGGCGCTGGCTGGAGCGCAGCGTGCAGCTGGAGTCGGAGTACGAGCGGTCCCGGCTGAAGGCGCTGTGGGTGCTCGGCTATGTGGCGATCCTGCAGGGCGACACCGTGCCCGCGCTGCAGGCGCTGCGCGAGTGCCGTGAGCAGGCGGAGCGGTCGGCCGATGCGACGGCGGTGGCGTACGCGGAGCACCGCACCGGCTGTCTGGCCCTGGTCACGGATGACATGGCTCGCGCAGAAACGCTGCTGCGGTCGGCACTGGACCGCTATCAGGAGATCGGCGAACTCAACAGCAACGTCCTGATGAGCCAGGTCGAGCTGGCGATGACCCGGGCCTTCCAGGGCGACCTGCCGGACGCGGTGCGGTTGTGCGAGGACGTGCGCCGGGTCTGCGAGGACCACGGGGAGCGCTGGGCGCGGTCGTACGCGCTCTATGTGCTGGCGTACGCGGCCTGGCTGGACGGCGCCCCGGAGCGGGCGCGGGAGCTGCTCGCGGACTGCCTGGGCAACGCGCACACCTTCCACGACCTGCTGGGCTCGGTGCTCTCCATCGAGCTGCTGGCGCTGGTGACGGTGACCCAGGGCGATCCGGCCGAGGCCGCGGTGCTGCAGGGCGCGGCGGGCCGGATGTGGCCGTCGGTGGGGCTGCCGCTGTTCGGCTCGGCGTACTACAACGCCCCGCACGAGCAGTGCGAGGCGGCCGCGCGGCAGGCCCTCGGTGACACGCGGTACGAGGAGTGCGTGCGCCGGGGGGCGCGGCTGGACCGCGAGTCGGCCGTGGCCCGCGCGCTGGGCCGGGACGGCGTGGGGTCGCTGGATGCCCTGCCGGCTCCGCGCGGGCGGGTGCCGCGGAGCCCTGGGGCGGCCGGGAAACGCGAACCCGCCGCCTCGCCCACCCGGAAGGGCGGGGAGACGGCGGGCTGAGGACTTACGCCGTGACCGGGGTCAGCGGGCGTAGTACTCGACGACGAGCTGCTCGTCGCAGATCACCGGGATCTCCTTGCGGTTCGGCTCGCGGTCCAGGCGGAACGCCAGGGCCCGGAGGTTCACCTGCAGGTAGCGCGGGGTCTCGCCGTCGGGGGCGAAGCCACCCTCACGGGCGATCTGGAAGAGCGTCTTGTCCTTGGAGCGGTCGCGGACCTGCACGACGTCGTCCGGGCGGACGCGGAAGGACGGCTTGTCGACCTTCTGGCCGTTGACCTGGATGTGGCCGTGGACGACCATCTGGCGGGCCTGGTAGATCGTGCGGGCGATGCCCGAACGCAGGACCAGGGCGTCGAGGCGGCGCTCGAGCTCGATGATCAGGGCCTCACCGGTCTTGCCCTGGACCTTGGAGGCACGCTCGTAGGCGCGGACGAGCTGGCGCTCGGACACGTCGTACTGCGCGCGCAGACGCTGCTTCTCCAGCAGACGGACCTTGTAGTCCGAGTTCTGCTTGCGGCCGCGGCCGTGCTCACCCGGCGGGTAGGGGCGGGCCTCGAAGTACTTGACGGCCTTCGGGGTCAGCGCGATGCCGAGGGCACGCGACTTCTTGACCTTGGGGCGGGACTGGTTCGCCACTGTCTCTGTCTCTTTTCGTGATGTCCGGCTTGTCAGGGTTAGGGAGGTCGCATCCGCAGCCGGGAAGACCCGTCGGGTCCGCAGGGGACCTGCCGGGCAGCCGCTTCCCTGGTCTGGGCACATACGTGCAGCACGCGAGTGGCCCACCGACCGTTCCCGGTACTTCGGGTGGTGGTGGGCTGCCCGCGACACCGTTCGACGGTGCGCGACGCTCCTGGAGTCAGTCCGCGAGGACTGGACCTCCGGCTGGCTGTCCCCGCTCTGACAGCACGGGACTCAGCACTTCGGAGCAGTCTACAGGGTGCTCAGGACCGCTTGCGACCGAGGTGGTGCCGCGTCCACTCCACCGCGTCGGCGTACCGGGCCTCGGCGCCGTGCCGGGTCGGCGTGTAGTACTCGCGCTCCTTGAGGGCGTCCGGGGCGTACTGCTGCTGGGCGATGCCCTCGGGCAGGTCGTGCGGGTAGACGTATCCCTGCGCGTGGCCGAGCTTGGCGGCGCCTTTGTAGTGGCCGTCGCGCAGGTGGGCCGGGACGGGGCCGGCCAGGCCCTTGCGTACGTCCTCCATCGCGGCGCCGATCGCGGTGGTCGCGGAGTTGGACTTCGGGGCGAGGGCCAGGGCGATCGTGGCGTGGCTGAGGGTGAGCGCGGCCTCGGGGAAGCCGATCATCGCGACGGCCTGGGCGGCGGCGACCGCGATCGGCAGGGCGTTCGGATCGGCCAGGCCGATGTCCTCGCTGGCGGAGATCATCAGGCGGCGCGCGATGAACCGGGGGTCCTCGCCGGCCTCGATCATGCGGGCCAGGTAGTGCAGGGCCGCGTCGACGTCGGAGCCGCGGATGGACTTGATGAGGGCGCTGGCGACGTCGTAGTGCTGGTCGCCGTCGCGGTCGTACTTCACCGCGGCCCGGTCGACGGTCTGCTCCAGTGTCTGGAGGCTGATCCCGGTCTCGCCCTGGTCCAGGGCGGCACCGGCGGCGGCCTCCAGGGCGGTCAGGGCGCGGCGGGCGTCACCGCCGGCGATGCGCAGCAGGTGCTCCTCGGTGTCCTCGGGGAGGCCGATGGCGTCCTTCAGACCGCGTTCGTCGCTCAGCGCGCGCCGCAGCAGGCCCCGGATGTCGTCGTCGGTGAGCGGTTCGAGGGTGAGCAGCAGGGAGCGGGAGAGCAGCGGGGAGATCACCGAGAAGTACGGGTTCTCCGTGGTGGCCGCGATCAGGGTCACCCAGCGGTTCTCGACGGCCGGGAGGAGGGAGTCCTGCTGGGCCTTGCTGAAGCGGTGGATCTCGTCCAGGAAGAGGACGGTCTCCTTGCCGAAGCCGCCGGTGGCACGGCGGGCGCCGTCGATGACCGCGCGGACCTCCTTGACGCCCGCGGTGATCGCGGACAGCTCCACGAACCGCTTGTCGGTGGCCTTGGAGACGACGTACGCGAGGGTCGTCTTGCCGGTGCCGGGCGGGCCCCAGAGGATCACCGAGGACGGTCCGGCGGGGCCGCCGTTGCCCTCGCCGACCAGTCGGCGCAGCGGGGAGCCGGGTTTGAGGAGGTGCTGCTGGCCCACGACCTCGTCGAGGGTGCGCGGGCGCATACGCACCGCCAGGGGACTGGCTGCCGGGTCCTTCTCCTGGCGTTCTTCTGCTGCGGCGGTGAAGAGGTCGGGTTCCACGCTGAAACCCTAGAACACCGCACTGACAATCGGGTCCGGGGATGTCGGCGGGGCCCCGCTCGTCAGCTGGTCCAGAAGTCCCACCAGCGGGTCAGCACCAGCATGCCGATGATGCCGACGTGCAGGACCGGCAGCACCCAGGTGAACTCGCCGAAGAAGGACTTCAGCGGGCGCGGGGCCGGCAGGAAGCCGTTGCGGACGTTGAACGAGGTGACGTACCAGAACATCGTGATCGTGGCGACCCAGGCCAGCGAGCACCACAGGCACAGCGCGTTGATCCGGTACAGGGACTGGAACTGCAGCCAGGTGCAGAAGGCGACGCCGAAGAGTGTGCCGAAGTTGAAGGTGAGCCAGTACCAGCGCGGGAAGCGGGCGCGGGCCAGCAGGCTCATGCCGACGCAGATGACGATGCCGTAGCAGACCAGGCCGAGCATCGGGTTCGGGAAGCCGAAGGCGGCGGCCTGCTTGCTCTCCATGACGCTGCCGCAGGAGACGACCGGGTTGAGGCTGCAGCCGGGGGTGAAGGTCTTGCCCGCGACCTTGGCCTCGAGGATCTTGAACTTGTCGATCGTGATGACCCAGGCGGCCAGCAGTCCGGCCGCGCCGGTGATCACCAGCAGGATGGCGAAGGCGCGGCTGCCGCCCAGCGCGCGGGGTGCGTCGGCGGCACGCTCGGGCCCGGGCTCCGTGGAGACGTCTTTGACTGTCGTCTTGCTCATCACGCCGATTCCGTCACTTGAGAGTCGGACCAACTTCGGGCAGGGCCATTGTGCCGCACGGGCCTGTGTGCCCACCGTTCGCTGCACATAAGGAGGTACGGACGTAGTCACGGATCGTTCGGTTCCGGCCGATGCTCGGGGGCATGACAGCACACGCGAACGACGCCGCGGCGGACGTACGGCGACAGCGTGGGCGGCACGGGGAGGTGACGGGAGGGGACGTGCTCGGTCCCGGCATCCGGCGCGCTGAGGTGTTCGGCCTGCTCGGATCCGGTGGGGCGGGCGAGAGCACCACGGTGGAGATCCTGTGCGGCAGCGGATCCCGGGACGGGGGCGAGGTCCCGGTCCTCGGCGGCCCGGCGACGGGCACGCGCGCGTGGAGACCTCGTGCAGACGGCGTCCGGCAGGACGAATCCCCGCCCGCCGCGTTGACGGCCCGTGCGACGGTACGGCACTCGACCCGCTCCTGCCCGCGGCCGCGCGACGCGGGCGCAGGTGGTGACGCGTGCGGGACGGGGTGCCGGACCGGCGGGAAGGGCGCCGGGGACGCCGGCGCCCTTCTGCTCACTAGCCGAGCCGGGACTCCAGTTCCGCCACGATCTCGTTCACGCCGATCGCCGTCTGCTCGCCGGACTCCATGTCCTTGAGCTGGACGACGCCCTCGGCGAGGTCGCGTTCGCCGGCGACGACCGTGTAGCGGGCGCCACTGCGGTTGGCGTTCTTCATGGCGCCCTTCAGGCCCTTGGCGCCGTACGAGAAGTCCGCCGCGATGCCGACCTTGCGCAACTCGGTGACCTTCGCGAACAGCACGCGGCGGGCCTCCTCGCCGAGCGGGACCGCGAAGACGCTGGTCGTGGCCGGGATGGCCAGCTCGACGCCCTCGGCCTGCAACGCCAGCACCGTGCGGTCGACGCCCAGGGCCCAGCCGACGGACGGCAGTGCGGGGCCGCCGATCATCTCGGACAGGCCGTCGTAGCGGCCGCCGCCGCCCACCGCGGACTGGGAGCCCAGGCCGTCGTGCACGAACTCGAAGGTGGTGCGGGTGTAGTAGTCCAGGCCGCGCACCAGCTTGGGGTCGTCCTCGAAGGCCACGCCCGCCGCCGTGATCAGGTCGCGGACCTCCTCGTGGTACGCCTTGCAGGCGTCGCAGAGGTAGTCACGGAGCAGCGGGGCGCCGGTGAGCTGCTTCTGCACCGACTCGCGCTTGTCGTCGAGGACGCGGAGCGGGTTGATCTCCGCGCGGCGCAGCGTGTCCTCGTCCAGGTCCAGACCGCGCAGGAAGTCCTGCAGCGCGGACCGGTACACCGGCCGGCACTCCTTGTCGCCCAGGCTGTTCAGCAGGATGCGGAAGTTCCGGAGGCCCAGCGAGCGGTACGCCTGGTCGGCCAGGATGATCAGCTCGGCGTCCAGCGCCGGGTCCTCGGCGCCGATCGCCTCGGCGCCGACCTGGGAGAAGTGGCGGTAACGGCCCTTCTGGGGGCGCTCGTAGCGGTAGTACGAGCCGGAGTACCAGAGCTTGACCGGGAGGTTGCCCGCCTTGTGCAGGTTGGCCTCCAGGGCCGCGCGCAGCACGGACGCGGTGCCCTCGGGGCGCAGGGCCAGCTTGTCGCCGCCCTTGGTCTCGAAGGCGTACATCTCCTTGGTCACGATGTCGGTGGACTCGCCGACCCCGCGCGCGAACAGTTCGACGTTCTCGAAGCCGGGTGTCTCGATGTAGCCGTAGCCGGAGTTGCGCAGCGGGGCCGCGATGGCCTCGCGGACCGCCAGGTACGTGGCCGAGTCCGGCGGGATCAGGTCGTAGGTGCCCTTGGGTGCCTTGAAGGTGCTCACGAAAGCTCTCTCGTCACATTCCTCGTCGGGGAGCCTCGGCGGCTCCCTGGCCGGCGGCCACCTGCCGCAGATACGGGTTGGTGGCGCGCTCCTGCCCGATGGTCGTCTGGGGGCCGTGCCCGGACAGCACCACGGTGGAGTCCTCGAGCGGCAGGCACACGCGGGCCAGCGACTCGAGCATGTCCGTCATGGATCCGCCCGGCAGGTCGGTGCGTCCGATGGAGCCGGCGAACAGCAGATCCCCGGAGAAGAACACCGACGGGACGTCGGTCGTCTCGGGCATCCGGAAGGTCACCGACCCCTTGGTATGGCCCGGCGCGTGCGCGACGGAGAACGTGAGGCCGGCCAGCTCCAGCGTGGCGCCGTCGGTCAGTTCCTTGACGTCGTCCGGCTCCCCCACGGTCAGCTCGCCCATCAGGGGCATGCCGATGGAACGGCCGAGCGACCTCTCCGGGTCGCTCATCATGTACCGGTCCTCGGGGTGGATCCAGGCCGGTACGTCGTGTGCCCCGCAGACCGGGACGACCGAGGCCACGTGGTCGATGTGGCCGTGGGTGAGGACGACGGCGACGGGCTTGAGCCGATGCTTCTCCAGTGCTTCCTCGACGCCTTCGGCGGCCTGGTGGCCGGGGTCGATGATC
Organism: Streptomyces sp. NPDC048521; assembly: GCF_043199855.1. NCBI lineage: Bacteria > Bacillati > Actinomycetota > Actinomycetes > Kitasatosporales > Streptomycetaceae > Streptomyces > Streptomyces sp. NPDC048521. Next base: position 148,801 of record NZ_JBICWR010000006.1, read on the forward strand.
ACGCACTCCTCACCGGCGGCGGGGGCGACGAGATAACAGTTCGTCCCCCAGGCCCCGGCGGGGAACCCGGCAATGAGCACGATCGTCCTTCGTTGTGTCGATTACAGGCGGCTTCAGCTGCAGTCAGAGCCTACCGGCGCTGCCGTTTCCTCAGCGAACCCATATACGGTACGGGGCTACACGCAGCGGTCGGCTCACGAGGACGTACGCGTACCGCCCGACACACGACACGCATGAGGAGAGAACCCGGTGGTCAGCCAGGAGCAGCGGCGGCGTCAGCTCGCCCGGGAGAAGTTCTTGCGGCAGCAGCAGCGGCGCACCCAGGCACGGCGCAAGGCGCGCCTGCGCAACTCCGTGATCGCGTCGGTCCTGGGCGTGGTCGTGATCGGCAGCGTCGCGCTGTACACGACCGGCGTGCTGAAGGACGGCGACAAGCAGGAGAACGCCGCCGCCGAGGTCACGCCCAGCGCGACACCGACGAGCAAGGCGCCGGACCCGTGCGAGAAGCCGGCGGCCGGCTCGGTGAAGAAGCTGAGCTGGAAGAAGGAGCCGGCGATGACGATCGACACGTCGGCGAAGTACACGATGAAGCTCGCGACGACGTGCGGTGACATCGACATCGCGTTGAACGCGTCGGCGGCCCCGCACACGGTGAACTCGTTCGACTTCCTCGCGGGCAAGGGCTACTTCGACCACACCAAGTGCCACCGGCTCACCGCCGAGGGGATCTTCGTGCTGCAGTGCGGCGACCCCCAGGGCACCGGGATGGGCGGCCCCGGCTACACGATCCCGGACGAGAACCTGAAGGACAAGAGCCTCAAGGGCAACACGTACCCGGCGGGCACGGTCGCGATGGCGAACACGGGTCAGAAGCACACGGGCGGCAGCCAGTTCTTCCTGGTGTACAAGGACAGCCCGCTCCCGCCCTCGTACACCCCGTTCGGGACGGTCTCCGAGGCCGGTATGAAGGTGCTCAAGAAGATCGCCGCGGCCGGCGCCCAGCCCGCCGATCCGTCGACCGGCAACACCGCCCCGAACGCGACGGTCGTCATCGACAAGGCGACCGTCAGCAAGTCCTGACGTCGTCGCAGACCAGAGAACGGCCAACTGTGGAATTTCGGTCGCGCTGGATGCGGACAGGTAACCCGCTGGTCGCCTATGTTGGCCGTGACGAAACTGTGGACGATGCCCGGGGGTGCTGAGGCCCCTCGCAGGCATCATGTGGAGGAGGCGCTGTGAGCAGCGACCCGTGGGGCCGCGTCGACGAGACGGGGACCGTGTACGTGCGTACGGCCGACGGCGAGAAGGTCGTCGGTTCCTGGGCGGCCGGCTCCCCCGAGGAGGCGCTTGCCTACTTCGAGCGCAAGTACGAGGGCCTGGTTGTCGAGATCGGCCTCCTCGAGAAGCGAGTACAGACCACCGACCTGTCGGCGAAGGACGCCCAGGCCGCGATCGGCCACCTGCGCGAGCAGGTGGACGCGCACCACGCGGTCGGCGACCTGGACGCGCTGCGGGGGCGGCTGGACAAGCTCGTGGAGACCGTCGAGGCACGCCGCGAGGAGCGCAAGCAACAGCGGGCCAAGCAGTCCGACGAGGCCCGCAAGGCCAAGGAGGCGCTGGTCTCGGAGGCGGAGCAGCTGGCGCAGTCCGACCAGTGGCGGGCCGCCGGTGAGCGGCTGCGGGCGCTGGTGGACACCTGGAAGGGGCTGCCGCGGCTGGACCGCAAGTCCGACGACGAGCTGTGGCACCGCTTCTCGCACGCCCGGTCGGCGTTCTCCAAGCGCCGCAAGGCGCACTTCGCGCAGCTGGACGCGCAGCGCGAGGAGGCCCGCAGGACGAAGGAGCGGCTGGTGGCCGAGGCCGAGGCGCTGTCCGCCTCCACGGACTGGGGTCCGACGGCCGCCCGCTACCGCGAGCTGATGGCGGACTGGAAGGCCGCGGGCCGCGCCCAGCGCGAGCACGAGGACGACCTGTGGAACCGCTTCCGCGGCGCCCAGGACGTCTTCTTCGCCGCCCGCAGCTCGGTGTTCGCCGAGCGGGACGCCGAGCAGGCCGAGAACCTGAAGCTGAAGGAGGAGCTGGCCGAGGAGGCCGAGAAGCTCCTGCCGATCACCGATCTGAAGGGCGCCCGGGCCGCCTTCCGCTCGATCAACGAGCGCTGGGAGGCCATCGGTCACGTCCCGCGGGACGCGCGTCCGAAGGTCGAGGGCCGGATGCACACGGTGGAGCGGGCGATCCAGGAGGCCGAGGAGGCCGAGTGGCGCCGGACGAACCCGGAGGCACGCGCGCGTGCCGAGGGTCTGACCGGTCAGCTGCAGGCGGCCGTGGACAAGCTGACGGCGCAGATCGAGCAGGCGCGCGCCCAGGGCAACAACGCCAAGGCCGACAAGCTGGAGCGAGAGCTGGAGGGCCGCCAGGCGCTGCTGGACCAGGCTCTGAAGGGCCTGCAGGAGTTCGGCGGCTGATACCCCCGTCGCTCGTGCCGAGGGCCCCGTACGCCCGTACGGGGCCCTCCGGCATGTCCGCGGTTTCCTCGCGGGCTCCTGGCGGGCCCGACTGGAACCGACTGTGAACCGGCTACGACCGGCTGCGGCCCGAGGTGACGCGGTAGACGTCGTACACGCCCTCGACACCCCGTACGGCCTTCAGGACGTGGCCGAGGTGCTTGGGGTCGCCCATCTCGAAGGTGAACCGGGAGGTGGCCACCCGGTCGCGGGAGGTCTGGACGGCCGCCGAGAGGATGTTGACGTGCTGGTCGGACAGGACGCGGGTGACGTCGGACAGCAGCCGGGAGCGGTCCAGCGCCTCGACCTGGATGGCGACCAGGAAGACCGAGGACTGGGTGGGCGCCCATTCGACGTCGAGGATGCGCTCCGGCTCGCGGGACAGTGAATCGACGTTGACGCAGTCGCTGCGGTGAACCGATACGCCGCTGCCGCGCGTGACGAAGCCGATGATCGGGTCGCCGGGTACGGGCGTACAGCAGCGGGCCAGCTTGACCCACACGTCGTCGACGCCCTTGACGACGACACCGGGGTCGGCGCTGGAGCGCCGCTTGCGACTGCGGCTGCGGGACGGCGGGACCGTCTCGTCGATCTCCTCGCTGGCGGCCTCCTCGCCGCCGAGGGCCTGGACGAGCTTCTGCACGATGTTCGGTGCGGAGACGTGGCCCTCGCCGATCGCCGCGTACAGCGCCGAGATGTCCGAGTAGCGCATCTCGTGGGCGAGCGTGACGAGCGAGTCGCCGGTGAGGATGCGCTGGATCGGCAGGTTCTGCTTGCGCATGGCGCGGACGATGGCGTCCTTGCCCTGCTCGATCGCCTCGTCCCGGCGTTCCTTGGAGAACCAGGCCCGGATCTTGTTGCGGGCGCGCGGCGACTTGACGAACCCGAGCCAGTCGCGCGACGGACCCGCGCCGGCCGCCTTGGAGGTGAAGACCTCCACGAGGTCGCCGTTGTCCAGGGTGGACTCGAGCGGTACGAGTCTGCCGTTGACCCGCGCTCCTATGGTGCGGTGGCCGACCTCGGTGTGGACGGCGTACGCGAAGTCGACGGGCGTCGCCCCCGCGGGCAGGGCGATGACGTCGCCCTTGGGCGTGAAGACGAAGACCTCGTTGCGGGAGAGGTCGAAGCGCAGGGACTCCAGGAACTCGCTGGGGTCCTCGGTCTCCTTCTGCCAGTCCAGCAGCTGCCTGAGCCACGCCATGTCGTTGATGGCGTCCTTGTCCTTGCCGGACGCCTTCGGGACGTCGGTGCGGACCTTGGAGGCGCCGGCGACGGCCTCCTGCTTGTACTTCCAGTGCGCGGCGATGCCGTACTCGGCGCGGCGGTGCATGTCGAAGGTGCGGATCTGCAGTTCGACCGGCTTGCCGTTGGGGCCGATCACCGTCGTGTGCAGCGACTGGTACATGTTGAACTTGGGCATCGCGATGTAGTCCTTGAACCGGCCGGGGACCGGGTTCCATCGCGCGTGCACCGTGCCGAGGGCGGCGTAGCAGTCGCGGACCGTGTCGACGAGGACGCGGATGCCCACCAGGTCGTAGATCTCGGCGAAGTCGCGGCCGCGCACGATCATCTTCTGGTAGACGCTGTAGTAGTGCTTCGGGCGGCCGGTGACGGTCGCCTTGATGCGGGCGGCGCGCAGGTCGGACTGGACCTCGTCGGTCACTATCGCCAGGTACTCGTCCCGCTTCGGGGCGCGCTCGGCCACCAGCCGTACGATCTCGTCGTACATCTTGGGGTAGAGGATCGCGAACGCGAGGTCCTCCAGCTCCCACTTGATGGTGTTCATGCCCAGGCGGTGGGCGAGCGGCGCGTAGATCTCGAGGGTCTCGCGCGCCTTCTTCTCCTGCTTCTCGCGCTTGAGGTAGCGCATGGTGCGCATGTTGTGCAGGCGGTCGGCGAGCTTGATGACCAGGACGCGGGGGTCCTTGGCCATGGCGACGACCATCTTGCGGACGGTCTCGGCCTGCGCGGCCTCGCCGAACTTGACCTTGTCCAGCTTGGTCACGCCGTCGACGAGCAGGGCGACGACGTCGCCGAAGTCGCGGCGCAGGTCCTCCAGGCCGTACTCGGTGTCCTCGACCGTGTCGTGCAGCAGGCCCGCCATGAGGGTGGCCGGGTCCATGCCCAGCTCGGCGAGGATGGTGGTGACGGCGAGCGGATGCGTGATGTACGGGTCGCCGCTCTTGCGCTTCTGGCCGCGGTGCCAGCGCTCGGCGACCTGGTAGGCGCGCTCGATCTGGCGCAGCGTGGAGTTCTCGATCTTGGGGTCGTTGCTCCGGACTATCCGCAGCAGCGGCTCCAGCACCGGGTTGTAGGGGTTCGCGCGCTGGACGCCGAGGCGGGCGAGGCGGGCGCGGACGCGGTTGGAGGAGCCGCTGCGGGCCGGCGGGGCGGGGGGCTGGCGCACCACGGGCGGCTGTGCCGGACGCTCGGCCGGGGCCGGCTTGGGTCGCGAGGCCTCGGCGCCCTTCTCGACGGACGCGGACTGGGCGTGCTCGACCGACCCGCGGGTGTCGTTCTTCGCGTTGGACGCGTTCGGCGCGGGTTTCGCCGTGGCGGCCGAGGCGGACTCGGGCTTGGCGGCGGTCAGTGGCTGGGCCTCGTCTGGCAAGAGGACTCCTCGTGCGCGATCCGGGTCCCCCGGTCAGGCTCCGGAGACCCCATGGTAGCGATCCTGCGCGTAGTCATCGCCTTCAGGCGGATGTGAGGACCGTGTACCCGTGGAACGCGGGGGACTCGCGTGGGATTCCGCACCGCCGGTACGGCGACGGCCGCCCCGGGGGTACCGGGACGGCCGTTCCCTGTGCGTGCCGAGGGGTCAGACCTGGAGCAGGGCCTCCACCGGCGCCCCGTTCAAGGCCGGCTCCAGTCGGGCGCGGCCTTCCAGGAAGCCCAGTTCCATCAGCACCGCGACGCCGCAGACGTCGGCGCCGGCGCGATGGATGAGCTGGACCGCGGCCTCGGCGGTACCGCCGGTGGCGAGGACGTCGTCCACGATCAGGACGCGGTCGCCGGAGGCGATGTCCTCGGCGTGCACCTCGATCTCGGCCGATCCGTACTCGAGGTCGTAGGCCTGCCGGAGGGTCGCGCCGGGCAGCTTGCCCGCCTTGCGGACCGGGATGAAGCCCAGGCCCGCGCGGACGGCGACCGGAGCGCCGAGGATGAAGCCGCGGGCCTCCAGGCCGACGACCTTGGTCGCGCCGGTGTTCGCGGCGATCCCGGCCAGGGTGTCGGTGAGGGCCGTGAACGCGGCCGGGTCCGCCAGGAGCGGGGTGATGTCCTTGAACATCACGCCCGGCTCCGGGTAGTCGGCGACGTCGCGGATGCGGCTGAGCAGCAGCTCCTGGATGTCCGTCATCGGCGCTTCCCCGAGGGTCGGCCACGGCCCCGGCTGCGGGACGCGGGCTGGTTGCGCGGGCCCACGACGGCGGGAGCGGCGTCGTCGGAGTCGTCACCGCCGGCGGAGTGGTCCGGTGCGAGGTCCTCCTCGGCGGCGGCCTGGGCACGCTTGGCCAGGACCCGCTTCTTGAGCGCCTTCATCGCCGGCTCGCGCTCCTTGAGATCGGCCACGAGCGGCGTGGCGATGAAGATCGAGGAGTACGCACCGGCCGCGAGGCCGACGAACAGCGACAGCGAGATGTCGTTCAGGGTGCCGGCCCCGAGGAAGCCGCCACCGATGAACAGCAGTCCGGCGACCGGCAGCAGGGCGACGACCGTGGTGTTGATCGAGCGGACCAGCGTGCCGTTGATCGACCGGTTGGCGATGTCGCTGTAGGTGAAGCGGGTCTGCTTGGTGATGTCCTTCGTCTGCTCCTTGAGGCTGTCGAAGACGACGACCGTGTCGTACAGCGAGTAACCGAGGATGGTCAGCAGACCGATGACCGTACCGGGCGTGACCTCGAAGCCGACCAGGGCGTAGATACCGGTCGTGATGGTGATGTCGTGGATCAGCGCGACCAGTGCCGCGACGGCCATGCGCCACTCGAAGGCGATCGCCAGGTAGATCACGACGAGGACCATGAAGATCGCCAGGCCCTCCCAGGCCTTGTTGGCGATCTGCTCGCCCCAGCTCGGGCCGACCAGGTCGGCGGCGAGCTTCTCGGGGTCGAGGTTCAGGTCCTTGGCCAGCTCCTGCTTGATCCTGTCGGACTGGTCGGTGTCGATGCCGGCGATCTGGATGCGCAGGCTGCCGTTGCCCAGCTTCTGCACGATCGCCTCGTGGCCGGAGGCTTCGTCGGCGTACTCCTCCGCCTTGGCCACCGAGGTGCTCATCTTGGTGGGCGTCGTGAAGACCGCGCCGCCCTGGAACTCGATGCCCATGTTCAGGCCGCGCACCGCCAGGCCGACGATGGCCGTGATGGTGATCAGGATCGAGACGCCGTACCAGATCTTGCGCTTGCCTACGAAGTCGTAGCTGATCTCGCCGCGGTGCAGCCGGGCGCCGAGGTTGCCGAGTTTCGACATCGCTCAGGCCTCCTTCGGGTCGACAGGGCCGGCGGGACCGGCGGGACGGCGAGTGCGGCGCAGTGGCGGCTTGGCGCCCAGGCTCTTCGGGTCGAGCCCGGACCACTTGTGGCCGTTCGCGAAGAAGGCGCGGCGGGCGAGAAGCGTCATCAGCGGCTTGGTGAAGAAGAAGACGACGACCACGTCGAGCACCGTGGTCAGGCCCAGTGTGAAGGCGAAGCCCTGCACCTTGCCGACGGTGACGATGAACAGCACCGCGGCGGCGAGGAACGACACGAAGTCGGAGACCAGGATGGTGCGTCGGGCGCGCGGCCAGGCCCGCTCGACGGCGGGGCGCAGCGTGCGGCCCTCGCGGATCTCGTCCCGGATGCGTTCGAAGTACACGATGAACGAGTCCGCGGTGATACCGATGGCGACGATGGCACCGCAGACGGCCGGCAGGTTCAGCGCGAAGCCGATGGCCGGGCCGAGCAGCGCCATGATCACGTAGGTGAGGATCGCGGAGACCACCAGGGAGGCCATGGCCACGACCGACAGGCCGCGGTAGTAGACCACCAGGTAGATCACGACCAGCGCGAGACCGATGGCGCCGGCCAGCAGACCGGCGTGCAGCTGCTCACCGCCGAGCGCGGCGGTGACGGTGGTGACGGACTGCTCCTGGAAGGACAGCGGCAGGGCGCCGTAGGACAGCACGTTGGCGAGGCTCTGCGCCTCGTCCTGCTTGAAGCTGCCGGAGATCTCCGCCTGGCCGCCGGTGATGGCCTGCTGCACGAAGGGGCTGGAGATGACCTCGCCGTCGAGGACGATGCCGAACTCGTTCTGCGGCTGCTGCTTCTGGGCCAGCTCGCCGGTGATGTCGGCGAACTTGTCCGCACCCTTCTTGGTGAAGGTCATCTGGACCTGCCAGCCGGAGGCGCCCTGGGTGTCGAAGACGGCCTGGGCCTTCTTCACCTCGGTACCGTCCACGGCGGCCGGGCCGAGCAGGTACTTGTACCAGACCTTGTCGATCTCGCCGCAGGCCACGGTGGTCTCGCCGGGCTTGGCGTTCTTGCCGGCGTTGGCGCGGTCCGCGGGCTTGGTGCAGTTCAGGGCCGCGTACTGGGCCTGGAGCTTGGAGGTGTCCGCACCACCGCTGGAGGAGGCCGAGGGCGTGGGCGACGGCTTGGAGCTGCCGGAGGCGGAGCCGCTGGGCGACGGGGTCGAGTCGGCCTTCAGCGCGTCGGTGACGGCGCGCCCCTGGGAGGTCGCCGTGGCCGTGGGGGACGCCGAGCCGGAGGAGGACGCCTTCTGCTTGGCGGAGGCGCTCGCCGACGGGCTCGTGCTCGGGTTCGGCGAGGAGCTGCCGCTGGAGGAAGCGCTCGGCGAGGGGCTCGGCGTGGCGGAGCCGCTGGGCTCGCTGGCCAGGACCGGGCGGAAGTACAGCTTGGCGGTGGTACCGACCTGCTCCTGGGCCTCCTTGGAGTTGGTGCCCTTGGGGATGTTGACGATGATGTTGTCGTTCCCCTGGGTCTGCACCTCCGCCTCGGAGACGCCCAGGCCGTTGACACGGCGGTTCATGATGTCGACCGCGGTGTCCATGTTGGCCTTGTTGATCGCGGACCCCTGGTCGGCCTTCGCCTTGAGCGTGATGCTCGTGCCACCGGCGAGATCGATGCCGAGACGCGGAGTCTTGTGCCCGGAGGCGAACATCCCCCCGGTCAGCGCCACGATGGCGATCAGGATGAGGGCCAGCGAGCGCCCTGGCTTGCTCTGGGCGCTCGCGCTTCGGCCCCTCTTAGGTGCTGCCACCTTCTCGTACTCCCTCTCGGGCCGCCCCGCGCCCGGTCGGCGCGGTCGGCCATGACATGGTGTCGGGTTCCCGTGCGGGAAACAGACGCGCCCGGGGTGCGCAGGGCGTCATCATGCCGCCGCCGCGCACCCCGGGGCGCGACTACTTCGCGTCGGAGTCGCCGTCGGTCTTCTTCGGCTCGTCCTTCGCCTGGGCCTCGGCGGCCTGGGCCGCTTCGGCCTTGTCCTCGGCGGCCTGGACCGCGTCGGTCCCGCGCTCGGCGGCGTCCTTCTTACCGAGGTCGATCTTGTCGTCGGAGGCGGCGGCAGCGGCGGCAGGCTCGTCGGTCTCGTCGGTCTCGGTGAGGGAGGAGGCGTCGTCCGGGACGATGTCGGCGTCGGACTTCAGGTCGTGCTCGATGCCGTGCACGATGCGGTTGTACTCGTCGTCGCTGAGCACGGCGCCGATCGCGTTCTTGGCGAAGAGGAGGTCGACGCCCGGAGCGGCGTCGAGAAGGACGGTGTCCTCGTTGACCTCCTTGACCGTCGCGTACATCCCCCCGATCGTGCGGACACCGGAGCCGGGCTGCATCTCGTTCCGCATCTGGGCAGCCTGCTGCTGCTTCTTCTTGGCCGAGCGTGTCATCAGGAACATGGCCGCGATGAGCACGATGAAGGGGAGAAGGGTAAAGGCATTCACGGGACGGGGTTTCCTTCGCGCGACCGCGACGGAGAGCGGCCTTTGGGATGGGGGTGTGGGTCGGCGCCGCCCGCAAAGGCGGCATCGGCGGAGTCTAAGCGAGTCCACACGCATGGAACAACGCTCAGCATGGCACCTGGGTTCCTGCCCCGGCCAATGGCCTCGCCGTCACGGAACGATCACGTCGCCGTCACGTCCCGAAGAGGTCCTGTTGTCCGTTTCCCCCCGACGCCGAGCGGGGCGGGGTCAGGCCGAGATGGGCCCACGCGGCGGGCGTGGCGACACGGCCGCGCGGGGTGCGGGCGAGCAGTCCTTCCCGGACGAGGAACGGTTCGGCGACCTCCTCGACGGTCTCCCGCTCCTCCCCCACCGCGACGGCGAGGGTGGACAGGCCGACCGGGCCGCCGCCGAACAGCTTCAGCAGGGCGACGAGCACGGCGCGGTCGAGCCGGTCCAGGCCGCGCGCGTCGACCTCGTACACGGCGAGGGCGGCCGCGGCGATGTCGCGGGTGATCACGCCGTCCGCCTTGACCTGCGCGTAGTCGCGGACGCGGCGCAGCAGGCGGTTGGCGATGCGGGGCGTGCCGCGGGAGCGGCCGGCGATCTCGGCGGCGCCGTCCGGCTCTATCTCGACGTCCAGCAGGTGCGCCGAGCGGTGCACGACGCGCTCCAGTTCGTGCGGCTCGTAGAACTCCATGTGCGCGGTGAAGCCGAAGCGGTCGCGCAGCGGGGGCGGCAGCAGGCCTGCGCGGGTGGTCGCGCCGACCAGGGTGAACGGGGGCAGTTCGAGGGGGATGGCGGTGGCGCCGGGGCCCTTGCCGACGATGACGTCGACGCGGAAGTCCTCCATCGCCATGTACAGCATCTCCTCGGCGGGCCGGGACATGCGGTGGATCTCGTCGAGGAAGAGGACCTCGCCCTCCTGGAGGGAGGAGAGGATCGCGGCGAGGTCGCCGGCGTGCTGGATCGCGGGGCCGGAGGTGATGCGGATGGGGGCGCCCATCTCGGCCGCGATGATCATCGACAGGGTGGTCTTGCCGAGGCCGGGCGCGCCGGAGAGCAGCACGTGGTCGGCGGTGGCGCCGCGCGCGCGTGCGGCGCGCAGGACGAGGTCGAGCTGTTCGCGGACCTTCTCCTGGCCGATGAACTCGCCCAGGTCCTTGGGGCGCAGGGCGGCCTCGACGGCCTGGTCCTCCCGGTCGGCGACCGAGTCCACCAGCCGCTCCGCGGCGGAGGTGTCGGTCGTGTCGTCCCAGTTCACGAAGTCTCCTAGCGGGTGGCGCAGGTCAGCGGGCGCGGTTGAGGGTCTGCAGGGCGGCCTTGAGCAGCTGGCCCACCTGCGGCGTGCCACCGGCGGCCTCGGCCTGGGGCGCCACGGCGGCCACAGCCTCGTCGGCCTCGCGGGTGGCGTAGCCGAGGCCGATCAGGGCGGCGTGCAGCTGGTCGCGCCAGCCCTGGCTGACCGGGGCGCCGAGGGCGGGGGCGCCGAGGGGCTCGCCGAGGCGGTCCTTCAACTCGAGCAGCAGCTTCTGGGCGCCCTTCTTGCCGATGCCGGGTACGGCGGTGAGGGCCTTCTCGTCACCGGTGGCGACGGCGCGCCGCAGCGCGTCCGGGGTGTGCACGGCCAGCATGGCCTGGGCCAGTCGCGGGCCGACACCGCTCGCGGTCTGCAGCAGCTCGAAGACCTGGCGTTCGTCGTCGTCGGCGAACCCGTACAGGGTGAGCGAGTCCTCGCGGACGACGAGGGAGGTGTGCAGCTTGGCGGGCCGGCCGATCCGCAGCGTCGACAGCGTGTCGGGCGTGCACTGGACGGCCATGCCGACACCGCCGACCTCGACGACCGCGGCGTCGGGGGCGAGCGCGGCGACCGTGCCGCTGACGAAGGCGATCATGCCGTACGGCCTTTCGTTGCGTGGGCGGTGTGCAGGGCGACGGCCTGCTGGAGCCGGTTCTGGGCGGGGGCGCGCCAGATGTGGCAGATGGCGAGCGCGAGGGCGTCGGCGGCGTCGGCCGGCTTGGGCGGCGCGGCGAGCCGGAGGAGCCGGGTGACCATGGCCCCGACCTGCACCTTGTCGGCACGGCCGCTGCCGGTGACGGCGGCCTTGACCTCGCTGGGGGTGTGCAGGGCGACGGGGATGCCGCGCCGGGCGGCACACAGCATGGCGACGGCACTGGCCTGGGCGGTGCCCATCACCGTGCGCACGTTGTGCTGGCTGAAGACGCGCTCGACCGCGACGTACTCGGGCCGGTGCTCGTCCAGCCACTGCTCGAGACCCTGTTCGACGGCGAGCAGGCGGTGACTGAGATCGGCGTCCACGGGGGTCCGTACGACCCCGACGCCGACCATGGTGAGCGGGCGCCCCGCGACCCCCTCGACGACGCCCACACCGCAGCGGGTCAGCCCGGGGTCCACCCCCAGTACGCGCACGCGCCCCTCCCTTCGAAGACTCCGTCTCCCCCAGCTGCCGCTGGGCGGTACCCCCAGTTCGTGCAGGCTATCGGGTGCCACTGACAACGCCTCGCACCGACGCCCGACAACGCGACGGGCCGACGGGGTGTGTCCCGTCGGCCCGTCACCAGCCGTGTGCTTCAGGCGTCGACCTTCTCCATGATCTCGTCGCTCACGTCGAAGTTGGCGAAGACGTTCTGCACGTCGTCGCTGTCCTCGAGAGCGTCGATCAGCTTGAAGATCTTCTTGGCGCCCTCCTCGTCCAGCTCGACCTGCATGGTCGGGACGAAGTTGGCCTCGGCGGAGTCGTAGTCGATGCCGGCCTCCTGGAGGGCGGTGCGGACCGCGACCAGGTCGGTGGCCTCGCTGATGACCTCGAAGGTCTCGCCGAGGTCGTTGACCTCCTCGGCACCGGCGTCCAGGACGGCACCGAGCACGTCGTCCTCGGTCAGCTCGCCCTTGGGGACGATGATGACGCCCTTGCGGTTGAACAGGTACGACACCGAACCCGGGTCGGCCATGGAGCCGCCGTTGCGGGTCATGGCGACGCGGACCTCGGAGGCGGCGCGGTTGCGGTTGTCGGTGAGGCACTCGATCAGCACCGCCACACCGTTCGGGCCGTAGCCCTCGTACATGATCGTCTCGTAGTCGGCGCCACCGGCCTCGAGACCGCCACCGCGCTTGATGGCGGAGTCGATGTTCTTGTTGGGGACCGACTGCTTCTTGGCCTTCTGGACGGCGTCGTAGAGGGTCGGGTTGCCCTCGACGTCCACGCCGCCCATCCGCGCCGCGACCTCGATGTTCTTGATCAGCTTCGCGAAGAGCTTGCCGCGCTTGGCGTCGATCACGGCCTTCTTGTGCTTCGTCGTGGCCCATTTAGAGTGGCCGGACATCTGCCTGTCTCCTTCGCGTAACCCATCTCTGTACGAACGCCAGAGATCCTACAAGGACTCCGCTGTCCGGTTCGCGTGCACCATGTCGACGAACAGGGAGTGCACGCGGTGGTCGCCGGTCAGTTCCGGGTGGAACGACGTGGCGAGCGCGTTGCCCTGGCGGACGGCGACGATGTGGCCGTCGTGCTCGGCGAGCACCTCGGCCCCGGCGCCCACGGACTCGACCCAGGGGGCGCGGATGAAGACGCCCTGCACGGGATCGCCCTCGACGCCCTCGACGGCGACGGCCGCCTCGAAGGACTCGTTCTGCCGTCCGAAGGCGTTGCGGCGCACGATCATGTCGATGCCGCCGATGGTCTCCTGGCCCGAGCGCGGGTCGAGGATCTTGTCGGCGAGCATGATCATGCCGGCGCAGGTGCCGTAGACGGGCATGCCGTCGCGCACGCGCGCGCGGAGGGGCTCCATCACGCCGAAGAGCACGGCCAGTTTGGAGATGGTGGTGGACTCGCCGCCGGGTATGACGAGGCCGTCGACCTCGGCGAGTTCTTCGGGGCGCCGCACCGGCCTGGCCACGGCGTCGGCCGCGGCCAGGGCGATGAGGTGCTCCCGTACGTCGCCCTGGAGGGCCAGGACGCCTATGACAGGAGTGTTCATGGGGTGATGTACCTGCGCTTACCAGCCGCGGTTGGCGTAGCGCTCGGCCTCGGGGAGGGTGTCGCAGTTGATGCCGACCATGGCCTCGCCGAGGTTGCGGGACGCGTCCGCGATGATCTTCGGGTCGTCGTAGAAGGTGGTGGCCTTGACGATGGCGGCGGCGCGCTTGGCCGGGTCGCCGGACTTGAAGATGCCGGAGCCGACGAACACGCCCTCGGCGCCGAGCTGGCGCATCAGGGCCGCGTCGGCCGGGGTGGCCACGCCGCCGGCGGAGAAGAGGACGACCGGGAGCTTGCCCAGCTCGGCGACCTCCTTGACCAGCTCGTACGGGGCGCGCAGCTCCTTGGCGGCGGCGTACAGCTCGTGGTTGTCGAAGCCGCGCAGCCTGGCGATCTCGTTCTTGATCTGGCGCAGGTGGCGGACGGCCTCGACGACGTTGCCGGTGCCGGCCTCGCCCTTGGAGCGGATCATCGCGGCGCCCTCGGCGATGCGGCGCAGGGCCTCGCCCAGGTTGGTGGCACCACAGACGAAGGGGGTGGTGAAGGCCCACTTGTCGGAGTGGTTGACCTCGTCGGCCGGGGTGAGGACCTCGGACTCGTCGATGTAGTCCACGCCGAGGGACTGCAGGACCTGGGCCTCGACGAAGTGGCCGATGCGGGACTTGGCCATGACCGGGATCGAGACGGCGTCGATGATGCCTTCGATCATGTCCGGGTCGGACATGCGGGCCACGCCGCCGTCCTTGCGGATGTCGGCCGGGACCCGCTCCAGGGCCATGACGGCGACGGCGCCCGCGTCCTCGGCGATCTTCGCCTGCTCCGGCGTGACGACGTCCATGATCACGCCGCCCTTGAGCTGCTCGGCCATACCGCGCTTCACGCGGGCGGTGCCGGTCTCGGGAGCCTGGTTGTCGATGGTGGACACGGGTGACCTCACTGAAGGGAAAGAGGGTTTCTGCTCCATCGAAGGAAACGCGAGTGGACCAGGCCACAGCAAGGGCCAATAGGAAGCCGGTGGATCCTTTTGGCCCCCTGCCGGTCGGGAGGGCCGGTCAGGACAGGCGCTCCACCAGGGCCGTCGGCGGTTCGTCGTCCATCTCGAAGGCCAGCGGGAACGGGGCGTGGCCGGCCAGCCGGAACCAGCGGACCTTGCGGTGCTCGCGCAGCCTGCGGGCGGCCCCGACGGCGTCGTTGTGGAAGCGGCGGGCCATCGGCACCCGGCGTACGGCCTCGGCCAGCTCATGGGCCGCCTCCTCGCCGCCCGGGGCCTCCCGCAGGGCCTCCACCTGCACGGGCTCCCCGAAGACCGCGCGCAGCGCCTGGCTCAGCTCGCTCTCGGCGACCTCCCGCTGCTCCTCCTCCGCCTGCCGGGCCGCGTGCGCGGCCTCGTACAGCACGATAGAGGCGGCCGGGTCGAGCACGCCCGAGGTCGCCAGTTCCTGCGCCACGGAGGCCCGTCGCAGCAGCTGGGCGTCGAGCGCGGCCCGGGCGGCGTCCATCCGTACGTGCAGCCGGTCCAGCCGCCCGGCCGTCCAGCTCAGGTACAGGCCGATCGCCACGAGTGCGACAAGGATCCAGATGAGGGTTGCGGTCACGGCCGAAGGCTATCGGCCGGCGGTGCGCGCCCCCCGGTCAGTCCCGCGCCAGTCCGAACCGGGCCCGTAGCCCCGTCGTGCGTTCGTCCGCCGCGACCGCCGCCGCGCCGGCCGTCACCGTCTCGTAGACGGACAGGATGTCCGCGCCCACCGTCGACCAGTCGAACCGCCGCACATGGGCGCTGCCGCGGTCGCGCAGCTCGGCCCGCCGCTCCGGGTCCGCCAGCAGCCGTAGGGCCGCCTCGGCCAGCGCGTCGGCGTCCTCGTTGGCGAACACCTCGCCCGCCTCGCCCTGGTCGAGGACCTGTACGAAGGCGTCCAGGTCGGAGGCGAGGACGGGGGCACCCGCCGACATCGCCTCGACCAGGATGATGCCGAAGCTCTCGCCGCCGGTGTTGGGTGCGACGTAGAGGTCGACGCTGCGCAGGAAACGGGCCTTGTCCTCGTCGCTGACCATGCCGAGGAACTCCACGCGCGAGCGCAGCTCCTTCGGCAGCTCCTCGACGGCCGCCTCCTCGTCGCCCCGCCCCGCGACCAGCAGCCGCGTCTGCGGGCGGGCGGCCAGGATCGTCGGCAGGGCCTTCATCAGGACGGGCAGGCCCTTGCGTGGTTCGTCGATGCGGCCGATGAAGCCGATCGTGTCGCCCTGCCACTCGGGCCTGGGCTCGGCCTGGGCGAAGAAGTCCACGTCGACGCCGTTGGGGATGACCACCGCGTCCCCGCCCAGATGCTCCACCAGGGTGCGGCGGGCGTACTCGCTGACCGCGATCCGCGCGCTGATCTTCTCCAGGGCGGCCTGCAGGATGGAGTACGCGGCGATCATCGCGCGCGAGCGGGGGTTGGAGGTGTGGAAGGTGGCCACGATCGGGCCGGAGGCCGCCCAGCAGGTCAGCAGGCCCAGTGAGGGCGACGTCGGCTCGTGGATGTGGACCACGTCGAACTTGCCGTCGTGCAGCCAGCGCCGCACCCGCGCGGCCGACAGGAAGCCGAAGTTCAGGCGGGCCACCGAGCCGTTGTACGGCACCGGGACCGCGCGGCCGGCCGAGACGACGTACGGCGGCAGCGGGGTGTCGTCGTCGGCCGGGGCGAGGACGGACACCTCGTGGCCGAGCCGGATGAAGTACTCGGCGAGGTCGCGGATGTGGAACTGGACGCCACCGGGCACGTCCCAGGAGTACGGGCAGACGATCCCGATTCTCACGAGGGTCCCTTCGCGGGGTCGAGGTCGGCGAGCCACAGGCGCTGGAGCATGTGCCAGTCCTCCGGGTGCTCGGCGATCCCGGCGGCGAAGGCGTCGGCCAGCGCCTGTGTCATGACAGACGTCTTCTCGGGCCGCGTGCCTGACTCCGGTACCTCGATCGGGGGGTGCACCTGGCCCTTCATCACGGGCGAGTCGTCGTACCAGAGCGTGACGGGCAGCAGCAGGGCGCCGGTCTGCTGGGCCAGCAGGGCCGGTCCCGCGGGCATCCGGGCGCGGTCGCCGAAGAAGTCGACCTCGACACCGGAGGCGGACAGGTCCCGGTCGGCGACCAGGCAGACCAGGCCGCCGTCGCGCAGCCGCCGGGCCAGGGTGCCGAAGGCGGAGCCGCCGCTGTGCGGGAGCACCTCCATGCCGAGGCCCTCGCGGTAGGCGACGAAGCGGTCGTACAGCGTCTCGGGTTTCAGGCGCTCGGCGACCGTGGTGAACGGCGTCCGCAGCTCGGTGGTGACCCAGGCGCCGGCCAGGTCCCAGTTGGCCAGGTGCGGCAGGGCGAGGATCACGCCCCGGCCGGAGGCGAGCCCGTCGGTGAGGTGGTGGAGGTCCTTGGCGGCGAAGCCGGCCTTCACCCGCTCGGGGCTCCAGGCCGGAAGCCGGAAGGACTCCATCCAGTAGCGCAGGTAGGAACGCATGCCCGCGCGCGAGAGTTCGGCGAGGCGCTCGGGACCGGCGTCGGGCACCACGCGCGCGTAGTTCGCCTCCAGGCGCTGCACGCCCTTGCCGCGCTGCTTCCAGGCGACGTCGGCGATGGTGCGGCCGAGGCGGACCGCGACGGGCTCGGGGAGCCTCTTGACGGTGCTCCAGCCGAGGCCGTACAGCGCGTCGGCGAGCCGGTCGGCGCTGCTCACTTCGCCGCCTCGCTCCCCTGGGACGCGTTGTCCTGCGCCGCCGCTTCCGCCTCGGCGGACTCGCGGCGGACGGTGACGACCCGCTGGATCAGCGTGACGAGGCTGCCCACGGCGACGATCCACAGGGCGATCGGCAGCAGCCACTGGATGCCCGGCACGCCGAACTTGTGCAGGCCCGCGAATCCGGCCGCGACCAGCGAGATCACCAGCCGCTCGGCGCGCTCGACGAGCCCGTTGACCGCCACCGGCAGCCCGATCGACTCGCCGCGCGCCTTGGTGTACGAGACCACCTGGCCGCTGGCCAGGCAGAAGATCGAGACGGCGCACAGGACGTTGTCGTTCCCGTTGCCCGCGTACCAGAGCGCGAAGCCGCCGAAGATCGCGCCGTCGGCGACCCGGTCGAGCGTGGAGTCCAGGAAGGCGCCCCAGCGGCTGGAGCGGCCCAGCTGGCGGGCCATGTTGCCGTCGACCAGGTCGGAGAAGACGAACAGGGTGATCACGACCGTGCCCCAGAAGAACTCGCCCATGGGGTAGAAGACCAGCGCTCCCGCGACCACACCGGCCGTGCCGATGAGCGTGACCGTGTCGGGGCTGACGCCCCGGCGGATGAGAAACGCGGCGAACGGTGTGAGGACACGCGTGAAGAATGCACGCGCGTACTTGTTCAGCATGGCCTTCCCGACGGTCGGTGTCGCCGCGGCCCTGGTGGCCACCGGCTGGCCCATCGTAGCCACGCGCGCGTGTGCGTGACGGGCGGGCACCCGCACCTGCCGTCGCGAACCGGTGCGCGCGCCCGCGCGCGGGGCGTGCGCGGCGCGATCGGTGCCCGCACGCACCGTTCGCGGTCCCTCGTATGGACGCAGGGTGACGGGAGTGGAAAGCTCGAAGGACCGCGGGCGTCGCCGGAGCCGCCAGTGCACGCGGGTCCCGCGTGTCCCGCGCCCACAGTGACCTCACCGTGCACGGGAGGCAGGATCATGGGCGACAAGACACAGACACACCCCGGAGCCGCCGGCAGGGCTCTGGCGGCCGACCGTCCCGCGTCCGTACGGAACGTGGTGCTGGTCGGCCACAGCGGATCGGGCAAGACGACTCTGGTGGAGGCCCTCGCGCTGACCGCGGGGGCGGTGAACCGGGCGGGCCGCGTCGAGGACGGCGGCACCGTCTCGGACCACGACGACATCGAGCACCGGCAGCAGCGCTCCGTACAACTCTCGCTGGTGCCGGTCGAATGGGACGGCATCAAGGTCAACATCCTCGACACCCCCGGGTACGCGGACTTCGTCGGGGAGCTCAGGGCCGGTCTGCGCGCCGCGGACGCGGCCCTCTTCGTCGTCTCGGCCGCGGACGGCGTCGACGGCTCGACGCGGATGGTGTGGGAGGAGTGCGCGGCCGTCGGCATGCCCCGCGCGATCGTGATCACGCACCTGGAGTCCGCGCGCGCGGACTTCGAGGAGATGACCCGGATCTGCGCGGAGGCCTTCGGCGGCGACGACCCGGACGCCGTCCTGCCCCTGTACCTGCCGCTGCGCGGCCCCGAGGGCCCCGACGGGCACGCGCCCGTGACCGGCCTGATCGGGCTGCTGTCGCAGAAGCTGTTCGACTACTCGACCGGCGAGCGCAAGGAGTCCGAACCCGGCGAGGACCAGCTGCCGGACATCGAGGAGGCCCGTAACCGGCTCATCGAGGGGATCATCGCCGAGAGCGAGGACGAGACCCTCATGGACCGCTACCTGGGCGGCGAGCAGGTCGACGTCAAGACGCTGATCGAGGACCTGGAGCGGGCCGTCGCCCGCGGCAGCTTCTTCCCCGTCCTGGCCGCCGCGCCGGCGGCCGAGGGCGCCAGGCAGGGCCTCGGCACGGTCGAGCTGCTGGAGCTGATCACCGGCGGGTTCCCGACCCCGTTCGAGCACCCCCTGCCCGGCGTCACCACCGTCGACGGCAAGCCGCGCGAGCTGAAGCCGTGCGACACCGGCGGCCCGCTGGTCGCCGAGGTCGTCAAGACCTCCTCCGACCCCTACGTGGGCCGCATCTCCCTCGTCCGTGTCTTCTCCGGCACCGTGCGCCCCGACCAGACGGTGCACGTCTCCGGGCACGGCCTGGCCGACCGCGGGCACGAGGACCACGACGTCGACGAGAAGATCGGCGCCCTGTCCATGCCCTTCGGCAAGCAGCAGCGGCCGGTGACGCACGCCGTCGCCGGTGACCTGGTGTGCGTGGCCAAGCTGGGCCGCGCCGAGACCGGTGACACGCTCTCCGCGAAGGACGACCCGCTCCTGATGGAGCCCTGGCAGATGCCCGACCCGCTGCTGCCCCTCGCGATCCAGGCGCACAGCAAGGCCGACGAGGACAAGCTCTCGCAGGGGCTGAGCCGCCTGGTCGCCGAGGACCCCACGATGCGCCTGGAGCAGAACCAGGACACCCACCAGGTGGTCCTGTGGTGCCTGGGCGAGGCCCACGCGGACGTCGCCCTGGAACGGCTGCGCAGCCGTTACGGCGTCCAGGTCGACGTGGTCCCGCACCGGGTCTCCCTCCGGGAGACGTTCGCGAGCAAGGCCGCCGGGCGTGGCCGGCACGTGAAGCAGTCCGGCGGGCACGGGCAGTACGCGATCTGCGAGATCGAGGTGGAGCCGCTGCCGGGCGGCTCGGGCATCGAGTTCGTGGACAAGGTGGTCGGCGGCGCGGTGCCCCGGCAGTTCATCCCGTCCGTCGAGAAGGGCGTACGGGCGCAGGCCGCCAAGGGCGTCGCCGCCGGCTATCCGCTCATCGACGTCCGGGTCACGCTCGTGGACGGCAAGGCGCACTCGGTCGACTCCTCCGACGCCGCCTTCCAGACCGCGGGCGCGCTGGCGCTGCGCGAGGCCGCCGCGGACGCGAAGATCCATCTGCTGGAGCCGGTGGCCGAGGTGACCGTGCTGGTCGGCGACGACTACGTGGGCGCCGTGATGAGCGACCTGTCGGGCCGGCGCGGCCGGCTGCTGGGCACCGAACAGGTGGGCTCCGGGCGGACGTTGATCCGCGCCGAGGTGCCCGAGTTCGAGATCGGCCGGTACGCCGTCGACCTGCGCTCGCTGTCGCACGGCACGGCCCGCTTCGACCGGGCCTACGCCCGGCACGAGCCGATGCCGCCGCAGATCGCCGAGCGGATCCGCGAACAGGCCGGGGAGGGCGCGTAGTTCCGCGGTGCCTGGCTCCGCGCGCGGGCGGGCGGCTTCGGCCGTCCGCCCGCGGACTGTCGGTGGTGGCGGATACGCTGATCACCTGATCACGTGGTGCCGCAGCCGTCCGGTAGTGGTCGGGTATCTGCACGACGGCCGGTCCAACAGGTGTGCGGAGCAGGGAAGTCGGGAAGGCCGCAGGAGCGACGCCGGCGGTGATGGGGGCGGGAATGTCGTTGGGAACGGAGTGGGACGGGCCCCAGGTGCCCGTCTCGGGCGACGAGGGGCAGGCGGCGACTTCCGCGCTGGCCTCGGCGGCGTACCGGGACAGCGTGCTCGAGGAGATCAAGAAGGCCGACAACGAGTGGCACCAGTCGACCGTCAAGCCCGGCCGGATCAAGCTGTTCCGGCCGAATCTCGGTGAGGCGTTCTCGCGGGCCGTGGTGGACCGGATGCTCGCGCCCGGCCGCGCGCCGCTCATCCAGTCCTTCGGCTCCGAGCCCCAGTTCGTCGTGGAGCACTGCCTGGCGGCCAACAACATCCGCCGTGAGCGCGACAACCGGCTGACGACCGTCACGGTCCTGTGCGGGCTGCTCTTCCTGCCCGGGCTGATCGGCTGGCTGCTGGTCTTCCAGCTGCGCGCGTTCGTCGGCAAGCGCGACGACAAGCGCGCCGGTCCGCTGGCCACCACGCTGCTGGCCGGCGTCGGCGTACTCGCCGCGCTGTTCCTGATCAAGATGCCGTTCGGTGGATTCTGGGCGTGGTACGCCCGCGCGTGCGTCGTCCTGCCCGTGCTGGGCTGGTTCTGGGCGAAGCAGATCTGCGAGCGCACCGCCCATGACCTGCGGGCCCGCTGGGACGGCCTGCTGTCGGGCACCAGTGTCGGCGCGAAGGTCCCGGAGGCGGTGCCGCGCGGCCCCGGCCAGACCGCTGCCGAGGAGCTGCGCCAGTCGCTGGCCCGGCTGAGCGCCGAGCAGCAGTCCAACTCGGTCTTCTACGCCGGCCCCAAGGGCATACTCGGCATGGGCACCCGCTGGGGCGCCTGGCAGCTCGCCGAGGAGCTGGTGCCCGCCGATCCCACGCGGGAGATCCACCCCTTCCGCAGCTGGGACGTCGTACGCGCGATCCACGACCAGCTGGCCCTGCTGGAGCGCGGGCCGCTGAACACGGGCGGCTTCCCCAAGCCGTCGATACGGCACTGGATCGTCACGCCGATCGGCGAGAAGGCCACGGCGGTGTCCCGGCCCGAGGGCACCGACGTCGAGGCCTTCCAGGTCAAGCCGCACGCCATACAGGACATCTGCAACAAGCAGCAGTTCGGCAGCGGTGACCGGCATTACCTGGGCGTGCAGTGGACGCTGTGGGACGGCCAGCTGGTCATCACCATGCTGATCACGGTGACCGTGCTGCACGAGACGCTGCGCATCGAGGTCACCGGGCACGCGCTGGGACCGGTGAACCCGCTGTTCACCACGAAGCCGACGGCGCCGACCAAGGAGGTCGCCAAGTCCCTCAAGCCCTGGGAGAACCGGACGATCAAGCTGCCGCTGGTCGGTACCGACGAGGTGGTACGGCTCGCCGCGCGCGCCCCGCTGACCTGGTACCCGCCGCTGCTCAAGTGGCTGGGCGGCTCGCTGGGCCTGCCCGAGCCGTTCGGGCTGCGGCATGCCTGGGCCGACCAGCCGTGGCGGCACCGCTTCATGGCCGACGACGCGCTGCGCGCGGCGACGCCGGTGCTGCGGGTGGTGCACTCGGCGGCGATCAAGGTGCTGGCGGAGAACGGTGTGGACACGGAGAAGTTCGGTGCCCGCTCGGCGTTCCTCAGCGGCAACGTGCAGGACCCGACGCCGAAGAAGGCCGACGTTTACGACGCGTAGGCCTCCGGCGGTTCGGCCGGTGCGGGCTTGGGGGGTGGTTGCGGTCATTCGAGGGCTGCCGCCCCCACACCCCCGCATGAGCCCCCTCGGGCCTCGTCCTCACCCGCCGGACGGGCTGTTCACTCCGGCCAGGCCTCCGCCAGCATCTTCCTCGTGTCGGCCAGGAGCTGCGGCAGCACCTTGGTGTGGCCGACCACCGGCATGAAGTTGGTGTCGCCGCCCCAGCGCGGGACGATGTGCTGGTGCAGGTGGGCGGCGATGCCCGCGCCGGCCACCGTGCCCTGGTTCATGCCGATGTTGAAGCCGTGCGCGCCGGAGGCGGTGCGCAGGGCCGTCATCGCCTGCTTGGTCAGCTCGGCCAGTTCGGCGGTCTCCGGCCCGGTCAGGTCGGTGTAGTCGGCCACGTGCCGGTAGGGCACGGTCATCAGGTGGCCGCCGTTGTACGGGTAGAGGTTGAGGACCGCGTACACCTGCTCGCCGCGTCGCACGATCAGCCCGTCCTCGTCGGACTTGGCCGGGATCGAGCAGAAGGGGCAGCCGTCGCCGGCTCCCGGGCCGGTCGGCTTGTTCTCGCCCTGGATGTAGGCCATCCGGTGGGGCGTCCACAGGCGCTGGAACGCGTCCTGCGTCCCCACTCCGATCTGCTGCTCCGGCTCACTCGTCATGCTAGGCAGCATATGGCTTCGCTCGTTCCCGGCGTGTCGCCGGGGCGCCCGGGGGGCGGTCTCCGGCCAAGCTTGGCCGGTGGACGACGACAGCCGTACGCGGCGCTGGCAACGGCGGACGGACCTCCCGCTGGCGCTCGCCTCCTTGGTCTACCTCGCTTCCTACGCGGTGCACGTCCTCGCCCCCGGGCTGCCCGAGCCGGTACGCCTCGCGCTCCGGTCGCTGCAGTTGCTGATGTGGGTGCTGTTCGGGGTCGACTACGCGGTGCGCTGGTGGCTCAGCGGCATGGGGCTGCGGTTCGTACGGCTGCACTGGCTGGACACGGTGGTGGTGCTGCTGCCCCTCATGCGGCCGGTGCGGATCGTGAAGACGTACGAGACGGTGGAGCGCCGGCACGGCCGGCCGCGACTGCCCCTGCAGGCACGCGTGATCGTGTACGCCGGTCTCTCGGCGGTCCTGCTGGGCTTCGCCGGCGCGCTCGCGGTGTACCAGCAGGAGCACACGGCCCCGAACGCCACGATCCGGACGTTCGGCGACTCGGTGTGGTGGGCCTGCTCGACCCTGGCGACCGTCGGTTACGGCGACGTGACACCGGTGACGCCGTGGGGCCGGACCATCGCCGTGGGCCTGATGGCCTGCGGTCTCGCCCTGCTCGGCGCGGTGACGGGGTCGTTCTCGTCGCTGCTGCTGCAGCGGTTCGCGCGCGGCGAGGAGGACGAGCGAGGGCCCCCGGGGAAGTGATCCCCGGGGGCCCTCGCAGGCGTGGGTCAGACCTGGGTCCGCTCCTCCACGACCTTCGCGATCTTCGCGAGGGCCTCGTCGAACGGGATGCCGTTCTCCTGGGAACCGTCGCGGTAGCGGAAGGACACCGAGCCGTGCGACATGTCCTCGTCGCCCGCGATGACCATGAAGGGCACCTTCTGCTTCTGGGCGTTGCGGATCTTCTTCTGCATGCGGTCCGAGGAGGAGTCCACCTCGACGCGCAGGCCCTGCTTCCTGGCCGCGGCCGCGAACTTCTCCAGGTACTCCACGTGCGCGTCGCCGATCGGGATGCCGATCGCCTGCACCGGGGCGAGCCAGGCCGGGAAGGCGCCCGCGTAGTGCTCCAGGAGCACGCCGAAGAACCGCTCGATCGACCCGAACAGGGCACGGTGGATCATCACGGGCTGCCGGCGCGAGCCGTCCGGGGCGGTGTACTCCAGGCCGAACCGCTTCGGCTGGTTGAAGTCGACCTGGATCGTCGACATCTGCCAGGACCGGCCGATGGCGTCCTTGGCCTGGACGGAGATCTTCGGGCCGTAGTAGGCGGCACCGCCCGGGTCGGGGACCAGGGGCAGGTTCTGCTTCTCGGCGGCCTGGCGGAGCGCCTCGGTGGCCTCCTCCCAGTCCTCGTCCGTGCCGATGAACTTGTCGGAGTCGTCGCGGGTGGACAGCTCCAGCTCGAACTCGGTCAGGCCGTAGTCGCGCAGCAGGTCGAGCACGAAGGTCAGGAGCGTGTCCAGCTCCTGCGGCATCTGCTCCTTGGTGCAGTAGATGTGCGAGTCGTCCTGGGTGAAGCCGCGCGAGCGGGTCAGGCCGTGCACGACGCCCGACTTCTCGTACCGGTACACGGTCCCGAACTCGAAGAGGCGCAGCGGCAGCTCGCGGTAGGAGCGCCCGCGCGACTTGAAGATCAGGTTGTGCATCGGGCAGTTCATCGCCTTGAGGCGGTAGTTCTGCTCGTCGAACTGAATGGGCGGGAACATGCCGTCCGCGTAGTGCGGCAGGTGCCCGGAGATCTCGAAGAGGTGCTCCTTCGAGAGGTGCGGAGTGTTCACGAACTCGTAGCCGGAGGCTTCGTGCCGCTTGCGCGAGTAGGTCTCCATCTCCTTGCGGATCACGCCGCCCTTGGGGTGGAACACCGCGAGGCCGGGGCCCAGCTCGTCGGGGAAGGAGAACAGGTCGAGTTCGGCGCCGAGCTTGCGGTGGTCGCGCTTCTCCGCCTCGACGAGGAAGTCGAGGTACGCCTTCAGCTCGTCCTTCGACGGCCAGGCGGTGCCGTAGATGCGCTGGAGCTGTGGGTTCTTCTCGCTGCCGCGCCAGTAGGCGGCGGCCGAGCGCATCAGCTTGAAGGCGGGGATGACGCGGGTGGACGGCAGGTGCGGACCGCGGCACAGGTCCTTCCAGCACAGTTCCCCGGTCTTGGCGTCGAGGTTGTCGTAGATGGTCAGCTCGCCGGCGCCCACCTCGGCGTCGGCGCCGTCGGCGGCCTGCGCGGCGTTGCCCTTGAGGCCGATCAGCTCCAGCTTGTACGGCTCGTTCGCCAGCTCCTCGCGGGCCGCCTCGTCGGTGGTGACGCGGCGCGAGAAGCGCTGTCCCCGCTTCTGGATCTCCTGCATCTTCTTCTCGATGCGCTTGAGGTCCTCGGGGGTGAAGGGCTCCTTGACGTCGAAGTCGTAGTAGAAGCCGTCCTTGATGGGCGGGCCGATGCCGAGCTTGGCCTCGGGGAACAGCTCCTGCACGGCCTGCGCCATGACGTGCGCGGTGGAGTGGCGCAGGATGTTCAGGCCGTCCTCGGACGAGATCTCGACGCCCTCGACCTCGTCACCGTCGGACAGCTCGTACGCGAGGTCCTTCAGCTCGCCGCCCACGCGCGCGGCGACGATCGAGCGCTCGCCCGCGAAGAGGTCGGCGGCCGTAGTGCCCGTCGTCACCACGCGTTCTTCCCGCTCGGAATCGCGTTGGATGATCACACGGACGTCTGACACCGGTCTCTCCTGACTGAAGGTGGGGGTGCGGCGCCATACCAGGAGCGCGCGCACAGGCGATCGTACCGACCCGACGGCTCCGACCGCGAAACGGTCACCCTCGGTCCCCATCCCCTTACACCCCAGTCCCGTCCGGGTACGCCTCAGCCCTCGTCCTCGTACGCCTCAGTACGTCTCCCTTCGTCCTCGTACGTCTCCCCGCACGTCTCCTCGCACGCCTCCTCGAAGAAGGCGCCTTCCTTGTCGGTCTCCCGCAGGGACTTCATCAGCCGCTCCCGCTCCGCGTCGTCCACCTGTACGGGTACGACCCCGAAGGCGCCGGTGAGCCTGCGGAAGCCGCCCCGCCGCTCCAGCCGGCCCTGCACGCGCACCGGCAGTCCGACGAGGTGGGCGTGGCCGGCGACGCGGTAGTCGGCCTCGTCGAGGGTGACGCGGATGTGCGGGACCTCGGCGCCGGCGAGGACGCGCAGGCGTACGGTTCCCTCGCCGCCGGGACCGGAGCGGCGCATGCGGACGACGGCTCCGGTGATCCTGACCGGCACGGAGGGCTCGTCGCGCAGGTAGCGGGCGGCGGCCTCGCGCAGGGCGGGCAGGTCGCCGGGTGAGAACTCGACGGGTTCGGCGGAGCCGGCGCAGCCCTCCGGTACACCGGCTCCGGGGGCCCAGGCGACGGCGACGCGGGCGCCCTCGGTGCCCTGGACGAGCGCGGTGAGCGCCTCGGTCAGCTCCCGGCTGACGCCGGCCTCGACGGCGCCGTCGAACACGTCCATGCCGCCGGTGGCCCGCTGGTAGTCGATGGCCTCGCGGGCCGCGTACAGGGCCTGGTGGAGACGGACGGCGAGCGGGCGGCCGGTGGGCACGGGCACGAAGGCGGTGAGGGGGCGGCCCCCGGCCGCGGGGCCGACGAGGACGTCCTCCAGGAGGGCGGCGGCCGGCCTGCGGTGGCGGGCGCCGTGGTAACCGGCACGCGCGCGCGTGGCGAGGGCGGCGGCGAGCAGCATCCGGCGGGCGGCGCCGCGCAGTTGCTCGTCGGCCGTCCAGGGCGCGGCGCCGACGGGCCCGCTCGGGGCGTCCCGCCACCAGCGGATCTCGTCGCTCGGTACGGCGAGGGCGATCAGCACCTCGCGCGCGGTGGGGGTGTCGCTGCGGGAGAGGGCGTCGAGGGCCTCGCCGAGCAGGTCGTCACTGTCCGGGAAGGCGCGGCTCTCCGGGACGAGCAGGCTGGTCCCGCCGCCGCCCGGCCCCGGTGGGGTCCAGCGGCCGTAGCGCCCGGCCGCTGAGCCGCGCCGCTGCCAGCCGTGCCGGTGCAGCAGGGCACCGAGCACGGCGGGGTCGACCTCGGCGGGCTCCGGCGGGCGGTTCCAGGGCAGTTCGCCGGGGTCCGGCCGGACCTGCTGCCCTGGCTGCCCGTGGGGACGGCTTCTCATGGTCTGCCTCCCGTCCCGACCCGCGTCATGATCTCGCAGAGGGCCCGGTCGTCGAAGATGCGTGAGGTCGGTATGCGCACGGTGGTGCGGTGCCGGCCGGTGATGGGGTGGCCGGCGAGGTTGATCCAGTAGCAGCAGTGCCTGAGATCGAGCCGGTCGTGGCCGGCGCGCAGCCAGTCGTCCTGGGAGCGCGGTACGAGCATGACGACCAGGATCTTGTGCACCGAGACGGGCGTGCGGGCGAGCTTGCGCAGATGGTCGTTGTCGAGGGTGAAGGAGAAGAAGGGCCGGGACTGGTGGGGCGGGGGCGCGGCCCCCTCCGTCGAGAGTGGTGGGAGACGGGTGGGCGGGTTGGGCGGGACCTGGTAGGTGGCCTTCAGCTGCACCTTGATGGTGACCTCGTCGTCGACCGTGTGGCCGGGCGCGCTGTGGCTGACGTGCCAGTCGATGCCGTTGTCCGGGAAGGGCTGGGACAGCGAGCAGCCGGCCGCGGCGACGACCGCGTGCAGATAGCCGACCTGCAGTGTCTCCATGCAGGCGGTGGTGGCGAGCGTGCCGCGAAGGGGACCCGTGCGGTCGGGCAGCAGCCCGCCCCGCTCGGGCTGCGCTATGGCCATGACCAACAGCCTTCCGAGCCAGGAGTTTTCCCGCTGTGGGCCGCTGAACTGCAAAGACCCGTACTCCTGTTGTCTCCTCCCGGCGTACGGCGCAAACGGCCCGGGTATCACCAAACGGGCAGAAGACGGAACGTCAGCTGCCGTGGGTGAACGAGGAGTTGGGTTGGGATGACGACGTGGTACGAGGGGCCGCTGGCCGGCTTCGACACGGAGACGACGGGCGTGGACGTCGAGACCGACCGGATCGTGTCGGCCGCCGTCGTCGTCCAGGACGCGCCGGGCACCCGGCCGCGGATCACGCGCTGGCTGGTGAACCCGGGCGTGCCGGTGCCCGAGGCGGCGACGGCGGTGCACGGGCTGACGGAGGAACACCTGCAGCACAACGGCCGCTGGCCGGCGCCGGTGATGTACGAGATAGCCGAGCAGCTGGCGGAGCAGGCGGCGATGGGCCGGCCGCTGGTGGTGATGAACGCGCCGTTCGATCTGACGCTGCTGGACCGGGAGTTGCGCCGGCACCGGGCGTCGTCGCTGGACCGCTGGTTCGAGTCGGTGCCGCTCAGGGTGCTGGACCCGCGGGTGCTGGACAAGCACCTGGACCGCTACCGCAAGGGCCGCCGCACGCTGACCGACCTGTGCGCGCACTACGACGTGACACTGCGGGACGCGCACGACGCGGCCGCGGACGCGCTGGCCGCGCTGGACGTCGTACGGGCCCTGGGCCGCCGTTTCGCCACCCGCCTCGAGCGCCTCTCCCCCGCCGACCTGCACACGCTCCAGGCCAACTGGCACGCGGCGCAGGCGCGCGGCCTCCAGGCGTGGTTCGCGCGCAGTGGCTCGGAGGAGATCGTCAGCACGGAGTGGCCACTGCGACCGGAGCTGCCGGCGGCGGCGTAGGGGGCACGCCGGAGATCGAAAGAGCCGGCCCGCATGCTGCGGGCCGGCTCTTTCCCGGTGGGCGATACTGGGTTCGAACCAGTGACCTCTTCGGTGTGAACGAAGCGCTCTCCCACTGAGCTAATCGCCCGGGAACGCACTGAACAATACAGGTCCCTGCGGTGTGACTTCAAACCGCTTCGAGGTACCGCAGCAGGCCGCGCCGCCCGGCGGCCATCATCAGCCGGTGATTGACGCGGAAGGCGGCCCGTCCCGGCACGGCCAGCCGTCTGAGCAGGGGCTTGGTCACGTCGACGACCTGGTCGTACCGGGCCAGGGTGCCTGGTCCGCCGGGCGTGACCGTCCAGCGGGCCCAGCCCTCGATGTCACCCGACAGGGCGACCTCCAGCACCCCGGCGACCGGATCGCGGCGCGTCTCGCGTGCGGTGAGGGTCAGGTCGTACGGCAGCAGGGAGCGGACGGTGAGGACGCCGGTGCCGTCGTGGCGCCGGGTCACCGCCCGCACCTGCGGCCACCAGCGGGGATAGTCCTGGGGCTTTTCCAGCACCGCGTACACGGCGGCCGGCGGGGCGGGCAGGGACCACAGGCTGCGGAAGCGGTAGTGGTTCCAGTCCATGGGCCGAGTCTGCCCGCCGGACACGTGCACATGAGTACGCGTACTCATGTGCCGCGCTGTGACGCGGACCACACTCGGGGGACGAGCGCCGCCGCCCGTGCGACGGCGCTCCCCTCACCTGCTACGACGGCATCCTGTCGCCGAGCAGGGCCAGGTTCTCGATGGCCGCGAGGCCGTAGAGGGCGGTGTCGTTGGTGGACACCCAGCTCGCCTCACCGCCCTCGACCAGGCCGGCCGGTCCGGTCAGCTTCTCCGTCCTCCACGGCGAGGACTCGGTGTAGCCGTCGGACCTGTAGAACTTCGTCCAGGCGCGCTCGGCGAGCGTGGCGTCCCCGGTCTGTACGGCGGCGTAGGCGTCGAGGCGTGAGTGCCCCTGGAAGAGCAGCAGGCTGCCGAAGTGGGAGCCGTAACGGGCCGCCTGTTCCGCCTTGGTGGCGTTGAAGTAGCGGCAGTAGTCCAGGTACGCCTCCTTGAACTCCGGCATGTCGACGAGGTGGATCAGCTCGGCGCACAGCTCGCCCAGGCCGAAGACCGCCGAGAGGTGGGAGACGGACACCACCGGCTCGTCGGCGACGGCGAACCTGCCGGTGTCGATGTCGTACAGGCCGCTGCCCTGGACGAAGCCGTTGGGCTGGGCGGCGATGGTCTCCATGGTCGACAGGACGCGCGCCTTGGCCTTCTCCCATTTCGGGCCCTTGCGCTCCCACTCGGTGAGCCAGGCCGAGACCAGGCCGCTCCAGTCGGTGCCGAACCCGATGGACAGGGCGTGCGGGTCGGGGGTGTAGGGGTCGGTGCGGACCTTGCGCTGCGGGTCGAGGACGAGGAACGTCTCGTCGGAGTCGACGTTGGCGCGCATGAGGTCACCGACGCGTTCGTCGGCGGTGAGGAAGTAGTAGAAGCGCCGGTACGTGGTGTTGGCGATGCGCTGCTGCTTGGCGCTGTCCGCGAAGTGCTGCACGCCGTGCCGGGTGCCGAGGCCCGCCCACCTGCCGGTGTGGTAGACGTCGACCTCGCCGGTGTGCCGGGTCATCGCCTCGGCGAAGCGGAAGATGTCCGAGCGGCCGCTCCTGAGGTAGGCGTACCAGAGCCACAGGTCGGGCGACAGCTCGGAGTTGTCCCAGGCGTAGCCGCCGATGTCGTACCGCCACACGTGCCGCGCCGAGTCGTAGGTGTGCATGATGTCGCCGTAGTCCCAGAAGCCGTACCAACGGCGCATCTCCACCTGGTCCTTGTAGTAGGTGAAGAGGAAGTCGAGGTGGTCCTCGATCTTCGCCTTGGCCGGGGTGGAGCGGTCCGGCTCGGAGTACAGCCCGGGGCCGAAGACCTTGGCCTTGATGAGCTGTCCGGGCGGGGCGGCGAGCTGCGGAAGCGTGCGTACGGCCTTGACCTGGTCGGCGAGGGTGTCGGCGGCCGGCGTGGACTCGTTGGCCCAGAAGAGGAGTTCGGAGGTCCGGGCGATGCCGTAAGGGGTGCCGAACCCGGGCTCGTGGTCCTCGTAGGTGATGTTGAGGCCTTCGAGCTGTTCGGCGTAGGTGTCCTGGCCCATGCCGTCGTGGTAGAACCGCAGGTCCATGGGCTGGGCCTCGGGCGACCAGAGCCAGAGGGTGACGGTGGCCTCGTCGGTGTGGGCGTCGCGGATGTCGAGCTGGGCGGGGAACTTCTCCCAGAAGTCCCTGAGCCCGAAGGAGAACCCGCCGCTCGCGCCCCCCACGTACCCGAAGCCGGACGCCCGCTTGCCGCCGCCGGCGCCGATCCAGCCGTAGCCCTTCCTGGTGCGCTTGCGCAGGGTGAAGCCGTCGGCGGAGAGCTGGGACAGGGTGTAGTCGCCCCAGTGCGGGATGTACTGCAGGCGGGTGGTGACGCGCTGGTCCCAGGTGGCCGGGTCGGGAAGCTTCCTGCCCTCGTACTGGGCCGCCTGCACGGCCGCGCCCGGGTCGCGGCGCAGGCCGGTGATCCCCTGGACGGCTTCCCGCAGCAGGCCGGTGCCCTCGCCGCCGATGCGGATGTGCCGGTCGTAGGCCGCGTCCCGCAGGGGCACGGTGAAGCGGACGCCGAGCCCGCGGATGAAGTCGCCGCTCGCCTTGCCGGGCTCCTGCGTGCCGTCGTAGGTGAAGGTGTGCACCATCCGGAAGGACTCGGAGCCCGCGTAGAAGTACAGGCGGACGGAGAACGGCAGCCGGCCGCGGTCGCCCTTGCGGTGCTTGCCGTCGATGCGGACCACGGCGCGGACGGGGCCGTCCTGCTCGACGGTGACCTCGCCGATGGCGCCGTCGAAGCGCTCGGTCCTCACCGTGCCCTGGTCCTCGTCCTCGATCTCGGGCTGCCGGATGAGGACGAGCCTGCCGTTCTTGGCGATCTCGGTGGACCCGCGGGTGACCGACTTGACGATCGTGGACCCGCTCTTGCCGATCTTCGCGGTGATGACGCCGGTGGAGACGTCGACGGTGCCGCCGCTGCTGTCGACGGTGACCTTCTTGTCCGGTGCCTTGGGCGTGCCGGCGGTCAGGGTGAGTGCGCCCGAGCCCGAACTGACCGCGTGTGCCGTCCACTTCAAGGAGCCGTCGGGCCAGTAGGCGAGCGGCCAGGTCTGTACGGGGACGTCCGTGCCGTCGGCGTCCGTGAGCGCGAAGGTCTGGTCCTCCTGGATGGTGCCCCTCGGCCAGGGCACGCCGACCGTGGAGCCGGGGGCCGCGCCGAGCCCGCCGTCCTCCAGCCAGTCCAGGCTGACCGGGTCGGCGCCGTCGGCCGCTGCTCTCGGCGCCGCCTCGGCGTCCTTCGCCCCCAGGGCCCAGCTGAACTGAGCGGCGGCTCCGGCGACCGCGGCGGCCTTGAGAAGGGACCTGCGGGGGATGGGGGACATGGCCTTTCCTTTCCGTGCGGGACGTGTTGCTCCATACGTTTGATCAGGGGCATGACAGTTGGAGGTGCGGCGTCGAGGGCACCGACCTTGAGCGAGCACACCGCCTGGCTCAGCGGCGCCGGTAGCGCTCCTCCACCGCGACGGCCGCCGCCGCGACGGCCCCGAGCACGGGGACCGCCAGCGGCGCGACGAGCAGGGCGGAACAGACGGTGAGGACCGCACCGCCGACGAGCAGGAAGGATCCGGCGGGGTCGCGGACCGTACGGCGACCGGCGGCGGCGAGCAGTGCCCGCCAGCTGTCCCCGGGCGTCCAGACGACGGCCGCGCGCAGCCCGGCCACGGCGAGCCCCAGCAGCGCGAACAGTCCCGCGGCCCCCACCGGCGGCCCGCCGGGCAGCCCGGCCCGCACGGCCTGTACGTCCACCCAGGCCAGGGCCGCGGCGACCCAGCCGGCGAGGCCGGCCGCCCAGCCCCCGTGCAGGGCGGCCCGGAAGTCGGCGGTGAACTCGCGCAGGCCGCCGCCCTGATGCCCCGTACGGCGGCGCAGGTGCCGGGCGCCGGCGGCGAAGGCGGCGGGGTAGGTGACCACGCCCAGCGAGGCCACCGCGATCCACACACCGGTCAGCAGACACTCGGCGAAGACCCCGAACCGCTCGGCGAACACGGACTCCTTGCGTGCCTTCACGCGCACGTCGGCCATGGTGACCGCCTCAGCCCTTCAGTCCGGAGGTCGCCATGCCGTCGATCAGATAGCGCTGGAAGGCGAGGAAGAACAGCAGGACCGGCAGCAGCGCGACCAGCGACATGGCGATCATGCCGCCGTAGTTGGCGGCCACTCCGTCGGAGTCGCGGAACATCATCAGGCCGAGGGAGACGG
This sequence comes from Streptomyces sp. NPDC048521, assembly GCF_043199855.1. Lineage (NCBI taxonomy): Bacteria > Bacillati > Actinomycetota > Actinomycetes > Kitasatosporales > Streptomycetaceae > Streptomyces > Streptomyces sp. NPDC048521. Next base: position 181,671 of record NZ_JBICWR010000006.1, read on the forward strand.
TGTACTTACCGGGCTCGTTCAGGTAGATCAGCGGGCCCATGAAGTCGTTCCAGGCGTTGATGAAGGTGAAGATCGCGCTGGTGATCAGGGCGGGCCGGCACAGGGGCAGCACGATCGACCAGTAGATGCGCAGGTGTCCGCAGCCGTCGAGGCGGGCGGCCTCGTCCAGCTCGCGGGGCAGGTTGCGCATGAACTGCACCATGAGGAAGACGAAGAAGGCCTCGGTGGCGAGGTACTTGCCGATCAGCAGCGGGGTGTAGGTGTTGATCCAGCCCAGCTTCTGGAACATCACGTACTGCGGGATCAGCAGCACGTGGTACGGCAGCAGGAGCGTGCCGATCATGAGGGAGAAGAGCAGGTTGCGCCCGGCGAAGTGGATGCGTGCGAAGGCGTACGCGGTCAGCGAGCAGGAGATCAGGACGCCGGCGACGGCGCCGAGCGCGTAGAAGAGGGAGTTCTGGAAGAACGTCCAGATCGAGATGTCCGCTATGCCGTCGGCGAGGCCCTTGAAGTTGGACAGGATCGGGCGGGACGGCAAGAGCGTGAGGCTGTTGATGATGTTCTTGCTGGGCTTGAACGAGGCGCCGACGACCCAGACGACCGGGTAGAGGATGACGGCGAGGATCAGCAGGGCGCCGAGGTGCCAGGCGAGGGATCCGGTGCGCCGGCGGTTGAGGACGGCGGGCTTGGTGGTGGTCGCACTCATCGGGCGTCCTCCTCGTAGTGCACCCACTTCTTCTGGGACCAGAAGAGGACGGCCGTCACCAGGGCCACGGCCAGCAGCAGCATCCAGGCCATGGCGGAGGCGAAGCCCATCTGGGAGTTCTTGAAGCCCTGCTGGTAGAGGTAGCAGGTGTAGACGAGCGTGGCGTCGGCCGGACCGCAGTAGGTGTTGGAGACGACGTAGGCGGAGCCGAAGATCTGGAAGGAGTGGATGGTCTCCAGGAGCACGTTGAAGAAGAGCACCGGGGAGATCATCGGCAGGGTGATGTTCCAGAACCTCCGCAAGGGTCCGGCGCCGTCCATCTCGGCGGCCTCGTACAGCTCCCTGGGCACCTGTTTGAGTCCGGCCAGGAAGATGACCATGGGCGCGCCGAACTGCCAGACGGTCAACGCGACCAGGCAGTACAGCACCCAGTCGGCGTTGCCCACCCAGCCGCCGACGTGGAAGCCGAGGAAGGTCTGCGTACGGTCCACGATCGCGCCGTCGGAGAAGAGCGAGCGCCACACGAAGCCGACCGAGACGCTCGCGCCGATGAGCGAGGGGGCGTAGAAGGCGGCCCGGTAGAACGCCTGGCCGCGCCGGCTCTGCGCGAGCAGCAGGGCGACACCGAGCGCGAGGAGCAGCTTCAGCGGGGTGCCGATGACGACGTACTTGGCCGTCACCTCCACCGACTTCTGCCATCTCGGGTCGTCGAACATCTTGGTGAAGTTGTCGAACCCGACCCACTTGGGGGTGTTGAAGAGGTTGTAGTCGGTGAACGCGAAGTACAGCGAGGCGACCATGGGGCCCGCGGTCAGCAGCAGGAAGCCGGCGATCCACGGGGACATGAAGAGGTAGCCGGCGAGGTTCTCCCGCCGGCGGCCCGGCCGCCCCGCGGTGGCGGTGGCGGCCGAGCGGGTCCTGCGGGTCACGGGCACGGAGTCCTTGACGAGCGTCACGGCACTTCCCATCACGCCTCGAAGGCGGCCTCGGACTCGGTGAAGAACTGCTTCACCGCGTCCGTGACCTTCGTCTTGCCCTGTCCGAGGTCGCCGCCGATGCGCAGGAAGGCGGCCTCGATGGTGTCGGCACCGGAGGGGTGCGGGGTGATCGCGCCAAGGACCCCTGACTTGGCGGTGTCTGCCTCGTACTGCGCGATCTCCTTGTTGACCGCGTCGGTCGGCTTGTAGGCCTCGTACTGTTCGGTGCTCGCGAGGATGCCCCGGTCGTAGCCCATGATCCTGCCGACCGCGGGGTCGTGGACCATGAAGTCGATGAACTGGGCGACTTCCTTGGGGTGCGAGGTGCGGGCGGAGGCGCTGAGCATCAGGGAGGCGAGGTACTGGCCGGTCCGCTTGCCGTCCGTGGTGGGGATCGGTGCGAGCCCGTAGGTGCTCTCGCCCTCCGCCGAGTAGCGGACGGTGAAGTTGTCCCAGGTGAACTCGGAGGCCCCGTGGCGGGCGGAGAGCGAGGACTTCGGCTGGTCCTGGGAGACGACCTTGGGATCGGTGACGATGCCGGCCTTGACGCGGTTGTAGCCGTCGGCCCACCACTCCGTCAGATCGGCCTGGTCGAAGCCCAGTCCGTCCTTGGTGAAGAACGCCTTGCCGTTCTGCCGGAGGTAGAGGTCGTACAGGTACATGATGGTGAAGTAGCCGGTGTCCCCGGGGATCTTCGTCTTGTCGTGCACGGTCTTCAGGGCCTTGAAGTACTCGTCCCAGGTCCAGCCCTGCCGCGGTTCGACGCCCGCCTGCCGGAAGACCTTCTTGTCGATGACGAGCGCCATGGTGTTGGAGCCGACGGGAACGCCGAGCTGCTTGCCGTCGACCTCGCCGACCTTGGTGACGTCCGCGCGGAAGTGATCCAGGCTCAGATTGCCGGCCTGCACCTGGGACTTGAGGTCGAGAAGAATTCCACGCTTGTCGTACTTCCGGAGAAAAGTGACGGCGTTTTGGAAAACGTCCGGAGGATTTCCGCCGGCGGCCTGCGTCTGGAACTTCTCCCAGAAGGACTGGTATGTCTGGAAGTCGGTCTTGACCTTGATCTTCGGGTACTTCTTCTCGAAGAGCGCGATGGTCTGATTGATCTTCTTGGCCCGCTCCTCGGCACCCCACCAGGAGTAACGGATCGTCACCGTTCCGCTCCCGGAACCGCTTCCACTGCCGCACCCGGTCGTCGCGGCGAGCCCGAGCGTGGCCGCCGAGACCCCGGCCGCCTTCAGGATCGTACGCCTCTCAAGATTCCTGGTTCCCACAGTCGGGCCCTCCCCGCAGCGTCGTCGCCGCCGTCATGAATCGTTTCAAGTAAGCGCTTGCTGGCACAAGTTACGGAGGGGCCCGGGGTGCGTCAATGATTCGGACAGGATTTTCTTGGGACCGGTGGCGGCCCGGCGCCGGCCTGCCGGCCTTCGCGCAGGTGAGCGCGGTGCGGCCGACAGGCCGAACGAGTGCTCAGGCGGGCAGCGAAGCCAGCCAGTCGACGAGGATCCGGTTCGTCTCGTCCGGGCGTTCCTGCTGGACGAAGTGGCCGCAACCGTCGATGACGTGCGAGCCCAGGAGGCCGGGCAGGGTCTCGGGGTACGCCTTGACGGCGTCGGCCAGCCAGGCGAGCGAGGCGTCCTGTGCGCCCCCGATGAACAGCGACGGCTGCGTGAGCGGGGCGCCGTTGTGACCGGCCAGGTCCGCCCAGTCCCGGTCCATGGTGCGGTAACGGTTCAGTGCCCCGGTCATACCCGTCCGCTCGAACTCCCCCGCGTAGACGTCGAGGTCCTCCTCAGCCAGCCAGCCCGGCCGGGGGCCGGTGGGGAAGCGTTCCCGCAGGGTGCCGCCAGGGCTGACGAAGTGCGGGTCCGGGGCACCCGGCGCGGGCATCGTGTCGGCGGACAGGGCCGCGTAGAAGCCGGCGAGCCAGCCGCGCACGTCGGGCTCGATCTCCCCTTCCGCCCGGCCCGGCTGCTGGAAGCGGGAGACGTAGAACTCCTCCTCGCCGCCCATCCGCGCGAAGACCTCACTGGGCCGCGGACCACCGGGCGGGGTGTACGGCACGCCCAGCAGACCCACGGCGCGGAACACATCGGGCCTGGTCAGCGCCGAGATTCCGGCGATGGACGCACCCCAGTCGTGCCCCACGACCACCGCGGACTCCTCGCCCAGGGCCTCCACCACGGCGACGTTGTCCGCGACCAGCTCGAGCATCCGGTACGCCTCCACGGCCGCCGGCCTGGAGGAGCGGCCGTAGCCACGGACGTCGACGGCGACCGCGCGATAACCGGCATCGGCCAGGGCAGGCAACTGGTGCCGCCAGGCGTACCAGGACTCCGGGAACCCGTGCACGAGCAGCACGAGCGGGCCGCGCCCCTGCTCGACGAGGTGAATGCGGCCGGCCGGGGAGGGCACCAGGCGGTGGATCCGGGTCGGGTGATGTGACACGACAGGCTCCTTGAGGTGGGCGGATGGCGGGGGCGGGGCAGGGGCGGAAGGGGGCATGGTCAGAGGCGGGACGGGGCGGAGGCGGGGCTGGGACGGAGGTGCGGGCAGGGACGGGGCTGGGGCCGAGGCGGTGGTGCGGGCAGGGGCGAGGCGGGGACGGAGGTGCGGGCAGGGGCGAGGCGGGGACGGAGGTGCGGGCAGGGGCGGGGCTGGGGCCGAGGGAGTCCCCGGCGGCGTGGGGGTGCGGTCGGGAATGGAGGCGTGGGCAGGGGCGCGGTCGAGGGCGGACGCGGAAGTGTGGCAGGCGTGGGGCGTGGGGCGTGGGGCGTGGGCAGGGGCCGAGGCGGAGGTGCGGGCAGGGGCGGGGCTGGGCAACAACGATGGTCCGGGGCGCGGCATGGTGGGCACGAGGTTTGTTGCCGGTTCGGCAAACACGCACGTCCAGGCGTCTGCCATGCACCGAGCCGGGACGATCGAACCGGAGGACGGGTGGGGGTGGCCGCTCGCCGCCCCACGCTCCTGGCGTGCGTGCCCGTCCCCGGGCCCGGAGCGGGTCGATCGGGCACCCGCGGCCGGCCACCTTCGTACGCGGCCGATGGCCGGCCCCGGGCGGACGCGGGGGCGCTGCCCCACGCGGGGGCGCGACCTCTGCGGAACTACGGCGCATACGCCGACGGCCCACCTGCTCTGGCAGGTGGGCCGTCGGTCCGGGTGGGCGATACTGGGTTCGAACCAGTGACCTCTTCGGTGTGAACGAAGCGCTCTCCCACTGAGCTAATCGCCCGGGCGCAGGAAGAACATTACCCCATGTCAGGGCGTGCTTCCGACCGGGGGCCGGGCCGATGGGCGGCCGGGCCCCCGCGGTGGATCACTGGTCCTTGATCTTCCACGGCATCACGACTCCGAACTTCCACAGGTAGAACCCGGCCAGCGCCCCGACGATCACCAGCCCGATCACGGTGAGGGTGATGTTGCGGCGGCGCACCTTCGGGTCGAGCGCCCGCTGGGCCGCCTCGGTGACCTTGCGTTTCGTCCAGCGGAGCACGAGCTGGGCCCAGACGAACTCGGTCGCCCAGATCGCCATGCCGCCGAAGATCACCACCCAGCCGGGTCCCGGCAGCGGCAGCATGACGATGCCGGCGCCGACGACCGCCAGGCCGACCACGAAGACGCCGACCTGCCAGCTCAGGTGCAGGGCCCGGCGGGCCTTGATGAATTCCGGCGCGCGGGAGCCGAGCCCGTGCTCGGCACCGTCCTCGCCCACTCGTCCGTCCGCCTTCGTCTCGTCCGGCTCGTCCGCCGCCGCGACCCCGTCCGCCGTCATAGCGATCTCGCCCTGCTGGTCACTCCCCGTATTCATACAGACAAACCCTACCGGAGTGAATCCAGTCACTGGAATGGTCGTAGGTCTGGTACGAGTTCTCGGCCGGAAGAGTTACGTAAACACACGCAAAACCCTCAGAGGGGTTTACAACGGCACCGTAGGTGGCATGTCGATTTCGCCGACGTGCGAATCCCCGAGCGCACACTGAGCGAAAGGCCCTGGCGCTTATGAACACCACGGTCAGCTGCGAGCTGCACCTGCGCCTCGTTGTGTCGAGCGAGTCCTCCCTGCCTGTCCCCGCAGGCCTGCGGTACGACACGGCCGACCCCTACGCCGTGCACGCCACCTTCCACACCGGAGCCGAGGAGACCGTCGAGTGGGTGTTCGCCCGCGACCTCCTCGCCGAGGGCCTCCACCGGCCCACCGGCACCGGCGACGTCCGCGTCTGGCCATCCCGCAGTCATGGTCAGGGCGTCGTGTGCATCGCCCTCAGCTCCCCGGAGGGGGAGGCCCTGCTCGAGGCCCCGGCGCGGGCCCTCGAGTCCTTCCTGAAGCGAACCGACGCCGCCGTGCCGCCCGGCACGGAGCACCGGCACTTCGACCTCGATCAGGAGCTCTCGCACATCCTGGCGGAGAGCTAGGCCGCGGTCGCGGCCCTTCCGAGCAGCCCGGCGCCGTCCACTCGGGGAGACGGCTCGGGCCAAGACAACCGCATACGGCACAGGCCGGCGCCGTCACCGTGAGTGTTCGCGGGGCGGCGTCGGGTTGTGCGCCCGCGCTGCCGGGCGGGGCGGCGACCTGGCCATCCGCGTCGGCGTGATCGGGAACCCCCTGGCACACGGAGGCGTTCTCCCGGCGATCGCGGTCGGGCGGAGGCCGGTGCGATGGGCGCGGTTGTCGCTACCATCGGCCAGCATCGGCGGGCGCCCGCCCGACACCCAGGCCAGGGAGCAAAACGTGCTGATCACCCACGACACCCGGTGCGCCCTCGACACGGTGGTGGATCTGGTGAACACCGCGCCGGAGGATGACGCGGCGGCGGACGGACTGCCGGACGTCACGGCTCTCGCCGCTTTCGTGCGAAGCCACGAGATCAGCGACGTCGGCGTACTGTCCGAGTTCGACCTCTCGGCGGTGCGCAAGGTCCGGGGCCGGTTCGCCGGGATCTTCGCGGCCCCGGACGCCCGCTCCGCCGCGGGACTGATCAACGAGCTGGTCGCCGCGGCGGGCACCACCCCGCGCCTGACGGACCACGACGGCTACGACTGGCATGTGCACTACTTCGCGCCCGGTGCCTCCGTGGCCGACCATCTCGCCGCCGACTGCGGGATGGCGCTCGCCTTCTTCGTGGTGGCCGGGGAACAGGAGCGGCTGCGGCGCTGCGAGGCACCCGACTGCCGGCGCGCCTTCGTCGATCTCTCCCGTAACCGCTCGCGCCGCTACTGCGACAGCCGCACCTGCGGCAACCGTCTGCATGTCGCCGCCTACCGGGCCCGGCGCAAGGAAGCGACGGGCTGACACCGCCGGACGGGCTGTGCGGTCCGCTCCGCTCCGGCGCCCGGTGCGTGGCCGGTGCCGACGTCGGCCCCGGCGGGTGGCGCCGGGACGGACGCGTACGGCTCACAGCAACAGCAGATCGTGCAGCGCAGCCATGAGGAGCAGACACCCGATCACCGCAAGGAAGATCATCAGCGGTGGCTGGGAAAGGGCGAAGAGGCATCCGCGCGGCTCGTCCTTCGGCGGCGTGGCCTCGCTCTGTCTCGTGTCCAGCATCTCGCGGCCGATGATGGCCCAACCGGCAGACCGGGCGCGATCAAGCACGAGGATCTTGCGTGAGTTCGCCGATTACCGTGATCTCTCGTTCGGCTGGTGAACGATTCCGGACGTCCCGGGACTCAGTGTGTCGTTTCCGCGAGTCGTGTGACTGTCATATGCCGTGCTTCTTGAGGATGGCCTCGATGTCGCCGAAGTCGTCGCCCGAGTCGGCGGCCCGGGGCGCCGCGGCCGGTCGGGCCGCGGGACGGGCCTCGCCCAGGGAAGGTGCCGAGGCCGCGGGCGCCACCACCTCCCGTCCCGCTCCCTTGGCCGCCGCGCGCTGGGATCCGGTGCCCCCGCGTCGGCGTTCCACGGCGCGGGTGCCGGCGAACAGCAGCCAGGCCGCGCCCAGCACCCCGAAGCCCGCCCAGGCGGTGGGACTGAACGCGGTGTCGGCGAGCCAGCCGACGACACCGGTCATCACGAGGCCGACCGGCACGAGCGAGTAGGCCGCGACACGGGCCGCCGCCAAGAAGCGCTTGCGGTAGGCCGTGACTCCCGCGATGCCAAGGCCCGCGGCGGACACGGCGGAGCAGACGGTCTCGGCAATCATCCGGTCCTCCTGGGCGGGCTCGGTCGGGTGAACGGGGGGCATGGAAGCCGCACCGGCATCGGCGAGGTGCGGTTCGTCCCTTCCATCCTGCACCGCCCGGTCCGCGTGAGGCCATGCTCCCGGCGGACATCAGGGACATCTCCGGGTCGCCTCCTCCTGGAGTGCCGGTGTCCCGACAGCCGCCGGTGCCCCGGGGGCCGTCCTGCCTGCGGCGCCCTGGCGTCCGATTGGGTCACCCGCGCCCGGCCTGGAAGACTGGGGCGCATGAGCGACTCCTCCCCCGCACGCACCGATGCCCTCGTCCTCGACGTCTGGTGCGAACTGCAGTGCCCCGACTGCCGCACCGCCCTGGACGACGTCCGCGCCCTGCGCGCCCGCTACGGCGACCGGCTGGAACTGCGCCTGCGGCACTTCCCGCTGGAGAAGCACAAGCACGCCTTCGCCGCCGCCCAGGCCGCCGAGGAGGCGCTGGAGCAGGGCAAGGGCTGGCCGTACGTGGAGGCCGTGCTGGAGCGGGTGGCGGAGCTGGACCGTCAGGGGGAACCCTTCCTGGTCGACGTGGCCCGCGAACTCGGGCTGGACGCCGAGGAGTTCGACACCGCGCTGATCGACGGCCGGCACATCCTGATCGTCGACGCCGACCAGGCCGAGGGCAAGGCCATCGGCGTGACCGGCACCCCGACGTACGTCATCGGCGGTGAGCGCCTCGACGGCGGCAAGAGCCAGGAGGGGCTGCGCGAGCGGATCGAGGAGATCGCCGACCGGCTGCTGGCCGAACAGGGGGCCTGAGCCGGGCGGGGCGTCCTGAAGCAGCGGCTGGATGTCCTGGAGCGCCGGAGCAGGGGCGTGGAGTGGACGTCCTGAAGCAGCGGCTGGAGGACCGGGGCAGGGGCGTGGAGCGGGGTGTCCTAGAGCAGGGGCTTGGACAGGGAGTGGGTCACCGTCTCGTAGCCGAGTGACGCGTACAGCCGCTCGGCCGGTGCGTTGCCGGCGAACACGTTGAGGCCGAGGACCGGCAGGCCGGCCTCGATCGCCTGGCGTTCCGCCAGCAGCATGAGCGTTCGACCGTGTCCACGACCACGGTGGGCCGGGTCGGTCTCGACGTCGAACACGAAGGCCTTGACGTCCTCCAGGGCCACCCACAGGGTGCCCACGCGGGCTCCTTCGTGCTCCAGGACGCTGAAGACCGTGCCGTCGGTGGCGAGCCCGCTGGGCAGCAGCCGCTCGTGGTCACGGCGCGCCTTGGCACGAGCCGCGGCTTCGGGGACGCCCCGCTCGATCCACTGCCGCGCGTACCGCTCGCCCTCCTGCGCGCGCCAGGCGGCGAACTCCGCCTCGGTCATGGGCCGCGCGTGGCTGCCGGGCGGCAGTTCCGGCGGGGTGGTCCCGAGGCGCTTCTCCATGCCGCGGTTGCGCACGGTGTAGCCGAGGGCGCCGAACAGCCGCAGGGCGACATCCGCCGCGGCCGGGACGAGTGTCTCGATCTGCCGGCAGCCCCAGCCGCGCGCCACCTCCTCCGCGGCGAGCGCGGCCACCGTGCCCCGGCCGCGCCGCCGGTCGGGCTCGGCGATCCGCAGCTCGAGGACGCGGGCCACCGAATCGCCGAGGGCCGGCGAGGTGCCGAGGTGGATCTCGCCGACGGGACGGCTGTTCACGCACACCTGGTAGCGGCGGGAGCGGGTCCCGTCGGGGTGGCGCCGGAGCGGCTCGGTCGGCCGCAGGGTCGTGGTCATCACAGGTGTTCTACCCACGGTGGCCCGCCCCGTCAGCCCGTTTTCGGCGCTGAGGCGGCCCCTCGGCCCAGGATGGCCGGGTCATGCGCGGCAGCATGGTCCCTCACGGCAGCCGGTTGGCCGACGGCAACCGGCACACGGCAGCCCGTCGGCTCGCGGCAGCCGGTTCACTCCTGTCGGCCCGTTCGCCGGGATCAGGGGTCCTGGTCCTGCCCGGAGCGCTCGTCGAAGATCCGCATCGCCTTGGTGGTCACGGGCCCCGGGGTGCCGGTCAGTTCCCGGTCGTCGACCCGGTGCACCGCCTGCACGTCGCGCAGGGTGGAGGTCAGGAAGACCTCGTCGGCCCGCTCCAGGACGTCCAGCGGCAGTTCCGTCTCCTTGGCGCCCGTCCACTCGACCGTCAGGGCGCGGGTGATGCCGGGGAGGCAACCGGAGGCGACCGGCGGGGTGTGGATCTCGCCGTCCAGGACGACGAAGACGTTCGAACCGGTGCCCTCGCAGAGCTGTCCGACCGTGTTGCCGAACAGCGCTTCGGAGGCGCCGTGTTGATGGGCGCGGGCCAGGGCGACGACGTTCTCGGCGTAGGAGGTGGTCTTCAGGCCGGTGAGGGCGCCGCGCTCGTTGCGGGTCCACGGGACGGTGATCACCGCGGTGGAGTCCGGGCGGCGGGTGGTCCCGCCGAGGGCGACGACCAGGGTGGGTCCGTGCTCGCCGCGGTCGGAGCCGAGCGGGCCGTGACCGCCGGTGTACGTGATCCGCAGCCGGCCGAGCGGCATCGGGTTGGCCTCCAGCACCGCCGTGCAGGCGCGGCGGACCTCGTCGTGGTCGGGGTCGGGCAGGCCGAGGCCGCGGGCCGAGCGGGTCAGCCGGTCGAGGTGGCGGGTGAGCGCGAAGGGCCTGCCGTCGACCGCCTTCACCGTCTCGAAGATGCCGTCGCCGACCGTCAGCCCGTGGTCGAAGACGGAGACGCGGGCGGAATCCAGGTCCCGCAGCGCACCGTCCAGCCAGATCCTCATGCGAACGCCCTTTCGTTGCTTCCCGCCCCGCCCGCCTCGGGCTCCTCGTACGCTCCCGACGCTACCCTGAGCAGGCGGGACGCCTTCAGCTCGGTCTCCCGCCACTCGCCCTCGGGGTCGGACCCCCAGGTGATGCCGGCGCCGGTACCGAAGCGCAGGACGCCTTCGGCGCGGTCGATCCAGAAGGTGCGGATACCCACCGCCAGCTCGCCCGTGCCCCGGTCCGCGTCCACCCAGCCGATGCCACCGCAGTACGGCCCGCGCGGGGCCGTCTCCAGGGCCTCGATGATCCTCAGGGCGCTCGACTTCGGCGCGCCGGTCACCGAGCCCGGCGGGAAGGCGGCGGCCAGCAGCTCCGGCCACCCGGCCCCGGCCCGCAGCTCGCCGCGGACCGTCGACACCAGGTGGACCAGGCCGGGGTGCTTCTCGACGGCGCACAGGTCGGGGACCGTCACGCTGCCGGTCGCGCAGACGCGCCCGATGTCGTTGCGGACGAGGTCCACGATCATCACGTTCTCGGCGTAGTCCTTCTCCAGGAGGTCCGCCTCGGTCCGCCCGGTGCCCTTGATGGGCCCCGACTCCACGATCCGGCCGTCCCGGCGCAGGAACAGTTCGGGCGAGGCGGTGGCGATCTCCACGCCCTGCTCCGGAAGGCGAATCGTTCCTCCGTACGGCGCGGGATTGCCCCGGGCCAGCAGCGCGGTCAAGGCGTCCACGTCGGCGTCCGGGGCGACGGGGGCGCTGAGCACCCGGCAGAGGTTGGCCTGGTAGACCTCGCCTGACGCGATGTGCTCGCGGATCCGGCGGACGGCCGCGGTGTACGCGTCGCGGTCCAGTGAGGAGGTCCACTCCCCCACCGCCGGACCCCGCCAGCCGCCCGGTACCGGGGCCGGCACCGGCTCCCGCCGCACGTGCCCGAAGCGGGCGCAGGTCAGCCGGCCCTCGAAATCCGCGCAGACGGCCCAGAAGCCGGTGGAGTCCAGAGCGGCCGGATCACTGGTGACGTCGAGGAGGCCGGTGGCGACGCGGTCGCCGAAACGGGCCAGCGGAGGAGAGGCGGATGGGTGGTGGAGCACGTTGTCGAGTCTAGGGCGGCTGTCCGGGAGGTGGCCCGGGGATGTCCCGGAGGGGGCCCTGACCACCGGGTCCGCCAAACGCACCGCAGCACGCTGCGCAAACGCGTTTTTGTGCTGGCCCGGGAATCCGCTAGAGTTCAACACGTCGCCGGGACGCGGAAGCGGTCCGGAAGGACAAGCGGACGTAGCTCAGTTGGTAGAGCGCAACCTTGCCAAGGTTGAGGTCGCGAGTTCGAGCCTCGTCGTCCGCTCGAAGGAAGAAGGGGTCGTCCCGATCCCCTACACTCCTGGTGGAGTGGCCGAGAGGCGAGGCAACGGCCTGCAAAGCCGTCTACACGGGTTCAAATCCCGTCTCCACCTCCAAGGACGATTAGCTCAGCGGGAGAGCGCTTCCCTGACACGGAAGAGGTCACTGGTTCAATCCCAGTATCGTCCACTGGGTCTTCTTCGAAGGTCCGAGGGTCTTCTCGGAGATCCGTACCCGCGCGATTAGCTCAGCGGGAGAGCGCTTCCCTGACACGGAAGAGGTCACTGGTTCAATCCCAGTATCGCGCACAGACTGTGACTCCCGGGTCACAGCCCGCGGACGATTAGCTCAGCGGGAGAGCGCTTCCCTGACACGGAAGAGGTCACTGGTTCAATCCCAGTATCGTCCACGCGACAAGAAGCCCCCGGCCGTCTCGTACGGCCGGGGGCTTCTTCGTGGACTCGGCGGTCAGCTGGAGAACAGCATGTGGCCGAAGCTCTTGTGGCGGTGGTGACCGCCGTAGTGGCCTCCCTGGTGGCCGCCGCCGTGCGGGGCGCCCCAGGCGGGCGCGGCCGGAGCCGGGTACGCCTGCGGGGCGGGCGGGGGCGGCGGGGCCGGCTGGGACCACTGGGACTCGAGACGGGTCAGCGCCTCCAGCTCGCCGTAGTCGAGGAAGATGCCGCGGCAGCCGCTGCACTGCTCGATCTGGACGCCGTTGCGGTTGTAGGTGTGCATCGGCGCATGGCACTTCGGACACTGCATGGTCGGCTCAACTCCTCGCCGGTCGGTCCTGCTTCGTGCTTCCCCAGGACAGACTCCGTCCGGACCCGGGCGGTTGCAGCCTAGTCCGGGAATCCGGACGTCAACTGGGCGGGGACGGACGTCATTCGGTCGCAGGCGTCGACCAGGGCCTGCTCCACCTCGTCCAGGGGTCGGCCCGCGGCGAGCGCCTTGGTGACCGCCGCGGCCGCCGTCTGCACGGTGAGGGCGCGGGCCGGGACGTCCAGCGCGGGCCAGGGATCGCCGTCCGGGGGTACGGCTGGGCCGGCGGCCCGCCGGTAGGCGCTCAGGAAGCGGGACCACTCGTCGGGCGGGAGCAGTCCGCAGGCGTACCAGGCGGCGGGGCGGGCAAGGTCCCAGGCCGGTACGCCGACACCGAGGTCGTCCACGTCGATCAGCCGCCAGGGACCGTCCGGCGCCGGGTGCCGGACGAGCTGGCCGAGATGCAGATCACCGTGGCAGAGGGCCGCCGGTCCTGGCATCGGCGCCTCCGCCCGGGCCCAGCCGGGAAGCGCGGCCCAAGCCCGGAGAACGGGGCGGGCGCCTTCGTGGGGGTCACCGCGCAGGGCGGCGCGCAGCCGACCGACGGCACGGGCCGCCTTGGTGGGGCCGCGCATGGGAGGCAGGGGGGCGAGTGGGGTGTTGCCGTGGGGCGGGGTCGGGCCGGCGAGGGGAGCTCCGCCGTGGGGAGGGGCCGGGGTGTGGAGAGGGGCCACGACATGGTGAAGGGCCGGGCTGTGGGGTGGGGTCGGGCCATGGAGAGCGGCCCCGCCGTCGAGAGGAGCCACGGCGTCTAGAGGAGCCGGGCTGTCTGGAGAAGCCGGGTCGTCGAGAGGGGTCGGGCCGTGGAGAGCGGCCCCGCCGTCGAGAGGAGCCGTGACGTCGAGAGGGGGCGGTCTGTGGGGCGGGGCCGTGGGGTCGAGAGGGGTCGCCGCGTGGAGAAGGGCCGTGTTGTGGAGTCGGGCCAGGAGTGTGGCCGCGGCCTCCCAAGGGGCCGCGTCCGGGTCGTCCGGGTCCACGGGGGTGCCGTACGGCCAGAAGGTGACCAGACGGTCGTGGAGGGGGGTCGGGGTGGGAGTGAGCGGGGGCAGCAGGACGTCGGGGAGGCGCGCGGCGGTTGCCAGGCGGAGGCTCAGCTCGGCGGGGTCGGTACCGGGGGCGTGGGCCTTCGCGACGGTGCCGGCATGGCGTACGACGGTGGCGTCGGGCCGGTCGGCGAGGGGGGCGAAGGTGCCGCACGTGCAGCCGGCTTCGCCGGTCTGTGGGTGGGCGGCGGCTGTGACCTTTGCGGAGAGTGCGGGGAGGAGGTTCACGGAGGCCTCGCGGGTCGGGGGTGCGGGGTGAGCGTACGCGGCGGCCGCGGAGGTGCCGGGTGCGGGTTGTCCTGGTGCCCGGCGCCGGGGCTGGGCGGACCGTGGTCGCCTGCCCGCGCTGCGGGGTGCCGCTGCGCCCGTGCGCCCCGGCGGCACGACTGCCCGGAGCCACGGCGGTACGACGGCCGCCGCCGGACGGGTCGCGACCCCGACGGCACGACCGTCGACAGCCAGGTGGCGCCCGACCGCGCCACTCCCCCTACAACGGCGCAATGCCGGCGCAGCTCCCCAGCTGCGCCGGCATTTGTGCCGTCCGCCGCACCCCCGTCCCCACGGGGTTTCATGGATGGATGTCCCCGCCCGGACCGCTCTTCCGGGCCTGGGGTCGCCGCTCAGCGCCCCAGCATCGCACCCACGGACGACGCCTGTGTGGCCACCGTCTCCCAGCCGTCGAAGACGAGCAGGAGAAGGGCCGCCAGGGGAAGGGCCATGAGCGTCGCCACCAGGGGGTGGCGGCGACCCGTCCGGCGGGGGGCGAACGCTGTGCGTCGCGGTGCCGTGTGGGCCATGGTTCCTCTCCTGACCGTCTCGGTTGTCGTTCGGCAGCGGCGGGTGTCTGACCTCGGGGGACGAGTGCTGCACCCGCCGCTTGACCTCAAATCTAGGCGCGGGGCGGGCGGCGGACGTCATGCCCTCGTACCGATTGGCGGGCCTCCCGAAGGATGAGCCATGGCCTGCCGACTACTCCCCTGGGTGGAGACGCGGTCTCAGGTCTCGGGGTCTTCCCGGAAGGGGTGCCCGGTGTGTCCCGTCATTTCGGGAAGCGCCCGATGAGCCGGGCGAAGTGACTTCGATCACTCCCACCGCGGGTGGGAGCGGTGCCATGGGTGGTGCGTGATCCACTCCTCGTCCACCTCCGCGAGCCGTCCGCGTCGGCGCCACGGCGGAAGTGTGCCCCGGCCTGCACAGATCCGTCGCGAGCCCAACCTCCCTGTTCCGCCGCGCGGTTGAGGGAGCCGGTCACTCAAGGACACCGGCCGGGACGGGTTGCTGACCGTGTTTCATCTCCTGCGCCGGGCCCGCACAATCCACCCGCCCGAGAGGGCGCGGCCTCTGCGCGCAGGCGGCCGGGGAAACGTAAGCTGTGCCACGTCACAGGGACCGGGCAGCGGGGATGAACATGGCGATGATGCGCCTGAGGCGCGAGGACCCGCGCGTCGTCGGCTCGTTCAGGCTTCACCGACGGCTCGGCGCGGGCGGGATGGGCGTGGTCTATCTCGGCTCCGACAAGAAGGGCCAGCGGGTCGCGCTCAAGGTGATCCGGCCCGACCTCGCGGAGGACCAGGAGTTCCGGTCCCGGTTCGCCCGCGAGGTCTCCGCGGCCCGGCGCATCCGGGGAGGGTGCACGGCCCGGCTGGTCGCCGCCGACCTGGAGGCCGAGCGGCCCTGGTTCGCCACCCAGTACGTGCCCGGGCCGTCCCTGCACGACAAGGTCGCCGACGAGGGCCCGCTCGGCGCGGCGGACACGGCGGCGGTCGGCGCGGCCCTGTCCGAGGGGCTGGTCGCCGTGCACGAGGCCGGCGTCGTCCACCGGGACCTGAAGCCGTCCAACATCCTGCTGTCCCCCAAGGGGCCGCGGATCATCGACTTCGGCATCGCCTGGGCCACCGGCGCCTCCACGCTCACCCATGTGGGCACCGCGGTCGGCTCCCCCGGCTTCCTCGCCCCGGAGCAGGTGCGCGGCGCGGCGGTCACCCCCGCGACCGACGTCTTCTCGCTGGGCGCGACCCTGGCGTACGCCTCGACCGGCGACTCGCCCTTCGGGCAGGGCAGTTCCGAGGTGATGCTGTACCGGGTGGTGCACGAGGAGCCGCACCTGCACGGCGTACCGGACGCGCTCGCCCCGCTGATCCGGGCCTGTCTGGCCAAGTCTCCCGACGAGCGGCCCAGCACGCTGCAGCTGTCGCTGCGGCTCAAGGAGATCGCCGCCCGCGAGGCGCAGGGCCTGCCCGACGTACGGCCGCCGGCGCCGCGCGCCGCCGAGGCGGACCGGCCCACCGGACGGCTCGTCGACACCTATCCGGAGCAGCAGCGCACCCAGCGGCGCGCCTCCCCCGGCACACCGCTGCCGCGCGGTGGTGCGCCCTCCCGTGGCGGTACGCCGGCGCGCGGCGCAGTGCCCTCCCGGGGCGGCAGCGGCGCGCGCGGCGCGGGTGTGACCTCGCGGCCGGGTACGGCACGCCCGACCCCGGTGCCGCGCGGCGGTTCCGGGCGCTCCGGCAGCGGGAGCCGGCCCGCTCCGCGCGGCGGTTCCAAGCGGCCGGGGCAGCGTACGACGGGGACCGGGCTGCGGCCGGCCAATCCGCGGCTGCTGCGGCAGCGGCTGTTCGTGTTCGTGGTGGTGACGCTGCTCGTGGCGCTCGGCATCGCGGTGGCGCAGGGCTGCCAGGGTCCGGCACGCGGGCTCGGCGGTGACGGCGGCGTCCAGCGGCAGCGGCACGCGCAGCCGAGCGTGACGCCGCTGGGCAGCGGCAAGCCGGTGTCCGACGAACAGCAGTCGACGCCGAGCCGGGATTTCGGGAAGTGAGCGCCGAGCGGCGGGCTCAGTACCCCGGCCGGCCGGTGGCCACCGCGTAGAAGGCCACCGCTGCCGCCGCGCCCACGTTGAGCGAGTCGACGCCGTGGGACATGGGGATGCGGACCCATTCGTCGGCCGCGACCAGCGCCTGGGTGGACAGTCCGTCGCCCTCCGCGCCCAACATGAGCGCCACCCGGTCCATCGTGTGCGGGGCGGCCTCGTCCAGGGTGCGGGCCTTCTCGTCCGGGGTGAGCGCGAGGAGGGTGAAGCCGGCCTCGCGGACCGACTCCAGTCCTTTGGGCCAGGTGTCGAGGCGCGCGTACGGCACCGAGAACACCGCGCCCATGGAGACCTTGACGCTGCGCCGGTACAGCGGGTCGGCGCAGTCCGGTGACAGCAGGATCGCGTCCATGCCGAGGGCTGCGGCCGAGCGGAAGATCGCGCCGATGTTGGTGTGGTCGTTGACCGACTCCATGACCACGACCCGGCGGGCGGAGCGCAGCAGTTCGGCCGCCGTCGGCAGCGGCTTGCGCTGCATGGAGGCGAGGGCGCCGCGGTGCACGTGGTAGCCGGTGACCCGTTCGGCGAGATCCGGGCTGACGGCGTACACCGGGGCCGGCAGCTCGTCGATGACATCACGCATGACGTCGATCCACTTGGCCGAGAGCAGCATGGAGCGCATCTCGTAGCCGGCTTCCTTGGCCCTGCGGATGACCTTCTCGCCCTCGGCGATGAACAGGCCCTCGGCGGGCTCGCGTCTGCGGCGCAGCTCGACGTCGGTCAGGCCCGTGTAGTCGGACAGACGGGGGTCGTCGGGGTCCTCGACGGTGATGAGATCGGCCACAGGGTGATACTGCCTTGTCCTGGGTGGGGTGCCAACGGCTGGGAGCGGGTGTGTTACCCGGGGTTACGCCTGATCAAGCCACGGATTCCGGGCCGACGTTCACGACCGCGCCGATGACGATGACCGCCGGGGGCTTCACGTCCTCGGCGGTCACGGTCTCGGCGACCGTGGCGAGGGTGGCGTCCACCCGGCGCTGCGCGGCCGTGGTGCCCTCCTGGACCAGGGCCACCGGGGTCTCGGGAGACCTGCCGTACGCGACGAGCGTCTCGGCGATCTTCCCGATCTTGTCGACGCCCATCAGGATCACCAGCGTGCCGGTGAGCCTGGCCAGCGAGGGCCAGTCGACCAGGGACCGCTCGTCGTCGGGGGCGACATGGCCGCTGACCACGGTGAACTCATGGGCGACACCCCGGTGCGTGACCGGGATACCGGCCGCGCCCGGTACCGAGATCGAGCTGGAGATGCCGGGGACCACCGTGCACGGGATCCCGGCCTCGGCGAGCGCCTGGACCTCCTCCATGCCGCGGCCGAAGACGAACGGGTCCCCGCCCTTGAGCCGGACGACCGACTTGCCCTGCTTGGCGTGTTCGATCAGCGCGTTGTTGATGGCCTCCTGGGCCATGTAACGGCCGTACGGGATCTTCGCCGCGTCGATGACCTCGACGTGCGGCGGGAGTTCGGCGAGCAGGTCGCGGGGCCCGAGCCGGTCGGCGATGACGACGTCCGCCTCGGCGAGCAGCCGGCGGCCGCGGACGGTGATCAGATCCGGGTCGCCGGGCCCGCCGCCGACCAGGGCGACACCGGGGGTGCGGGTGCGGTGGTGCGGGGCGACGAGGGTGCCGTCGCGCAGACCCTCGACGACCGCGTCCCGGATGGCGGCGGTGTGGCGGGGATCGCGGCCGCGCGCCTGCGTGGTCAGCACGGCGACGGTGACGCCCTCGCTGTGGCCGGTCGCCGGCGTCCAGGCGGTCGCCTGGTCGGCGTCGTCGGAGCGCACGCACCAGACGCGGTGCCGCTCGGCCTCGGCGGAGGCCTGTGCGTTGGCCTCGGCGTCGCTGGTGGCGATGAGCGCGTACCAGGCCTCGGCGAGGTCGCCCTCGGCGTACGGCCGCCGCTGCCAGGTGATCTCGCCGGCGTCCGCCATCGCCTCGACGGACGGGGTGGCCTCGGGTGACACGAGGACGATGTCCGCGCCTGCCGCGATCAGTGCCGGCAGGCGGCGCTGGGCCACCTGACCGCCGCCGAGGACGACCACGCGACGGCCGGAGAGGCGGAGGCCTACGGGGTAGGCGGGGTGTTCGGCCATGAGGGATGGCTCCTCGTGCAGCGGTGCGATGCCTCTGCGGCTCTGCAGGGCCTCTGACGTGCGGGAATTGTAAGGTGCCGGCGCTGTGGGCGACACAGCTGGTCCAGTGGCTGAGCACCGTTGCCGGGTGCGGGTGCGTGGGTCCGCGCCCACCCGTCCCGCCGTGCGGAACGACTGCCCACGGACCCACGTCCTACTTCTCGGTGACACCCGCCGAGTCGAACGTGGCCACCTCGTGCATCGCCCTCGCCGTGCTCTGCACCAACGGCAGGGCGAGCAGAGCGCCCGTGCCCTCGCCGAGGCGGAGGTCGAGGTCGACCAGGGGGCGCAGGCCCAGCTTGTTGAGGGCGGCCACGTGGCCGGGCTCGGCGCTGCGGTGGCCCGCGATGCAGGCCGCGAGGACCTCGGGGGCGATCGCGCGGGCGACGAGGGCGGCGGCGCCGGCGCTGACGCCGTCCAGGATCACCGGCGTACGCAGCGAGGCGCCGCCGAGCAGCAGCCCGACCATGGCCGCGTGCTCGAAGCCGCCGACGGCCGCGAGGACGCCGATGGGGTCGGCCGGGTCGGGCTGGTGGAGTTCCAGGGCCCGGCGGACGACCTCGGTCTTGCGGGCCAGGGTCTCGTCGTTGATGCCCGTGCCGCGACCGGTCACCTCCGCCGGGTCGGCACCGGTGAAGACGGAGATCAGCGCGGCGGACGCGGTGGTGTTGGCGATGCCCATCTCGCCGGTGAGCAGCGCCTTGTTGCCGGCCGCCACCAGGTCGCGGGCGGTCTCGATGCCCACCTCGATGGCCGCCTTGGCCTCCTCGCGGGTCATCGCGGGGCCGGTGGTCATGTCGGACGTGCCACCGCGGATCTTGCGGGGCAGCAGACCGGGCGTGGCCGGCAGGTCGGCGACGACACCGACGTCCACGACGCACACCTCGGCGCCGACCTGGTTGGCGAAGGCGTTGCAGACCGCGCCTCCGCCCAGGAAGTTGGCCACCATCTGGGCGGTGACCTCCTGCGGCCACGGGGTGACGCCCTGGGCGTGCACGCCGTGGTCGCCCGCGAAGATCGCCACGGCGGCGGGCTCGGGGATCGGCGGCGGGCACTGCCGGGACAGCCCGGACAGCTGCGCGGAGATGATCTCCAGCATGCCGAGTGCGCCGGCCGGCTTGGTCATGCGCTTCTGGCGCTCCCACGCCTCGCCGAGCGCCTTGGCGTCGAGCGGGCGGATCTGTGCGACGGTCTCGGCAAGCAGGTCGTGGGGGTCCTCTCCGGGCAGGGCGCGGCGGCCGTACGTCTCCTCGTGCACCACCCAGGACAGGGGGCGCCGCTTGGACCAGCCGGCCTGCATCAGCTCCGGCTCGTCCGGGAACTCGTCGACGTACCCGACACACAGGTACGCGACGACCTCCAGGTGCTCGGGCAGGCCGAGCGTGCGGACCATCTCCCGCTCGTCGAAGAAGCTGACCCAGCCGACGCCGAGGCCTTCGGCTCGGGCGGCGAGCCAGAGGTTCTCCACCGCGAGCGCCGAGGAGTAGGGCGCCATCTGCGGCTGGGTGTGACGGCCGAGGGTGTGACGGCCGCCGCGGGTGGGGTCGGCGGTGACGACGATATTGACCGGTGTGTCGAGGATGGCCTCGATCTTCAGTTCCTTGAACTGCTTCGCCCGGCCCTTGGGCAGCGACTTGGCGTACGCCTCGCGCTGGCGCATCGCCAGTTCGTGCATGGTGCGCCGGGTCTCGGCGGACCGGATGACGACGAAGTCCCAGGGCTGCGAATGGCCCACGGAGGGCGCGGTGTGGGCCGCCTCCAGGACCCGCAGCAGCACCTCGTGCGGGATCGGGTCGCTGCGGAAGCCGTTGCGGATGTCGCGGCGCTCGCGCATGACCTTCAGGACGGCCTCGCGTTCGGCGTCGGCGTAGCCAGGCGCGGCCGGGCCGGTGGACTGCTGTGCTTCTGCCACTGCGGCCGCGCTCTCTTCCTGGTCGGCGGCCCTGGTCGGCAGGTCCTCCGCGTGCTGTACGACATCGGGGGTGGCATCCGGCGCGGCCGGCTCGCCCTCGCGCGGTGCGGGCACCGTGGCCACCGGCCCTGCCGCCTCCTGGGGGGCCTGCGAGGCCTGGGTGTTCTGCGAGGCCTGGGGCCTCTGCGGGTTCTGGGGCCCCTGCGGGTCCTGTGCGTCCTCCGTGGGCAGCACGAGGGGCTGCGGCGGGGTCGGCGCGAGGTGGGGGGTGGTCGGCACCAGGCCGTCCACCGGCACGAACTGCCCGAGCGGCTGCTCCGGGTGCAGCTCCAGCGGAACGCTGGACGGCAGCACCTCGGCGGCACCGGCGGAGGCCGACTGCTCGGGAGCCACCGCGTGTCCGGTGGCGACGTCGGCCGACGGCTGCGTGGCCGTGGCCGCGGCGCCCTCGACCGGCCCCGGGGCGGACTCAGCCGGGGCGGGTCCGGCCAGCTGTGGGCCCTGAGCCGGGTGGAGACGCGGCTCGGGCGTGCCGCTGCCGTCGGGGGTGGCCGGGGCCTGTACGGCGTCCTGGGCGTGTGAGGCGTCCTGCGCCGCCGGGGCCTCGGTTTCCACCGGAGGCGGTACGGCGCCGGGGGCGACGGACTCGGGCGCCGCAGCCGACACGGGTGCCTGGACGACTTCGTCGGCGGGCACGGGCTGAGCGTCGGTGGGCACGGCCTGTGCTTCGGCGGGCCGGCCCTCTGCGGTGGGCGCCACCTGCTCGGCAGTGGGCTGAGCTTCGGCGCCGGGAGCTACCTGAGCGTCGGCGGGCTCAGCCTCGGTGGCAAGCACGGCCTGAGCGTCGGCAGGCACGCCCCGAGCATCGGCAGGCTGGGCCTCCGCGCCGGGCGTGACCTGCTCGGCAGTGGGCTGAGCTTCGGCGCCGGGTGCTACCTGAACGTCGGCGGGCTGAGGCTCCGCGGTGGGCACGGCCTGAACCTCGGCGGGCTCAGCCTCGGTGGCAAGCACGGCCTGAGCGTCGGCGGGCTGACCCTCGGCGCCGGGCGCCACCTGAACGTCGGCGGGCTGAGGCTCCGCGGTGGGCACGGCCTGAACCTCGGCGGGCTGGCCCTCGGCGCCGGGCGTCATCTGAGCGTCGGCAGGCACGGCCTGACCATCGGCGGGCACGGTCTCGGCATCGGCAGGCCGGGCCTCCGCGCCGGGCGACACCTGCTCGGCAGTGGGCTGGGCTTCGACGCCGGGCGCCATCTGAACGTCGGCGGGCACGGCCTGCGCGTCGGCGGGCACGGCCTGCGCGTCGGCGGGCACGGCAGCGTCGGCGGGCTGAGCGTCCGCCGCGGCGGGCAGAGCCGCTTCCGCAGCCGTGGGCTCAGCCGCCGTGACTCCGGACTCGGCTTCCGCGGACTCCGCTTCCTGAGCCTGGGCCACGGCCTCGGCGTACGGGTCGGGCTGCGGCTGGGCGGCGGTCTCGGCCAGGTCCTGCGCAGGAACGGTGACTTCGGTCTCGGCGCCGAGCGGGGCGGGAACGGTCTCGGCCGCGTCCTGGCCCGGGACCGCTCCTTCGACCATCTCCCCGCCCGCACCCTCCGGCACGCTCACGCCCTGCTCCGGTGCCTCGCCCGGCTGAGCGGCGTCCGTGACCTGGTGGCCCTCCGGCGCCTGCTGGGCCGCCGCTTCCTGGACGGGAGCTGGCTCGACCGTGTCCGCCTCCTGGCCGGGAACAGGCGTCTGGACGCCGTGAAGCTCCTCCGGGGTCGGCCCGGTCTCCGCCTCTGCCGCGTCCGGAACCGCAACCGGAGCCTCGGCCACCGGTGCGCTCCCCGCAGCGGGGCCCTCCTCTGCGACCGGGCCACCGTCCACGGCAGCAGCGTCTCCGGTCGCCTGGGCGGTCTGCTGGGTGCTATCGGGTCCCTGCGGCACCGGGGCCGTGTACACCCCGTCGTGGCCGTGCGCCGGCTGGACGCCGTCGTGGCCGTGCACCACCTGGGCCGGGGCGTGCGCGGCCGCCTGGGTCGCCAGGCGGGCGAGGGTGGCCTGGGCGGCGCCGGACGGGTCGACCGGTTCGGCGAAGGCGTCCGCCACCGGAGCGGCGGGGTCAACCGTTTCGGCAGCCGGTGCCGGCGCGCCGACCTGCGCCACCGCGGCGGGAGCGGTACCGGCGTCGGCCGGGGCGGCCGGTGCCGCGCCCCAGGGGGCCGCGCTCTGCGGGGTCATGTCGCGCGGGGGCTGCGCGTCGAGGTACTCCGGGCCGGTGGCCTGCGGACCGGGCTGCCGTACCGGCGCTCCGGCGGGGCCGCGGTCGGCGAGGGAGCGGACCGGGCTCGCGGAGGTGTCGGGGATCGGCGGGCCGAGGTGCAGTGGGCGGCGCGGCGGCTGCGGGGCGGCCGCCGGGTCGTGCGGGGCCGAGAGGATGGGTGACGGCGGCACGGACGCCGGGCCCGAGTCGGGCAGCCGGACGCCGCTGAGGTCGACCGAGCCGCTGTCCCGGCCGGCCGTCTCGTGCGGGCCCGGCTCGTGGACGGCCTCGACCACCGGTTCCGGGGCGGGTGGCGGCACTTCGTTGCCCCACGCGCCCTGGGCACCCGGCAGCAGCAGGTCTTCGTCCTCGGCGGGCGCCTCGGAGAGGTAGGTGTACGCACCGTGCGCGGAGACGCCCGGCTGCTCCACCATGCCTGCGCTCTCCGGCTGCCCCTCGCCCGGGACCTGGCCGGTGTCCGTCATGCGTACCCCTCGCCCATCGGTTAGTGCTCCTACGACCAGCTCACCCGGAACGGCGCACCGACCGCCCCGTAGTGAAGAACGAGCGTCCGTGCCCAGCGGCACGAACGACCCGCCCAAAAAAGGCGACAAAGCCATTCAGTGGCATTGTCCCGGCCGTTCCGCCATCGCGACAACATGATCCGCGACAGCCCGCTGTGGACTGCGCCACGTTGCGCGTCCTCCGGTTCCGCCGTACCACACCCAGCCCAAAACGGGCGCGCGTTCCGGGACATTGGCGAACGAAGTTCCGGCCCACCCGTGCGGTACAACGATCGGCCAGCCTACCGCGCGCGGTACGACAACAGGATCACGGGGCGCGATCCGGCAGGACCCCGCTGAGCAGGAACGCAACGCTCCGCTCGGTCTCGGTCCAGGCCCGGGTGTCGAGTTCGACGGACTGGAGCAGGGCGCACTCGACCCGGTATCCGTGCTCGGTCAGGTCGCGGCCGACGAGTTCGGCCGCGTCGCGGGTCGCGGCGTGCGTGACGATGCGCTGCGGGCGCCGGTCGGCGACCGCGGAGACGACGGCCGCTCCCCCGCCGCCGACCCGTACGACGTCCGGCTCGGGCAGGTCCTCCAGGACGTGCGGGGCGGTGCCCCGCACCACGTGCAGCTGTACGCCGTACCGGCGTGCGGCGCTCTCGGTCCGGGCGCAGGCCGCGGGGTCGTGGTCGACGGCGATGACGGCCGCGCCGGCGCGCGCGGCCTCGGCGGCGAACGCACCGCTGCCGCAGCCGATGTCCCAGACGAGGTCGCCGACCCGCGGGCCGAGACGGGCCAGTTGGGCGGCACGGAGCAGTTCGGTCTCGCCCTCGCCGAGGCCGCCACCGTACGTCTGGTCGGGCTGTACCCAACCGCGCGGTCCGGCGCCCGGGTCGCGCCCGGCGATCCAGCCACCGCCCTCGGCGGCGCCCCCCGGTCCGGTGGGTCCGCCGATGACGATGACGACGTTCGGGTCGCGCCAGGTGTGGTCGGCGGCCTTGTCGGAGGTGACGACGGAGACCTGCTCGCGTTCGGTGCCCAGTTCCTCGCAGATGACGAAGGTGCGGTGGACGCCCTCGAGGAGGAGACCGAGTTCGGCGGGGCCGGCGCCCGGCGCGGTGAGGACGGCGACCTTGGTGTGGGCGCGGCAGACGTTCACGGCCCGGCGCAGGGTGCGCGGGTGGGCGACGACCACCTGGGCGTCGTCCCAGGGCATGCCGGCGCGGGCGAAGGCGGCGGCGACGGAGGAGACGGCGGGGACGACCTCGACCTCCAGGCCGAATTCCGGCGCGCGCAGGGTGCGTACGACGCCGAAGAAGCCGGGGTCGCCGTCGGCGAGGACGACGGCGGTGCCGCGGTGGGCGGCGATGCGGCGGGCGGCCAGGGCGACGCTGCCGAGGCGGACGCGCTCGGCGGCGGGTGGGATCTCGGGCAGCGCCAAGTGGTGGGCCGCGCCCGCCACGAGCGTGGCGGCGCCGAGGGCGGAGTGTGCCGCGTCGGTCAGCGGCGAACCGTCCCAGCCGATCACCGTCACCCGGTCGGCCATCGTCGTGTGTCTCCAGGTTTGCGCAGGTCGTCAGGGGAGGGCCCGTGGGCGGGCTCCGTGAGACTACCCGGTGGGGCTGTGGGACGCGCGCCGGGGCCGAGCCCGTGTTTCCGGGGCGTCAGTTCCAGTCGGAGTACGAGGCGAAACCATCGGTGTCGGCGAGCTGCTCGTCGGTGCCTTCCAGGTCCTCCGGCAGGAGGCTCCACACGATGTAGTCGGTGCGCACGTCGATCCACGTGCCGTCCTCGGTGCGGTGGTGCGCTATGCAGGCGTTGCGCAGGACGCCCTCGCTGATGCAGCCGATCTTCTGGGCGACCTGCTGGGAGGCGGTGTTGTCGGCGGCGGTGCGCAGTTCGATGCGCTCGAACTTCTGGTCGCCGAGGAGCCATTGGGCGGTGGCGAGGGCGGCCTCGGAGGCGTATCCCTCGCCGCGGGCCCAGGGGGCGATGATGTACGACATCTCGGTCGAGCGTACGTGCCAGTCGGTCTTGGTCAGCTGGACGATGCCGACCAGGCGCTGGGTGAGGAACTCGGTGACCGCGAGGTTGAGGCCACGGCCCGAGGTGCGCTCGGCGGGGGCGTACGCGGTGATCCAGTGGCGGGCCTGGCCCTGGGTGTAGGGCTGGGGCACGTCGGTCCAGGCACCGACCTGCTCGTCGTTCATCATCTCGGCCAGCGCGGGCACGTCGTCCTCGTCGAGGGGACGCAGCACCAACCGCTCCGTGCTGATGGAGATGTTGGGGAAGGTGCTAGTCATGCGCCGCTCCGTAACCTTCGGAAGAACGTTGATGGGCCATCAGGACCGTCGGCCGGCCCCGCTGAACTGCCCAGCATGCAGCATGAAACCACCGAACCGCACGACGGGGTCCACTCCCGGTGAGGCAGTGGACCCCGTGCGACGCGAAGCGCCGTGTACGCCTGGAACCGGCGGGCGACGAGGGATCAGAACGACGGGATGACGGAGCCCTGGTACTTGTCCTCGATGAACTTCTTGACCTCGGGCGAGGTGAGGAGCTTGGCGAGCTTCTTGACCCGCGGGTCCTTCTCGTTGCCCTTCTTCACGGCGAGGAAGTTGCCGTACGGGCTGTTGTTCGCGGACTCCAGGACCACGGCCTCCTCGGCGGGCTTGATGCCCGCGGAGATGGCGTAGTTGCCGTTGATCACGGCCGCGTCCACGTCGTCCAGGGAGCGCGCGGTCTGGGCCGCCTCGACCTCCTTGAACTTGAGGTTCTTGGGGTTCTTGGCGATGTCCTGCGGGGTGGCCTCGGTGCCGACGCCGTCCTTGAGGGTGATGAGCCCGTTGGCGGCGAGCAGCTTCAGGGCGCGGGCCTCGTTGACGGAGTCGTTCGGGACCGCGATGGTCGCACCGCTCTTCAGGGCGTCGGCCTTCTTCACCTTGTGGGAGTAGAGGCCGAGCGGCTCCAGGTGCACCGTGACGACGGGCGCGATGTGGGTGCCGCGCTTCTTGTTGAAGTCGTCCAGGTACGGCTGGTTCTGGAAGTAGTTGGCGTCCACGTCACCGTCTTCGGTCGCCGTGTTCGGCGTGATGTAGTCGGTGAACTCCTTGACGTCCAGGTCGAGTCCCGCCTTCTTCGCCAGGTTCTTCTTGACGAAGTTCAGGATCTCGGCGTGGGGGGTCGGGCTCGCGGCGACGACCAGCGGGCCGCTGTAGTCGGAGGAGCCGGAGTCCTTGTCCGAGCCGCAGGCGGTGAGCCCGAGGGTGAGGGCTCCGGCGGCGAGGACGGCGGTCGTGAGCTTGGCGGTGTTACGCACGAAAAGTGCCTTTCCTTAAGGGTGGTGCGACCCCGTGACGGGTGACGGGGAGTCTGGGGGTGTCTTACGCGACCTTGCCGATGTCGGCCGCCGCGGGCTCCTTGGCCTTGAGCAGGCGGAGCTTGGGCGCGGGGCCGGAGCGGGCGCCGCGGCTGTGCAGCGAGCGTGCCGCGAAGTCGCCGGCGAACTGGATGACGGTGATGGCGACGGCGAGGATCGCGACGATCACCCACATCAGCCCGGTCTCGAAGCGCTGGTAGCCGTAGCGGACGGCGAGGTCGCCGAGGCCGCCGGCGCCGACGGTGCCGGCCATGGCGGAGTAGCCGATGAGGGCCACGACGGTGGTGGTCGCCGAGGCGATCAGCGAGGGCAGGGCCTCCGGGACCAGGACCTTGCGGACGATGGTGACGGTGTCGCCGCCCATCGACTGCACGGCCTCGACGAGCCCGCCGTCCACTTCGCGGACGGCCGTCTCGACGAGCCGGGCGAAGAACGGGATGGCGCCGATGGCGAGCGGCACGATGGCGGCGTCACGGCCGATGCTGGTCCCGGTGACGAGCCGGGTGAAGTCCGTCAGCGCGACCATGAGGATGATGAACGGCATCGAGCGGGTGATGTTCACGACCTGGCCGAGGACCTTGTTCACCATGACGTTCTGCAGCAGGCCGCCGTGCTCGGTGAGGACGAGCAGGATGCCGAGCGGCAGACCGCCGACGACGGCGATGAGGGTGGACCACCCGACCATGTAGAGGGTGTTCCAACACTCGGGCTGGAGCAGTTCCCACTTCTCCGACCAGGTCACTTCGCACCCTCCTTGACCAGCAGGGGCTGCTCGCCCTCGCGGCCGACGACGTCGATCTGCAGGCCCTGTTCGCGCAGGAAGCCGATCGGCACCACGTTGTCCTCGTAGCGGCCGGGCAGTTCGATGCGCATGCGGCCGATCTGGAGGCCGCCGACGGTGTCGATGGCGGCGCCGAGGATCGAGATGTCGATGTTGTAGGTGCGCGAGAGCTGGGAGATGACCGGCTGGGTGGCGGCCTCGCCGTGGAAGGTGACGTCGAGGACGGTCCGCTCGGCTCCGGAGGCCTCGCCGCCGACCGGGAACAGCGCGGCGGCGAGCGTGGAGCCCGGGGTGGCCAGCAGCTCGCTGACCGTGCCGGACTCGACGATCCGGCCCTTCTCCATCAGGGCGGCGGAGTCGCAGATCGACTTCACGACGTCCATCTCGTGGGTGATGAGCAGGACGGTCAGGCCCAGTTGCCGGTTCAGGTCGCGCAGCAGCTGGAGGATGGAGCGGGTGGTCTCGGGGTCGAGGGCGCTGGTGGCCTCGTCGGAGAGCAGCACCTTGGGATCGCCGGCGAGGGCGCGGGCGATGCCGACGCGCTGCTTCTGACCGCCGGAGAGCTGGGCGGGGTAGGCCTTGGCCTTGTCGGCGAGGCCGACCAGGTCCAGCAGTTCCAGCGCCTTGCGGGAGCGCTCCTTGCCGGACTTGCCGAGGATCTCCAGCGGCAGCTCGACGTTGTCCTGGACGGTCCGCGAGGACAGCAGGTTGAAGTGCTGGAAGACCATGCCGATGTGGCTGCGGGCCCGGCGCAGGTCCTTCCCCGCGCGCGGTCCTCGGCCGGCCAGGGCGGTGAGGTCCTGCCCGGCGACGGTCACCGAGCCGGCGGTGGGGCGCTCCAGCAGGTTGACGCAGCGGATGAGGGAGGACTTGCCGGCGCCGGACTGGCCGATGACGCCGTAGACCTCGCCTTCGCGGACGTGGAGATCGACGCCGTCGAGGGCGGTGACCTCACGGCCGCGCGAGCGGTAGACCTTGGTCAGGCCCGTGGTGGTGATCACGTGGGTTTCCGTCACTGTCGAGTGCGCGGGCGTGGGTGTGCCCGGGCACGGATGCGTTTCGTGCGTTCGTTCAGGGACGCGGCACGGTTCTCGGGTGGCGGTGGAACCGGGGAGAACGTCGTGTGCGCGGCGCGGGCGGCCTTGGGTCGCGTACGTCCGGACGGGGACGTCGCGGGCCGCGGCTCTCGCTTCGGGGCGCGAGGCTCAGATGGTGCGGGGGCCCTCTAGAAGGCGCACATTCGACACGGACACATACAACGAGCACCGGGCGTGGGGGTCGCCTCGGTCGCAAGGGTGCGGCTGCTCGTGGTGGTCATGCGATCAGTAAAGCAGACGTACGCTCCTGACCGGCCGCCGCTGTCCGCATGGTGGACAGCGGCGGACGCCCCTGGCCGCGGGCTCAGCCGCGGACGGAGATCTCCACTGCCTCGCCGGTGACCAGGGCGGACAAGGCCGACAGGTCCCCGACCACGAGATCGGCGTCCAGCTCCGCCGCCCGGTGGGTTGTGGCCAACGCCACGGTGGTCATACCGGCCGCGCGGCCCGCGCGCAGTCCGGCGGGGGCGTCCTCGAAGACGACGCAGCGGGCCGGGTCCACGCCGAGCTGCCGGGCGGCGAGCAGGTAGGGCTCGGGGTCGGGCTTGCCGCGGGTGATGTCGTCGGCGCAGACCAGGGACTTGGGGCGGATGCCGACGGCGTCGAGGCGGGCCTCGGCGAGGCGCCGGGTGGCGGAGGTGACGACGGCCCAGCGGTCGGCCGGCAGGGAGTCCAGGAAGTCCCGGGTGCCGGGCAGCAGCCGCACCCCGCCCTTCGCGACGTCCTCGACCTCCAGCTGCTCGACCCGGGCGACCGCCTCCGGCACCAGGTGGGCGGGGAGCAGATCGGCGACTATCTCCGCCGCCGGCCGCCCGTGCAGTTCCACGCGCGCGAACTCCTCGGCCGTGATCCCGAACTCTCCGGCCCAGCGGGTCCAGCAGCGCTCGACGGAGTCGAGGGAGGAGACCAGGGTGCCGTCGTTGTCGAACAGGAGGGCGTGCGCGTGGATCGTCATGGTCTAGACCCTACGGCGTACGACGGGGGCGGCCGCGGTGGGTCGTTTCGGCCGTAATAAGGTCGCGTCATGCTCAATGCCCTGACGCTGGTGACCGGCGTCGCCGCGCTGCTGCTCGCCGCCTGGTGCGGCTGGGCCGCCTACCGGGACCAGCCGACCAAGGACTGGCATTTCATCGGCATGGCCGTGGTGTCCCTGCTGGCCCTCGTCCAGCTGGTGATCGGGATCGTGCAGCTGGCGCGGGGCGAGAGGCCGGAGCAGGGCACGACGATCTTCGTGGCGTATCTGCTGGGCGCGTTCGCGTGCGTTCCGGTGGCGGGGTTGATGTCGCTGTCCGAGCGGACCCGCTGGGGCTCGGTGACGGTCGCGGCGGGCGGTGTGGTGCTGGCCGTCCTCGAGGTACGGCTCTACGACATCTGGGGAGGCTGACGTGACGGCGGCGCAGGAGAAGCCGGCCCGGCTGATCAGCGGGCCGGGCCTGCTGCTGGTCTGGTTCTACGGCGTGATGGTGGTCGGCGCGCTGTCGCGTTCGGCGTACCAGATCGCGACGGATTTCGACCGGGCACCGCTCGCGTACGTCCTCTCCGCCGCGGCCGGCGTGGTGTACGGGTTCATCACGTACACGCTGGTGCGGGGCGGGGAGACGGCGCGCAGGGCAGCGCTGGTGTGCTGTGCCGTCGAGCTTGCGGGCGTGCTCCTCGTCGGTACGTGGACCCTGGTCGATCCCTCGGCCTTCCCGGACGCGACCGTGTGGTCCGACTACGGCATGGGGTACGTGTTCATCCCCGTGCTGCTGCCGCTTTCCGCCCTGTACTGGTTGCGGAAGGCGCGCGACCGGAGGGGCGCCTGAGGGACGTCGGCGGCTGCCGGACCACTGCGGCTCGTCGCGCCGTTCCCCGCGCGCCCCTGGGCACGTGTTCCCTCAGGCGGTCTGCACGTACGTGCCCGCCTGCTTCTCCAGGATGATCATCTCCACCCCGTCGGCGCCCTTGGACCTGCCCACCGTCTGGTAGCCGGAGCGGCGGTACAGGCGGAGGTTTCCCTCGCTGCGGTGGCCGGTGAAGAGGCGGAACCGGGTGGCGCCGCGCTCCTCGGCCAGCGCCGCCTCGGCCGCGCGCAGCAGGCGGGCGCCGATGCCGTGGCCCTGCAGGCGCGGGTGGACGCAGAGCTTGCCGATGGCCGCGGCGCCGTCCTCGGTGACCTTGCCGCGCACGGAGCCCACGACCTCGTCGCCGAGCCGGGCGACGAAGACGCAGTCCGAGGCGACCTCCTGACGGACGGAGTCCAGGGTTTGGACGAGCGGGTCGATGCGGTAGTTGCCGTACAGCGCCGCTTCGCTCTGGAAGCACAGGTACTGGAGCCTGAAGATCTGCTCCGCGTCCTGCTCGGTCGCCACCGAGATGGTCACGCTCATGCCCATGTGCGCATGCCTCCCGCTCACCTGATCACCTGTCGTCCCCACTCCTATCCCCGCACTTCGCGCGAAGCAACCTCCGGGGCGAGTAAACGACGAAGACATCCCAGACATCTGGAGCGTTCCGGGCCGAGACTGCCCTGTGAGATACCCAACTCCCCCGCGATCTCCCGGTACGTCATGTCCTGCGGGGAGAGCAGCGCCTCCATGAGCCGGGGGCAGCGGCCGGGCAGCCGGCGGACCGCGTCCCGCAGGGCGCGGTACCGGGCGGCCGTGAGGGCGCGCTGCTCGGGGCCGGGGCGGATGTCGTCGGCCGGCTCGATGCCGTACGGCCGTTCCAGGCGGGTGGTGCGACGGGTGCGGCGGGCCTCCGCGCGGACGGCCTTGCGCAGCCAGCCCTGCGGGTCCGGCGGCGGCCCGTCGGCCTCCAGTCGCTCCAGCAGACGGAGCCAGACGGCCTGCTCGAGGTCGCCGGGCTCACTCCCGGAGGCATATGCCTCCGCGGAGGCCTCGGCGGTGAGCAGCGGGTGCAGGGTGGCTACCAGGTCGTGCGTCATATGCGGAACGACGAGCCGCCCCGGCGGTGGGTTGCCGGGGCGGCCCGGAGTCACCCCGAACGGGGGTGCGGGCGGCCGCGTCGGTTGACGCGGTCAGCCCTTCAGGAAGTCGGCGCGGGCGAGCAGGCCGGTGTCGGCGTTGTCGGTGAAGACGCCGTCGATGCCGGTCTCGAAGTACGTCCTGAAGGCACCGAAGACATCACCGTAGGCGTCCGCCGCGCTGCCCTTGCGGTACTCGGCCGGCAGGAAGGGGTTCTCGTTGCGCATGGTGTACGGGTGCAGGATCAGGCCCACCTTGTGCGCGTCGGCGACCAGCGTGGTCGGTTCGGCCAGGGAGCCGTCCGCGTTCCTCGGGATGACCAGGTCCAGGGTCGGGCCGATGCCCTGCGCGTAACCGGCGATCTCCCTGAGTCCCTTGGGGGTGATCAGGTCGGCGACCGTGCGCGGGTCGCCCGCCTCGACGAAGTCCCAGGGGCGGCTGCCGGCCGAGGAGAGCAGGACGACGAGCGGGTTGTCGACCAGCTGGTTCAGCTTCTGGATGCTGCTGGGTTCGAAGGACTGCAGGATGACCGGCGCGTTCCGGCCGTCCTTGCCGTGCTTGCGCAGCAGCTTCGCGACCCGCTCCTCCAGACCGAGGCCGAGCTTGCGGAAGTAGGTGGGGTGTTTGGTCTCGGGGTAGATCCAGACCTGCTTGCCGCGCTTGCGGGTCTGCTCGTCCTGCCACGTGAGGACCTCTTCGAACGTGGGTATCTCCCAGCGCCCGTTGTAGAGGGTGTTGTGCGGCCGGTTGGCCGGGATGCGCTCGATCGCGCGCAGCGTCTTCAGCTCGGCGAGCGTGAAGTCCTCGGTGAACCAGCCGGTGGTGGTGACGCCGTCGAGGACCTTGGTGGTCCTGCGGTCGGCGAACTCGGGGTGGGAGGCGACGTCCGTGGTGCCGCCGATCTCCGGCTCGTGCCGGCAGACGAGGTGGCCGTCCTTGGTGGGGACCAGGTCACCTGCCTCGACGATGTCGGCGCCCATGTCGAGGGCCAGTTCGTAGGAGCCGAAGGTGTGCTCGGGGCGGTAGCCGCTGGCTCCCCGGTGGCCGATGATCGTCGGCACCGGCAGGCTCTTCAGCCCGCGCCCGCCGTGCCCGGCCGTCCGGGCCCCCGCCGCGCTGGCCGCGCCGGGCAGCCCGAGGACCGCTCCGCCCGCGCCGAGCACCGCGGCGCCGAGGATCGCCCGCCGTCCCGTGATGCCCTGTGTCCGCTCGTTCGCCTGGTCGCCGTCCATCAGCGCCCTCCTGCCGTCGCCCTGCGTCTGTCTGCGGCGCTCCGCGCCTTCGGTGCGCGCCGATCGTAGGGGGGCGCACATGACGGAAGGGAGTCCTCGGTTCGAACACGCGGGTGATGCCGTGTGTCCGGTGGGAGGCGGGACATGACGAACCGTCGGCATCGGCGGGCGCGGCCCGGGTAACCGGTGGTCGAGGGGCGCGCGATGTCCGTCACACCGTCGCCACGGCGTGGCGGCCCGTCCCGGACGCGGCACCGCAGGTAAACCCGCGTCAACAGTTAGTAAGACCTCGGTGAACCGGGCGTCCCCGATGTGCGCTCGCCCGGGCGCCGCGAGTAATGTCCTCACCTGCACAGACTCATATCGCCCCCCTCGACATCGGAGGACCCGTTGTCCCGCTTCGCGCTCATCAAGGCAGTGCTCGGACCGATCATGCGCCTGATGTTCCGCCCACAGGTGGAGGGCGCGGAGCACATCCCCGGGGACGGCCCGGTGATTCTGGCCGGTAATCACCTGACGTTCATCGACTCGATGATCCTGCCCCTGGTCTGCGACCGTCAGGTCTTCTTCATCGGCAAGGACGAGTACGTCACCGGCAAGAGCCTCAAGGGCAGGCTCATGGCGTGGTTCTTCACGGGCGTCGGCATGATCCCGGTGGACCGCGACGGCGGTCGCGGCGGTGTGGCGGCGCTGATGACCGGCCGCCGCGTCCTCGAGGAAGGCAAGATCTTCGGCATCTACCCGGAGGGGACGCGGTCTCCCGACGGCCGTCTCTACCGTGGCCGCACCGGCATCGCCCGCCTCACGCTGATGACGGGGGCGCCCGTGGTCCCCTTCGCGATGATCGGCACGGACAAGCTGCAGCCGGGCGGGGCGGGGATCCCGCGGCCCGGCCGTGTGACCGTCCGGTTCGGTGAGGCGATGGAGTTCTCGCGGTACGACGGCATGGACCGGGACCGGTATGTGCTGCGGGCCGTGACCGACTCCGTCATGGCCGAGGTCATGCGGCTGTCGGGCCAGGAGTACGTGGACATGTACGCCACGAAGGCCAAGGCCGCCTAGCGACCCACGGGCGGACGGACGCGACGGCTCCGTGGCCCGCGTCCGTCCGCCTGCCGGTGGAATCTGTCACCGACACATCGGGCATTCAGCCGAATCACCCGGCTGTACGACCACGCAACATGTCTTATTTAGACATGTTCAAACCTTCTCGGCGTACCCTCCTCCGTACCCCGGTCGCCGCCGCCGGCGCGGGACTCCTGGCAGCCTGCACCGGCTTCGATTCCGCGCCCGGCTCCGGCCCCCAACATGCCGACGGCCGGGGCCCATTCGTCCCGGCCGGGCCACGGGGGTACGTCAACCCGTCGGACCCGGAGGTCCTTGCCGCCGAGCGGAAACGCGGGTCCGGTCCGGTACGCACGTACAGGATCACGGCCGGCGTGACCACGCTGGACCTGGGCGGGAAGTCCGTCCGGAGCTGGGCGTACAACGAGGCGCTCCCGGGACCGCTGGTGCGCGTCACCGCCGGTGACATCCTCGACCTCACCCTCACCAACCGGCTGCCCACCGCCACCACGCTGCACTCCCACGGGGTGCGGCTGCGCTGCGACATGGACGGCGTCCCGGACCTCACCCAGCAGGCCATCGACCCCGGCTCGGACTTCCGCTACCGCTTCACCGCCGAGCACCCGGGGACGTACCTGCTGCACTCCCACGTCGGAATGCAGCCCGACCGAGCCCTGTACGCGCCGTTCATCGTCGACGACCCCAAGGAGCCCCTCGCCTACGACAAGGAGTGGGTCGTCGTCCTGGACGACTGGCTCGACGGCGTGGAACGCTCCACCCCCGAGGACGTCCTCGAACAGCTCAAGCCCGGCGGCTCCATGGACATGGGAAACATGGCCATGGGTCCCGGCCACGGCAGCTCGAGCCCCAGCCGGCCGGCGAAGGCGCACCCGTCGCGGGCCAAGAAGCCCGCGGGCCCCTCCCGGGTGCTCCACGACTCCTACAGCCGCATCCTCCACGGCGAGGGCGGCAGCGTCGCCTACCCCTACTACCTGGTCAACGGGCGCCTGCCCAGCAACCCTTCGGTGTTCCGCTGCCGTCCCGGCGACCGTGTCCGGCTGCGCATCATCAACGCCGGTTCCGAGACCGCCTTCCGTGTCGCGCTGGGCGACCATGAGATGACCGTCACGCACACCGACGGCTATCCCGTGAAGCACAAGAAGACCGATGCCCTCCTCGTCGGCATGGCGGAGCGGTACGACGTCCTGATCACCGCCCGGGACGGCGTCTTCCCCCTGGTCGCACTGCCCGAGGGCAAGAAGGGCCAGGCCCTCGCCGTCCTGCGCACCGACAAGGGGAAGAACCTCCCCTCACCCGGTGTGCGCCCGGACGAACTCGACGGGAACACGGTCCCCGCACGCCGCCTCGTGCCCGACGACTCCGTGGCGCTCGACCACCGCCACCCCGACCGCGAACTGCGCATCAGGCTCACCGGCAACATGAAGAATTTCGACTGGGGGTTCGACCACCGGCCCTACTCGGTCCGCGAACGCCACCCGGTCCGCGCCGGTGAACGGGTGAGGCTCACCCTCGTCAACGCCACGGCCATGTGGCATCCGCTGCATCTGCACGGGCACACCTTCGCGCTGACCGGTCTCGACGCGGTCGGCGCTCGCAAGGACACCGCCGTGCTGCTGCCGCACCGGAAGCTGGTGATCGACTTCGACGCCGACAATCCGGGGCTGTGGATGCTGCACTGCCACAACCAGTACCACTCGGAGAGCGGGATGATGACGGTGCTCGGCTATCGGAGGTGACGCGTATCCACCCGGCCCGCGCCCCTTGCGGAGCCACCTCAGCCGGCGCCTTCCAGTTTCTGGTTCCGCAGCAGGAACCATGCCGCTGCCGCCGTACCCAGCAGGACCGCCGCGCCTGCGCCGGAGGCCAGGTGGAGGCCGTGGACGAAGGAATCCCGGGCCGCGTCGAGCAGCGCCTCGGCGCGGTGCGGCGGCATGTGCGCCGACGCCTCCACCGCCGCGCCCAGTGACTCGTGGGCCCGGTCCGGGGTGCCGGCCGGGCCCGTGAAGTCCCGGTAGACGCCGGTCACGATGGAGCCCAGCAGGGCGATGCCGAGGGCGGCGCCCAGTTCGTACGCCGTCTCGGAGACCGCCGAGGCGGCGCCCGCCTGTTCCTTGGGCACGCTGGAGAGGATGACGTCCGCGGTGACCGTGAAGGAGAAGCCCGCGCCGATGCCCACGACCAGGAGGGCGGCGCCGAGGACCGGGTAGCCCGTGGACCGGCCGAGCGTCGTCAGCGCGGCCAGGGCCAGTCCGACGGCCGCCAGGCCGCCCGAGACCACCGCGCGGACCGAGAAGCGCCGGGCCGCGCGGCCCGCGATCAGGCCGGCCGCCACCGCGCCGACGGCCGCGGGCAGTTCGGCCAGGCCCGCCTCGAAGGGGCGCCTGCCCTGGACGAGTTGCAGGTACTGGGAGAGGAAGAACACCAGGCCGGACATGCCGAGGACGGTCAGCAGGTCGGCGAGGACCGCTCCGCTGAAGCCGCGGCGCCGGAACAGGCGCATGTCCAGCAGCGGGGTGGGCATGGTGAGCTGGCGGTGGACGAAGCCGTAGAGCGCTGCCGCGCCCAGCAGGCCCGCGGCCGGCGTGGGCCAGGTGACGCCGTGCGTGGCGATCTCCTTGACCGCGTACACGATGCCGATCATGCCGGCGAGGGACAGCACGACGCTGGTCAGGTCCCAGGGGCCGGGGTTCGGGTTGCGGGACTCGGGCAGCGTGCGGATGCCGACCAGGACCAGGACCGCCATCACCGGCAGGTTGATCAGGAAGACCGAGCCCCACCAGAAGTGCTCGAGGAGGAAGCCGCCCGCGATCGGGCCGACGGCCGTACCGGCGGAGGCGGTGGCGCCCCAGACGCCGACGGCGAGGCTGCGCTCGCGCGGGTCGTGGAAGAGGTTGCGGATCAGGGCCAGGGTGGCGGGCATCAGGGTCGCGCCCGCCACGCCGAGCAGGGCCCGCGCGAGGATCAGCAGCCCGGGTGTCGTCGCGTAGGCGTTGAGCACGGAGATCGCGCCGAACGCCGTCGCGCCGCCGAGCAGGATCCGCTTGCGGCCGATGCGGTCGCCGAGGCTGCCCATGGAGACCAGCAGACCGGCGATGACGAAGGAGTAGACGTCACCGATCCACAGCAGCTGGGTGCCGGAGGGGTTGAGGTCTTCGCTGATGTAGGGGGTCGCCAGGCCGAGGACGGTGGCGTCCACGGCCACCAGCAGCACGGCCAGGACGAGGACGGAGAGCGCGAGCCAGCGGCCCGGGCGCTTCTCCACCTCCGCCGCGCGAACCGGCTGCAGGGTGCTGGTCATGATTCCTTCCTTCGTCACGCGGTGGTGCGTCGTGCGCCGCCGAGCAGCAGCTCGACGATCATGTAGGTGAAGTCCTTCGCGGCCACGCGGCCCTCGCTCACGGCCCAGGCGCCGGAGGCCAGCAGGCCGTACAGCGCCTCGGTGAGCCAGGCCGGGGTGAGGTCGATGCGGAACTCGCCGGTCTCCTGGCCGCGCCGGAACAGAGCGGTGAGGCGTTCGTCGATGCGCGCCCAGCCCTGGTTCTGCTGCTCGCCCTCGAACAGCTGGTTCTCGGTGTAGAGGAAGGCGAGCAGTCCGGCGCAGGGCTCGATCGCGCGGACCAGGCGGTGTACGGCCTCGCCCGCCGGGCCCTCCTCCGGGCGGGCCGCGTCCAGCGCGGCCTCGCACTCGGCGATACCGAGCGCCTCCAGCGCGCGTACCAGCGCGTCGCGGCCGGCGAAGTGCCGGTGCAGCGTGGCCCGGCTGATCCCGGCGGCCTTGGCGACCTCGTCCATGGTCGCGGTGGATTTCCGGGTCAGCAGGGCGGCTGCACTGCGCAGCACGTGGTCACGATCGAGGGCCATGAGACAAATATAGCCCAGGTGAGACACTGAT
Organism: Streptomyces sp. NPDC048521; assembly: GCF_043199855.1. Classification (NCBI taxonomy): domain Bacteria; kingdom Bacillati; phylum Actinomycetota; class Actinomycetes; order Kitasatosporales; family Streptomycetaceae; genus Streptomyces; species Streptomyces sp. NPDC048521. Next base: position 219,516 of record NZ_JBICWR010000006.1, read on the forward strand.
GTCTCATTACGGGCATGCGTGCCTCATACCCGCTGGTCATCACCGGTTTCTGTCAGTGCCAGGGCAGCTGTCCGCGCTGCTCCCAGTAGGCGCGCGGGTCCTCCCTCAGCGTGGCGAGGCGGGTCAGCTGGTCCTCGTCGAGGTCGACGGCCGGAGCGTGGAGGTTGGAGGCGAGTTGCGGGACGGTCGCGGCGCCGGAGAGCACGACACCGACCCAGGGCCGGCGCAGGATCCACGCGAGGGCCACGGCGTCGCAGCCGAGGGAGGCCTCCTCGGCCACGGCCTTCAGGACGGCCGGCGCGTGCGGCGCGGCCAGCCTGCCGTTGGCCATGCCCTCCTTGACGATCACGGTGAGCCCGGCGTCGTGCGCCTCGGCGAGGGCGGGTTCCGCTGAGGGCTCCAGGGCGTTGTACGTCGACTGGACGGTACGGAAGAGGGGCTCGCCGTCGACCGTGACGGCGAGGGCCGCGCGGACGGCGTCGGCCTGGGCGGGGCCGCTGGTGGAGAAGCCGATGGTCAGGCCCTCGGCGGCGGCTTCCGCCAGCTTCGCGTGGAGTTCCTTGTCGGTGAGGGCGGGGCTGTCCGGGGTCACCGAGTGGATCTGGTAGAGGTCGAGCCGGTCGCCGAGCAGGGCGTCGGTCTCGGCGCGCTGCCGCTGGTAGGTGGCGAGGCCGTGGTCCTTGACCTCGTGCCGCTCGGCGTCGGTGGACCAGCCGGCGGTGTAGGTGTAGCCCCACTTGCTGCCGACCACGACGTCGTCGATGTCGGGGCGGGCGTTCAGCCAGTCGGCGAGGAACTCCTCCGAACGGCCGTAGGAGCGCGCCACGTCGACGTAGCGGACGCCCTGGGCGTAGGCGGCGTCGAGGAGTTCATGGGTACGGGTGCGGAGCGCCTGCTCGCTGCGGTCCTCGCCGAAGTCCCTGTCCCGGTCCAGGTTGATGTAGCCGGGGCGGCCGACGGCGGCCAGGCCGAGGCCGATGTGGCAGGTCGGGGTCGTCGCTGTGGCCAGTCGCTCGAAGGGCATCGCGGGCTCCGTTCGGTCGGCTCCGTGAGGGCTTGGACCAACGTAACCCGCGATGGCCCAGGTGATCGCGGCAGCAGCAGGGGGTTGCGGTGCGTCGGCGCGTGCGGGTGCGTGGTGGTCGCTCGCGGTGGTCGCTCGCGCCCACGCGGCGGGGCCGCACATCGACACAGCCGCGCACCGCTGAGGGGGCGCTCCGCTACTGCTTCTGCTTGGCCGTCGCCCACTGGTGCTGCCGTGCCACGTCGGCCTTGACCTCCGCCAGCTGGACGGCGACCGCGCTGGGTGCCGTACCGCCGCGGCCACTGCGGGAGGCGAGGGCACCGGGGACGTTGAGGACCGTGCGGACCTCGGGAGTGAGGTGGGCGGAGATCTTCGCGAACTGCTCGTCCGTGAGGTCGTCCAGTTCCTTGCCCTCGGCCTCGGCGACCTTCACGCACTCGCCCGCGACCTCGTGCGCCACGCGGAACGGCACACCCTGCTTGACCAGCCACTCGGCGATGTCGGTGGCGAGCGAGAAACCGGCCGGGGCCAGTTCCTCCATCCGCTCGCGGTGGACGGTGAGCGTGGCGATCATCCCGGTGAAGGCGGGGAGCAGCACCTCCAGCTGGTCGCAGGAGTCGAAGACCGGCTCCTTGTCCTCCTGGAGGTCGCGGTTGTAGGCGAGGGGCAGGGCCTTCAGGGTCGCCAGCAGACCGGTGAGGTTGCCGATCAGGCGGCCGGACTTGCCGCGCGCCAGCTCGGCGATGTCCGGGTTCTTCTTCTGCGGCATGATCGACGAGCCCGTGGAGAACGCGTCGTGCAGGGTCACGAAGGAGAACTCCTTCGTGTTCCAGATGATGATCTCCTCCGCGACGCGGGAGAGGTTCACACCGATCATCGCCGTGATGAAGGCGAACTCGGCGACGAAGTCACGGGAGGCCGTGCCGTCGATGGAGTTGGCGACGCTGCCGTGCTCGAAGCCCAGGTCCTCGGCGACCGCCTCCGGATCCAGGCCCAGGGAGGAGCCGGCGAGGGCGCCCGCGCCGTACGGCGACACCGCCGTCCGCTCGTCCCACTGACGCAGCCGTTCCGCGTCCCGGGACAGGGACTGCACGTGGGCGAGGACGTGGTGGGCGAAGAGCACCGGCTGGGCGTGCTGGAGGTGCGTGCGGCCGGGCATCGCCACGTCCGGGTGGGCCTCGGCCAGGCCGATCAGCGCGTCCTGGAGGTCGGCGATCAGGCCGCCGATGATCCGGGCGTGGTCGCGCAGGTACATCCGGAAGAGGGTGGCGACCTGGTCGTTGCGGGACCGGCCCGCGCGGAGCTTTCCGCCGAGGTCGGGGCCGAGGCGCTCCAGCAGGCCCCGTTCCAGGGCGGTGTGCACGTCCTCGTCGGCGATGGTCCCGACGAAGGAGCCGTCGGCGACGTCCGCCTCCAGCCGGTCGAGCCCGGCGAGCATGCGCTGCAGCTCGTCCTCGGTGAGGAGCCCCGCCTTGTGCAGCACGCGCGCGTGGGCACGCGAACCGGCGATGTCGTAGGGCGCGAGCCGCCAGTCGAAGTGGACGGACGCGGACAGCTTCGCCAGGGCCTCGGCGGGACCGTCGGCGAAACGGCCGCCCCAGAGCCGTACGTCACCGCTGTTGCTGCTCACTTGCGTTGCTCCTCGGAGATGTCTTTGTGGCACAGATGTCGCTGTGCGACCGCCTCCCCACCCTTGCAGGCGAGGAGGCGGCTGTCAGGCTGATGCGTGTGAGGTGACCCGAAGGCCGTACGCGCCGGGGCGCCTACGCCAGGTCCCGCTTGGCGGCGATCTTCGACGACAGGCTGTAGATGTCGATGAAGCCCTTGGCCGCGGCCTGGTCGAAGGTGTCGCCGGTGTCGTAGGTGGCGAGGTTGAAGTCGTACAGGGACGACTCCGAGCGCCGGCCGGTGACGACCGCGCGGCCGCCGTGCAGCGTCATCCGGATGTCGCCACAGACGTGCTGGTTGGCCTCGTCGATGAAGCCGTCGAGGGCACGCTTGAGCGGGGAGAACCACTGGCCGTCGTAGACCAGCTCGCCCCAGCGCTGCTCGACCTGCCGCTTGTAGCGGGCCAGTTCGCGCTCGACGGTGACGTTCTCCAGCTCCTGGTGGGCGGTGATCAGGGCGATCGCGCCCGGAGCCTCGTACACCTCGCGGGACTTGATGCCGACGAGGCGGTCCTCGACCATGTCGATCCGGCCGATGCCCTGGGCGCCGGCGCGCTCGTTGAGCTGCTGGATGGCCTGCAGGACGGTGACGGGCTTGCCGTCGAGGGCGACCGGGACACCTTCCTTGAAGGTGATGATCACCTCGTCGGCGTCGCGCGGGGTGGCCGGGTTGGAGGTGTACTCGTAGATGTCCTCGATCGGGGCGTTCCAGATGTCCTCCAGGAAGCCCGTCTCGACGGCGCGCCCGAAGACGTTCTGGTCGATGGAGTACGGGGACTTCTTGGTGGTGGCGATCGGGAGCTGCTTGGCCTCGCAGAAGGCGATCGCCTTGTCCCGGGTCATCGCGTAGTCACGGACCGGGGCGATGCACTTCAGGTCGGGGGCGAGGGCGACGATGCCGGCCTCGAAGCGGACCTGGTCGTTGCCCTTGCCGGTGCAGCCGTGGGCGACCGTGGTGGCGCCGTGCTTCTTGGCGGCGGCGACGAGGTGCTTGACGATCGTCGGCCGGGAGAGGGCGGAGACCAGCGGGTAGCGGTCCATGTAGAGGGCGTTGGCCTTGATCGCCGGGAGGCAGTACTCGTCGGCGAACTCGTCCTTGGCGTCGGCGACCTCGGCCTCGACCGCGCCGCACGCGAGGGCGCGCTTGCGGATGACGTCCAGGTCCTCGCCGCCCTGGCCGACGTCGACCGCAACGGCGATGACCTCGGCGCCCGTCTCCTCGGCGATCCAGCCGATGGCGACGGAGGTGTCCAGACCGCCTGAGTAGGCGAGTACGACGCGCTCGGTCACGGGTTTCTCCTCACAGTGCATTCGCTGACATGCATGAGTATGCAGAACTCTGCATGGTTCGTCAATCGCCGTACCGGGTGACGTGGACGGTGGCCACGGCCGATCACCTACGGCCCCTTGCACGGGTTCAGCATTTCCTTAGACAAACGAACGAATTTCGTCGATACTCGTCAGACATGGGAAAGACCTATGAGCGCATCGACGGCAGGCTCCGCACGTTCATCGAGGAGCAGCCCCTCTTCTTCACCGCGACCGCCCCGCTGTCCGCCGACGGCACGGTCAACCTCTCCCCCAAGGGGCTCAGGGGCTCGTTCGCCGTGCTGGACGAACTCACCGTCGCCTACCTGGACTTCGCCGGGTCCAGCGCCGAGACCATCGCGCACCTCAGGGAGAACGGGCGGATCACCCTGATGTGGTGCGCGTTCCAGGGGCCGCCGAACATCGTGCGCGTGCACGGCCGGGGCGAGCCGGTCTTCCGCGACGACCCGCGCTTCGGCGAACTGCTCGCCCATTTCCCGGACATCGACCCGAGCGCGCACGGGCTGCGCGCGGTCATCGTCGTCCACGCCGAGACCGTGCGGGACAGCTGCGGGTACGCCGTCCCCTACATGGCGTACGAGGAGGACCGCGAGCTGCACGGAAAGCGTTTCGCGCGCGAGGACGACGCCTCGCTGAGCGCCTATTTCGCCAAGAAGGAGCACATCGCGACGAGCCTGGACGGACTACCCGGGCTGCCGTTGCCGCTCCCCCCGTCTACCGTCTGAGACATGCGCCCCGGTGTCGTCCTCGCCCTCGTCTCCGCCTCCTGCCTCGCCCTGCTCGGCTTCACGCCCGGACCCGAGCCGGCCGCGTTGCCCGCACGGATGGCGGACACGGGCGGCGGCACCCAGCTGATCACCGCTCAGGCCCCGGCGACCGGCTCGACGTCGGGGACGCTCACCTGGTGGGACCTGCGGGACGGACAGTGGGTGGAGTCCGGGACCGCGCCGGCCCGGTTCGGGTCCAGCGGGCTCGTCGAGGGCGGCTCGCGGACGCAAGGCACGAACACGACTCCGACGGGGCTGTACGACCTCCCCTTCGCCTTCGGCATCAAGGCGGCGCCGGCCGGGACACAGGTCGAGTACCTCCCGGTGCGGGAGAGTTCCTGGTGGTGCCAGGACAACGACTCGGCGTCGTACAACCGGTGGGTGGATCCCCTGCCGGACGACTGCCGTGCCGCGGAGGCCGAGCACCTGGTCACCTACCCGACGCAGTACGCGTACGGCCTGGTCATCGGGTTCAACTACGACCGGCCGGTGCGGGGACGCGGAGCCGGCATCTTCCTGCATGTCAACGGGCGGGCGGCCACGGCCGGTTGCGTGTCGGTACCGGAGGACGCGATGCGCCGGATCCTGCGGTGGGCACAGCCCGGGAAGAAGCCGCACATCGCCATCGGGACGGTGGACGGACCCACGGCGGTCACCCGGTACTGAAGGTGCCGTGCGCGCTTCCCCGCGTCCCGTGGGCGGGCAGGCGCACCGTCAACGTCGTGGCCCCCGGCCCGCTCTCCAGCCCCACGTCTCCCCCGTGCGCCTCCACCACCGCCGCCACGATCGACAGGCCCAGGCCGGCCCCGCCGCCGGTGGCGTCCGGGGGACGGCGGTGTTCGGCTCGGGTGAAGCGTTCGAAGACGGTGGGCCGGATGTCCTCGGGGACGCCGGGGCCGTCGTCGTGGACCGAGAGGCGGGCCTGCTCGCCGTCGGTCTCCACAGTCACCGTCACCTTCGTGCCGGCGGGTGTGTGCACACGTGCGTTGGCCAGCAGGTTGGCCAGCACCTGGTGGAGGCGGTGGGCGTCGCCGGCGACCGTCACCGGGTCCTTTGGCAGGTCCAGCGTCCAGCGGTGCCCGGGGCCCGCGGCGCGGGCGTCGGCGACCGCGTCCAGGACCAGACGGGTGAGGTCGACGGGCCGGCTCTCCAGCGGACGGCCCGCGTCGAGGCGGGCGAGGAGAAGCAGGTCGTCGACCATCTCGCCCATGCGGGCGGACTCGGCCGTGATGCGGTGCAGGGCGCGGGTCACCTCCGGTGGGACCGGGCCCGGATGCAGCAGGGCCAGTTCGGCGTGGCCGCGCACCGAGGCGACCGGGGTGCGCAGTTCGTGGCTGGCGTCGGCGGCGAACCGGCGCAGCCGCTCCTCGCCGGCCTGCCGTCTGGTCAGCGCGTCCTCGACATGGCCGAGCATGCGGTGGAAGGCGGCGGCCATCTGTCCGACCTCGCTGTGCGGGTCGGTGTCCGGGGCGCGCGTCGGCAGCGCGACCTCTCCGCCGGCCAGCGGGAGTTCGCTGACCCGGGTGGCGGTGGCGGCGACCCGGCTGAGCGGTCGCAGCGACCAGCGCACCCAGCAGGCCCCGGCCACGCCGGTCACCACGAGGGCCAGGCCGAAGACGATCCCCGAGACGAGTTCCAGCCGGTGGACCGTGGCCTCGACCGGCTCGAGCGGGAGGCCGACGATCAGGACGTCCCCGTCCCGGCCGGCGGTCGCGACCACCCGGTAGTCGTCCAGGGCGGAGAGTTCGACGCTGTGGGGCCTGCCGTCGACGGGTACCGCGGCCAGCCGTCGGGCGTCTCGTGCGGTGACGTCGACGTCGAGGTCGGCGGACGGATCGCCGCTGCGGATGAGGCCCTTGTGGGTGACGGTGCCGTGCAGCAGGCGGGCACCGAAGGTGCCGGTGGCCATCCGGCGGGTGTCTCCGTGCTCGTCGCCGAGGGAGGTCCCCCCGGTGACGTCCTTGCGGGACTGGGGCCGGTCGTCCGGCAGCCGGCCGTTGTGCTCGAGGCTCTCCGGGAACCGGATGCCGGCCTGGGTGAGCTGTTCGTCCAGGCGCTGGGTGAGGAAGCCGTTGAGTTCGACGACCGCGGCCAGCCCGACGGCCGCGCAGCTCACCGCGAGCAGCACCACCAGTCCGACGGTGAGGCGGGCGCGCAGGGTGCGGGGTCGGAGCAGCCGGCGCGGGCGGTTCATCCGGTCACCGGCTTCAGTACGTAGCCCGCGCCACGCACGGTGTGGATCATGGGGTCGCGGCCCGCGTCGACCTTCTTGCGCAGGTAGGAGATGTACAGCTCGACCACATGGGCCCGGCCGCCGAAGTCGTAGGACCACACCCGGTCGAGGATCTGGGCCTTGCTGAGCACGCGGCGCGGATTGCGCATGAGGAAGCGCAGGAGCTCGAACTCGGTCGGCGAGAGTTCGACGAGTTCGCCGGTCCGGGTCACCTCGCGGGCGTCCTCGTCCATGACCAGGTCGCCCACGATCAGCCGCGGTCCCTCCTCCGCCTGCCGTGCCATGCCGGCGCGGCGCAGCAGTCCGCGCAGCCGTGCCACGACCTCCTCCAGGCTGAAGGGCTTGGTGACGTAGTCGTCGCCGCCCGCGGTGATGCCCGCGATCCGGTCCTCGACCGCGTCCCGTGCCGTGAGGAAGAGCACGCACACGTCGGGCTTCACCTCGTGCAGACGGCGCAGCACGGCGAAGCCGTCGGTGTCCGGGAGCATCACGTCCAGGACGACGGCGTCGGGCTGCAGCTCGCGCGCGGCGGTGACAGCGCCGGCGCCGTCGCCCGCCGCGCGGACCTCCCAGCCCTCGTAGCGCAGGGCGCCGGTGAGCACCTCGGCGAGGTCGGGATCGTCGTCGACGACGAGGACGCGCAGCGGGGTGCCGTCGGGGCGGGTGAGGGCCGGGCGGCCGGAACGGGTGGTGTTCATCGCGTCTTCCAGCATCGCTCCTGCGCGGAGTGCTCGGCCGTCCCGGGACCTCTGAGTTTCCTCTGAGTGACCTCCGAGGTGGTGAGAGCCGTCCGAGAGCGGCCTCTGAGTCCGCTCTGAACAGGCCCGTCCCGGCCGCCGCTCAGAGGTGGCTCAGAGGTTCGGCCCGCACAGTGGCCTGGCACGACGGACGAAGGGACGGCGACTGATGACGACCGTGGATGCGAGGCGGGCGGCCCCGCCCCGGCCCGTGACCGCACGGCGCTCCCCCGCGGGGCCCGTGCTGGCCGTGCTGTGGGCGGGGGCGGCGGCCGTGGTCGCGCTCTGGTGGGCGGACACCGGTGCCGTGGTCGGTACGGCGGGCGCGCTGACCGGCGCCGGGCGGATCGCCGGGCTGCTGTGCGGGTACGCCTGCGCGGTGCTGGTCGGCCTGATGGCGCGGGTGCCGCTGCTGGAGACCCGGATCGGCTCGGACCGGGTGGCGCGCTGGCACGCGATGGCCGGCCGGTACACGGTCTGTCTGCTGGGCGCGCACATCGTGCTGATCCTCGCCGGGTACGCCGCCCAGGACCGGGCCTCGCTCCCGCACGAGGCGGTCACCGTCGTCCTCGACTACCCGGAGATGCTCAAGGCCACCGCCGGTACGGTGATCCTCGTCGCGGTCGGCGTCGCCTCGGCACGGGCCGTGCGCCGCCGGACGGGCTACGAGTTCTGGTACTACCTTCACCTGCTCACCTACGCGGCCGTCTTCCTCGCCTTCGGGCACCAGCCGGCGCTGGGCGAGGAGTTCAGCGGCAGGCCGGTCGCCACCGCCGCCTGGTACGCGCTGTACCTGGGCGTGGCGGCCCTGGTGCTCTGGTACCGGATCCTCGCTCCGGTGCGGCTCAACCTGCGGCATCGGCTGCGCGTGGAGTCGGTGCACCGGGAGGCACCGGGCGTGTACTCGGTCGTCGTACGCGGGCGGCAGCTGGACGAGCTGGGGGCGCGGCCCGGGCAGTTCTTCCGCTGGCGGTTCCTCGGCGCGGGACTCGGCTGGACCTCGACGCCGTACTCGCTGTCGGCGCCGCCGCGCCCGGACCTGCTGCGGATCACCGTCAAGGCGCTCGGCGGCCACAGCGCGGCCGTCGCGCTGCTCAGGCCCGGCACCCGGGTCTGGGTGGAGGGCCCGTACGGCTCGCTGACCGCCGAGCGGGCCACCGGCCACCGCTCCCTGCTGATCGCGGCCGGGGTCGGCATCACTCCGCTGCGGGCGTTGTTCGAGACGCTGCCCGGCGAGGTCACGCTGCTGTACCGGGCGCGTTCGGCCGAGGATCTGGCGCTGGGCGGCGAGCTGGAGGCGATCGCCCGCCGGCGGGGCGCGCAGCTGCTGTACGCGCTGAACGGGCCGGGCGGGGAGCGTCCGCCCCTCACGGCGGAGTCACTGCGCGCGACCTTTCCCGGTCTGCCCGGCCACGACGTCTACCTCTGCGGCCCGCACGGTTTCGCCCAGGACGTGTACCGGGCGCTGCGGGCGGCCGGGGTACCGGACCACCGTATCCACCACGAGTCGTTCGAGCTGTGAGGCCCGCTGTGCACGCGTTGAACAAGAACCGTCCCTTCCGCCGCATCGTGCTGGCGAGCGCGGCGACCGTCTCCGGGATGGTGCTGCTGCTGTCGCTGAAGCCCCACACCAGTCCCACCGCGGTGGCGGCGGGCACCGAGCCGCCTGCCGCGTCGAGCAGTTCGACGCCCGGTCCCGCCTCGGGCAGCGGGACGGTCACCGGGGACCCGGCCCAGACCCGCTGGGGGCCGGTCCAGGTGCGGGTCACGTGGCAGGACGGCAGGCTCACCGACGTGACGGCCGTCGAGTACCCGCAGGACAACCCCCGCGACCAGGAGATCAACAGCTACGCGCTGCCCCAGCTGCGGCGCGAGGCGCTGGCGGCGCAGAGCGCGCAGATCGACACCGTGTCCGGAGCGACGTACACGAGTGACGGTTACCGGCAGTCACTCCAGTCCGCTCTGGACTCGGCGGGCCGCTGAACACTCGGCGGACACGGGCCGTATCTGTGGGCCAAGGGTCAAGTCCCCACGGAGGAACCGTGACCACCACGCTCGCAGGCGGACGTGCCGCCCGCCGCCAGACGATGCGCCGCATCCGCCCGCGCCGCTCCCCGGCCGTCCCGCTGCTGCTGGCGGTCTGGGCGGGCGCGGCGGCCGTGCTGTGGCTCTGGTGGCACAACACCCCGTCCATCGCCGACGACAACAGCAGGATCCTGAACGCCGGCCGGATCACCGGCCTGCTGGCCGGCTATCTGATGGCGCTGGTCGTGCTCCAGATGGCGCGCGTGCCGGCGCTGGAACGGCGGGTCGGCTCCGACCGGGTGGCCCGCTGGCACGCGATGAGCGGCCGGTACACGCTCTGCCTGATCGTCGCGCACGTCTTCCTCACCATGTGGGGCTACGCGCTGCAGGCGGGCAGGACGCTCGGGGACATCGTCCGGCAGACCGTCGACTCCGTCGACCAGCTGCCCGACATGGGCAAGGCCGCCCTCGGCACCGGTCTGTTCGTGCTCATCGGGCTGACGTCGATCGGCGGGATCCGCCGCCGGCTGCCGTACGACACCTGGTACCACGTCCACCTGCTCACCTACGCGGCGGTGTTCCTGACGTTCTGGCACCAGATCACCACCGGCAACGACTTCGCGGTCGAGCCCACCGCCAAGACCTTCTGGTACGCGCTGTACGGCACGGTCACCGCGTTGGTCGTCTGGTACCGGGTCCTCACCCCCGTCCGGCTGAACCTGCGGCACCGGATGCGGGTGGAGGCGGTCATCGAGGAGACCCCGGGCATCGTGTCGGTGCTGATCGGCGGGCGGAAGCTGCACCGGATGGGCGCCGAGGCGGGACAGTTCTTCCGCTGGCGCTTCCTCGCACCCGGTATGCGGTTCAGCTCGCACCCGTACTCGCTGTCGGCGGCGCCCCGGCCCGGTCTGCTGCGGATCACGGTGAAGTCGATCGGCGACCACAGTGCCCGGCTGCGCGAGCTGACGCCCGGCACGAAGGTGTGGGCCGAGGGCCCGTACGGCGCGCTCACCGCGCAGCGCCGCAGCCGGGGCAAGGTGCTGCTGGTCGCGGGCGGGGTCGGCATCACGCCGATGCGGGCGTTGTTCGAGACGCTGCCCGGCGCGGCCGGCGACATCACGCTGCTGTACCGGGCCAACACCACCCAGGACCTGGCGTTGTGGGACGAGCTGGCGGCGATCGCCAAGGAGCGGGGCGCCCGGCTGATGTACGCGGTCAACAGCCCGGAGGGCGAGCGGCCGGACATCTCCGCGGAGAACCTCCAGCGGAAGATCCCGGACATCGACCACCACGACGTCTTCATGTGCGGCCCGCCCGGGTTCGCGCAGTCGGTGTACGAGGCACTGCGCGGCGCGGGGGTTCCCGCCCGCCGCATCCATCACGAGTCGTTCGAGATGTGAGCGGGAGCCACGGAGAGAAACGGGAGCTACGCACAGATGAGGAAGAGCCACCCCATTCGGCGGGTCGTGCTGGCCACCGCCGCGACCGTGTCCGGTGTCGTGCTGCTGCTGTCGCTGAAGCCGGCGTCCGGACCGGCCCCGGCGTCGGCGTCCGGCGCGGCCCCGCAGCAGCCGGCGGCGGGCCAGGAGGCCCCGCAGGGCGGCGCGCAGAACTCCGCCGGCTCCGGCACGGTGACCGGTGACGCGGCGCAGACGCAGTACGGGGCCGTGCAGGTACGGCTGACCGTCAGCGACGGGAAGATCACCAGGGCGGAGGCGGTCCAGGCGCCCGAGGGCGGACTCAGCGACCAGAAGACACAGCTCGCCGTGCCCAAGCTCAACCAGGAGGCCGTGGCCGCGCAGAGCGCGCGGATCGACGCCGTCTCCGGGGCGACGTACACGAGCGCCGGGTACAAGAAGTCGCTGCAGTCGGCGCTGGACAAGATGAGGTCGGCGTCGTCCGGTAAGGCGGGGTCGGCCGGCGCTTCCGGCCGGGCGCAGGACCGTACGGTCACGGGGAAGGCCGCGCAGACGCAGTACGGCCCGGTCCAGGTGCGGATCACGGTCAGCGACGGGAAGATCACGAAGGCGGAGGCGGTCCAGGCGCCCGAGGGCGGGCTCAGCGACCAGAAGACACAGCTCGCCGTCCCCAAGCTCAACCAGGAGGCCGTGGCCGCGCAGAGCGCGCGGATCGACGCCGTCTCCGGGGCCACCTACACCAGCACCGGCTACCGGCAGTCGCTGCAGTCGGCGCTGGACCAGGCCGGTGGCTGAGCCGGTGGCCGAGCCGGCCGGGGCTCCCGCCGCGGTGCGTCATGCGGAGGAGGTCATGGGGACCGTCTTCTCCTTCGACGTCCGCGGCGGGGAACCCGATGCCGTACGGGCGGCGCTCGCCGAGGCCGTCGCCGGCCTGCACCGGGTGGACGCGCTGTTCAGCACCTACCGCGAGGACAGCGAGGTCGCACGGCTGGCCCGGGGCGAACTGACCGTGGCGCGGTGCGCTCCGGAGGTGGCCGAGGTGCTGCGGCTGGCGGCCGAGGCGGAGGAGGTGAGCGACGGCTGGTTCAGCACCCGGTACCGCGGCTCCCTCGATCCCACCGGCATCGTCAAGGGCTGGGCGGCCGAGCGGGCGGCTCGGTTGCTGGCGGAGGTCGACGGGGTGCGCGGGGTGAGCGTGAACGGGGGCGGGGACGTGCAGCTGCTCGGCGCGCCGGAACCGCAGCGGCCGTGGCGGGTGGGGGTGGCCGATCCACTCCGGCCCGGCGGTCTGGCGGCGGTGATCTCGGCGGCCGGTGTGGCGGAGCTGTCGGTGGCGACGTCCGGGACCGCGGAGCGCGGGGCGCACATCGTGGACCCGCGTACGGGCAGGTCGGCGGTGACGGACCTGGTGGCGGTCACGGTGGTGGGACCGCGGCTGACCTGGGTGGACTGCTGGGCCACGGCGGCCTTCGCGATGGGGTCGCGGGCGGGCCTGGCGTGGCTGGAGTCCCTGCCGGACGTGGAGGGCCTGCTGATCACCGCGGGCGACGAGGTGCGGTGCACCGGGGGGCTCGCGGCACGACTCGGCTGACATGTTCGCTTTTCACCTTTTTTTGCCCGGAACGACAACCTTTTACGGAAAACGCCATCCGATGTGCGCCCTGAGACGTATCCACGGTGAGGCAAGTTTCAGGAGGAACGACATGGCCATCTTCAGCAGCCTGATGCCCGCGAAGCACCGGGACCGCGACAACGACACGTCGCGGCACGACTCCTCGGGGCACGGGCACGGGCACCGGCACGGCCACGGCGACCGCCACAGCCACGGCAACCACCGTGACCACGGCAACCGCCACGACCGCTACTGAACACACCTGTTGGCTGAGCGGACCGGAGACCGGAGGACCCGGTCCGCTCCGCCGATCCCCGAGGAACACATCCCATGGCGCATGTCCTGCGGCGTCTGCTCGCGGTGGGCGACACCTCCGACGCGGTCGTCGCGGCCGCGCCCCCGGTGCCCCCGCGCGAGGTGTTCCGGCGGTTCTGGCCGTACACCCGTGGTGGCCGGCGCTGGCTCGTGCCCGTCGTCCTGTTCAGCCTGACCGGTCCCCTCGTCGACGCCGCGGAGCTGTGGCTGTTCAAGATCGTCGTGGACGATGTGCTGGTCCCCCGGGATCTCGGGCCGTTCCTGTGGATCGCCCCCGCCTATCTGGGCCTCGTCCTGTGCTCCGGCATCCTGGGCTTCGCCGACGACGTGACGTCCACCTGGGTCGGCGAGCGCTTCCTGCTGGCCCTGCGTTCCGATGTGTTCCGGCACGTCCAGGGACTGTCGCTCGGCTTCTTCGAGCGGCGGCGGCTCGGGGACGTGCTGTCCCGGGTCACGGGTGACGTCGACGCGGTGGAGACGTTCCTGCTCTCGGGCGTGGCGGACGTCCTCTACTACGTGATCCGCCTGGGGGTCTTCCTCGGCCTGCTGTTCTATCTGCGCTGGGATCTGACCCTGCTCGCCCTGGTCATCGTGCCCCTGTTCTGGGGCGCCGCCCGGCACTTCTCGCGGCTGATCAAGGAGGCGTCACGGGAGCGCAGGCGCCGCACCGGCTCGCTCAGCGCGATCGCGGAGGAGTCGCTGGGCAACGTCGTTCTGGTGCAGGCGTACAACAGGCAGGGCTGGGAGGAGAGCCGGTTCGAGCGGGAGAACCTCGGCAGGTTCCGGGCGGCGATGGCCTCGGCCCGGATCCGTGCCGTCTACGGGCCCGTCGTCGAGATGATCGAGGTGGCCGGCGGCCTCGCGGTGATGGGCCTGGGCACCTGGAAGCTGGCCCAGGGGCAGCTCTCGCTCGGCGGGCTGCTGGTCTTCCTCGCACTGATCGGCAAGCTGTACAGCCCGGTACGTGGCCTGTCCCACCTCGGCAACGCCTTCTACGCGGCCTCCGCCTCCGCGGAGCGGATCATCGAGCTGCTGGACCAGCGGCCCCAGGTGGCCGAGGCCGTCGACGCCCGGCGGATCGGCCGTGCGCGCGGGGACGTGGCGTTCGACGGGGTGTGGTTCCGTTATCCCGGCGGCTCGTCCTGGGCGCTGTCGGACGTGTCCTTCCACGTGGCGCCCGGGGAGACGCTGGCGCTGGTGGGGGCCAGCGGGGCGGGCAAGTCGACGGTCGCCAAGCTCCAGCTGCGCTTCTACGACCCCGAACGCGGCGCGGTCCGCCTGGACGGGACCGATCTGCGGCAGCTCAGCCTGTCCGACGTGCGGGAGAGCGTGGCGGTGGTGCTGCAGGAGACCCTCGTCTTCCACGGCACCGTGCGGGACAACATCGCCTACGGGCGGCCGGGGGCCACGGACGCGGACATCGTCGCGGCGGCGCGCGCGGCGGACGCGCACGAGTTCATCGAGCAGCTCCCGGAGGGCTACGACACCCTGGTCGGCCAGCGCGGCCGGACGCTCTCCGGCGGGCAGTGCCAGCGTCTGGCGATCGCCCGCGCGATGATCCGGGACGCGCCCGTGCTGCTCCTCGACGAACCGACCGCGGGGCTCGACGTGCGATCGGGCCGGCGGATCATGGACCCGTTGCGCCGGCTCATGGCCGGGCGCACGACCGTCGTCATCTCGCACAACCTGCTGACCGTCCGCGACGCCACGCGCATCGTGGTGCTCGACCACGGCAGGGTCGTCGAGCACGGCGACCACGACGACCTGATCGGTCACGACGGGACGTACGCCCGGCTGCACCGGCTGAACGCGGGCTCGGTGCTGTCATGAGCGGCACCGCCGCACCGGACGTCCCGCCCTTGGCCCCGGGCACGGAACCGGTGCCGGGCTACCGGATCCTGGCGGGTCTGACGCGCACCGGGTGGCTCGACGTCTACGACGCCTGGAGCGAGGAACGGGACTGCCGGTGTGTGATCAAGACGGTGCGCCCCGATCTGCGGGGCGAGCGGCGGCTGGGTGAGCGGCTGCTGCAGGAGGGCCGCTGGCTGCGGGAGTTCACCCATCCCCACCTGGTCCGCGGCTACGACGTCTTCGCCTCGCCCGAGCCGCTCGTCGTCCTGGAGACGCTGACCGGGGAAACGCTGTCGCATCTGCTGCACCGGCTGCGGCGCCGGCCGTCCGCGGCCGATGTGGCGCTCCTCGGGATGCAGCTGTGCTCCGCCGTCCACTACCTGCACGGCCGAGGTCTGCTGCACCTGGACCTCAAGCCGTCGAACGTGGTGGTGGACCGCGGTCATGCGAAGGTGCTGGACCTGAGCGTCGCCCGGCCTGCGGGCCCCGCCCCGGCGGGCGTGGGCACGTGCTGTTACCGCGCGCCGGAGCAGGCCCGCGGCGGCACCCTCACGGCCGCCGCCGATGTGTGGGGCATCGGCATCACGTTGTTCGAGGTCGCGTGCGGCGAGGTGCCGTTCGACTGCGGCGCGACCGCCGGGACCACCGACGCGTCCTGCGCCGGGGACGGGCACGGCGCTACCGGCACCGGTGGCTCGGGCGGCTGGTGTCCGCGGCCGGCGCGGAGCGCGCCGCCGATCGCGTCCCGGCGGCGGCTGCCGCCCCCTCTCGCCGCCGCCGTCGACAGCTGCCTGCGGGCCGATCCGTCCGCCCGGCCCGGCGTCGCGGGACTGGCCGCCGCCCTGGAGGCGGCGCTGCCCGTCCGGTGCCGCGGCGCCTGAGGCGGGCGGCTCACGCCTCCGGGGTCAGGACCTGGCCCTTCTCGAGCTGGGCGGTGGCGAGGACGGTGCCGTCCGGGGACGCCAGGCGGGCGGCGGAGAACCGGGTGAGGTCGCCGGGCACCGCCACACCCCAGTCGCCGCGTCCGGCGCGCACGAAGAAGTCGCCGACACGGACGGTCGTGCCGTCGGCGCGCTCCAGCAGACAGGTGACCGTGCCGGTGTACGCGGTGCCGGGGCCGGTGAGGGCGACGGAGACGAAGATCCAGCCGGGGCTGCCGGGGTGGGCGTAGACCTCGCCGACGGGCCGCCCGTCGCGCCCGGTCGGGGTCATGTCGCCGACCATCACGGGCTCGGACTCGACGGCGGGCGGCGGCGCGGCGGTGACCTCCTCCACGGCGGTACCGATCGCCCAGCCGGCGAAACCGACGGCGACCGCGAGTGCGCCGGCGAACGCCGCGATCCGCAGCCGGGCCCGGCGGGCGCGGCTGCGCAGGCCTTGCGGACGGCCGGCGGCGTGTGCCGACCGGTGCCCCCCGGACGTCCGGGCCAGCCTGCGCGCCACCCGGGTCTCGAAGCCGAGCGGCGGCTCGCGGTCCGGCAGCAGGCCGATCAACCGGTCGCCGATCCCGGTCAGTTGCCGGACGTAGTCCCGGCAGTCCGCGCACCGGTCCAGATGGGCGACCGCCTCGGCCCGCTCCCGGCCGGGCAGCACGCCCAGCGCCAGTTCGGCGCCGACCTCCCGCAGCTTCTCGCAGTTCGGGTCACTCGACATGGTCGCCTCGGTTCGGAGACGGGAGCGTGGCGCGCAGTTTCGCCATCGCCGCCCTGATCCTTGTCTTGGCGGTGCCCAGCGGGATCTGCTCCACGTCGGCGACCTGCTGGGCCGTCATGGCGTAGATGCCCGCCATCATCAGGGCCCGGGCCTGTTCCCGCGGCAGCCGGGCCAGGGCGGCCCGGAGCTGGGAGGAGGCCTCGTCGGCCAGTGCCCACTGCTCCGGGGTCTCGGTGACGACTCCGAGGAGGGCGTCCAGGTCCTCCGGTGCCATCGGCTCCGTCCGCCGGGCACGGACGGCGTCGATGGCGAGGTTGTGCGCGATGGTCGTCAACCAGGTCATGACCGAGCCGCGGCGCGAGTCGTAGATCTGCGCATGACGCCAGGCACGCTCGAACGTCTGCTGGGCGACGTCCTCGGCGAGCTGCTGGTCCCCGGTGACGGCCATGGCGACACCGAAGACCCGGTGCTGGAACCTTCGTACGAAGATGACGGCGAGTTCCGGATCTCCGGTGGCCAGCCCGGACAGCAGAGCCTCGTCCGGGAGGCGGCCGACGGGGAACCGGAATCCCGACACACCTCTGTATACGTTCGACGGCCGCCAGGGGATTGCCCGCCCGCCTGCCCGCTCGCCGCGGAGGGTCACCCACCCATTCTCCGTCTGCGGGCCGTACCCCGCATGCGGTCAGTGCCCGTTCTGGGCCAGCCGCAGCAGGTGGTCCGCGAGGGCCTGTCCGCCGGTCGGGTTCCGGCTGATCAGCAGCAGCGTGTCGTCACCGGCGATGGTGCCGAGGATGTCGTGCAGCTCGGCCTGGTCGATGGCGGAGGCGAGGAACTGGGCCGCACCGGGCGGCGTGCGCAGGACCACCAGGTTCGCCGAGGCCTCCGCGGAGATCAGCAGCTCCTGGGACAGGCGCCGCATCCGCTCCTCCTTCGCCGACTCGCCCAGCGGAGCGCGCGGGGTGCGGAAGCCGCCCTCGCTCGGTACCGCGTAGATCAGGTCGCCGTCGGTGTTGCGGATCTTCACCGCGTTCAGCTCGTCGAGGTCCCGGGAGAGCGTCGCCTGGGTGACGCTCAGCCCGTCGTCGGCGAGCAGCTTGGCCAGCTGGCTCTGCGACCGCACCGGCTGCCGGTTGAGGATGTCCACGATCCGGCGGTGCCGTGCGGTGCGGGTCTGCGGCACGGCGGGCCCGGCGCCCGCCGCCTGCTCATGGTCCTGCGCCTGGCTCATCGTCGTCTCATTCTCCGGATCGTCCGTCCCCATCCGCTGGGTTCGCCTGCTCGAGGATGCCGGGCAGCGCCTGGAGGAAGGCACCCACCTCGTCGTCACGCAGGTTCAGCGGCGGCATGAGCCGTACGACGTCGTCAGCGGGCGCGTTCACCAGGAACCCGGCCTCCTGGGCCGCCTGCTGCACCTGTGGCGCGTGCGGCCCGGTGAGCACGATACCCAGGAGCAGGCCCGCGCCCCGGACATAATCGATCAGCGGGTGGCCCAGGGCCTCGATCCCGTCGCGCAGCGCGGCGCTCTGCCGCTTGACGTTGTCCAGCAGCCCTTCGCCGGCGATGGTGTCCAGTACGGCGAGCCCGGCGGCGCAGGCGACCGGGTTGCCGCCGAAGGTCGTGCCGTGGTGGCCGGGCCGGAGCAGTTCGGCGGCCCGGCCGAAGGCCACGGTGGCGCCGAGCGGCAGTCCGCCGCCGAGCTGCTTGGCGAGGGTGACGACGTCGGGCAGCACGCCCTCGTGGGCCTGGTACTCGAACCAGTTCCCGGTGCGGCCGATGCCGGTCTGCACCTCGTCGAGGACCAGCAGGGCGCCGGTGGCCGCGGTGATCGCGCGGGCCGCCTTGAGGTAGCCGGCCGGGGGTACGACGACCCCGTTCTCGCCCTGGACGGGCTCGATGATCACCAGGGCCGTCTCCTCGGTGACCGCGGCGGCCAGCGCCTGCGCGTCGCCGTAGGGCACGTGGGTGACGTCGCCGGGCAGCGGCTGGAACGGGCCCTGCTTGGCGGGCTGGCCGGTGAGCGCGAGGGCGCCCATGGTGCGGCCGTGGAAGCCCCCCTCGGTGGCGACCATGTGGGTCCGCCCGGTCAGGCGGCCGATCTTGAAGGCGGCCTCGTTGGCCTCGGCGCCGGAGTTGCAGAAGAAGACCCTGCCCTCCCGGCCGAACAGCTGCAGGAGCCGTTCGGCGAGGGCGACGGTGGGCTCGGCCATGAAGAAGTTGGAGATGTGGCCGAGGGAGCCGATCTGCCCGCTGACGGCCTCGACGATCGCCGGGTGGGCGTGGCCGAGGGCGTTGGTGGCGATCCCGCCGACGAAGTCGAGGTACTCCCGGCCCGCGGCGTCCCACACCTTCGTGCCCGCGCCCCGCACGAGGGGCAGGCGCGGGGTGCCGTAGTTGTTCATGAGCGCGCCCTGCCAGCGCGCGGTCAGCTCTGTGTCGGTCGCGTTCCCCGTCATGACTGCTCCCCCTCGGCTTCGTCGGGCACGACCATGGTGCCGATGCCCTCGTCGGTGAAGATCTCCAGCAGGATCGAGTGCTGCACCCGGCCGTCGATGACGCGGGCGGTGGTCACGCCGTTGCGCACGGCGTGCAGACAGCCCTCCATCTTCGGCACCATGCCGGAACTCAGTTCCGGCAGCAGCTTCTCCAGTTGGGACGCGGTGAGCCGGCTGATCACCTCGTCGGAGTGGGGCCAGTCCTCGTAGAGGCCCTCGACGTCCGTGAGGACCATGAGGGTTTCGGCGCCCAGTGCCGCAGCGAGTGCCGCAGCCGCCGTATCAGCATTGACGTTGTAGACATGTCCGTCGTCCTGACTGCGGGCGATGGAGGAGACGACCGGGATGCGGCCGTCGGCGAGCAGGGCCTCGATCGCGCCCGTGTCGATCGCGGTGATCTCGCCGACCCGTCCGATGTCGACCAGCTCGCCGTCGATCTCGGGCTGGTGCCTGGTGGCGGTGATGGTGTGGGCGTCCTCGCCGGTCAGGCCGACGGCGAACGGACCGTGCTGGTTGAGCAGGCCGACCAGCTCGCGCTGCACCTGCCCGGCGAGCACCATCCGTACGACGTCCATGGCGTCCTCGGTGGTGACGCGCAGGCCCGCCTTGAACTCGCTGACGATGCCGTGCCTGTCGAGGGCGGCGCTGATCTGCGGGCCGCCGCCGTGCACCACGACCGGCTTGAGACCGGCGTGCCGCAGGAAGACGACGTCCTGGGCGAAGGCGGCCTTCAGGTCCTCGTCCACCATGGCGTTGCCGCCGAACTTGATGACGACGATCCTGCCGTGGTGCCGGGTCAGCCAGGGCAGCGCCTCGATGAGGATCTGGGCCTTGGGCAGCGCGGTGTGCTTACGAGTGCTCATGAGGAGTAGGCGCTGTTCTCGTGGACGTAGTCGGCGGTCAGGTCGTTGGTCCAGATCGTGGCGGTCTCGCTGCCGGCGGCGAGGTCGGCGACGATGTGCACCTCGCGGTAGCGCATGTCGACCAGCTCGCGGTCCTCGCCCACGGAGCCGTTCTTGCAGACCCAGACGCCGTTGATCGCGACGTTGAGCTGGTCCGGCTCGAAGACGGCCCGCGTGGTGCCGATCGCGGACAGCACACGGCCCCAGTTGGGGTCCTCGCCGTGGATCGCGCACTTGAGGAGGTTGTTGCGGGCGATGGAGCGGCCCACCTCGACGGCGTCCTCCTCGGTCGCGGCGTTGACCACCTCGACCTTGATGTCCTTGCTTGCGCCCTCGGCGTCACCGATGAGCTGCCGGCCGAGGTCGTCGCAGACCTGCCGTACGGCCTCGGCGAACGCGTCGTACTCCGGGGTGATGCCGGAGGCGCCGGAGGCGAGCAGCAGGACGGTGTCGTTGGTGGACATGCAGCCGTCGGAGTCGACCCGGTCGAAGGTGACCCTGGTGGCGGCGCGCAGGGCCTGGTCCAGGTCGTCGTTGCCGAGGTCGGCGTCGGTGGTGAGGACGACCAGCATGGTGGCGAGGCCCGGCGCGAGCATGCCGGCACCCTTGGCCATGCCGCCGACGGTCCAGCCGTCCTGGGTGACGACGGACGTCTTGTGGACGGTGTCGGTGGTCTTGATGGCGATGGCGGCCTTCTCACCGCCGTGCTCGCTCAGGGAGGCGGCCGCCGTCTCCACTCCATCGAGGACCTTGTCCATGGGCAGCAGCACGCCGATCAGGCCGGTGGAGCAGACGGCGACCTCGATGGCGCCGCGGCCGAGCACCTCGGCGACCTTCTCGGCGGTGGCGTGAGTGTCCTGGAAGCCCTGGGGGCCCGTACAGGCGTTGGCACCGCCGGAGTTCAGGACGACGGCCGAGACCTGGCCGCTCTTGAGGACCTGCTCGGACCAGAGCACCGGCGCGGCCTTCACGCGGTTGGAGGTGAAGACGCCCGCGGCGGCACGGCGGGGCCCGTCGTTGACCACGAGGGCCAGGTCGGGGTTGCCGTTCTCCTTGATCCCGGCGGCGATGCCCGCCGCCGTGAATCCCTTGGCTGCCGTGACGCTCACGGTGCGACTCCGATCGTGGAAAGCCCGGTGGTCTCCTGGAGACCCAGGGCGATGTTCATGCTCTGAACGGCACCGCCGGCGGTGCCCTTGGTCAGGTTGTCGATGGCGCTGATCGCGATGATGCGGCCCGCCGCCGCGTCGTACGCGACCTGCACCTGAACGGCGTTGGAACCGTGGACGGACGCCGTGGCGGGCCACTGGCCCTCGGGGAGCAGGTGCAGGAAGGGCTCGTCGGCACAGGCCTTCTCGTAGGCGGCGCGGACGGAGTCGCCCGTGACTCCTTCGACGGCCTTGGCGCTGCACGTGGCGAGGATGCCGCGGGGCATCGGCGCGAGGGTCGGGGTGAAGGAGACCGAGATCCGCTCCCCGGCCACCTGGCTGAGGTTCTGGATCATCTCGGGGGTGTGCCGGTGGCCGCCGCCGACGCCGTACGGCGACATCGAGCCCATGACCTCGCTGCCGAGCAGGTGCGGCTTGGGCGCCTTGCCGGCACCGGAGGTGCCGGACGCGGCGACGATCACCGCCTCGGGCTCGGCGAGGTGCGCCGCGTAGGCCGGGAACAGGGCGAGGGAGACGGCGGTCGGGTAGCAACCGGGCACCGCGATGCGCTTGGACCCCTCCAGCGCGGCGCGGGCACCCGGAAGTTCGGGAAGGCCGTAGGGCCAGGTGCCGGCGTGCGGGGAGCCGTAGAACGTCTCCCAGTCGGCCGGGTCCTTCAGCCGGAAGTCGGCACCCATGTCGACCACGAGGACGTCCGGGCCGAGCTGCTCGGCGACGGCGGCGGACTGCCCGTGCGGCAGCGCCAGGAAGACCACGTCGTGCCCGGCGAGGGCCTCGGCCGTGGTCTCGGCCAGCACGCGGTCGGCCAGCGGCAACAGGTGCGGCTGGAGCGCGCCGAGCCGCTGCCCGGCGTTGGAGTTGCCGGTCAGGGCACCGATCTCGACCTCGGGGTGCGCGAGGAGGAGCCGCAGGACCTCTCCGCCCGCGTATCCGCTCGCTCCGGCCACCGCCGCACGTACCGCCATGTCACCCTCCTCTGGATGGCATGACTATACGTATCGATGCACGTTTATGCAATCACTCTGCGGCCGGCCTGGTCCCGGCGCCGGGCAGCATCACCCAGCGGGACACGACGAAGGTCACCGGGATCGCCGCCGCCGAGGCCAGGAGGGGGGCGAAGCGGCTCCCGGCGTGCAGGACGTCGACGATCACGTACACCCCGGCCGTCGTGATGACGAAATTGGTGGCGTTCGTCAGCGGGAAAAGCAGGAATTTCCGCAGGGTCGGCCGCGTCCGGTAGGTGAAGCGGGCGTTCAGGAAAAAGGATCCGATCATGCTGACGAGAAATGCCAGGACGTGCGCCGCCAGGTAGGGAAGACGGGTCAGGAACAACACGTAGAGACAGTAGTAGGTGGTGGTGTTCACGACGCCGACCACGGCGAAGGTGAGGATCTGCCTCGGCATCTGTCTCGGCATCTGTCTCGGCATCAGGGAATGAGGTCTTTCGTCCGCTCTACGTTGGTCGCCTTCACCAGGAAGTGCGGGCGGCCCTTCACCTCGTAGTAGATGCGGCCGGTGTACTCCCCGATGACTCCCAGCATGACCATCTGTACGCCCGCGAGGGCGGTGACGGCGGTGATGATGGTCACATAGCCGGGGGTCTGGACGCCGTGGACGAGCGCGGCGCCCACGATCCAGGCCGTGTAGAGCCCGGCGCACAGCAGCAGGCCCATGCCGAGCCACAGGGCGGCGCGCAGCGGGCGGTTGTTGAAGGACAGCAGGCCGTCGAGGCCGTAGTTGAGCAGGCCGCGGAAGGACCAGGAGCTGCGGCCGGCCTCGCGCACCGCGTTCTCGTACTCGAAGGTGGTGCTCGGGAAGCCCACCCAGGCGAACAGGCCCTTGGAGAAGCGGTTGTACTCGGTGAGGTCCAGGATCGCGTCCACCACCCGGCGGGACAGCAGGCGGAAGTCGCCCACGCCGTCGACGAGTTCGACGTCGACCAGGCGGTTGATGAGCCGGTAGTACAGGCGGGCGGTGAGGGTCCGGGTGAGGCGGTCGCCGGTGCGCGAGCGCTTGGCGATGACCTGGTCGTGGCCCTGTTCCCGCAGCTCCACCATGCGCTTGATCAGCGCCGGCGGGTGCTGCAGGTCGGCGTCCATGACGATGACCGCGTCGCCCGAGGCGTGCCTGAGGCCGGCGAGCAGGGCCGCCTCCTTGCCGAAGTTGCGGCTGAAGGAGACGTAGCGCACCCGCGCGTCGAGGCGGGCGAGGCGTTCCAGGGCGGCGAGGGTCCGGTCGCGGCTGCCGTCGTCCACGTACACGAACTCCATGTCGTGGCCGAGCGGCAGCAGTTCCTCGGCAACCTTCTGGACCTCTTCGTGGAAGCGTTCTATGACGTCTTCCTCGTTGTAGCAGGGCGCGACGATCGTTATCAGCATGGTGGATCCCTCAGGGCGCGGTCAGGAAGCGGCGGTCACGCGCTCACGCGGTGATGTGGTCGGGGGCGGCACCGGGACGCGTCGGCGGCGGACGGCACCGAGGGCGGTGAGCAGCACCAGGACCCCGAGCGAGGTGGCCCCCACGGTGGTGCCCAGCCGCAGGCCGGGTGGATGGAAGGTGCAGGTCAGGCTGGTCGAGTTGCCGTCCAGGGGGGCGGCGACGAGGCCGTGGTACGCGCCCGCGGGCCGGGCGGGCCCGTCGCCCGTGGCGCACCGCCAGCCGGCGATGCGGGGCGCGGCGACGACCGCGATCCCCTTGCTCCCGGCGGGCAGCTCGGCTCGTACGGTGCCGTCGGAGACGGTCACCCGGGTGGCGCCGGTGGCCTTCAGGCGTGCGGCCGCGGCGTGCAGCCGGCCGGTGTCCAGGCAGCCGACGGCGCCGGCCGGGATGCGGCCGGGGCGCTCCGGGGTCAGCTCGATGCGCAGCCGCCCGGAGGCCGGGGTCGTGCCCAGCGGTTCCATGGCGGCGCGGTTGCGCGGGTACTCGAACCGGAACCGGGCGGCGGCGCCGGTGGTGCCGGCGAGGCGTGCGGTGCCGGAGTAGTGCGGGGCCCACAGGTTCACCTGGGTGCCGGCCGGGCAGTCGGCCGTGATCGTCGGCTTCGCCGTGGCGTCGCCGGTGCCGACCCGGCCCTCCCGGACCTGCTGCCCGGTGTCGTCGCGCACGGTGACGCGGGGCACGGTGTAGACGCGGCTGCCGAGCAGCAGTTCCTGGTTGCGGTACGGCGAGGGCCCGAAGGCGGTGGTGCCGGGCGCGGCCCGCACCGTCACCAGGGGCGGGACGTCCTGCCGGGTGACGGTCACCGGGCCGCCGTCGTGCGGCAGGTACGTCTGGTGCGGGTCCGGCGGGGAGTGCACCCGGGCGCCGACGGAGAAGACGACGTCGGTGACGGCGTTGTCCAGGCTCTGCACGCTGCGGCCGCGCGAGGTCCAGCCGCCGCCGAGGGCGGTGAGGGTGCGGCCGAGGACGTCCGAGGTGAGGCTGCTGTAGTACTGGGCGCCCTGGCCGCCCACGAGCATCGGGTCGTTGGCCACGGTCTGCTCGCGGCCGGGGTCGGTGCGGTACCGGGGCCAGCCGTCGGCCTCGGCGATCGCCGCCGCCTGCCGCTCCTGCCGCTGCCCCCAGGGCGCGTAGTCGTCCAGGTGCCCCAGCCGCAGCTCGGTGGCCGCGGCCGAGGTGGCGGCGGTCTCCCCGAGCTGGGCGCCGAGGAGGAGGACGACGGCCAGGCCGGCCAGTCCGGCGCGCTGCCCGGTGCGGCCCAGCAGGAGCAGCCCGCACAGTGCCCCGGCGAGCGCCGGCAGCAGCACCGTCCAGGTGTGCGGCCGTACCAGCTCGCTGCGGCTCGCCACGGCGGCGATCAGGGCGAGCAGCGCGGTCGCGGCACCGAGGGCACGCAGGTCGGGCGGGCCGTACGCGAGGGCGTGCCAGGCGGCGATGACCAGCAGCCCGCACAGCACGAAGGCCTGCCGGTAGGCGCTGCCCTGCGGGGTGGCGAAGGCGTGCCAGACCAGATGGGTGGGCGCCCACTGCAGCGACAGGGCCACCGCGAGCACCAGTGCCGTCCAGCCCGCCCGCACCCGGACGGGGACCGCCCGGTGGAAGGGCAGGGCGAGCGCGAGCAGCAGGGCGGTGATGCCGACGTAGAGGGCCGGGGAGCCGAAGCCGTACGTCGCCGGCAGCAGCCGGGCCGCCATGTCCTCGCCCGGTACCGGCGCGAACTGCCGTACGCGGCCCGGGTAGGCGTGCTCGGTGCCGAAGTAGATCACCGTCACGAGCGGGGCGGCCAGGCCCACGCCCAGGGCGGCGGTGACGGCGGCGCGGCCGGCTGCGGCGAGCGCCTGCCGGCGCGGCGGCCGGGCCAGCACCAGGCGCAGCAGCAGCACGAGGGCGGCGCCCAGGGTGGCCATGTAGGCGGTGTAGAAGTTGGCGGTCCAGGCGAGGGCGACGATCAGGACGCCGGGCACCCGCCGGCGTCCCGCGAGCGCCCACTCCCCGACCAGGCACAGCAGCGGCAGGGCGATCAGGCCGTCGAGCCACATCGGGTTGTAGGAGGCGTCGGCGACGCTCCAGCCGCACAGGGCGTAGGACGTCCCGAGCAGGCCCGCCGCCCACCAGCGGCCGGGGCGCAGGGTGAGCAGCAGCCAGGCCATGACGGCGGCGGCCGACGCGGTCTTCACGGCGGTGACGACGTAGACCGCGAGGTCGATCTCGTCCCGGGGGAAGACGGCGACGAGCAGGGCGAACGGGCTGCCGAGGTAGGTGCCGAGGTCCGGCAGGAAGCTGGAGCCGTAGCCGGACTGCCAGTTGACGAGGAGCCCGCCGTCGGTCCTGCCGTGCAGCAGGTCCCACAGGTGGGCGTGGAAGGGCACGTACTGGTTGCCCAGGTCGTTGACGCTGCGGGTGCGGGGGCCGAAGGGATAACTGCGCGCGAGGGCGTCGGCTGCGCAGAACGCCGTGACCGTGACGGCGGCCGCGAGCAGGGCGGCGGCACGCACGGGGCCACGGGGCCCGTCGGGCGAGGTCGAGCGTTCCATGTGTCGGCAGGCCCCCAGTGAATTCACTTCATGGATTTCGCCGACTTAGACGGGGCAGCATTCCGAATGGTTGCGCGCTCACCGAAAAATGAGGTGCGCTCTTCCGAATTCGGTGAACGCATCATGAATTCCACGACCGTCCGGGAAATAAGAGTTTTCCGGAAGGTGAGGTCGCGGTGAATTACTCTTGCGGGCCGGGTGGGCGCGGGCCGCGCGCACCCGCCGCGCTTGACCTCGAGTGCGCTCGAACTCCTACCGTTTCCGGTCATGAGCAACGAGCAGAGGACCACCCGTGAAGAGCGTTTCGCCCGTGGCCTCGAGGTGCTGCGCAGCGTCGACGGCGAGTCTCGCCCCTGAGCAGATCGTGGAGGCGCTGCTGGACTCCGCCGTCTACTGCGGCATGCCGAAGGCGCTCAACGCCACCCTCGTCGCGAAGAAGGTCTTCGCCGAGCACGGGCTGCTGCCGCTCGGACAGCAGCCCGCGCAGCAGACCCCGGCTACTTCTGCCTGATCCTGAGGAAGGTGACGGAGTTCGCCGGGAAGGTGTAGGTGAACTTCGTCGCGACTCCGGTGAAGGTGGACGTCTCGGGAGCGACCGCCGTGGACGTCTCGGTGTTCACCGCGTCGGGCGCGGCGGCCAGGGTCGTCACCCCGGCCTTGGACGCGACCTCGGCACCGCCCAGGTCGATCGCCGTACGGGCCGGGGAGGACTGGGCGTTGACGACCTTGACGATCAGCTCACCGGTCTTCGCGTCGCGGGTGACGACCTGGCGGAACGGCTCGGCCGGCTTGTCGTCGGTGAAGCCGCCCCACTCCTTGCCGTCGAGGTACAAGGTGACCTGGCGGCCGCGCACCTTGATGTCGACGTCGTAGGCACGGCCGGTCTCGACGGACCCCGCCTTGGCGACCAGCGTGGACTTGCCGCCGTCCACGGCCTGCTCGACCGCGCTCTGCGTGTTGTTCCAGCCGCCGATGTTCCACCAGTAGTAGTTCCCGGTGTCCCTGACGCCGAAGGCGACGAGGAAGCCTTCCTTGCCGGACTTCTTGGTGGCCTTCACATGCAGGTCGTAGTCGTGCCAGGACGGGTCGCCGGCCTGGACCATGGTGTTCTCGGCGGCCGTGTCGGTCTGCACGTACTGGCCGTCCTGGACGCTCCAGCCACCGCCTCCCGTGTGCGTCCACTTCGAGGTGTCGCCGGAGAAGTCGTCGCCGAGCAGTGTCGTGCCGTCGGCGGCGGTCACCTGCACGTCGTCGTACGCCGCGCTGGTCGCCCACGTCGACAGGCCGACCGCACCGGTGATCGGGCCGCTGACGCTCGGCGTGGCGGTGGCCCTCGACGGGACCACCCGGTCGCCGACGTTGGTCATGAACAGCTTCTGGACCTCGTAGCTGGCGGAGCCCCAGGAGGCGTGGTTGTTGAACCAGACCAGGTCCGGCCGCCACTGCACGTAGTCCTCGTCGGCGTACAGCGGGGCGTACGAGGCGAGCTTCACGACGTCCGCGTTGCGCTCGAGACCCGTCATGTACGCGGCCTCGGCGAGGCCGTTCTTCCAGGCGTTGCCCTGGGAGGCGTACTCGCCGAGGAAGACCTTGGGCCCGTTGCGGTCGTAGGAGTCGTAGCGGTCGTTGTTCTGCAGGAACCACTGCGGGCTGTTGTAGTAGTGCTCGTCGACCATGTCGACCTCGGCGTCCCGGTTGAGCTTCCACGCCGTGTCGAAGGTCGCACCGGAGTCGTCCGGGCCGGAGTTGGAGATCACCTGTATGGACGGGTACTTCGCCTGGACGGCCGCGCGGAACCGCTGGAAGCGGGCGAAGAACTCGTTCGGGAGGTTCTCCTCGTTGCCGACCTCGATGTGGGTCAGGTGGAACGGCTCGGGGTGCCCCATCCCGGCGCGCACCTTGCCCCACTTCGAGGACGCG
Source organism: Streptomyces sp. NPDC048521 (assembly GCF_043199855.1). Classification (NCBI taxonomy): domain Bacteria; kingdom Bacillati; phylum Actinomycetota; class Actinomycetes; order Kitasatosporales; family Streptomycetaceae; genus Streptomyces; species Streptomyces sp. NPDC048521. Next base: position 247,606 of record NZ_JBICWR010000006.1, read on the forward strand.
GGGCCGTTGGCGAACTCGATGAGGTCGAGGGTGTCCTGGATGTGCCGCTGGAGCAGGGCGTCGTCGTCCACGGGCTTGTTCTGGCCGCAGCCGGTCACCAGGGCCGGTACGACGGGCAGCGGCATGGCACCGATGTCCTCCGCGAAGCGGAAGTACTCGTAGTAGCCGAGGCCGTAGCTCTGGTTGTAGCCCCAGAAGTTGGCGTTGGCCGCCCGCTGCTCGACCGGGCCGATGGTGTCCTTCCATTGGTAGGAGCGTTTACGCTGCCAGCCGGAGGCCTCGCTGTAGTCCTGCATCGAGCCGGTGTTGACCAGGCAGCCGCCGGGGAAGCGGACGAAGCCCGGGTGCAGGGCGGCGACCTTCTCGGCGAGGTCCTTGCGCAGGCCGTTGGGCTCGTGCTTGTAGGTGTCACGGGGGAACAGCGACACCATGTCGAGGGCCGCCGCGGCGCTGGAGGCGAGGGTGAGGCGGCCGGTGGTGCTGGTGCGGGTCGCGGTGAAGCCGGCCTGGTACCGGGCCCAGCCGCTCTTCTTCACGGTGATCCGCCGTGCGGTCGCGAGGGTGCCGCCGGCGTCCTGGAGGGTCACGGTGAGCGTGGTGCCGGCCTCCGCGCGGGCCCACACGGAGAAGTCGTACCTCGCGCCGTCCCGCACCGCGACCCCGGTGTTGTATCCGGAGTTGGTGACCGCCGAGCCCGCGCCGAGGGAGAGGTAGGTGCGGTTGCGGTCGTTCAGCCGGCCGGAGTCGTTCCGGACCTGCGCGGTGCCGGAGACCGCCCAGGCGGTGAGCGGGGTGTACGACGTGTTGTCGTCGGTGGAGTACTCGAACGAACGGTTCTGGAGGAGTTCGGCGTACAGACCGCCGTCGGCGGCGCGGTTGATGTCCTCGAAGAAGACGCCGTACATCGTCTTGTCGATCGTCGGCCCGTCGGCCGAGGGGTCGACGGTGAGGGCGTAGTCGGTGACGTCGGCGGCGTGGGCGGGGACGGGCAGGGCGGCCGTGGCGAGCAGGAAAGCGCTCGCCCCCAGGCCGGCTCTCCAGCGAACGGTGCGTGACATGGATACTCCGCGGCTCGATACGTTCGAAATATCGGACACTGGTCAGCACTTCGAACGCACGATAGGGAAGGGGTATGAACACGTCAATGGGGCGGACAGCGCCACGCTTAAGCTCGGCCCATGGACGAGTACTGGCCCGTGGCCGACGCACTGGCCCATCTGGCCGGGCGCTGGCGGGTGCGGCGCAGCGTGCGGGATCTGGCGAGCGGGGACGAGGGGCACTTCGACGGGACCACCGTCTTCGGCGCACTGGAGGGTGGCGGGCTGCTGCACGAGGAGTCCGGCACCTTCACCTGGCGGGGCGTGCCGCGGCCCGCGACCCGGACCCTGCGGTTCCTGCCGGGGCGGGCACCGGGGACGGTGGACGTACGGTTCGCGGACGGGCGCCGGTTCCACGACCTGGACCTGAGGTCGGGGCGGTACGTAGCCGACCACCCCTGCGCGGCCGACCTCTACCGCGGCGAGTTCACCGTCCGGGACGCCGACCACTGGCGCACGGTGTGGCGGGTCGGCGGCCCGGCGAAGGCCCTGGTCCTCACGACCGACTATGTGCGCGAGAGGGGCGGCTAGGTGTGCTGTGCGGACAGCACACCTAGGCGCGCGAGGGCTGGGCGGAGGCGCCGTCGAGGCGGAGGTTCCAGCGGCCCGACCGGCCGGTCACGGTGGTCGTGGACAGCGGGCGGACGTCGATGTTCCAGTAACTCGCGGGCGGCGCCTTCAGCGCGTAGACCAGGGCGGCGCGGATCACGGACGGCTCGGCGACGGCCACGATCCGGCCGGCGTCGTCCACCGGCCGGGTGTCGAGCCAGCCGCCGACCCGGGAGATGAACGCCAGCAGGGACTCGCCGCCGTGCGGTGTGGCGCGCGGGTCGGCGAGCCAGGCGTCCACCGCCCCCGGCTCGCGGGCCATCGCCTCGCCCAGCGTCAGCCCGCGCCAGCGGCCCATGTCGCAGTCCCGAAGGGCAAGTTGGACCAGCGGGGCGTACCCCAGGGCGTCGCCGGTGGCCCGGCTGCGCGGGGTCGGCGAGCAGTAGCGCAGCTCGGCCGCCGCCAGTGGCAGCAGCTCCCCGGCGGCGCGCTGCACCTCGTCCCAGTCGGCCTGGTCCAGCGGCCGGTCGTCCTCGAAGCGCTCCGCGAGCAGCGGGGAACTGCGCGCGGCGGCGACGAACGTCACCCTCAGTGGCATGCGGTGATGGTGAGCCGCGCGGGTACGCGGGTCAAGAGCCGTCACCAGCACGTTACCGAGGGTATGCCGATGCTTACCCGAAGGCGTGCGCCATCCACTGCTCGGGACGGTCCAGCGGCCGGAAGCCCAGCTTCTCGTAGACCCCGTGCGCGTCCTGTGTGGCGAGCAGGATGCGGCGCAGGCCGTACGGCTCCAGGTGGTCGCGGACGCGGCCGACGAAGGCCGTGCCGATGCCCTTGCCGCGCACCGAGGGGTCGACGTACACATCGGCGAGCCAGGCGAACAGCGCCCGGTCGGTGACCACCCGCGCGTACGCCACCTGCTCGCCGGAGGCCGTGCCGTACACCCCGAAATTGATCGAGGACGCCATCGCGCGCTCGTGCGTCTCGCGCGGACGGCCCTGCGCCCAGTAGGTGTCGGTCGACAGCCAGCCGTGGACGCGGTCGACGTCGACACGGGCGGGGTCGGCGGAGAACTCGTAGCCGTCGGGGAGACCGGGTGCATCGCTCATCGCGTGATGATCGCAGGCGGGCGGCACGGAGGCGAGCGGATATCCCGAGGCGCTACCCCGGCCGGAGCACCTCGTCGCAGGCCGCCCGCAGCCGTCGTACCCCCTCCGTGATCTCCCCCGTCCCGGCGACCGCCGCGAAGCTCAACCGGAGGTGGGCGGCCGGGGGTTCGGCGCTGAAGTAGGGGCGGCCGGGAGTGAGGGCGACGCCCGCGCGGAGGGCCGCGGCGGCCAGCGCGGACTCCTCGGTGCCGTCGGGGAGGCGCAGCCAGAGGTGGTAGCCGCCGGACGGCACGTGCGGCAGGGCCAGTTCGGGCAGGTACCGGGCGAGCGCGCCGGTCATGGCGTCGCGGCGGGCCTTCAACTCGGCGGCGAGAGCCCGCAGATGGCGGGACCAGGCCGGCGAGCCGACGAGTTCCAGGGCGGCCTCCTGCAGCGGCCGGGGGACGAAGAAACTGTCCACGACCTGGATGGCGCGCAGGCGTTCCAGCACCGGGCCGTGCGCGGCCAGGGCGCTCACCCGGAAGCTGGGCGAGGTCGCCTTGGTGAGCGAACCGACGTGGACGACCACGCCGTCCGGGTCGTCGGCGGCCAGCGGGCGGGGCAAGGGACCCGCGTCGGCGTGCACCAGGCGCCGGACGAAGTCGTCCTCGACGACGAACGCGCCGGCCTCGCGGGCTATGCGCAGCACCTCGGCGCGCCGCCCGGGGGCCAGCACAGCACCGGTCGGGTTCTGGAACAGGGGCTGGCAGACGAACACCCGGGCGCCGCTGGCCCGGAAGGCGGCGGCGAGCAGGTCGGGGCGGACCCCGTCGGGGTCGACGGGCACCGGGACCGGGCGCAGGCCGGCCGCGCGGGCGAGCGCCAGCATGCCCGGATAGGTCGGCGACTCGACCAGGACCGGGGCGCCGGGCTGGGCGAGCGCGCGCAGGGCGGTGGCCAGCGCGGCCTGGCCGCCCGCGGCGACCAGCACCTCGGCCGCGGTGACGGCTCCGCCGATCCCGCGCGCGAACCACTCCCGCAGCTCCGGCAGCCCTTCCAGCGGAGGTCTCCCCCAGGCGCCCGGCCGCCGCCCGGCCCGGGCGAGGGCCGCCGCCATGGCCCGCTCCGGCTGCAGCGAGGGATGCAGGTAGCCGCCGTTGAACTCCAGGACCCCGGGCGGTGGTGCGGCCAGCGAGACCGTGACACCGGAGGCGTCCACGGTGCGGGGCACGAGGTCGGCGCTGCCGTCGGCGCTCAGCGCGACCTCCTGCCAGGAGGTGTCCCCGGCCGGGGGCTCGCTCGCACGCGGCCGGGCCCGGAAGGCCCCCGCGCCGGGCCGGGTGACCACCAGCCCCTCGGCGGACAACTGGGCGAGGGCCCGCGAGACCGTCACCGGGCTCACCCGGAACCGCTCCACCAGCGCCCGACTCGATGGCAGCTTTCCACCAGGCGAGTAGCGGTCGAGTTCCCGGCGGAGCTGTTCTGCCAGTTCACTGACGCTGCTACGCTCGTGCATGAGAACTCAGAGTAGCGCTACTACCGCAAGCCCGATAGCGGTCACCGCTGCCAGGGAGCACCGGACCCTCGGCACCGGTCTCGCCGCCCTCGGCGTCGCCTCCTTCTCCCTGACCTTCCCGGCCACCGCCTGGGGCCTGGAGGGCTTCGGCCCCTGGTCCCTGGTGGCCGTGCGCAGCGCATTGGCCGCGCTCGTCGCCGGCGGCTGTCTGCTGGCGGTGGGCGCGCCCCCGCGGGAGCGCGGCCGGGGGCGGCGGGTGCGGCTGCCCGAGCGGCGCCATCTGCCGGGGCTGGCCGTCGTCGCCCTCGGCGTGGTGCTGGGCTTCCCGCTGCTGACCACGCTCGCCCTGCAGACCTCCACCACCGCGCACGCCGCCGTGGTGGTGGGGCTGCTGCCGCTGACCACCGCCGTGTTCTCGGCCCTGCGCACCGGCAACCGGCCCTCCCGCCGGTTCTGGCTGGCGGCCGTGGCGGGTGCCGCGGCCGTGCTCGCCTTCACCATCGGGCAGAGCGGCGGCGCGCTGACGGCCGCCGACGGCTATCTGTTCGCGGCCCTGCTGGTGTGCGCGGCCGGGTACACCGAGGGCGGCCGGCTGGCCCGCGTCATGCCGGGCTGGCAGGTCATCGGCTGGGCGCTGGTGCTGTGCCTGCCGCTCAGCGTGCCGGCCGCCGCGGTGGCGCTGGCGTACGAGCCCGTGCATCTCACCGGGCACGGCATCGCCGGTCTGCTCTGGGTGGCACTGGGCTCGCAGTTCCTCGGTCTGGTCGTCTGGTACCGGGGGATGGCGGCCATCGGCGTCCCCCGTGCCAGCCAGTTGCAGTTGGCTCAGCCGCTGCTCACACTGGTGTGGTCGGCGCTGCTGCTGGGCGAGCACTTCACGGCGGCCGCTCCCCTGACCGCCGTCGCCGTGCTCGTGTGCATCGCCGTCACCCAGCGGTCGTGATCATGAGGAGGGCCTGCACATGCGCGCATCCAAGGGCGACCGTCTAGTCCAGCACGGCAGGGTGGTCGGCCAACACGACCAGGTCACCGAAGTCGTCGAAGTGATGGGGCAGGAGGGCAACCCGCCCTACCGGGTCCGGTTCGCGGACGGGCACGAGGCGATCATGTCCCCCGGGCCCGACTGCCAGGTCAAGCACAAGGACGAGCGACAGCAGTAGATCAACGCGGTGGTTTCGCCGATCGCCCGTAGTGATCGGCGACCACGCGTGCCATCGCCCCGATCGGGTCCGCCGCAACGTCCTTGGCGGCGAAGAAGACGTGCCCGCGCACCTGCGGGTACCGGGCGGCGAGGGTGAGGTGGCGCGACAGCTCGACCGGGTCCTGCCAGGGCGAGGGCTGCCCGGCGGCCCCCGCCTTGTACAGGGCCTCCCCGAGGTAGAGGTGCGTCCCGGTGCCCCGGGCGACCTCCGCCCACCAGGCGACCAGTGTGGCGTAGTCGGCGGCGGCGAAGCCGATGTGCCAGTAGAGCTGCGGGACGATGTAGTCGATCCAGTGGTTCCTGACCCACGTGCGGGTGTCCGCGTGCAGGTCGTCGTACGTCTGGACGCCCGCCCGCGTGTCGGAGCCGCGGGGGTCGGTCGTGGCGTTGCGCCACACCCCGAAGGGGCTGATCCCGAACCGGGTGCCGGGCCGGACGCGCTTGACGCCGGCGGCCGTCTCCCGCACCAGCCGGTCGATGTTGTCCCGCCGCCAGGCCGCCCTGCTGGTGAACGCACCGCCGTACCGGTCGTAGGCGTCATCGTCGTCGAACGTCTGTCCGGCTACCGGGTAGGGGTAGAAGTAGTCGTCGAAGTGGACGGCGTCGACCGGGTACCTGGCGACCGCGTCGAGCATCGCCTGCTGGACGAAGGCGCGGACCTCGGGCAGGCCGGGGTTGTAGTAGAGCCGCCCGCCGTAGGGCACCACCCAGTCGGGGTGCCTGCGGGCCGGGTGGGAGGCGGCCAGCCGGGCCGGATCGGTGTGGGTGGCGATCCGGTAGGGGTTGAACCAGGCGTGCAGTTCCAGGCCCCGGGCGTGGGCCTCCCGCACGGCGGTGCCGAGCGGGTCCCAGCCGGGGTGCTCGCCCTGGGTGCCGGTGAGGTACTCGGACCAGGGCTCGTACGGCGACGGCCACAGCGCGTCCGCGGTGGGCCGGACCTGGAGGATCACCGTGTTCAGCCGGTCGCGTTCCGCCTTGTCGAGGTGGGCGATCAGCTCCTTGCGCTGGTCGGCCGCCGGGAGGCCGGGCCGCGAGGGCCAGTCGCGGTTGAGGACGGTCGCGAGCCACACGCCCCGCATCTCGGCGGACGCACGCGGCACCCTCCCGAGTGCCGCCGCGCTCCGCTCCGTCACCCCGCCCGGCGTCGCCGTCTCACCGTGCGCTGCCACCCCGCCCCGCGCCGCAGTCGCACTCTGTGCCGCCACCCCGCCCCGCGCCGCCGCCCCGCCCTGTGCCGCGCTCCGGGCCGGCGGCCCGCTCGCCGCCGCTGCGCCGTGAGCCGGCGTGGCCAGTGTTGACAGCGCCGCCAGCGCGAAGGCACGCCGTGACATCCGCACCATGCGCACACCCCCTACGCTATGGATCCGCTCCCTCACGGATCGTTTCGCGCCCCAGGATGCCGCGACCCGGCCGATCGATCATCGATACTTGGCGGTAACGTGCACGATCGGAGCAGGCGCCGAACCCGGAGGTCTGCCAGCGAGCCGGAGAATCCAGCGAAGGGAACGATGTGACCGACATCGAGCGCGTCGGAGTCGTGGGCTGCGGCCAGATGGGCGCGGGCATCGCCGAGGTGTGCGCCCGCGCGGGACTGGACGTGAAGGTCGCCGAGACCACCGGCGAGGCCCTGGAGATCGGCCGTACCCGGCTGTTCAGCTCCTTGGCCAAGGCCGCCGAGCGCGGCAAGATCACGGAGGAGGAGCGGGACGCCACGCAGGCGCGCCTCGGCTTCACCACCGACCTCGGCGAGTTCTCCGACCGTGACCTCGTGATCGAGGCCGTCGTGGAGAACGAGCAGGTCAAGACGGAGATCTTCCAGGTGCTTGACCAGGTGGTGACCCGCCCGGACGCGATCCTGGCCTCCAACACCTCCTCGATCCCGCTGGTGAAGCTGGCCGTCGCCACCTCCCGCCCCGACCACGTGGTCGGCATCCACTTCTTCAACCCGGCCCCGGTGCAGCAGCTGGTCGAGCTGATCCCGGCGCTCACCACCTCCGAAGGCACCCTCAGCCGCGCCCAGGTCTTCGCCGAGAAGGTGCTCGGCAAGCACGCCATCCGCGCCCAGGACCGCTCCGGGTTCGTGGTCAACGCGCTGCTCGTGCCCTACCTGCTGTCCGCGATCCGGATGTTCGAGTCGGGCATCGCGAGCCGCGAGGACATCGACAACGGCATGGAGATGGGCTGCGCGCACCCGATGGGCCCGCTCAAGCTGTCCGACCTCATCGGTCTGGACACCATCGTCTCCATCGCCAACTCGATGTACGCCGAGTACAAGGAGCCGCTGTACGCCGCTCCCCCGCTGCTGCAGCGCATGGTCGAGGCCGGCCGGCTCGGCCGGAAGACCGGCTCGGGCTTCTACACCTACGGCTGACTACCGTCCGCTACCCCTGTGGGCCCGGCACCGATATCGGTGCCGGGCCCATCTGTTTCACACACCGTGTGCGCGCCGGGCACGCATATGCCCGTCACACACGCTCCCCACGCGCCCACCAGGCGAGTTGACTCTTCATGCGCATGCAAGGGATGCGGAACCATCCATACCGACTACCGAAAGGAGCGGACCCGTGACCGCCGATCCGGAGCATCCCGTGGTCCATGGAGAACTCGCAGAGTTACGGCGCCGCCTCGACGTGGCCTACGCCCGTGTCGAGGGAGGGCTGAACCTGCTCAGTCACCGTACCGAGGAGACCGCGAAGGAACTGGACGAGCTGAACTCCCGCATGATCTCGCTCGAACACGCCCGCTGGCCGCTGCCCTCGCTCGCCGCGCTGACGGCGCTGGGCGCGCTCGTCGTGACCGTCTGGCAGGCGCTGGCGGCCCACTAGCCTTCCGCGAGCCTGAGGTGGTGCAGCAGGAGTAACGCGGCCGCCATGTTGGCGGCCGGGACCTCCCCACGGGCGATCAGGTCGGGGACGAGTTTGAGGGGCACCCATTCCCTGCGGTCCGACTCGAAGTCGTCCACGGGGTGTCCGACGTACTCGCCGCGGTCGGACCAGTAGATGTGGTGCCGGGCGTCGGTGAGGCCGTTGGACGGCTCCACGGTCATGAGGTGGTGCAGGGGTCCCGGCCGCCAGCCGGTCTCCTCCTCCAGTTCCCTGGCGGCCGCGCGGGCGATGTCCTCGCCGTCCTCGACGACACCCGCGGCCAGTTCCCACCCCCAGCTGTCGGTGATGAAGCGGTGGCGCCACAACAGGAGGATTTCGTTGGCCTCGTTGACGACCGTGGCCACGGCCACGGGCCGCAGCCGGATCAGGAAGTGGTCGAGGTGCCGGCCGTCCGGCAGCTCGACATCTGCGAGATTGACGCTGAACCAGCGATTTGCATACACGGTTTGTTCGTTCTGTTTCGTCCACTGCACGGTTCTGCCACCTTCCGCTGAGTAAGTGGCAATATCGCAGCAGGGACTCTGTACCCACAGTGGGCCTACAGCGGTACGCGCAGTGCCCCGTCGATGAGTTCGGCGGCCTCGGCGGTTCCGGCCGAGCCGCAGCGCACCAGGTGCTCGCGTACCGCGCGCAGTCTGTCGCGCAGCCGCTGGGACTCCATCCCGCGCGCCTGTTCGGCCATCTGCACGGCCGTGGCCACCGCCTTGTCGGCGTTGCCCTGGCGCAGTTCGATGGTGCTGAGCATGGCGAGCCGGTGCACCCGCCCGCGGTCGTGCGCCGGGTTGTCCACGGCGGCGGCCGCGTGCTCCCGGGCGGCGGCCAGCTCCCCGAGGCTGAGGAGCGCCTCGGCCACCTGGACGTTGACCAGTCCGGGCTGGACGTAGCCCGTCTCGTCGGGTTCGTAGCCGCGCCGGATGCGGTCGGCGGCCGTCTCCGCGCGCCGGATGCAGGACAGCGCGCTGCCGCTGTCCCCGAGGTGGGCGTACGCCTTGGCCTGCATCGCGTACAGGTCGGAGGCGAGCGCCGGGGTGATGTGCTTGCCGGCGGCACGCAGCGCGGCCTCGGCGAAGGCGACGGCCTGCCGGTACTCGCGCATGAACAGCGACTGGTTGACCAGCAGGGCTATCACATACGCACCGAGTCCCCGGTCGCCGCTGGCCTTTGCCAATCTCAGCGCCTGGTGGAAGTAGCGCTGGGCGAGTCCGTGGGCGTCGGAGTCGTACGCGCAGATGCCCGCGATGGCGACCAACCCGCCCGTCGCCCGGTGCAGTTGGCGTCCGGTGGCGTCGGTGTAGCTGCCGCGCAGCAGCGGGGCGGCCTCGGCGTTGAGGAAGCCGACGATCCGCGTCCGCGTGGCGATGCCACCGGCCTTGCGGTACATCTGCTCGTAGTGCGTACGGGCGGCGCGCAACATCTCGATGTCGGCGGTGGTGACCCGGTGCCGGCCGCCGCGGGAGACGTCGACGTCCTCGGGCGGGTTCTCCCACTCCCACACCGGCATGACCGCGGGGGTGCCCGTGACGGCCGGAGCCCCCAGCACGTGCGGCCGCTGCTGTTCGTCGGACCGCCAGAGCGCGGTGGCCCGTTCCACGAACCCGCCGAGGGAACCGGCGTGCGCGGTGGCCGGCTCACCGGGCACCCCGAGGCCGATGTCGTCCAGGGTCACCTGCCGGTGCAGGCGCTCGGCCAGCACCTCGCAGATCAGGTCGGGCACCTGCCCGCGGGGCCGCTGGCCCTTCAACCACCGCGCCACGGCGGTGTGTTCGTACCGGAGCGCGAGGCCCCGTCTCCGGCCCGCCTGGTTCACATGGGCGGCGAGACCGGCGTGCGAGATCCCCGCCTCGTCCAGGATGGCGTCGAGCAGAGTATTGGGCTGCATGGGATGCCCCCCGAGTGGCCTGGTGCGGTCAGCGTAGTGCGTCCGCGTTCACACGGGGTGTGAACGGAACGCGTGCATCCGGGCTGTGCGCGCGCTGTCGCGGAGCGTGTCGGTTCGGTTGACTGAAGTGCCTCGCAAGAGGCCGGCCGGGCCGCCGGCTCCCCCTCGAAACAGCGGCGGCCCGGCAGTGGTCCCGGGCGGGTGGTCAGGGGTGCGAGGTCGGCTGCGGGTCCGCGGGGGCTGGTCACGCCCGCCGCGCGGAGCCGCTGACGTCACCGTCCCGCGCCCCCAGACACAGCCTGGGCCTTCCCCGATCGTTGCGGAGGACCAGGACCGCCACATCGTCGGTGGGCCTGCCGGCCGTGTGCTGCCGGAGCGCCGTGAAGACCGTGCGCAGCACCGTCTGGGCCGTCACCGGGTGATCGCGGACGGCCTCACGCAGCGCGGTCGGCAGCGGGAAGAACCGGCCGCGGGCGTCCCTGGCGTCCTCCGCGCCGTCCGTGAAGAGGACCAGAAGGTCTCCGGGGAGCAGGTGGCCGCACAGGTGGGCCTCCAGTTCCGCCGGGAGCGGGAAGGGGCCCAGGGGCGGGAGCGGGTCGGCGCGCGTGAGGGGCCGTACACGCGTACCGCTGAGCAGGTACGGCCAGGGGTGACCGCAGTTGAGGGCCCGCACCCGGCCGTCCCGCGCGATCTCCAGGAGCAGGACGGTGACGAACTCCTCCGCGACCGGGGGACCCGGGTCCTGCCCGCTCGACGGGTGGTCGGCGCGGGAGCGTTCGCGCAGGTGGCGTGCGTGCGCCCGCTCCAGGCGCCGGAGCACACAGGGCAGGTCGGCCTCGTCGTGGGCGGCCTCGCGGAAGCTGCCGAGGACGGCTGCGACGGTGCCGAGGGCGGCGAGTCCATGGCCGCGCACGTCACCCATGACGACACGGACGCCGTGCTCGGTGGCGACGGCCTCGTACAGGTCGCCGCCGACGGTGGCGCCGCGGTCGGCGGACAGCTGGGCGGCGGCCACGTTCAGCCCGTCGAGTCGGGGCGGCAGCGGCCGCAGCAGCACGCTCTGGGCGGCGCCGGCCACCCGGTGGGCCTGCCGGAGTTCGCGCAGCAGGGCGCGCCGGACGTGGATGATCAGGCCGGTGCCGACCGCGAAGAACACGGCGCTGGTGACGATGCGCGCGCCGAGCCCGTCCTGCTGGGCGAGTGGGCAGCCGAACTTGTAGCCGATCACCACGGCTCCCCAGAGCGTGGGCAGTGCGGCTCCCCGCGCGGTGGGCGCCCGTGCCTTGATGCGGATCATGCCTCTGGTCCCCCATGTGGGCCCTGAAAGAGCAGACGGACCGACCCCGAAAGGCCGGTCCGATTCTGTCGACGGCATGACCCGGAAGGGCCAGATCACCCCGGATTCCCACCCGAACGAGTGAGAACACCCTGGTCGGCCCGCATTTATGCAGGCCGACGGGGAGGGGGACACCTCAAGGGGCGCGGGGAACTGCCGCGCCCGCCACGGACGACCCGCGGCCGGCCGTCGGCAGACCCCCACGGCGATCAGCCCCTCAGGACAGCCCCCGTGCGCTCGCCCGCAAGGGCGACCGCGGCATCCCGGGCGGCCGACGCCTCGTCCACGGTCAGCGTCCGGTCACCCGCACGGAACCGCAGCGCATAGGCGAGCGACTTCCGCCCGTCGCCCAGCTGCTCCGCGTTCTCGTACACGTCGAACAGCCGGATGGACTCGAGCAGCTCACCCGCCCCCTCACGCAGCGCAGCCTCGACCTCGGCCGCCGGGACCGGCTTGTCGACCACGAGGGCGACATCCTGCGTGGCCACGGGGAACGTGGAGATCCGCGGCGCCTGCGGAACGCCGTCGCCCACCGCCTCCAGGGCGTCCAGGTCGAGCTCCATCGCGCAGGTGCGCTCGGGCAGACCCAGGGCCTTGAGGACACGCGGGTGCAGTTCTCCGGCATGGCCCACGACCGTCTCCGTGCCGTCGGCGACGACCGCGAACTCGGCGCAGCGCCCGGGGTGCCACGGACCGTACCGGCCCTTGCGGACGATCAGGTCGGCACCGGCTTCCCGCGCGACGGCGCGCCCCGCCTCGATGGCGTCGGCCCAGTCGGCCGGACGGCCCTTGCCCCACCAGCCGGCCTGCTCGCGGGCGCCCGCGAGGACGACGGCGACGTGCCGCGGCTGCTCGGGCAGCGCGGCGTTCAGCTCGGCGATCTCCTCGTCGGTGGGACGGCGGTCGACGGGCAGGTGCACGGCGGCGCGCCGCTCCTCGCGCGGCAGGAAGACCAGGCCGGTCTCGAACAGCGCCAGGTCGTGCGAACCCCGGCCGTCGTTGCGCCGCAGGGCACCCAGCAGGCCCGGCAGCAGCGTCGTACGGAGCGCGGGCTCCTCGTCGTTCAGCGGGTTGGCCAGCTTCACGACGCGGCGGGCCGGGTCGTCGGACTCGAGGCCGAGCTGGTCGAAGACCTGCTCGGCGACGAACGGGTAGTTCGGCGCCTCGACGTAGCCCGCGCCGGCCAGCGCGCGGCCGACGCGGCGGTGCAGCCGCTGGCGGTGGGTCAGGCCGCGGCCCGAGGGCGGCTTGGGCAGCGTGGAGGGCAGGTTCTCGTAGCCCTCCAGGCGGATGACCTCCTCCGCGAGGTCGTTCGCCTCGGCGAGGTCGGGCCGCCAGGACGGGACGGTGACGATCAGCTCGTCCTGCCCGTAGACGTCGCAGCCGATCTCCTGCAGGCGGCGGACGACGGTCTCGCGGCCGTAGTCGACGCCCGCGACCTTGTCCGGGTGGTTCGCCGGGACGGTGATCGTGTGCGGGGCGGAGGGCGCGATGATCTCGGTGACGCCGGCCTCGGCGGTGCCGCCCGCGAGCAGGACCAGCAGGTCCACGGTGCGCTGTGCGGCGGCAGCGGCGGCCTGCGGGTCGACGCCCCGCTCGAAGCGGCGGGACGCCTCGGAGGACAGCTTGTGGCGGCGGGCCGTACGCGCGATCGACACGGCGTTGAAGTGGGCCGCCTCGATGACGACGTCGGTGGTCGCGTTCTCCACGTCCTCGTGGTCGGCGATCTCCGTGTGGGCGCCGCCCATCACGCCGGCGAGGCCGATCGGGCCGCGCTCGTCGGTGATGACCAGGTCCTCGGCGTGCAGCTTGCGCTCGACGCCGTCGAGGGTGACGAGCTTCTCGCCCTCCTCCGCGCGGCGCACGCCGATGGTGCCCTGCACCAGCTTGCGGTCGTAGGCGTGCAGGGGCTGGCCCAGCTCCATCATCACGTAGTTCGTGACGTCGACGGCGAGCGAGATCGGGCGCATGCCGACCTTCTGCAGGCGGCGCTGCAGCCAGATCGGGGAGCGTGCCTCGGGGCTCAGGCCGGTGACCGTGCGGGCGGTGAAGCGGTCGCACCCGATCGGCTCGGTGACCTGGACGGGGTAGCCGTAGGCGTTCGGGGCCGGTACGTCGAGCAGGGCCGGGTCGCGCAGCGGCAGGCCGTAGGCGATGGCGGTCTCGCGGGCGACGCCGCGGATGGACAGGCAGTCGCCGCGGTTGGCGGTGACGGCGATGTCCAGGACCTCGTCGACCAGCTCGAGCAGCTCGATGGCGTCCTTGCCGACCTCGGTCTCCGGCGGCAGCACGATGATGCCGTGGTTGCCGTCGTCGCCCATGCCCAGCTCGTCGCTGGAGCAGATCATGCCGTGGGACGTCTTGCCGTAGGTCTTGCGGGCGGCGATGGAGAAGCCGCCGGGCAGCGTGGCGCCCGGGAGGACCACGACGACCTTGTCGCCGACCGCGAAGTTGCGGGCGCCGCAGACGATCTCCTGGGGCTCGCCGGTGCCGTTGGCCTGGCCGACGTCGACGGTGCAGAAGCGGATCGGCTTCTTGAAGCCCTCCAGCTCCTCGATGGTCAGCACCTGGCCGACGACCAGGGGGCCCTTGAGGTCGGCGCCGAGCTGCTCGACGGTCTCGACCTCCAGACCGGCCGAAATGAGCTTGGCCTGGACGTCACGGCCGGTCTCGGTCGCCGGCAGGTCGACGTACTCCCGCAGCCAAGAAAGCGGGACCCGCATCAGATCTCCATCCCGAACGGCCGGGTGAACCGGACGTCACCCTCGACCATGTCTCGCATGTCCTCGACGTTGTGGCGGAACATCAGCATCCGCTCGATGCCGAACCCGAAGGCGAAGCCGCTGTACTTCTCCGGGTCGACGCCGCAGGCGGCCAGCACCCGCGGGTTGACCATGCCGCAGCCGCCCAGCTCGATCCAGCCCTCGCTGGAGCAGGTGCGGCAGGGCCGGTCGGGGTTGCCGACGGACTCGCCGCGGCAGACGTAGCACACCATGTCCATCTCGGCGGACGGCTCGGTGAACGGGAAGAAGTTGGGCCGCAGCCGGGTCTTCATGCCCTCGCCGAACAGTGACTGGACCATGTGGTCCAAGGTGCCCTTGAGGTCGGCCATGGTCAGGCCCTCGTCCACGGCGAGCAGCTCGACCTGGTGGAAGACCGGGGTGTGCGTGGCGTCCAGCTCGTCCGTGCGGTACACGCGGCCGGGGCAGATCACGTAGACCGGCAGCTCGCGGTCGAGCAGGGAGCGGATCTGCACGGGCGAGGTGTGGGTGCGCAGCACCACGCCGGACTCGGCGCCGCCGCCCTGGCCCTGCACGAAGAAGGTGTCCGCCTCGCCGCGGGCCGGGTGGTCCGGGCCGATGTTGAGGGCGTCGAAGTTGAACCACTCGGCCTCGACCTCGGGGCCCTCGGCGACCTCGTAGCCCATGGCCACGAAGACGTCCTCGATGCGCTCCGAGAGCGTGGTCAGCGGGTGGCGGGCGCCGGCCGGGACGCGGTCGTACGGCAGCGTGACGTCGACGTCCTCCTCGACCAGCACGCGGGCGTCCCGCTCGGCCTCCAGCTCGCTCTGGCGGGCGGCGAGGGCCTTGTTCACGGCGCCGCGGGCCTGGCCCACGCGCTTGCCGGCGTCGGCCTTGGCGTGCGGGGGCAGGGCGCCGATCTCGCGGTTGGCGAGGGCCAGCGGGGAGGCGGGGCCGGTGTGGGCGACCTTGGCCTCGTGGAGCGCGTCGAGGGAGTCCGCGGCGGCGAAGGCGGCGAGCGCCTCGTCCCGCATGCGCTCGATCTCTTCCGGTTTCAACGCCTCGACCTCGACAGGGTCGTACGACTTATTCGGTGCCGACATCTCTTCCCGTGCTTCCGATTGGCTGGCGGATGGTCCCCGTGACCGGCGCTGGGCCGCGTGCAGGACACAAAGGTGCCAAAGGCCGAGTCTAACGGGGTGGATGTGTGCGAATGCGCCCGCGGGCTGCTCCCTGGCGTTCTCAGCCGTTGTCAGGTGAGATACGCGGGTGCCCCCACGGGCAACGTAAATCGGAACTCGGCGCCGCCGCCGGGGGCGCGGCCGACCGTGATGATGCCGCCGTGGGCCTCGACGATGCCCTTGACGATGTAGAGCCCGAGCCCCGTGCCGCCGCGCTTGCTGCCCCGCCAGAAGCGGGTGAAGACGCGGTTCATGGACTCCTCCGGGATGCCTGGCCCCTCGTCGCTCACGGTGACCGACGTGCCGGTTTCCTCGCCCTCGCGCGGGGACGCCGAGGGCGTGACGTCAATGGTGACGGTTCCCTCGCCGTGCCGCACGGCATTTTCCAGCAGGTTGCTGAGCACCTGGTCGACCTTGTCGGGGTCGGCCCACAGGGCGGGCAGCGGCTGTTCGATGCGGAGCAGGAAGCGGTCGGCCCGCTGGCCGGCGGCGACGTAGGCCTGGATGTGCCGGGAGACGGCGGCGCCTATGTCGACGGGCTGCCGGCGCACCTCCAGCCGCCCGCTGTCGATCCTCGAGATGTCCAGCAGCTCGGCGATGAGGCGGGTGACGCGGTCGGCGTCCGCGTCGACGGTCTCGAGCATCAGCCGCTTCTGGTCGTCCGTGAAGCGTTCCCATTTGGCGAGGAGCGTGGCGGTGAAGCCCTTCACGGAGGTCAGCGGCGAGCGCAGCTCGTGGGCGACGGTGGCGATCAGCTCGGCGTGGCTGCGTTCGGTGCGGCGGCGGGCCTCGGTGTCCCGCAGGGAGACGACCACGCGCCGTACCGGCCCGAGAGGCTCGTCGCGCACGTACCGGGCGGAGACCAGCACCTCCCGGCCGCCGGGCAGCAGCAGGTTGCGCTCGGGCTGGCGGACCCGGATCGAGAGCCCGCCGTAGGGGTCGGTGAGCTGCCACCAGCGCCGCCCTTCCAGGTCCTCCAGGGGCAGCGCCTTCTCCAGGGGCTGCCCGAGGGCGTCGGCGGCCGGTACGGCGGTGATGCGTGCGGCGGCGGCGTTGAAGCGGACGACCCGGCCGTGCTCGTCGGCGACGACGAGGCCGTCGGGCAGCTGGTCGGGATCGATGCCCGGGCCGGTCCCGTGGTGCCCGGGCGCGGGTGTGCCCCGCGCGTCCCGTCCTTCCGGCGCAGTGCTCGTGCCGGCCACACTCATCCCCGTACCCCACCTCTCAGACGGCGCAGGGCCCCGAGCTGGTCACCCTACTAGCTCTCGGTGACGGAACGGCACCCTCCGGAGGCGCGCTGTGCACGGGCCGACGCGTAGAGACATACGGCGGCGGCCGTGGCGAGGTTCAGGCTCTCGGCCCTGCCGTGGATCGGAACGCGTACGACGGCGTCGGCGAGCGCGCGGGTCTCCTCCGGGAGCCCCCAGGCCTCGTTGCCGAAGACCCAGGCGGTCGGACCGCCCATGGTGCCCTTGTCCAGTTCCTCGTCGAGGTCGCGGTCGCCGGCGCCGTCGGCGGCGAGGATGCGCACGCCGGCGTCCTTCAGCCCCTCGACGGCCCGCTCGACGGGAACCCCGACGGCGACGGGCAGATGGAAGTGCGAGCCGACGGAGGCCCGTACGGCCTTGGGGTTGTACAGGTCGACGGAGGCGTCGGTGAGGATGACGGCCTCGGCGCCGGCGGCGTCGGCGCAGCGCAGCACCGTACCGGCGTTCCCGGGGTCACGCACATGGGCGAGGACGGCGACGAGCTTGGGCCGCGCGGCGAGGATGTCCTCGAACGGGGTGTCCAGGAACCGGCAGACCCCGACCAGGCCCTGCGGGGTGACGGTGGTGGAGATGTCGGCGATGACGTCTTCCGAGGCCAGGTGCACGCGGGCGCCCGCGTTCCGGGCCTCGCCGATGATGTCGGCGTACCGCTCCGCGGCCTCCACGGTGGCGAACAGCTCGACGAGCGTGGGGATGCCGTCGGCACGATGGCCGGCCGCTTCCCTGACGGCCTGCGGTCCCTCGGCGAGGAACAGCCGGTCCTTGCCCCGGAAGTTCCGCTTGGCCAGCCGCCGGGCGGCGCTGACTCGGGCGGACCGGGGGGAGATCAGCTCGGGGCTGACGGGCGGCATGCTCTTCACCTTCAGGAGAACTTCGACAGGCGGGTGGCGCCCCGAAGGGGCGCGGGGAACTGCGCGAGGACCACGACGGACCCGCGGCCGAACGACGTGCAGGGGCCCCCAACAACAGGACCCGCAAGCCATGACAGCCTGCGGGTCCTACAGTGAACGTCGACTCAGAGCCGGCGCAGCGTCACGCGGCCTTCGGCGCGTTGACGTCCGACGGCAGCGCCTTCTGCGCGACCTCGACGAGCGCCGCGAAGGCGTTCGCGTCGTTCACGGCCAGCTCGGCAAGGATCTTGCGGTCGACCTCGACGTTCGCGGCCTTCAGACCCTGGATGAAGCGGTTGTAGGTGATGCCGTTGGCGCGGGCAGCGGCGTTGATGCGCTGGATCCACAGCTGACGGAAGTCGCCCTTGCGCTTCTTGCGGTCGTTGTAGTTGTAGACCAGCGAGTGGGTGACCTGCTCCTTGGCCTTGCGGTACAGGCGCGAACGCTGACCGCGGTAGCCGGAGGCCTGCTCGAGGATCGCCCGGCGCTTCTTGTGGGCGTTGACTGCCCGCTTGACGCGTGCCACTTGTTAACTCCTTGTAGCGGGGTCGTGGTGGTCCTCACACGACCCGGAAACGATTCGGTCCCGGTCCAGACGTACGGCGCTCGGACGGCGCCGCGGCGTCACTTGCCGAGAAGCTTCTTGATCTTCGCGGCGTCGCCCGGGGCCATCTCGGCGTTGCCGGTGAGGCGACGCGTGACGCGGGACGACTTGTGCTCGAGCAGGTGGCGCTTGCCGGCGCGCTCACGGAGCACCTTGCCGGAGCCGGTGACCTTGAAGCGCTTGCTGGCACCGCTGTGCGACTTGTTCTTCGGCATAGCGCCGTTCTCTCCTCGTCGGTGGCGCTCCGGTGCCCGGTCGCGAAAACCGGGCACGGTGGAGCGTCGCTCTTCTATCGGTTACATCCTCGGGGACGGGTGTCCCCCGGGATCACGCCTCGGCGGAAGCCTCGGCAGGGGCCTCGTCGTGGGCCTCGGCGTTCACTGCGTCCGGGTCCGCGGCGTTCTGCGACTTGCCGGGGTTCGCCTTCGCCTCGGCCTTGCGGGCCTCCTGCGCCTGGCGGGCCTCGGCCATCGCCTCGGTCTTCTTCTTGTGCGGACCGAGGACCATGATCATGTTTCGGCCGTCCTGCTTCGGGTTCGACTCGACGAAACCGAGGTCCTGGACGTCCTCCGCGAGACGCTGCAGCAGTCGGTAGCCCAGCTCGGGGCGGGACTGCTCGCGACCACGGAACATGATCGTGATCTTGACCTTGTCGCCCTGCTTGAGGAACCGGACGACGTGACCCTTCTTGGTGTCATAGTCGTGCGGGTCGATCTTCGGCCGGAGCTTCATCTCCTTGATGACCGTGTGCGCCTGGTTCTTGCGCGCCTCACGGGCCTTCATGGCCGACTCGTACTTGAACTTCCCGTAGTCCATGAGCTTGCACACGGGCGGACGGGCGTTCGCCGCGACCTCGACCAGGTCCAGGTCGTACTCCTGCGCAAGCTCCAGTGCCTTAGCGAGCGGGACAATGCCCACCTGCTCGCCACTGGGACCGACAAGTCGCACCTCGGGAACGCGAATCCGGTCGTTGATGCGGGGCTCGGCGCTGATGGATCCTCCTCGGTAGCACCACACGGCGGTCTGGCGGACAGCCGCGTAACGTCTCTGTTCGTTAGACCTAACCGCGCCGAAGCACAAAAAATGCCCCGGACGATCACAGGCGGGCGGGCTCCAATGACTACCGGAGCACCGCCGCGGTGACCGCGGGGCGCACTTTCGGGCGACTCCATCGTCCGTACGGAACGATGGTGGCCGCCTGACCGGAGACCCGCCGTCCCCAAGGACGGTCAGGTGGGAGATCGGAGCCTCCACTTGTGGGCCGGGTGCCCTGATTTTCCTCATGGCATGTCCGGCCGGTCGTCAACCAGGTTAGCAGCATCGCTTGACAAGGGCTAATTGAAGGTCGCCGGGCCGGACCACCTATCGTGTGGGGCATGAGTGACACCCCTGCCGAGTCCCCCGACTTCGACGCGATGACCCGGGACATCGCCGAGGTCCCCGCCGTCGAGGTGATCGTGACGGTCGCCGTCAACCTGATGAGCGCCTCCGCCGTGAAGCTCGGGCTCAGCGAGGAGGGCGACAAGTACAAGGACCTGGACGAGGCCCGCAGGCTGATCACCGCCCTCGCGGGTCTGCTGGACGCGAGCGCGACCGAGATCAGCTCCTTCCACGCGGCGCCGCTGCGCGACGGTCTGAAGTCGCTGCAGCTGGCGTTCCGCGAGGCGTCGATCGTCCCGGACGAGCCGGGCCAGGGCCCCGGCGAGAAGTACACCGGCCCGGTCTACGGCTAGCTCACCGCGCAGGGATCATCCTCGTACGTACAAGGGCTCGCCCGGAGGCGTGGTCCCGGCCGGCAGCAGTGCCAGGTCGAGGCCGCGCACCAGGCGGGCCCTCAGCGTTTCGTCGGCCGCGAGGCGCTCGGCGACGGCGCGGGCGGCCTCGGCGGGCGGGGCGGCCGGGTCGAGGACGAGCGCGAGGGTGCCGTCGGCCTGCCCGGGCCCGAGGTGGGCGCGCAGTACGGCGGGCTCCGCCGCGACCGCGGCACGGACGGCCTCGACGACGGCCGGGTCCGCGAGCGGGTCGGTGCTGGTGCGGCCCTCGGCGAGGGCGAGCAGCGCGGGGCCGGTCAGCTCGAACGGCACGGGTCCGGCGAGGTCCAGTACGACCGTGTCGGCCTTCTCGTGCGCGGCGGCCTCGAGTGCCTGGTGCAGCGGTACGGCGACCGGGCGGGCCGCGGGGTCCCAGCGGGCGAGGGAGTCGGTGGAGGTGAAGGCGGGCAGGGCGGTGCGCCGGCCGGCCTTCAGGGTGGGTACGGCCATGTCGCTGGTCTTCTCCCGGCGCAGCCCGTTCTCGTCCTCCTCGACCTCGCCGAGCACGGCGACGACGGGGACCAGCAGACGGGCGCCCTTGAGGGCCTCCAGGACGGGCCCCAGGGCGCTGCGGTCCTCGGCCCAGCCGGCGAGCGCCGCGCTCAGCCGGGGGTCGGCGGAGCCGTCGTCGTCGGAGAAGCCGGGGTCGGGAATGTTCTTGTTCGCCACGGTCACCGACCCTATAGGGGGGAAGCTGCCGGGCTCGTTCGGGGCCGGGAGCACCGGCGTCACCGCCTTCAGGGGAATCTCAGCATTCCCTGACCCCCCTCTCACGTCCGTCCGACGGGACGCACAGTCCGCGCCCCGAGCATCGCGGGCATGGAGTCCCCCAGAGCCTGCCGTCGCCGCCGCGCGCGTGCGTCCCGGCGCCGTCCGCTTCTCCACGCCGTGCTCTGCGTCGTCGCCATGGGCGGGGTCGCGGCCGGCGGCACGGTCTGCGTGACGGCACGGGCGCACTCCGGGTCCGCGGCCGTATCGTCGGCGGCGTCGCCCTCGGCCACCTCCTCGGCCGGGGCGGGCGAGGAGGCATCGGTGGAACCCGTGACGGAGCCTTCGCCCACGGCGGTGGACCGGCAGGCGTCGCTGTCGAGGGCGATGGCGGCGGTGGACGTGCCGTCGGGCGCGCAGCTGTCGGCGGCGGTGCTGGACCTCGGCTCCGGTGCGAGCGCGGTGTACGGGGACGCCGCTTTCGACACGGCGAGCATCGTCAAGGTCGACATCCTGGCCGCGCTGCTGCTCCAGGCGCAGGACGCGGGACGGCGGCTGACGGCGACCGAGAGGGCGTACGCCGCGAAGATGATCGAGAACAGCGACAACGCGTCCGCGACGGCGCTGTGGCATGCGATCGGGCGGGCCGAGGGGTTGGACGCCGCGAACGAGCGGTTCGGGCTGACGGAGACCTCCGGTGGCTCGGGCGAGCTGTGGGGGCTGACGCAGACCACGGCCGCGGATCAACTGGTGCTGCTCCAGCAGGTCTTCGGGGAGGGCTCGAAGCTGAGCGCCGCGTCGCGGGCGTATGTGCGGGGGCTGATGAAGGGGGTGGAGGCGGATCAGCGGTGGGGGGTCTCGGCCGCTGCTGAGGGTGGTTCCTGGGCGCTGAAGAACGGGTGGCTGCCGCGGAGTACGACCGGGCTGTGGGTGGTCAACAGCATCGGGCGGGTGACGGTGGGTTCGGCCGACTACCTGGTGGCCGTGCTGTCGAAGGGGAGCGTGAGTCAGGCGCGGGGGGTCTCCTTGGTGGAGGCCGCGGCCGAGGCCGCGGTGGCCGGGTTCGCCTCGGCGCCGTAGGGGTGCGGGTCGTCCGGCGGTGCGGTGCGTCGCGGCTGGGCGCACGGTTCCGCGCGCCCCTGGGGTTCCCCGGGATCGGCTCAGTCTCTACGGGGTGTGCCTGCGGCCTCTCCAGAGGACCACGCCCGCCACCAGCAGCACGCCGCCCGCGCCGCCTGCCAGGGGGCCCGCCCAGTCGGAGGTGGTGCCCGTCGCCTTGGGGGTGTCCGGGCCGGGGCCGAAGTACTGGTCACCGTAGGACGCCGGGCGCAGGCCCTTCGGCTTCAGGCGGGCGGCTGCCTTCAGGGCGGCCGCCGGGTCGATCATGCCGAAGCCCCGGGAGTCGTCGCGGCCGCCTACCGGGGCGTCCCGGGCGGTGTCCTCCAGGAGCTTCTTGACCTGGGCCGGGGTCAGCTCGGGGTGGGCGGCCCGGATCAGGGCCGCGGCACCGGAGACGAAGGCGGAGGCCGCGCTCGTGCCCCAGCCCGCGTAGTACTTGTGGTCGGGGTCGGCGATCACGACGTCGACTCCGGGTGCGCTGACCGCGGCGTACCAGCGGCGGGTGGAGAAGGAGGCACGGGTGCCGTACTTGTCCACGGCCGTGGCGGCGATGACGCCCGGGTAGGCGGCCGGGTAGGAGACGTGGTCGCCCTTGTCGCCGCCGTTGCCCGCCGAGGCCACGACGACCACGCCCTTTTTCAGGGCGTACTGCACGGCCTCGTCCTCGCTCGGTTCGGGGTGGGCGGAGTCGGAGTCGTCGCCGAGGGAGAGGTTGATGACGTCGGCGCCGTGGTCGGCGGCCCAGCGGATGCCGTCGGCGAGGGCGCTGCCGCGGGTGGTGCGGGCCTTGGCGCGTGCGGGGTCGCCGTCCTCCAGGATCACGCGGACCGGCAGGATCTTCGCCTCCGGGGCGACGCCCATCACGCCGTCGGTGCCGCCGGGGCCGTGGCCGTGGCCGGCGACGATGCCGGCCATGGCGGTGCCGTGCCGGGCCCAGGTGCGGTCGCCCGGTCCGGAGCCGAAGCCGATCATGTCCTTGGCGGGCAGGACGTTGCCGCCGAGGTCGGGGTGGTCGGCCTCGACGCCGGTGTCCAGGACGGCGACGGTGACGCCGCGGCCCTTGGTGGTCTGCCAGGCCTCGGTCAGGTGCAGCGCGGACAGGGCCCACTGCTGGGCGCGGATGCTGTCGGCGTGTGCGGTGGCGGACGGCAGCAGGACGAGGGAGCCGGCGAGCAGGAGGCTCACCGCCGCTCCTGCGGGACCCACGCGGCGGCGGCCGCGGATCGCACGTCTCATGAATGTGTCTCCGTGGCCGAGCCGACGGTCTGGCGCAGGCGCCGTTCGATGCGGTCGGCCAGACCCTGGGCCTCGTTGCCGAGGCCGGCCTGGGCCGGTGCCGAGGTGGCACCGGAGCGGACGGCGTCCGCGGCGGGCTGGGGCGAGTCGACGGTGCGGCCGTCGGCCCAGCCGGAGACGGCGTAGGCGACGACGGGGGCGTCGGTGAGGACGGACACGGTCCAGGTGGCGCGCTGCTCGTCGCCGAAGCCGGCCGCGGCGGTGCCCTTGGCCGCGTACGGCCGGGGCATCAGATCGCTGCGCCGGTCCAGGCGCTCCTCGCGGAAGCGTCGGGCGAGCGCGGACATGGTGGCGGGGTCGGCCTTGGTGAACATCAGGCCGACGGTGGTGACGTAGCTCTGGGTGGCGTCGGTGTAGGTGGCGCGCAGGAGCCGCTGGCAGCCGACCGGGGCGAGGACCTTCTGCAGCAGCGGGTCGAAGGCGTGGGCGCAGCCGGTGTCGGGGGCCACCGCGATCCGGGTCCAGGTGCGGTCGGCGCCGCCGGGGCCGGCGCCGGTGCCCTCGACGGTGGGCGGGAACAGCTGGTCGACGGGTGTGCTGTGCCAGAGCGTCCGGGCGGTGGTGTACGCGCTGCCGGGGGCGTCGTCCGCGCCGTCCCCGGTGAGCCAACTCCCGGTCACGGCACCGCCGATGAGACCGAGGCCGAGCACAAGGCAGGCGGCGGCAGCGGCGGTGCGCGGCCGGACCCGGGGGCGCGTCCGCTCGCCGAACGCCTCGGGCTCCCCGAACGACACGAACGGCCGGGCGGCCGGGCCCGCGCTCCAGGAGAGGGCCGGGTCCGGAGCAGTCCGTGGCGGGGGGCCGACGGGACGGGCCGGGGCGACCGGACTCCAGGCGCTGTCCCCCGGCTCCGGCTCCGGCCGCCCGGTGCCGACGGCGAACCCACCGGCACGCGCCGCGGAACCGCCACGGCCACCCTCGCCCCCGGCCGAAGCACCGCTGCCAGGGGGCACGGACCCGACACCGGAACGACGGTCACCGACGGGTCCGGAGGGCGCGGGGGCGACGCCCGTGCGGGAGTCACCGGCCGCACCGACGGACCCGGATGCCACGCCCGCACGACGGTCACCGGCAGGACCGGCGGGAGCGGGTGCCACGCCCGTGCGAGGGTCATCGGCCGGTCCGGTGGGTGCGGGCGAGGCCGTGGTGGGGCCCGGCTCGGAGCCGAGGTGCGGGGGGTTCGGCGACGAAGGCGACGAGGGCACCCGGCGGAGCCGGGCCGTCGTCTCCGAGGGGGTTTCCGCCGGGACTCCGTGTCGACGGGGCTCCCTGACCGGGCGGAGCCGGGCCGTGTTCTCGGCTGCCGTCGCCGTGGGGGCCGCGGGCCGGCCGGGCTCTCCACCGGGGCGGTGTGCGGGGCGAACCGGACCCGTGCCGGCGGAGATGCCGGCCGAACCGGTGCCGTCGCGGTGTGTCCCTCGGCCCGTGCCCGGCGGGGCGTCGGGGAAGCGGGCGGAGGCAGGCGGCGGGGGCGGGCTCACGGGGTCGGTGATCTCGGGCACGGCGAGGTGCCGTGAGGACGCCGTGCCAGAACCGTTCGCGAACCCCGCGCCGGTCACAAACGCCGTGTCAGTCCCGACCCCGCTGCCGGACACGGACCCCGTGCCGGTCACAACCCCCGTGTCAGTCGCGGAGCCGCTGGACGGTCGGGGTGCGCGTGGGGTGAAGACGGACGGTTCGTCGTCGAGGTCGGCGTCCGGTGCCGGGTCCTGTGGAAGCCGCTCGGAGGCACCCGACGCCGGTCCTGGCAGTGGCTGTCGGGAGTCGCCCGATGCCGGGCCCTGCCCAGGGCGTTCAGGGGTGGGGGGTGGGGTCGAGGGGCGTGGGGGGATGGGAGCGTGGCGCGCTTCCGTGGTCATGCACCCCCCGTTTCCTCGTGCCCGGGCCGTCTTCTCGTACGCGGGCCGTCCTGCTGCGCGGCGGCGCCCGGCGCGGAAGCTCCCTCCCGGGCACGCATACCCGTACGGCCGTGCCCGCATCCCGGTTCAACCGGTGCGCCGGGCGCGTTCCGCCGTACGTGCGCGTCACTCTACGGGTTGTCGGCGAAGGACAGAGAACCAGTCCACGGCGCCGGGGCATCTGCCCGGTACGTCCCCCTACCCTGCGGTAATCCCGTCTGGCAGGCTTCCGTCATGACTGCGCTCGCCGCCGACAGGGCCCGTTACGACCGGGCCACCGCCCACCTCGACGCCCCGCTCGCGCTCGTGGACCTCGACGCCTTCGACGCCAACGCGGAGGATCTCGTACGGCGGGCCGGCGGCAAGCCGGTCCGGGTCGCCAGCAAGTCGGTCCGCTGCCGTGCCCTGCTGGAACGCGTCCTGGCCAGGGACGGCTTCCAGGGCATCATGTCGTTCACCCTGGCCGAGTCGCTGTGGCTGGCGCGTTCGGGGTTCGAGGACGTCCTGCTGGCCTATCCGTCCGCCGACCGGGCGGGGTTCGCGGAACTGGCCGCCGATCCCAAGCTCGCCGGTGCCGTCACCGTGATGGTGGACGACCCGGCCCAGCTCGACCTCATCGACGCCGCCCGCGGCGGTGGCCGTGAAGTGGTGCGCGTCTGCCTGGAGTTGGACACCTCGCTGCGGCTGCTCGGCGGACGGGTCCGGGTGGGGGCACGGCGCTCGCCGCTCCACTCCCCCGCCCAACTCGCCGAGCTGGCCCGGTCGGTGGCCCGGCGGCCGGGATTCCGGCTGGTGGGCGTCATGGCGTACGAGGGACACATCGCCGGGGTCGGGGACGCGGTGGCCGGGCGGCCGCTGCGCTCGCGGGCGATCCGGCTGATGCAGACCGCGGCCCGGCGGGAGCTGGCCGAGCGCCGGGCCGCCGTGGTGCGCGCGGTGCGCGCGGTCGTCCCGGACCTGGAGTTCGTCAACGGCGGCGGCACCGGCAGTGTGCAGCACACCGCCGCCGAGGACGCGGTGACGGAGATAGCGGCCGGTTCGGGGCTGTACGTGCCGCGCCTCTTCGACAACTACACGTCGTTCACGGGCCGTCCGGCCGCCCTCTTCGCCCAGCCGGTCGTACGGCGGCCCGGCGTCGGTGTGGTCACCGTGCTCGGCGGCGGCTACCCGGCGTCCGGCGCCGCCGGTCCCGACCGGCTGCCGGTGCCGTACCTGCCGGAGGGTCTGGCGTACGACCCGCAGGAGGGTCCCGGCGAGGTGCAGACCCCGCTGCTCGGCTCCCCCGCCGACGACCTGCTGATCGGCGACAAGGTGTGGTTCCGGCACGCCAAGGCGGGCGAGCTGTGCGAGCGGTTCGACGCGCTGCACCTGATCGAGGGCGACACGGTCACGGCGACCGTGCCCACCTACCGGGGTGAGGGGCACACCTTCCTCTGAACGGCCCGTCAGTAGGCCGTGTCCGCCTGGTCCGGCATCGGCGAGCCGTCCGTGCCCCGGAGGGGTCCGTGCGTGCCGTCGGGGGCCGTGTAGGCCGTGGTCGAGCAGGGGTAGGGCTCGGGTCTGCGCGGCAGCGGGTCGAGGAACATGGGGTTGACCAGCCAGCGGCCGTCCGCGTCGGCGTACGCCCGGCACATCAGCTCGGGTTTGTTGCGGTTGATCACGACGTGGGCGCCGGTGGCGTCCTGGACGAAGGTGACGTCGGTGTCGGCGTCACCGGCCGCGAGGGCGGGCCGCCGTTTCCAGGGCTGCCGTTTCCAGGCCCGCGCGCCCTGGACGCCGTACACCTCCTGGTTGATCCAGCAGCGTTTGCCGTCGATGTACGGGATCACCGCACCCCGGCTCGCGGGGACGCCGCCGCAGCCCTCGTTCGCGACGGTGATCCGGCCCCGGTGGTCGAGGACCGAGCGGATGGCGATGGTGTGCGCCGCGTCGACGCCGACCGCCCGCGACCAGACCTCGGTGACGGGTTCGGAGCCCGCCGAGACGACATAGACCCGGAATCCGGCCCGGTGGAGGGTGCGGATCAGGTCGCGTTGCTGGTCGTAGTAGCGGACGTAGGCGGGAACGGTGTGGGTGCCGAGGGTGCGGGTCGCGCCGATCGGGGCGGCCAGGGCCTCTCGGCGGGCGGACCGGGCGTAGGAGGCGAGTTCGGCCGGGGTACGGCCGGCGAAGAGCTGCGGGACCCAGGCGTACTGCGGGACCGTGTGCCGGTGGTTCCAGCGGCCGGCGAAGGCGGGGGCTCCGCTCATGGTGGTGCCGTTCTCGCGGATCTGCACGATCTCGTCGGTGCAGCGGGGGTGGGCCGAGGTGCGCAGGGGCACGGGCGCGCCGGTGCCGCAGGCGGCCGCGAGGGCGCGGTCGGCGGCGTCCGTCAGCCAGGCGCTGGTGTCCTTCCAGCGGGCGGGGCGCAGCAGGCGGTCGTGGCGCAGGGCCCAGGAGAGGGTGGCGTCGGTGACGTCGTTCTTGGTGACGGTGTTGTCCCAGTCGAAGGCGGCGACGGCACCCGTGTGCCCGGAGCAGGTGCCGTACGCGTCGATGACCTGCTGGAGGTGCGTGCGGTTGTCGCCGTACCAGGTGCCCGACAGCGCGGGGCACGTGTGAGGGGCCGTCGTCGTTGTGCCGGGCGCGGCCGCCAGGGTGGCGGCCGCCGCCAGGATCCACGCGAGATGCTGTCGCATAGGCGCGGACCGTACACCTTTGTCCCTACAGGGGTGTGACGTACGCGCCGGAGATCCCGCCGTCCACCAGGAAGTCGGTGGCGTTGACGAAGGAGGAGTCGTCGCTGGCCAGGAAGGCGACGGCGGCGGCGATCTCCTCGGCCCGGGCGAACCGGCCGACCGGGATGTGGACGAGGCGGCGGGCGGCCCGCTCCGGGTCCTTCGCGAACAGCTCCCGCAGGAGCGGGGTGTCGACCGGGCCGGGGCACAGGGCGTTCACCCGGATGCCCTCCCTCGCGAACTGCACGCCCAGTTCGCGGGACATGGCGAGCACACCGCCCTTGGAGGCCGTGTAGGAGATCTGGGAGGTGGCCGCGCCCATCCGGGCCACGAAGGAGGCGGTGTTGATGATGGAGCCCTTGCCCTGGCGGCGCATGTAGGGGATGGCGGCCTTGCAGCACAGGTAGACGGAGGTGAGGTTGACCTCCTGGACTCGCTGCCAGGCCTCCAGGCCGGTCTCCAGGATGGAGTCGTCGTCGGGCGGTGAGATGCCGGCGTTGTTGAAGGCGACGTCGACGCTGCCGTAGGTGTCGTAGGCGGTCCTGAAGAGGGCCTCGACCTGCTCGGGGTCGGTGACGTCGGCCTTCACGAAGAGTCCGCCGACCTCGTCGGCGGCGGCCTTGCCCGCGGTCTCGTCGATGTCCGCGCAGACCACGTGGGCGCCTTCGGTGGCGAGCCGGCGGACGGTGGCGAGACCGATGCCGCTGCCGGCTCCGGTGACGACTGCGGTACGGCCGACCAGGCGGCGGCAGACGATGGTGTCGGTCACTGTGCGGGGCCCTCCGTGCTGATGAAGACGTTCTTGGTCTCGGTGAAGGCGGTCAGGGCGTCGGGGCCGAGTTCGCGGCCGAGGCCGGACTGCTTGAAGCCGCCGAACGGGGTCCAGTAGCGGACGCTGGAGTGGGAGTTGACGGACAGGTTGCCCGCGCGGACGGCCTGGGAGACGCGCAGGGCGCGGCCGACGTCCCGGGTCCAGATGGAGCCGGAGAGGCCGTAGGGGGTGTCGTTGGCGAGGCGGATCGCGTCCTCCTCGTCGGTGAAGGGGAGGAGGACGGCGACGGGGCCGAAGATCTCCTCGCGGGCCGCCTCGCTGTCGTGCCGCTCCCCGGTGAGCACGGTCGGCGGGAACCAGAAGCCGGGTCCTGCGGGGGCGCTGCCGCGCAGGGCCGGGGCGTTCTCGGGGACGAAGGACCGTACGCGGTCCAGTTGCCGGCGCGAGATCAGCGGGCCCATCTGCGTCCGCTCGTCGGCCGGGTCGCCCACGACGACGGCGGCCAGCGCGTCGGCGAGGAAGTCGCGGGCCTCTTCGAACACCGCCTCCTGGACGAGGATGCGGGTGCGGGCGCAGCAGTCCTGGCCGGAGTTGTCCAGGAAGGAGAAGGGATCGAGGGCGGCCTTGAGGTCGGCGTCGGCGAAGACGACGTTGGGACTCTTGCCGCCGAGTTCGAGGGTGACCGGCTTGACCAGGCGGGCGCAGCGCTCCATGACCTCGCGGCCGGTGCCGGTGGAACCGGTGAACACGATCTTGGCCACGTCCGGGTGGTCCACGAGAGCGCGTCCGGCGGTGTGGCCGTAGCCGGGCAGCACCTGGAAGAGGTGCTCGGGCAGGCCCGCCTCCAGGGCCAGTCCGGCGAGCCGGAGCGCGGTGAGCGGGGTCGTCTCGGCGGGCTTGAGGACGACCGCGTTGCCGGCCGCGAGTGCCGGGAAGGAGCCCCAGGCGGCGATCGGCATCGGGAAGTTCCACGGGGCGATCACGCCGACCACGCCCAGGGGTTCGTGGAAGGTGACGTCCCAGCCGCCGGGGGCCGGGATCTGCTGGCCGAGGAGGCGCTCGGCACCGCCGGCCGCGTACAGCAGCAGGTCGCGGGCGTTGCCGGCCTCCCAGCGGGCGTTGCCGACGGTGTGGCCGGCCTCGCGGACCTCCAGCAGGGCGAGGTCCTCGATGTGGGCGTCGACGACGTCGGCGAACCGGCGGAGCAACCGGGCCCGGTCGGCGGGGGCGAGGGCGGCCCACGTGCGCTGGGCGCGTGCGGCCCGTACGACGGCGGCGTCCACGTCCTGCGCGGTGGCGGCGGGGACGGTGGCGACGACCTCCTCGGTGGCGGGGTTGAGGACCTTCAGCTCGTGCGGGTCGGACACGTGGTGACCTTTCACAGGCGTTCGAAGGAGCGGCGCAGCTCCCAGTCGGTGACCGCGGCGTCGAAGGCCTCCAGCTCGACGCGCGCCATGTTGCGGTAGTGGGCCACGACCTCGTCGCCGAAGGCGGCCTCGGCGATCGGGCTGTTCTCCCAGAGTCCGGCGGCCTCCCGCAGGGTGGTCGGGACGTGCGCGAAGTCCGCGGTGTAGGCGTTGCCGGGGCAGGGCTCGGGGAGTTCGAGCTTCTGCTCGATGCCGTACAGGCCGGCCGCGACGATTCCGGCGACGGCGAGGTACGGGTTGACGTCGCCGCCGGGGAGGCGGTTCTCGAAGCGCAGGGACCGGCCGTGGCCGACCACGCGGAGGGCGCAGGTGCGGTTGTCGTGGCCCCAGGCGACTGCCGTGGGGGCGAAGGAGCCGGGCTGGAACCGCTTGTAGGAGTTGATGTTGGGGGCGTAGAGGAGGGAGAAGTCGCGGAGGGCGGCGAGCTGTCCGGCGAGGAAGTGCCGCATCACGTCGGACATCCCGTCGGGCCCGGCCATGGCGTTGTGGCCGTCGGCGTCGGCGAGCGAGAGGTGGATGTGGCAGGAGTTGCCCTCGCGCTCGTTGTACTTGGCCATGAAGGTGATCGAGACGCCTTCCTGGGCGGCGATCTCCTTGGCGCCGGTCTTGTACAGGGCGTGCTGGTCGCAGGTGCGCAGGGCCTCGTCGTAGCGGAAGGCGATCTCGTGCTGGCCGGGGTTGCACTCGCCCTTGGCCGACTCCACGGTGAGGCCGGCGCCGGCCATGTCGTTGCGCAGGCGGCGCAGCAGCGGCTCGATGCGTCCGGTGCCGAGGATCGAGTAGTCGATGTTGTACTGGTTGGCCGGGGTCAGGCCCCGGTAGTTCGCGTCCCAGGCCTGTTCGTAGCTGTCCTTGAAGACGATGAACTCCAGCTCGGTGCCGACCTGGGCGGTGTAGCCGAGTTCGGCGAGCCGGTCGAGCTGGCGGCGCAGGATCTGGCGTGGGGCGGCGACGACCGGGGAGCCGTCGTTCCAGGCGAGGTCGGCGACGAGCAGGGCGGTGCCGGGGTGCCAGGGGATGCGGCGCAGGGTGGCCAGGTCGGGGTGCATGGCGAAGTCGCCGTAGCCGCGGTCCCAGGAGGACATCGCGTAGCCGTCGACCGTGTTCATCTCGGTGTCCACGGCGAGGAGGTAGTTGCAGCCCTCGGTGCCGTGGTGCAGGACCTCGTCGAGGAAGAAGCGGGCGGCGAACCGCTTGCCCTGGAGGCGTCCTTGCAGGTCGGGGAAGGCCAGGACGACAGTGTCGATCTCACCGCTCGCGACCAGGGCGTGCAGTTCCTCGACGCTGAGCGGGGCGGTGCGGTCTGCCACGGGAGAGCCTCCTTCGGCGCCTTCGCGCTTTTTCGGCCGGGCCGGGAGCCATAAGGTATGGCCGAGGACCATTGCTTGGGAAGGGGGCACGGCGGATGGCGCGGGGCGTGGCGGGGCAGGGGGTGGGTGACCGGCTCGCCCCGGTGCTGCGGCCGGTGCGCGCGGGCAACGGCTTCGAGGAGGCGCTGGAGCAGATCCTGCAGGTCGTCCGCCTCGGCCTGGTGCCGGGCGGCGAACGGCTGCCGGCCGAGCGGGAGCTGGCGGAGCGGCTCGGGGTCAGCCGGGTGACCCTGCGCGAGGTGCTGAAGGTGCTGCAGGACCAGGGGCTGGTGGAGGCACGGCGCGGACGCTACGGCGGGACGTTCGTGCTGCCGCGCGCGGACGCGGGCGGCGAGGACGAGCTGCGGCGGCGCATCGCCGAGGTCGACATCGAGGACGTGCTGCGCTTCCGGGAGGTGCTGGAGGTGGGCGCGGCCGGGCTGTGCGCGGCGCACGGGCTGACGGACGAGCAGGGCGGCCGGCTGCGCGAGGCGCTGGACCGCACCCACGATGCCCCGCTCGGCGACTACCGGCGCCTGGACACGCTGCTGCACCTGACGCTCGCCGAGCTGTGCGGCTCACCCTCCCTGACCGCGCAGTACGCGGCGGTCCGGGCGACGGTCAACGACCTGCTCGACTGCATTCCGCTGCTGGTGCGCAACCTCGAGCACTCCCAGCGGCAGCACACCGCGCTGGTGGAGGCGGTGCTGGACGGGGACGCGGACGGGGCGCGGGAGATGATGCGTGAGCACTGCGCGGGTACGGCGGCCCTGCTGCGGGGGTTCCTGGCGTAACGGTGCCGACGTAAAGGTATGGAGGCGAACCTTTGACTTCCGGGGAGGGCGGGATGACCGGACGACCACTGATCGGTGTGAGCACCTATCTGGAGAGCGGTGCGCGCTGGGGCGTGTGGGAGCTGGAGGCGACGCTGCTGCCGGCCGCGTATCCCCGGCTGGTGCAGCGGGCCGGGGGGCTGGCGGCGATGCTTCCGCCGGACGCACCGGGGCACGCGCAGGCCGCGGTCGCCCGGCTCGACGGGCTGGTGATCGCGGGCGGCCCGGACGTCGACCCGGCGCGCTACGGCGCCGAGCGCTCTCCTCGTACGGGCCCTCCGGCGCCGGAGCGGGACGCCTGGGAGCTCGCCCTGATCGACGCGGCCCTCGCCGCGGACGTGCCGGTGCTGGGGATCTGCCGGGGCATGCAGCTGCTGAACGTGGCCCTCGGCGGGACCCTCGTCCAGCACCTGGACGGGCACGCGGAGGTGGTCGGGGTGTTCGGCGGGCACCCGGTGAAGCCGGTACCGGGCACGCGGTACGCCGGGATCGTCCCGGAGGAGCTGACGGTGCCGACGTACCACCATCAGGCGGTGGAGCGACTCGGCGAGGGACTGGTGCCGTCGGCCTACGCGGCGGACGGCACGGTGGAGGCGGTCGAGCTGCCGGCGGACCGGGGCTGGGCGCTCGGGGTGCAGTGGCATCCGGAGATGGGCGAGGATCTACGGGTGATGCGGGCGCTGGTCGCTGCGGTGGGCTGAGCGGGCCGAGCGGGGTGCCGACGCGGGCTGTGCGGAGGGGCGCCGTGGGGCTTCTGCCGGTTGCCGGGTGCGGGTCCGTCGTGGGCCTTCGCGCAGTTCCCCGCGCCCCTGAGGGGGTTGCCGTTGCCGTTGGCCGGCGGGGCCGAGCGGAACAGCGCCGTGGGGCTTCTGCCGGTAGCCGGGTGCGGGTCCGTCGTGGGCCTTCGCGCAGTTCCCCGCGCCCCTGAGGGGGTTGCCGTTGCCGTTGGCCGGCGGGGCCGAGCGGAACAGCGCCGTGGGGCTTCTGCCGGT